>NC_011146.1:3223125-3905000 GCF_000020725.1 Citrifermentans bemidjiense Bem | reverse complement strand
GAAACCGTATGCCTACAAGCAGTGGGAGCACTATGGAGCAATCCAGTGTGACCGCGTGCCTTTTGCATAATGAGTCAGCGAGTTACCCTCAGCAGCGAGGTTAAGTTCATAGAACGGAGCCGCAGCGAAAGCGAGTCTTAATAGGGCGAATTAGTTGCTGGGGGTAGACCCGAAACCGGGTGATCTATCCATGTCCAGGGTGAAAGGAAGGTAACACTTCGTGGAGGCCCGAACCCACTGGCGTTGAAAAGCCAGGGGATGAGGTGTGGATAGGAGTGAAAGGCTAATCAAACTCGGAGATAGCTGGTTCTCCCCGAAATATATTTAGGTATAGCCTCGCAAAGTAAGTAACGGGGGTAGAGCACTGGATGGGCTAGGGGTCTTACCGGATTACCAAACCTAACCAAACTCCGAATACCGTTAACTGTTATTGCGGGAGTCAGACTGCGGGTGATAAGATCCGCGGTCGAAAGGGAAAGAGCCCAGACCGCCAGCTAAGGTCCCAAAATCTACGCTAAGTGGAAAACGATGTGGAAATGCCCAGACAACCAGGAGGTTGGCTTAGAAGCAGCCACCCTTTAAAGAAAGCGTAATAGCTCACTGGTCGAGTGGGTCTGCGCGGAAAATGTAACGGGGCTAAGCGTAGTACCGAAGCTGCGGATTGGATCCTTAAGGATCCAGTGGTAGGGGAGCATTGTGTAAGCCTGCGAAGGTCGACCGTGAGGACGGCTGGAGGTATCACAAGAGATTATGCTGACATGAGTAGCGAAAAACAAGGTGAGAAACCTTGTCACCGAAAACCCAAGGTTTCCTACGTAAAGGTAATCTGCGTAGGGTTAGTCGGTCCCTAAGGCGAGGCCGAAAGGCGTAGTTGATGGGAAACGGGTTAATATTCCCGTACCACCTGTTGTTGCGATGGGGGGACGGAGTAGGGTAGACGATCCAGGCGCTGGTAGTCCTGGTTTAAGGTCGTAGGCGGGAGAAGGAGGCAAATCCCTTTCTCCATTCAACGCTGAGAGCTGATGACGAGGGGGTATCCCCATAAAGTCGTTGATCCCATGCTTCCAAGAAAAGCCTCTAAGCTTCAGACAGCAGGTGACCGTACCGTAAACCGACTCAGGTGGGTGAGGATAAATGTCCTAAGGTGCTTGAGAGAACACTGGTTAAGGAACTCGGCAAAATGATACCGTAACTTCGGGAGAAGGTATGCCCTTTTGGGTGAAGAGACTTGCTCTCTTAGCTTGGGAGGGTCGCAGAGAAATGGCGGTAGCGACTGTTTACTAAAAACATAGGACTCTGCAAAGTCGCAAGACGACGTATAGGGTCTGACGCCTGCCCGGTGCCGGAAGGTTAAGGGGATTTGTTAGCCGCAAGGTGAAGCTTTGAACCGAAGCCCCGGTAAACGGCGGCCGTAACTATAACGGTCCTAAGGTGGCGAAATTCCTTGTCGGGTAAGTTCCGACCTGCACGAATGGCGTAACGATTTCCGCGCTGTCTCAACCAGTGGCTCAGCGAAATTGAATTCTCGGTGAAGATGCCGAGTACCCGCAGAAAGACGGAAAGACCCCGTGCACCTTTACTACAGTTTGACAGTGACATTCGAATAAGCTTGTGTAGGATAGGTGGGAGACTTTGAAGCTGGGACGCTAGTCTCGGTGGAGTCATCCTTGAAATACCACCCTGGTTTGTTTGGATGTCTAACCCAGGTCCGTCATCCGGATCGGGGACACTGTCTGATGGGTAGTTTGACTGGGGCGGTCGCCTCCCAAAGAGTAACGGAGGCGCGCGAAGGTTCCCTCAGGCTGATTGGAAACCAGCCGTAGAGTGTAAAGGCATAAGGGAGCTTGACTGCGAGACCAACAAGTCGAGCAGGTACGAAAGTAGGTCTTAGTGATCCGGCGGTTCTGTATGGAAGGGCCGTCGCTCAACGGATAAAAGGTACGCCGGGGATAACAGGCTGATCTCCCCCAAGAGTTCACATCGACGGGGAGGTTTGGCACCTCGATGTCGGCTCATCGCATCCTGGGGCTGAAGTAGGTCCCAAGGGTTTGGCTGTTCGCCAATTAAAGCGGTACGCGAGCTGGGTTTAAAACGTCGTGAGACAGTTTGGTCCCTATCTTCTGTGGGCGTAGGATACTTGAGAAGAGTTGACCTTAGTACGAGAGGACCGGGTTGAACGTACCTCTGGTGTTCCAGTTGTTCCGCCAGGAGCAGTCGCTGGGTAGCTATGTACGGAAAGGATAACCGCTGAAAGCATCTAAGCGGGAAGCCTCCTTCAAGATTAGGTATCCCTGGGAGCAATCCCCTAAAGGCCCGTTGTAGACCACAACGTTGATAGGCCGGGTGTGTAAGTGCAGTAATGCATTCAGCTTACCGGTACTAATCGGCCGTGAGGCTTGACCATGAAAAATTCTTAGAGAGGGGGGTGGGTCTCCCACCCCCCGATCATAAACTGCTAGCAACCAAAACCTACAAATCACGAAGATGCAATTGTGGAGAAATATATTGCTAGAGCCGTAAAGGTTCGAGCTAAGAGTTTCTCTGTGGCTATGCCGAGAGGGTCACACCCGTTCCCATCCCGAACACGGAAGTTAAGCCTCTCTGGGCCGATGGTACTGCACTGGTAACGGTGTGGGAGAGTAGGTCGCCGCAGGGAATTTAATAGAAAAGCCCCGTCAGAATTTCCTGACGGGGCTTTTTCGCGTCTGCTGCTCCCCAGCCGCTAACAGTCCTCTTCCTCCCGTTACTTCTGTCTGCGTTTTTCGAACCATACCAGTAACGACCGACTAGCACTACATATTGGATTGACACAATTTCATATTTAATGTACTCATAGGCATATTTATATGTATTGAGGCAATCAATCTATGTTTTTCCGAAAGTATCTTTCTTCACTGCGCAGTACGTATATCTTCATGGTCTGCTTCGGGCTTCTGATGGGAGTCGTTTTCCCTTTCTATTCCTGGCTGTTCTTTGGCGGTAACGCATTCGCGCCGCTGTACGTCTTTGGCTGCATCGCCGCGGGTTTCATCGTTGGCAGTTTTTGCTACCAGATCATAAAGGAAGCGCTGAGGGTATACGTCGAGCATCAGCTGCAAACACTTTATAAAATTACCAACGATGCGTCCGCAAAGGTCGATCTCGGCAAGGGAGACGAGCTAAAGCGACTGATGGAGTGTAACGAGGCACTGATGAACAGGGTGCTGGTAATGGTGGAAAACGTGTCATGCCTCGCTGCCGACATATCGGACAGACAGGGGCGCCTTACTTCCGACTTCAGCAGGACCGTGGACAACAACGTCCAGCAAGCCGCCAAAGAGAAAGAGACGATCAGAGCCATCGATGACATGAACGCCTTCTTTAAGGACCTGCTTCGGGAAATCAGAGACATCGCCTCCCGGACCGATGAACGCGCTTCCATTTCAACTCAAATGAGTGCAGCCACGGACGCCATTGCCCTCAGCATCCAGGAGTATTCCGCATCGGTCATGGAAACTTCAGGTTCGATCGAAGAAATGGCGGCAAGCATCAAAGGTACTTCCGCAAACATAGAGGCTCTCACTACATCGACAGAGCAGACCTTTAACTCAATCAATGGGATTGGCGACTCCATTGTGGGTATTCGTGACAGCGCCCGTCGCACTTCTGACTGCTCGGACAAGGTTCGTGTCCAGGCCGTTGAAGGCATGGCTGCCATGGCTGCTACCATTGCGGCAATGGGTGAGATTGAGGACCATAGCGACCGATCCGTGAATGCGATCAAACGGCTCTCCTCTCATTCATTGCGGGTGGGCGAGTTCCTTGATGTGATTAAGGAAGTCGTCTCACAGACGAACCTTCTGTCCTTAAATGCATCTATCATCGCAGCTCAGGCTGGCGACCGTGGCAAGGCGTTCGCGGTGGTAGCCGAGGAAGTGCGCGGTCTTGCACAGAGAACCTCTGCTTCGACTGAGGAAATCGAAGAACTGGTCCTCAACATTCAGAAAGAGACAGTGGCGGCGGAATCAGCGGCGCGATTGGGCAAGGAAAAAGTAGCCGAAGGTGTCAAGGTATCGGAAAAGGCCGATGCAGCTTTGCACAGGATAGAAGAAAGTGCGGCGGAGGCTTCGAGAATGGTGCAGCAGATTGCCGCGGCCACCGATGAGCAGGCGTCCGGAAGCAGGTTGATTACCGAGGAGGCCGAGAAGAACCTTTCGCGCGTGAAGCAGTTCAGTCGCGCCATTCAAGAGGAGGAGGCCGGCGCCCAGCTCATCGTTCGCAGCCTGGACCGGATGCGTGGCTTGTCTGAGAAGATTACCCTCTCTACCGACGAGCAGGCACGCGGCAACCGGCTCTATCTGATGAGCGTGCAGGACGACAATGACAAGGTCAAAAGGTTGAAAGAGACTTGCATGGAACAGATTGCCATAGGCGAGATGCTGCGCAATGAAGTAGCAGAGGTCGACCAACTCATAGAGGGCACCGCTGAAGAAGCCAAGCAAATGCTTGGAGAAATCGAGACGATCAACAACCTGATAAACGACATGCATCGTGAAATGGAGAGCTTCAGGAAGTTGTAATCCTCGCACCTGTTCCCAATCGATTTGGACGCCCCGTCAGACATCTCTGGCGGGGCTTTTTCGTCTGCTTCTGGCAGGGACAATGGGGCGTACTGTGTCTTGCAATACGGCTCGACTACTTCCCCGTGTGCCTTGACAAAGAAGCCGGTTCTTGTAGATTATTGAGTGTTAATAATCTAACCAGCCAGTCTCAATTCCCACTCTTTTTAGATTCCAGCCAAAATCAGCTATCTTGCAACAAGGCACAGTAGTCATTGTCGTGAGTGGAGGCGTTATGAATGCCAGGCGCCGAAATAGCGCAGCAAGCTGGCTTGCTGGGACAGTGTTGATCCTGTTGTCGCATATGCCTGTAACGGTAAGCGCAGCTACTGGCGATGTGGCTGATGCTGTAACAAAAATTGGCGGCATGGAGGGGAACTCCTTGTTTCTTTGGCGCGAACCTCAGTTCAAGTCTGAAATTCAGCTGGCACAGTTGTTAGGAGCGGATGCGTCGGAACCAAAAGGACAATTGAAGCCGGTGCTGTCCTGGGAAACGGGGGAGGGCAAAAGCTATCTTATTCCCGCGCTGGAGGTTCCTGGGTTCATCGTGCTGCTGAATGGATTCGATCGTCTGATCCTCAATGACAGCGAGAAGGATGGCAAAAAAGTTTATTCCACCAACTTCTCCACTATCTGGGATCACCTGCACCGACAGAACTGGAACTTCGACCAGGACTCTTTCAAGGTGAACCAGTTCGGCCACCCTTACGAGGGAGCCACAATGTACGGGCTGGCGCGCTCATCCGGCCTTAACTTCTGGCAATCGCTTGTGTACAGCAACGTTGGAAGCTTTCTGTGGGAGATGGCCGGGGAAACATCGCGCCCGTCGATCAACGACCAGATCACTACCGGCAACGCAGGGAGCCTTCTGGGGGAGGCGCTATTCCGCATGGCCGGGCTGGTGCTGGAGGATGCCGGTCCCAACCCGCCGCTGGGACATAAGCTTGCCGCGGCAGTCATATCGCCTTCGACGGCTTTCAACCGCATCGCTTTTGGAGACAGGTTCAAGGAGGTCTATCCCAATCACCAGCCGGCGACGCTCTGGCGCTGCATGGTTGGGGCGAGCGCCAACGTGCACTCACACAACCTCAGCCCCCTGGTTCGTCCATCGAGCCGGGACGGCAACGCCATTGCCGAGTTCGCCATGTCCTATGGTCTGCCGGGTAAACCCGGGTACACCTACAACCGTCCGCTTGATTACTTCGACTTCCAAATCTCCACTCGGGCAAGAACTCACAACCTGGTCGAGTCGCTTACTATCAGGGGGCTGCTCAAGGGGACCGATTACCACGTAGGTGATGACTACCGCGGAATCTGGGGCCTCTATGGAAGCTACGACTATATTTCGCCGTACCTGTTCCGCGTCTCCACCACTGCGTTGTCTCTGGGCACGACAGGGCAATATTGGGCCGCTCCAGGTATTGCCGTCCAAGGGACGGTGATGGGCGGAGTAGGCTTCGGAGCAACCGGCGTTGAGACGGACGTCGCCGAGGAAAGGGGATATCACTTTGGCGCCACTCCGCAGGTGCTGCTCGCGTTGAGCGTACTGTTTGGAGACAAAACGATCCTCGATGTCACCAGTCGAGGGTATTATGTGAGCGCGCTTGGGCCTGACAGATCAAAGGGGTCCGAGTTCGTATTCAGTGGGGACGCGGCATTAACGGTAAGAATATATGGTCACCATGCCATAGGCTTGCACTATTCGGAGTCGATCCGTGATACAAACTATGTTAATATTCCCGAGAAGTATCGGTCCGAAGGTACAGTCAGTCTTGTCTACACCTTCCTTAGTGACATTAATCTTGGCGCGGTTGAGTGGCGGGATGCCTCTCAGCGCTGACATAGAGTCTTCCACATCAATCCAAGAAGTGAGGTAACCCAGATGAAATTCCTAAAGTCATTCCTCATCGCTATCCTTATCACAGTGCCGCTGGTTTCAGGCTGCGCCATCAACAAGTCTTCAGTGGGCGGATTCAACCTTGTTTCGGTGGAAGAAGAGAAACAGCTGGGTGACAAGTTTGCAGTCGAGATAGAAAAACAGCACAAGGTGGTAAACGACCCGCAACTGCAGAGCTACATCGAAGGCGTTGGGCAAAAGCTGCTGACTGGGGTGCGGAAGGTTGAATTCCCTTACACCTTTCAGGTGGTGCAGGATGAGACTATCAACGCCTTTGCCATCCCCGGGGGGCACACCTACGTGAATACCGGCCTCATCAAGGCTGCCGGCAGTGAGACCGAATTGGCCGCAGTCATCGCGCACGAGATAAACCACGTGGTGGCAAGGCATTCCACGAAGCAGATGACGCAGCAGTACGGTTATCAGCTCATCGCCACCCTGCTGCTGGGCGGAAATCAGGGCGAGCTCTCCAAACTGGCCGCAGACATGTTCGGTAAAGCCGGCACCATGTACTACAGCCGTGAGATGGAGAGCCAGGCAGACTACCTGGGCGTAGAGACCATGTACAAGGCCGGGTACAACCCGAACGGGATGGTGACCTTCTTCCAGAAACTGGCTGCCGCAGGGGAGAAAAATCCAGGCAGCATAGCGCGCTTCTTCTCCTCCCACCCGGAGACGGTGGATAGGATAAAGGCGATCGAGGAGGAAATCTCGAAGCTGCCGCCTAAAACGTACCTGCCTGATTCGGCCGCGGCGTTCAGCCAGGCAAAGGCGAAAGCGCAGAAGTACTAGCCTGCCGCTGCTCGCTCACTTAAGCTCCAAAGATCCCCTGTAGAAGCTTGCGGGGGATTTGTTTTAGCCGCGTAGGCGGACTTTCACCGTGAACGGGAGACCAAATGTCTGATGCAATAAGTGGGTTGGAACCTGAATCGTTTTGGCGCTGTTTTGCAGAAATTGCCGGCATTCCGAGACCGTCGGGTCATGAGGCAAGAATAGGCGCTTTCATCCTGGACCGGGCGAAGCAACTGGGCCTGCAAGGGGCGCAGGACGCCTGCGGGAACATCGTGGTCAGGAAACCAGCGTCACCGGGTAAAGAGCGCGTAGCCGGCATCTGCCTGCAGTCCCACCTCGATATGGTGTGCGAGAAGAATGCGGACAAGGTGCACGATTTCCTCAACGACCCCATCGAATTGGTGCGCAGGGATCAGGTGGTGACCGCAAACGGCACCACCTTGGGGGCGGATAACGGAGTCGGTGTCGCCGCTTCCCTCGCGTTGATGGAATACCGGTCCCTTTCACACGGGCCGCTGGAATTCCTGTTCACGGTAGAGGAGGAGACTGGGCTGACCGGCGCCAAGAACCTGAGCCCAAGCCTGGTGCAAAGCAGAACCCTCCTCAACCTGGACTCGGAGGAAGAAGGGGCGCTCTACATCGGGTGTGCGGGCGGCAAGGATACGGTGGGATGCTGGAACTACGCAACTGAAGCGGCACCGGCGGACGCCGTTGCGCTCGTTGTAGCGGTCAAGGGGCTCAAGGGCGGGCATTCTGGCCTGGAGATAGACAAGGGTTTGGGAAACGCCATCAAGCTGTTGAACCGCGCGCTCTGCAGGCTGTCCGGAATCGGGGCTAGGGTTGCAGGTATCGACGGGGGAAACATGCGGAACGCTATCCCCCGTGAGGCGACTGCGCAGTTCTATCTGCCGGCAGCGAAGCTGACTGAGGCCGAGGCGCTGGTGCCGGAACTGGACCTGGTATTCAGGGCGGAATTGGGGAATGTCGACTCCGGCGTCGTGCTGGCTATGAGCCGGGATGATGCGGGGAGTGGCAAGGTGATGGATGCGACGGTTCAGGAGAAGCTTCTTAAGGCCATCTCCGCGCTTCCCAGCGGCGTCCAGCGCATGAGCCACGACATTACCGGACTGGTCGAGACCTCCACCAACGTTTCTGTCATCAGCACCAGCGAGAGTGGCGTCACCCTGGTCACCAGCCAGCGCAGTTCCTCCGCTTCGCGCCTCGGGGAAGTGGTCGAGGGCGTCGAGTCGATATTCCAACTGGGTGGTGCGGTGGTGGAAGTGAGCGAGGGGTATCCAGGGTGGCAGCCCAACGTCGATTCGGCCATCCTGAAGCTGGCGCTGCAGTGCTACCGTGCGCTTTATGACCGCGATGCGGAAGTGAAGGCAATTCACGCCGGACTCGAATGCGGCATCATCGGGGAGCGCATTCCCGGTATGGACATGATTTCGCTGGGGCCCAACATGGAAAAGGTGCACTCCCCGGAAGAGAAGGTGTACATAGACAGCGTCGCAAATTTCTGGAACTTCCTGCTGGAGATTTTAAAGACTGCACAGTGAAACTTTAATGACGTTTCTGGTCCGATCCGTCCCGGACCTCGCAGACGAACCCGATTACCAGTGGGACGATGGCGTTGGTCCCGGATATAAGCACACGTTGTGTCATCTCCCGGCATTTCTGCCCGATCTTACATTCTAAAGAAACGTCATGCAGACCGGCGCGGCACTGGAAAACCTTCAGTGTCCCGCCGGTTTTGTTTTCCCCCTGGTACAGTCCGTCGACTGAGACTCTTCCCTTGCGCAGACAGGAGACGGTGAAGAACTCCATGGTCACTCCCTTGAGCAGTGTGTTGGAAAAAATTAAGCTTCCAGTATTGCCTTGTGGGGCAAGAGTGCAAGGGGAGAAACCGGGGGCTGGGCTGGGCTGGCTGCTGCAACTACAGAATCTCGACCTTCAATCCTTCTCCGGGGGCTGAGCGATAGATGAAGGTGAGCTCTACCGCGGCTTTGCCCCAAGGGATGCTGCGATAATCCCTGGCGAACCTGCGCCGGTAGTACCTGACTCGTTCGGCGGGCTTGGCGGCGAGCCCGGCTGGCGCTCCTTGCTCGCTCTTTTCGACGTTGGCTGTGAAGAAACTGGGACACTGGCCACCGGGATAGCCGGTCATGCAGTGGTCGAAGCAAAGGGCGTCACGGAACAGCTCCAACTCTTCTCCCGCAAGCCGGCTGCAGGCAAAACGCCATACGGATTCGAACAAAAGTTGCAGCGAGACATTGGCCATGAGACCTTCGCTTTCGAAGAAGTCGGCGGCATCGGCGAAGACCTGCGCCAGTTCCTTGCCGTTGCCGAGCTGCCGCAGCGAGGCGGCAAACCTGCCGCTGTTGTAAATGAGGTCCAGGAGACGGCTGATGGTCTCTATGCGGCGGAGGTCCGGGAAGCTGAGCCAAGGGGTCTGCAGCACCTTGTAGGGCGCCGCTTCGGCATAGGCGTAACCTTCCTTGCGGGCGATGCCGCGCATGGCGGTCCCCTTTAGAACCTTGAGCGGTTCGACTTGGATGTGATTTCCCCCCAGCTCGAAAAGCCCCTGCAGTGAAGCCAGGAAACCCTCCAGCGATTCCCCGGGAAGACCCGCGACAAGATCCAGGTGGACCGTCACCTTGGTCCTCTCAATGACTGCCCTCACATTTTGATACAGCTTGTCCAGGCTCGACTTCCGCTGCACCTTGGCGAGCGTCTTTTCGCCGCCTGACTGGACGCCGATCTCGAAGCGGAACATCCCGGCCGGGACCTCCGCAAGCAGCGCCAGGTTCTCCTCGGTAAGAAGCTCGGCGGCAATCTCGAAGTGGAACTTGCTCGACTTGTTCTCCGTCAGGATCAAGCGCCAGATGGCGTTGGCCCTTTGTGTGTCGAAGTTGAAGGTCCGGTCCGCCAGCTTCACGGTCTTTACTCCCCTATCCATGAGCAGGCGCAGGTCGGCTTCGATCCGTTCCATGGAAAAGGAGCGGACGCCGTTTTCCAGAGAGGACATGCAGAAGGCGCAGGAGAAGGGGCAGCCGCGGGAAGTCTCGTAGTAGACAAGCGGCTTGTCGAGGTCCACCAGGCCTGCGGCAAAGGGGGAGGGAATGCTGTCCAGCTTTGTTATCGCTCCGCGCTCCGGATTGGCGACGACCTCGTCGTGGTCCCGGTAGGTGATGCCAGGTATATCGTCGAGGGGGACTCCGCCTGCCAGGGCCTGCAGCAACTCCCGGCAGGTCTCCTCTCCCTCTCCCCGCACGATGCAGTCGATGGCGGCGTTTCGCCCCATCATTTCGAAAGATCCGTATGAGACCTCCGGGCCGCCAAGGACGATGAAGGTGCCGGGAAGGAGCTGCTTCAGGTCGGAGGCAATCTTCAGGGTGAGATCGGTATTCCAGATGTAGCAGGAGAAGAGCAGGACGTCCGGCGCCTCGGCGAACAGTTTGCCGAGGAGTTGGTCCTGCTGCTCGTTCACCGTCAGTTCCAGGATGCGGAACTCCAACCCGGGCAAGTCGGCGCAGGCTGAGGCGAGATAGGGAAGGGCCAGTGAGGCATGGACGTACTTTGCGTGCAGCGTGGAAAGCAGGATCTTCATGGGCGGGATTGTAGCCGATACTGGAGATATTTGCCACGGAAAGTACGAAGAGAAAAGCGGCGCCCCCTTCTTCTTGCCGGGATAGGCGTTTTTTGCTACTGTGCCTGCTTGCACCAGATAAAAGACAACGGCGGTGTCAGCGCACTTCCATCGGGATAGAGATATGAAAACAAAACGACTTCCTAAACTCCTCTACGCAGACAGCCAGGGGAACATTTACGACCACCCGTACCTGACCATGGCCGGGATGAGCGCCAACGAGGCGGTGCTCCCGGAATCGGTGGAGCTGATTCCCCTGCCGGAAGACAGCCGCCTCTTCACTATCCCGGAGACCCCCCCTATCGCCTGGGACGAGCGCCAGGGTAGCTTCGTCACCGTGAGCCGAGTCAAGGAGGGAAGGCGCAGTATTCCCGTTCAGGCCGTATCCGCCTTCATGGCGCCGGGTTACATGCGGACGCTCTTGCCCGCCTGCGACTACAGCCAGAAGAAGGTACACCTGCCGCTTTGGTCCTACACCGCGGTCGGCTGGGATGAGGAGACCGAGCGCTTCGTGGTGGCAGCGACGCGGGTGGACGACAACGAGAACTGGCTTCCCAAAAACTACGACGACCGGAAGCTCGATCCCCTGGTCCGCCGCATGCTGGCGGAGTTCCCCGAGAACAGGCTCATCGAGCAGCTCTCCCGCTGTGCCGTGGACTACCACTGCTTTGCAGCCAAAAACCTCTTCTTCCGGAGATGGGAAGCGCCGATTCCGACCTCGCCGGTCTGCAATTCCAACTGCCTTGGCTGCATCAGCCTCCAGCCCTCCGACTGCTGCCCGTCGAACCACGAGCGGATTCCTTTCGTCCCGACGCCCGAGGAGATCGTGCAGTTGATGCTGCCGCACCTTATGGAGGCGCCCGACCCTATCGTTTCTTACGGGCAGGGGTGCGAGGGGGATCCCATCATGCAGGCGGATACGGTTGCCGAGGCGACCAGGAGGCTCAAGGCGGGGACGTCGCGGGGGACGGTGAACTTCAACTCCAACGGTTCCATGCCGGAGCGGGTCCGGATGCTCTGCGACGCCGGGATGGACTCCATGCGGTTTTCCATGAACTCGGTTCAGGAGAATTTTTATAACGGCTACTACCGCCCCAAGGGGTACCGGTTCGCAGACGTGGTCGAGTCGGTGAAGGCCGCCAAGCAGAAGGGGCTTTTCACTATGATCAACTACCTGGTCTCCCCTGGCGTGACCGACAGTCCTTCAGAGGTGGAGGCGTTGCTGAAATTCATCGAAGCGACCGGCGTAGACATGCTGCAGATGAGGAACCTCTCCATCGACCCCGCCTTTTACAACGAGCGCATGGGAGTGGAAGAGCGGGGGATCGGCATGTACCGCATGCTGCAGCAGGTGAAAAAGGCGTTCCCGAAGATCCAGTACGGCTATTTCAACAGGACCCGCGAGAACTTCTTCCCGGAGGGGTATGAGAAGGGGTGGCCTATTAAAGGCAATTGACAATTGACAATGGATAATTGACAACTAAAACCTGCCTGAATCTGTTCACTGGAGCCGCGGCTATTTCAGCAGCGGCTCCAGTTTTTTCAGGTCGAAGCCTTCTATGATCCTGCCGTAGATGACAAAGGTGGGGGTTGAGGTCATCTTGTTGGCACGGGCGATCTCTTCGTGCTCTTTTTGCAGTTTCTTCCCTTTGGCCGTGATCTGCGACAGCTTCTTGGTGTCGAAATCGTCGGACGTTACTTCACACATCGCTTTGACCTTGTCGCTTGCGGAAAGTATGTACTGCACCTTGCCCTTGGACGCGGGGTGCTTTGCCAGGGGTATGAAGAAGATGTAACGGGTGACGTCGTTTCTCTTCTGGAAGTACGCTTCGGCTTTCCTGCAGAAGGGACAGTCGGGATCGGTGAACTCTATCACCATGGTCTTTCCGGTCCCCACCTTCACTGCCTTGTCCAGATCCAGGTCGCTTTGAGCTAAAGCCGCGGTCGAAAAAAACGTCGCCACTGCCAGTACTGCCACTCCGGCCAATTGCTTAAGACTTTGCAAAATTCCCTTATTCATCGTCGCCCCTTATTTCGAAACCGGTGAACTCCCCGGCGTACTCCCCTTTCTGCTCGCTCAGTTCGTCGACCCGGGCCGACTCGGGCCCCCTGCGGCACCACTCAACCATCGCCTCGACGTCGTCCGCCTCGCCCTCGAAACATGCCTTGACGGAGCCGTCGGAGAGATTGGCAACCCACCCTGAAACCTGGTTGCGGGCTGCTGCGCGCGTTGTGTGGTAACGAAAGGAGACACCCTGAACCCTCCCCCGCACTATGACGGTCGACCTGGTTCTCACTTTTGCCCCAGTTCCTTCGATTTGGCCACGCAGACGTCGACGGCGTTGATGGTGGCGGCGCGGAAACCGTCCTGGTCGAGGGAGTGCATGGCGGCAATGGTGGTCCCGCCCGGGGAGGCTACGTTGCTCTTCAGCACCGCTGGATGCTCGTGCGTCTCAAGAAGAAGCTTCGCCGTACCGTACACGGTCTGGGTCGCCAACTGGGTCGCCACTTCCCGCGTCAGCCCGTGCTTCACCCCTGCGTCGCTTAGCGCCTCGATGAAGGTGAGGACGTAGGCGGGGCCGCTGCCGGAGACGCCGGTTACGGCATCGAGCAGCTTCTCGTCCACCACACAGGTGGTACCGATCAGGTCGAAGATCCTGCGTGCAAGGGTGAGGTCGTCTTCGGTGGCATTGTCGCCGCGGGATAGGGCGGATGCACCGCTTAGGACCAAGGCGGGGGTGTTCGGCATCACCCGGACCACCCGGGCGCCGGAACCGAGAATGCCCTCTATGGCGGCGCTCTTAACGCCGGCCATGATGGAGATGAACAGCTTGTCGACGAACCCGGTCCCTATCGCTCCCAGCACCTGGCCTGCTACCTGCGGCTTGACGGCGAGGACGATGGTGTCGCTCATCTGGATCAGTGCCTTGTTGTCGTTGATGGCCTTGACCCCGTACCTCTCGGCCAGCAGCTTCCTGCGCGGCTCCGAAGGTTCGGACACGGTCAATTCTCCTGCCGGGACTCCTCCGGCGACTAGGCCCTTGATGATCGCCTCGGCCATATTGCCGCCCCCGATGAAACCTGTTCTCTTGTCCATGCCAGTGCCTCCAGTTACTCAATAATTTCAGATCAGCGACTGTCTCCTGCGGCAGAGGATCTCTAACTCCTCTCGGGGGAGACCATTGCCGGACTATCTCCTGCTGCGGAATTCTTTTATCCCCTCACTGGGAAACGATAAAGGACTATCTCTCTGCCGCAGAGGTCCTCAATCCCCTCTCCCTCTGGGAGAGGGTTAGGGTGAGGGAAGATTTAGCTCAAAAGATAGGTAATAAATCCGGTACCAAATGTCAATAAAATTGATCTGTTCTAATTATATCTGTCCTGACGTTTGAAGTTGTCAGTGTGATTCCATCGGCTAGACTCAAAGCCTGGGGGGCACCATGTTCAAAGGCATTACCGGCAACGTTCTGATACTAGGGCTGGTCAGTTTCTTCACCGATGTCTCCAGCGAGATGATTTACCCGCTGCTACCCCTGTTTCTGACCGGGGTGCTGGGCGCGGGGCCTGCTTTTCTGGGCGCCATCGAAGGGGTCGCGGAGTCGACCTCCTCGCTTTTGAAGCTCCTCTCCGGTATTGTCTCCGACCGTGTCAGAAGGCGCAAACGGCTGGTGCTTATCGGGTACACTGTCTCTTCCTTCATGCGCCCGCTGATCGGCAGCGCCGGCTCAGCCTTAACTGTGCTGCTGATCCGTACCGGCGATCGGGTGGGCAAGGGAATCCGCACCTCCCCCAGGGATGCGCTCATTGCCGATTCCGTCGACCCCTCCTTGCGCGGCAAGGCCTACGGTTTCCACCGCTCCATGGACCATGCCGGTGCCCTGGTCGGCCCCCTGGTCGCGACGCTCCTCTTGAGTTACTTCGTCACCGATCTTAGGGTCGTCTTTTGGCTTGCCGCCATCCCAGGCCTTTTGGCTGTGCTCCTGATCGTTTGGAAAGTGAGGGATACCGAAAGGGTCCCGCTTGACAAGGAACGGTTGCAGCTCGCCCTGATTCCCGCCGGTCCGCTCCGCAGATACCTGCTGATCCTCTTCCTGTTCACCCTTGGCAACTCTTCCGACGCCTTTTTGTTGCTGAAGGCCGGTACCCTCGGCGTTCCGCCCCATAGGATCCCGCTCTTGTGGGCGTTTTTTCACCTGGTGAAGATGATGTCCAGCATGCCCTTCGGAGCGCTGTCGGATCGCATCGGCAGGAAATCGGTGATCGTGGCGGGGTGGTGCGTTTACTCGCTGGCCTACATCGGCTTCGGCCTGGCCGCGAACGAGATGCAGGTCTGGCTGCTCTTCGCCTTCTACGGCCTGTTTTTCGGCCTCACCGAGGGGGCGGAGAAGGCGTACCTGGTTGACATGTCCGATGCCACGATGCGCGGCGCCGCCTTTGGTTGGTACAACTTCGCCATCGGCGCCGGTGCGCTCCCTGCCAGCCTCTTGTTCGGCCTCATCTGGCAGCACGCAGGTCCCGTCGCCCCCTTCATCTTCGGAGCCGCGCTGTCGGCGCTGGCCATGCTGTTGCTGCTGGTGCTGGTGCGCCCCCCTATGGAACACGCACCGAAACTGCAACACTGACCCATCGTGACAAAGTTTGCCCCACAGTTCATTCCCCCCGCTCCAGCCATCCTTCCTCATCTTTCTTCCTGCTCCGCTCTCAGCTTTCGCATCTCAAGACACCAGTATGAGCTTTACAGTCATAAGTCCCGAAGAAAATGACATAAAATGGTCCCTATGCCAGTCATGATGGAGTCCTCTGTCTTTGAAAATCGTTCCGTGTCTAGCAGATACTTGGGATAAAAAAATGATCTTAGTCAAATTTTTCCTAAAGCTGTCACTGTGCTTGCCGAAGAAACAGACTATGACTTAGAACCAAACTAAATATGTCAATAAAACGGCTCGGATCGGTCAAAATATCAAGACTAATATGGTTTTTTTACTATGTATTGAGATCTATATATTGCCTACATTCAACACATTGTGAGTTTGGTCAGGAACTTGCTGTAGTGATAGGTGGTTACCACCGTTAGATGACCGCATATACAGAAGTTAAGCATTTCGAACTCCAATTAAATAGTATTAATTTTAAACCCTTCTGCTTTAAAAAATGAAATTGCTCTAATAGGCAAAATTTATTTGTACAAAAAATGTATCAAAATGGGGGACGCACTTGCACTACCAGATCTCTGTTGTACCTTTACCATGTCGTAACCAATTCAGTGCCATATCGTTACCATGTGTTGGCACTAATCTTTCCCTAGTTAAAGCGACTCTCACCGTGAATTTTCAAAAATAAACGCAGCTTAGTTAGGGGTGGGACACTCTTCTTCTAACGAGCTGCCGTAAGAATAATTCAAGCATAGCATTTTGACAGTGTAGAAAAATATTAATAGAACAGGCCGGCAGTTTCGTGCCCACAATCCAGATGTTCACAATATCTACGAGGAGGTCCAACCGCTTTTATGAAAGAAAAGAAGTCGAACGGTAGTAGATGCGATATCGAATAGAAAGGAGGTTGAATTAATGGGGATCAAACAGGTTCCACTATTGCTTCTGTGTCTCTCCATGCTCCCGGCCACCGCTGGCTGGGGCGCCGAGATCCATGGTAGAAGTTCCACCCAGTTCCAATCGTTCAACAATGAGTTGTTGGGTGACGAACGTCAGATCGAGCTGTCCGAATATCTGCGGTTATCGGTCACCAACATCGACAAGGCTGGAAAGTTCTCGATTCATGGCTACGGCAGGGGATCGCAGGATTTCACCAACGGTGAAGGGCTGAACGGCAGGCTCTACTACCTCTACGGCGACTACCGCGACCTGTTCGACAAGATCGATTTCAAGTTCGGTCGGCAGTTCGTGAACCTCGCAGCAGGCAGTGCCATCGTAGACGGCATCCAGGCAGACTTGAAAAACGTTGGGCCGGTTGCCTTCACTGTCATGGGGGGGCACGACGTCATCTTTGGCCTCAACGGGGAGACGGGGGACGCCGGCAATGCCGTAATCGGCATGAGCGCATACCTGGTAGGCCAGAAGGCAACTGATCTTGAGCTGAGCTGGTTCCGCAAGTACGACGGCGGCAATATCACGCGTGACATCGTCGGCGGGTCGTTCAAGCAGTACCTGCTCAACAGCCTCAAGGTGTACGGCAATGCCAAGTACGACACGACCGCCGAAGCTTTCAACGAGTTGCTGGGCGGGGTGAAATACTTCCCTAGATCGGATCTTGTCTTCACGGGCGAGTACTACAAGAGCTATGCGACCTTCGACACCACCTCGATCTACTCGGTCTTTGCCGTCAACGACTACACCGAAGGGGTGTTCAGGGTCGACTACAACCTGAACAACATGGTTTCGCTGAAGCTGGGCTATAACCGGCAGTGGTACGGCGACGATGGCCATGCCAACGTCTACGAGGCAGGCGCCTCGTTCCGCCCGATCGAACCGCTCAAGGTGAATGTCGAGTACGACAACCGCAACGGGTACTACGGCAACACCAACGGGTTTATCATCGATGCCAACTACGACCTCAATAAGGTTTCCCAGATAGGCGCTGGTTTCACCTACGACGTCTATCAACGCGACTCGCTTACGGGCGAAGAAACCGCACGCAGGTACTGGTTGGGGGGCAAGTACAAAGTTGCCAAAAACATCGCTGTCTCCGGCCGCATCCAGGACGATGTTAACGCACGATACGATAACAATGTCTCGGGCCGGCTTGCGTTCGATTACGACTTCTAGAAAGGGGGTGCTACTGTGAGGAATATGTTGTTTATCTGCATGCTGTGCTTGATGTCAGCCTTGTATGCCCAACAGGCGTTGGCCGAGAAACAGCAGCACAAGGAATACGCGGAGATGAAGATCTCCGAGTGCAACGACTGCCACAAAGGCGAGGGCGTTGCACTTAACCATGACGGTGACTGGACGCGCAATCACCGCACAGTGGCCAGCAAGGCCAACAATAACTGCGGCCAGTGCCACACCCAGTCTTTCTGCCTTGACTGCCACCAGGGCGGCGGCATCAATGCCGACCTTTCCCGGTCTAACTTCGGCCGCGACTATGTGCCCAAGAGCCACCGTAGCGACTTTGTCAATCTCCACCCGCTCAAGGCGCAGGACAACCCGCAGACCTGCTACCGCTGCCACGACCAGAAGTACTGCAACTCCTGCCATGCGCGCTTCCCTAAAGGGAGCCTGAGGATCAAGTCCCACCTGATGCTCGGCCCCAACAACCAGCAGTACGCACCGGCGCTTGGTGAGCATGCCATCGAGGCAAGGCGCAACCTGCAGTCTTGCCAGACCTGCCACCCGGAAGGGGACGTCTGCATCCAGTGCCATTCCAGCGGCAAGACCAATCCGCACCCGCGCAACTGGAAGGGGATCAGCTCGAACTACAAGGACAAGGCCGGCAGCAAGGTGTGCCTCAAGTGCCACGTGCCGGGAACTTTTTAACTGCTAGTTGGCCATCAACTAAGGAGGATTGAAAATGAGTAAAAAGGTATTTAAGTATTCGGCCGTAATCGCTTCACTACTGATGACCGCCGTCTTTGCCGGCTGCGGTACCAGTCACAAAGAGGGGAATCTCACGGCCGGCAACGTTGCCAAAGTAGACGAGACCCTCTGCGCCCAGTGCCACGGCAGCGCCCGCGAAAAGCTGACTGGCCGTGTCATCTATGACGACTACGCGCAATCCGTTCACGCCCTGCAGAACGTCGGCTGTCAGGACTGCCACGGCGGCGGCGCACAGCACAACGGCGTAGGCCCCATGCCCTACCCGAAACCGGGTCCGGACCAGTGCAAGACCTGCCACGACAGCAACAAGCTGGTGACCAATTACAAGGCATCTATTCACTTCAACGCCGTCACCGAAAACGGCGAAGAGAAGTGCAACCGCTGCCACACCCACGAAGGCGCAGTTCTTGCCGCGCAGTTCGGCTTCACCGGCGACAAGACGGTCATGGATGCTCTCGTCAACGCCCCGGGCACGGTAGCCAACGCCAGGGCTATCATGTGCAACACCTGCCACGTTACCCATAAACCGCAAGACCTGCGCTTCGACGCGAACTGGAACCCGAGCGTCACCTTAGGCGCACAGGTCCAGACCGGCAGCGATCAGTACAAGCTCTGCACCCAGTGCCACACTTATCTGAACCCGAACGGCACCCTGGTTGCCAGCGGCAGCAACGGCACCGCCAAGTTCTTCCACAACACCGCGTGGAACAGGGTTATTGCCTCCACCCACTTCGACGACCCGCTTACCGCGAAGGTGGAAGGCTACAACATCCGCACCAACAGCGCCGATCCGTGCTTTGACTGCCATGGCCACGAGTCCAAGACCAACACCAGCATCCTGTCGCGTACCGCAACCGGCACCTATGTCCGCACCACGCCTGAAGCCACTATCTACACCGACTGGGCTAAGTCCGGCCATGCGGGCGGACTGCTCGCCGTGAAGTACGCTGCTGTCGACGCATACCCGAAAAAAGCAGACGGCACCTACGACCGTTCGCAGGGGATGACCGATGCAGTCATGGCCGCCGGCATCACCGATACCGAGGCACAGGCCTGGACCCACTACAACTGGGATAAGACCAACGACACCGTCGCCGGCGACAGGACCGGCCGCGCGGCCTGCCAGAAATGCCATACTTCCACCGGTACTGCCAACTACATGACAGCCCCGACCACCTACAACCCGGCAAACAACGACTTCTCGCACCTGAGCGGTTGGACTGCAACCACGGGGTCCGTACAAAACGAGGTCCTCTACTGCTGGGGCTGCCACAAGAATGCGGGCACCGGCGAGCTGCGCGCACCGGGCGCCATCAAGGCCGACTACAACTTCCAGGGCGCAGTTGCTACCTATCCTGACGTGAAGGCTTCAAACGTCTGCATCGTCTGCCACGTCGGCCAGGCCAGCGGTAATTCCATCACAGACCTCACCGCCGCAGCCAACCCCTTCAACAACGTTAGCTTCGTGAACTCCCACTACATGGCAGCCGCAGGCCTCATGTACGTGAAGATCGGGTACACCAACTTCGTACCTGCCAACACCCAGGTTCCTGGCACCACCGGCACCGCCATCGTTTCCTACGGCCAGACCCTTACTTCTGACGCCGACAACACTGTCGATGTCAACAGCGCCGCCGTCAAGGGCAAGCTGACCTCTACCCACCGCAAACTCGGCACCAGCGCCATCAACGGCGACAGCCACAACACTGCCTTCTTCGTCGCCGGCAACCTCGACTCCGACGGCCCCTGCGTGACCTGCCACTATGCTGCCGGCGATCACACGCTTGTGTTGGGGCAGAAGACTATCGACAACGTTTGCTCCAAGTGTCACGATGTCAAAACCCCGGCCGACCTTGAGGCATTCATCGACGATGAAGGTGCTCTTCCGTTCGAGAACGCAATCGCTCTTGCACTGAAGTCGCTGAAGACCAACTACAACATCAGCTACAACCAGGCAGCCTACCCGTACTTCTACGACGACAACCTTGCCGCGGGAACCGCGGTGAAAGACTGGACCCGCGGTGGTGCTCTTACCGCTGCCGAGGCTGAGAAGCTGATGGGGGCCTGCTTCAACATCAACGTGCTGAAGCGCGATCCGGCGGCGCATGCCCACGCTCGCACCTACGCCCGCAGGCTGCTCTACGACAGCATCGACTTCCTCGACAACAAAACCATGGACCTCTCCACCGGAGCCACCGCGCTTGCCTCCGGCATGAAGGACGCCGCCGGCGCAGACATCTACACCAAGGGCGCCAACTCCAACACCGGGACTACGGAGAGCTTCAAGTACCTTGCCGGCTACAACCGCACCACCTTCGTATGGAACGCATCTGAACGTCCGTAAACCGGGCTTTCATGCAGCAACCTAAGCAGGACCTGCCCCGCCTCGTAAGAGGCGGGGCTTTTCACTTGGATGGCGGCGCCGCGCTCGGCATTGCCCAACACGAGGCTAAGGAAGCAAATTATGGTGCTCCCTCTCCACAAAAATCGCATCGGATCGTCCTGCATCGCCTTTTCGGTGCTGGTGCACCTGGCCTTTCTGTTCCCTGTCTGGAAGTACGGCAGGTATGACTTCGGGAACGCGGTTCTCCCGCTGCAGGCAGTTATGGTCGACTTGGCCCAGGCAACTCCCCCCGCCGTGCCGGTTACGAAACCAAAACTGCCGGAGGTAGCGAAGCCCATGCCGGTACGGTTGAAGGCACGGAGGAATGTGGTCGCAGCTGAGCCGACCACGCCCCCCCTCCCGCCACAGATCGGGAACAATGCCATCGAACCGGCGCGTCCCGCCGAGCCTGCGACGCCTCTTGTTCCTGAAACCGTCACAAAGAAGGAAAAGGAGGCGCCCAAGGCCTCCGCCTCACCCCTCCCGAAAAAGGGCACGATTCCCTTGGTCCACCCGCCGCTACGGCAGGCAGGCGAGTTCCTGGCGACGGCAAAGGAGCACCTCACCTACCAGATCAGCATGTTCAACCTGCCAGTGGGGAGCGCCGAACTTGAGGCGAAAAACGAGCAAGGGGAGGTGCGCATCTCCCTGAAGGTGAAGTCGGCTCCGGCTGTTTCCGGGATCTATCCGGTCGACGACCTGGTGGAGACACGCCACATCGGGGGCAACTTCATCCTGACCCGGATACGGCAGCAGGAAGGAAACTTCAGAAGCGACAGGGCCTTCACCCTGATGCTTCGCGACAAGAAGGTGTTTTGGATCGACCGACTCACCAACCGCAGCCTGAATGAAACCGTCCCCAATAGCGACGTCACCGACATCATCTCCGGGCTTTATTACCTGCGCAACCGCCCGCTGGAGCTGGGCAGGACGGAGACGCTCCACGTCTACGACAGCGACACCTACGCCGACCTCCCGATCGAGGTCCTGCGGCGCGAGCGGATCACACTGCCCGGCTTCAGGAAGGCGGACACCATCGTGATCAAGCCGGTGCTGAAGACCGATGGTATTTTCAAGAGGACGGGAGAGGTGACCATCTGGCTCACCGACGACGCTCATAAGGTGCCGGTGAAGGTGGAAACTCAAATCTCCCTGGGGAAGGTAACGGTCGAACTCATAGCGGCTGACACGGATACGGACAGCGCTCCCAGAGAGAGTGTCTCGGCCAAGGCTGAGACAGAATAATTAGATATTATCCGTGAACCTCCCACGCCTTTTTGCTACACTGTCGGCATGAGAGCCCCTCTAGCTGCCCTTCTGACAGTCATCCTTTTCGCAACTCCGTTACATGGAGCAGGCCACGGCACGCCGAAACTCTCCAGTCCGCTCGACTCACCGACCCTTTCCGAACCGTTGGCGACCGCCAATTTCTTCGATACCACACGTTTTCTGACCAATGCGGGTTTGAGCTATTCGGCCTCTTCGGCCCTGTCGCTGGAACCCGAACTCGGGGTGGACTACCGGGGCACCGGCGAGGAACTGCATGGCGGCTTCGAACAGTCGACCCACCGTCTGCACGCCCAGGCCGGGTGGCGGCTGTCGCTTGCCGAAAGCTTTTATCTCTCGGCTGGGGCCAAGCTTCCCATGGTGACCGTAGAGCAGAAGGGAGTTGTTGCCGGCGAGGAACTGGGCGTACGCCCCGAGGTCGGCTCGCACACCGGCTACGATTTCATCCGCCCCGGGCGCACCTCGGTACGTTGGACCGGGGAAGTCGGCATCCGCCTGTTGCCGCGGGCAGACCTCATGCTGTATTACGACCAGAACCCGCTTGACGGCTCTCCCTTCATGCGTCAGCACGAGGAGGAGCGGATCGGGACCAGGTTTATCATCAGGTTCCAATAGCCTGAAGGAGGAGATGTGGAATACCTCTTGTCCATAGATCAGGGGACCACCAGCAGCAGGGCGACCCTCTACGCCGCCTCGGGGGAATCGCTGGCGACGGCGTCCCGGCCGCTGGCGCAGCACTACCCGAACCCGGGATGGGTGGAACACGACCCGCAGGAGATCTGGGAAGGGCAACTGGCCTGCATCACCGAGGCCGTCGCCAAGGCTGGCATCGCGCCCTCCCAAATAGCCGGTGTCGGCATCACCAACCAGCGCGAGACCACCGTGGTCTGGGAGCGGGAAACGGGCCTGCCGTTGCACCGCGCCATCGTCTGGCAGGACCGCCGCACGGCTGAGCTGACCGAGTCCCTAAAAGAGCAGGGGCTGGAGGCGATGGTGCGCGAGCGGACCGGGCTCTTGCTCGACCCTTACTTCTCGGCGAGCAAGCTTTGCTGGCTTCTGGACCGGGTGGACGGGCTGCGCCAGCGTGCCGAGCGGGGGGAGGTCTGCTTCGGCACGGTCGACAGTTGGCTCATGTTCAAGCTGAGCGGCGGCAAAAGCCACCTGACCGACATCTCCAACGCAAGCCGCACCATGCTCTTCAACATCAACACCCTTGAGTGGGACGAAGAACTGCTGCGGCTTTTCCGCATCCCGCGCGGGATGCTTCCCGAGGTCAGGGGGAGTGCTGCGGGGTTTGGCCACACCTCGGGCGAGGTCGCCGGCGCCGAGATCCACATTGCCGGGGTAGCCGGCGACCAGCAGGCGGCGCTCTTCGGGCAGGGGTGCTTCGCCCCCGGCATGGCCAAGGCCACCTTCGGTACCGGGGCGTTCGTGGTCATGAACAGCGGGGCGCGCCCCGGCGTTGGCGACGGAGCTCTCTCCACCATCGCCTGGCAGCTCCCCGGCGAGGCCGTGCAGTACGCCCTGGAGGGCTCCATCTTCATCGCCGGTGCGGCGGTGCAGTGGCTGCAGGAAGGGCTGGGGCTGATCGGGAATGCGCGGGAGGTGGAGGTGCTCGCCGCGAGCGTACCGGACTCGGGCGGGGTTTATTTCGTTCCGGCGCTCTCCGGCCTTGGGACCCCCTACTGGGACCCCTACGCCAGGGGTGTGGTCGCCGGGCTAACCAGGGGGAGCACCAAGGCGCACCTGGCGCGTGCCGCGCTGGAGGCGATCGCCTTCCAGACGCTCGACGCCATCCGCGCCATGGAGCAGGCGAGCGGTATCGCGCTCAAAGAGCTGCGCGTGGACGGGGGGGCTGCTGCCAACAACCTGCTGTTGCAGATTCAGGCGGACCTTTTGGGTGTCCCGGTGCTTCGTCCGCGTTGTACCGAGAGCACCTCGCTCGGGGCGGCGTTTTTGGCCGGTATCGGGGCCGGAGTGCTGGATACCTCCGCCATAGCGGCGCAGTGGGCGCTGGACCGCCGCTTCGAGCCGCAGATGGAGCGAGAGCGGCGCGAGGAATTGCACCGGGGATGGCAGAAGTGCGTGCGGCTTTCGCTTGGATGGGAAAAGAACTAAAGGCGCTCACCACAGAGGAACACTGAGGGACACAGAGGAAAACAAAACCCTTTTAAACGTTGCACAGGGATGAAGGGGATACAGGGGATAACTGCAAAAACAAAGAACATATTGGTTAAACCAGAAGCTTTTGCATGGTTTTATCCCTTTCATCCGTTTTTATCCCTGTTAAACGCCTTTGCAGTTATGGTTTTCCTCTGTGAGCCTCTGTGTCCTCTGTGGTGCATGACTTTAATGTTTTGGAGGTTTAGGTGACTGACAGAAAAGAGCGTCTGGACAGGCTGAAATCGGGGGAGATCTTTGATCTTCTCGTGGTAGGCGGAGGCGCTACCGGCTGCGGTATCGCGCTCGACGCGGCAAGTCGGGGCCTCAAGGTGGCGCTGGCCGAGCGGCGGGATTTCGCCGGCGGCACCAGCGGCAGGAGCACGAAGCTTTTGCACGGAGGTGTGCGCTACCTGGAGGCTGCGGTCCTGCACCGGGACAGGGTTCAGTTCAACCTGGTGCGCGACGCGCTGCACGAACGCGGCGTGCTGTTGAAGATCGCGCCCCACCTGTGCCAGCGATTGACCCTGGTCACGCCGCTGTACCGGCTGGCACAAGTCCCGTACATGTGGGCCGGGCTCAAGTTTTACGACCTTTTGGCGCGCGGGGCGGGCCTCGGGCACAGCCGTTACCTTTCCCCTTCCGAGATGCTGCGGCGTTTTCCCCAGATCAAAGGGAAGGGGCTCAAAGGGGGAGTCCTCTACTACGACGGGCAGTTCAACGACGCCCGCATGAACGTCGCGCTGGCGCTGACCGCACTTAGGGAGGGAGCCGCCCTCAGCAATTATCTGGAGGTGGTCGGGCTGGTCCGGGAAAAGGGGAGGGTAGCCGGCGCACTGGTGCGGGACCCCTTGGGGGGGGCTTCCTGGCAGATCCGGGCCCGATGCGTGGTGAACGCCTGCGGCCCTTCCGCTGACCTCCTGCGCCGGATGGACGACCCTACGGCCGCGCCGCTTTTGCGGTTGAGCCGCGGCAGCCATATCGTGCTCCCAGGGAAGTTCGCCCCGGCAGACACCGGGATCATGATCCCCAAGACCGAGGACGGGCGCGTCGTCTTCATCCTCCCCTGGCAGGGGATGTGCCTGGTCGGCACCACGGAGGAACCTGCAACGGCCGGCACTACGCCGGTTGCCGACGACAAGGACGTTGATTACCTGCTGCGCCACCTGCGGCGCTATTTCAACCTCACCGTGGATGAGGGGGACATCATGGCGCGCTGGGCCGGGTTGAGGCCGCTGGTGCATGATCCTTACACGGCGGATACGGCGGAGCTTGCGCGCGACCACGTCATCAGCTGCTCCCCCACCGGGCTCATCACCATCGTCGGCGGGAAGTGGACCACCTACCGCAAGATGGCGCTCGACACGGTCGATTTTGCTGTCGCCAATATGGGACTCGCCCCCAGCGGGGCATGCCGCACCGACCGTATCATGCTGCATGGCGGCAAGGGGTTCGAGGCGCAGGGGGCTACCGTGTTGGCGAAGCGCTTTGCGCTTCCACCCGACGTCGCCCTGCATCTGCACGGCTCCTACGGGACATTGGCAACAGATGTGGCGCAGCTTTGCCAGGGAGAGCTGGGGGAGAGGCTGGTGCCGCCGCACCCCTACCTTAAGGGCGAGGTGCTTTACGCGGTACGGAACGAGATGGCGCTCTCTCCCTCGGATTTCCTGGAGCGGCGCATTCCTTTGGCGCTTTTGGACCAGAGGGGGGCGCAGATTGCGGCTCCGGTGGTGCTGGAGATGATGGCGCAGGAGTTGGGATGGAGTCAGGTGCGGGTGGCGCACGAGCGATCGGAACTGTCAAACCTGCTGGAACAGGGGTGATCACAGCAAAGGGGCTGAGGGAAAAAGGCCTTGGCTGCAAAAAGAGGGGGGCTCCCGGATCGGATCCGGGGCCCCCTTTTTGCTTGCTTCAGGAGTGCCGTGGCGTCAGAAATGGCACGCCGCGCAGGAGCGTCCCGTGTTGGCGACCTGGACCCTTGCGGTCCCTGTGGTGAACATGGCAAAGCCGGTGAATCCGGTCTGGCCGAAGTTCGGCGTGGTGAGCGTGGTCCCCGTTATCCTGGTGCTACCGGCGCCTACGTGTATGGTCTCGGGTGTGCCGGTACCGTGGCAGATAGGTATCGAGCACTCGGCGGGGCCGTAGGTCTCGACGTACACGCCGTGGGCAGGAAGGATGGTCGGGACGGGGAATCCTACCCTGGTGGTGAGTCTGGGCGGCAGCCAGCTTATCGGGTGGACCGAGAAGGCGTTGCCGATGTGGCAGCTGGAATCGACTACCCCCGGTTGGTCATCGAAGCAGGACGGGCCGGAATTTGCCACACCCCGGTAGTTGCTGCCGTGGCAGAAGGCGGTGGCGCAACTAGCAGTCACCTGGGTGGCCGGACCGATGAGCGTGGTGCCGAGGGTGCCGGACCCCAGGGTGCCGATATCCCCCAGTGTGCGCCCTGTTTGCAGCACTTGCTGCCGGATCCACTCGCCGTGCCGTGCGTAATCGTGCGCCCCCCACTCAAGCGGGTGCACGTCCGTTGGGCTGCCCAGATGGCAACCCGTGCAGGCGACCTTGGAGATGCCGCCGGTCAGATCCGTGCCGTGGCACGGGGTACAGTCCTGCAGGTGCCCGAAGGCGGCTGTCGCATGCCGGGCTGGAAGCCAGTCGTCGGGATGGGCACCCAGGTCGGGGTCGTAACTTGAGTGCGAGTTGTTGTCCCCGCAACCGGCGACTAGCAGGACCAAAAGGCACCAAAGCATGACAGCTTGAGCTGGTCTGGTTATCGATGGCATGTCTTGCACCTCTCGTTGTTTTCTCTCCCGTGGCACTTAACGCAGGAGGCGGGATTGATCCTGCCGTCGATCCTGTGCCGGCTGAGGTAATCGCCGCGGTGAGGCAGATTCAGCTCGGGCCTCTCCTTGTACTTGTCGTTGGGCTTGATTTCCTCTTTATGTGCATGGCAGTCGACACAGAAGGATTCCTTGTGGCAGGTTGAGCAGGCGGCCCGCTGCTGGGCGGCGTAGAATTTGTGCTTCAGGTAGAAGTCCTGTGCCTGGTGGTTCAGCGCGGTCCAGGTGTCGGTATGGCATTCCGCGCATCTGGGAAGTCCCTTTACCTCCTCGGGGTGCACCCGGGCTATGCTGCTGGTGTTGGCACAGGCGTAAAGAAACGACAGTGTCACTCCCATCAGGACCATCAACGATATCTTTTTCACTATTTCCCCTCCTTTCCGAAGCCAAATGCATAACTCAGCTTCACCAATCCGCGCAGCTCGTTGTCGAAGTCGGTGCTCCTCTGGTAGTCGATGTCCGCTGTGACTCTCAGGCTTCGGTTGAAGTTGTATCCCGCGGCCGCGGCCAGGGAGTAGGTGTTGGTTCTCCCGGTGATGCTGCTGTCGAAATCAACATCGAAGAAATCGAGGGTCAGGTCGGCCGGTCCGAATTTCTGAGTAGCCCAGGCCCGGTATTGGTTGTAGCGCAAAGGTCCAGTGTCGCCGTCCATGCGGTGGAAGGAGGCACCGGCGGTCAGGGCGGTAGGGGTCGTAAAGCTGGCGGTGACGCCGTAGTAGTCGGCGTCGCCGGCGATCTCGTACTCGTAGCGGTTGTACTCCAGCGCGACGTTCACGTTCTTCGTGGGGAGAAAACCGATGCTCCCCCCGACGTTCCAGAGTTCCTCGTTGGGATCGAGGATACCGTTGGTGAGGCTGAGGGCGCTGGTCGTGACATGGTAGAAGTAGTCCTTATAGTCGATGCGCTGCATCGATGCGCTCAGCCTCAACGCGTCCATCGGGGTCACACTGAGGGTGTAGGCGTGTTCGGCCCAGCCTTTACTGAGCGAGTTGTAGCTGGAGCGGCCGCTTATATCCAGCTGCGGTATCGGGTGCAGCCAGAGGTCCACCCCTTCCTCTTCGCGCAGGCCTTCAGCGTCGGTCTCGTTTCTTAGAGCCGAGAGGCCGATGGAATAGTACTTGGGCATTGTGTGGGCGATCCTGCCGCCGTAGATCAGCTCTCCCCCTTCGAAGTTGGGGTTGGTAGTGACGGGGGTGCCGACGAAGGTCGCCGCGGTAAAGCCGGCGACGAGATCGGTTCTCAGGTACAGGCCGTCCAGCCTCTCGGTGGCGACCCCCTCGACTACCCACTGGCGTCCGGCGTTGAACTGGAGGTTGTTCTTGTTGGCCCGGTAGCTCAGGAAGCCATACTGGATGTCTCCGTCGCTCCTTCTTTGGCTGCTTCTGTCCCCCAGGTCGATGCGTCCCCAGCCGCCCAACTGAACCGATATGGTCCCTTGGCTGCCGGTGTCGCTCGCTGAGAGGTTCAGGTACTCGTATAGCGGGAACAGTTGGTCATCCCGCTTGTTCTCCCTCAGGCGCAGGATGGTCAGGGAATCTCCGGAAATCGAGGTTGCGTAAGCCGCCGGGTGGTCGAAGGCAAGCAGGGAACAGGTAATCAATGCGGTTCCCGCTAGCTTCAAAACACAGGGACGGACGGCTCCCGTTATTTTCTTTTGGATTTTCAAGACATTTCCTCCTTTCTTGGTTCCGTCTCTGTTTGCTGGTGGGGAAATGCAGTTGCAAATAAAACCGGGGGCAGATGGGCCCCCGGTTCTGCAGGTGTTTTCGAGGAGCGATGGGCCGGGGCACGGTTATCGTGCCCCGGCTGGTTGTGGCGCTTATTGTTACCTCTGGTGAACCACTACGACGTCGGCTACCCGCCCTTCGCCGTGGCAGAGCGCGCATTGCTCGGTTGCGGACGGCAGGGTCGAGCGCGGGACGCCCATGTTGGTGTAGGACGGCCCTGCCAGGGCGGCGCCAAGCTGCGCGCCGTTGGCCTGCATGTGCGCCTTGGCCAGTGCGCTGTCGTGGCAGCTGACGCAGGAGGCGGTGATGGGGGCCACCACCAGGTCCTCGGGGTTGGGGACCGTGGTGCGTGCCGCGGTGATGTTGGCGGTGGTCGCGCCGGCCACGACGGCGGCGTTCCTAGTCACCTGGGTCGACGGCAGCACGTTGGGCGGCAGGTTCGCCTTGTAGGTCTGGCGGTTGGTGCCGGCGGGGGCGCTCAGGTGGCAGGCGTCGCAGTTGGAGAGCAGATTCGGGAAGGTGATCTCTTCGCCGGCGATGAGGGTGATGTTGGTGCCCGGGCCGTTACGTACGTCGCGGATGGGGTTGGTGCGGATACCGCCCTCTGCCGCGCTCCCGGCATGGATGCCGTGGATCAAGTCCTTGAAGTTGTTGGAGAACTCAGCGAAGCTGAGGGCGTATCCAGGGGTGGCCTTGTTGAAGGCCGGGTCCCAGGTGGTAAGGATGCCGAGCTGGATCGGCGTGAAGGCAAAGCCGGCGAGCTTGGCGTCGGAGATGGCACGGCCGCTGGTGCTCAGGTTGGGGTTATGGCAGGTTACGCAGAGCTGGGTCTGGTACACCCGCTGCCCGCCGTGGGCTTCGAAGAACTCGTGGCACCTGGCGCACTTGTCGGGATCGACTACCGTGCGGCGCGCTGTGTCGCCCGTGACAGGTATGATGACCGCCTTGGTGTGGCGGCCGGCGATCGAGGCGTCAAAACCGGTCTGGGTGAAGTAGCTCTGCATCCCGACTGCGCGCATACTCGCCCCTACCGGGAAGGCTGCCGCTGATTTGATGGTCGCCGTGTAGAAGCCGTTGCTGTCCGGGCCAGCGATGCTGCCAACAGCTGCGTTAGTCGTCGTATTGAGCAGCGCGGCGATGGATACCAAGGCAGGTTGCGCCTCCGCTTTGCCGAGGTTGTTGTAATCGGCCGGAACTGCTGTGCCGGTCTCCAACTGAGGGCTTGCGTAGGCCAGCAGGAAGGACGGGCTGCCGGTGAAGCCGGCAAGCGGCGCGGTGAGGCCGGGCGCGGCTGTGGCCAGCGTGATGGGGGTGCCATTGCCAAGGATGCGGAAGACGATGGTCAAGTCGTTGCTGGTCCCGTTGATGGTCGCGCTCTGCAGCTGGTATTCGAAGTTGGTCAGCCCTGCGATCGGCTGCGGGTTGAGTGGGCTGGCGAGCGCCCTTGCGTGCGAAGTCTGGATAGCCGTCGGGGTATGGCAGCCGGTGCAGGCCGTGTCGTTCGCCTGTGGCAGATTGCCGTCGTGGTTTAGGCCGGTCGAGAAGTGGACGTTGTCGTGGCAGGAGCCGCAGGCCTTGCGGCTGGGCATGGTGTTCCAGTTGTTACCCTGCGGCGTGACCGCCAGTTGCTGCGGCGTGTCGCCCCTGTGGCACTTGCGGCAAAGGGCGGGATCCTGGCTGTAGGCAATGGTGTTGAACGTGACACCGGCGTAGTTGTAGCCGGTTTCGGTCAGTCTGTTCCCCATGTGGATCTTGTGCACCATGGTCACGAACTCGCCCAACACCTGCACGTCGTCGGTATTCACGTCCGCGGTGGTGGTTTCGGCCGTGACGAAAGTGCCGTCGGTGAAGGCGCCGTTGGTGGCCACGGAGATGGCGTGTCCGTAGGCACGCTGGCTCGTATGGCAGATCGCGCAGTAGCGGGTGTCGACGCGGCCGGAATGAGGCGTGGTGATGCCCAAGCCGAAGCCCAGGTCGTTGAGGTTATTGGGATCGCCTGGGCTTCCGTGACACTCGTTGCAATACTTGGTGAACACGATGTTGCGCTCCTGTGCGTTAGAGGTCGAGGAGGTCACCACTTGGCCGGTAGCCGGGATGAAATCGTAGACGATGTTGAGTGCATTTTTGAAGGGAATCGACGGGGAGGTGTTCAGGATGGTCCCGCCGTACTGGATCACCAGGCGGTGGGTAAGGCTCGGCTGATAGGTCAAATCGCCCAGGTCGCTTCTGCGGTTGTTGCCGGTGAAGGTCATGGCGTTCACCTGGGTCTGGATCTGGGTGATGTCGCGGGCGAAGGTGTACTGGTAGGTGCCATCGCCGTTGTCTATCAAGGTCCCCTCACGGTCGCGCTCGGGTGGCCTGGCTGCAGCCGGTGTGCTGGAGCCCGGGGCAGGAACGGTGGTCACTAAGTAGTTCACCCAGTGAGACGGGCTGCCGTTGGTGCCGGGAACGAGTTTCGCGAGGGTGAAGCCGAGGTTTTGCAGCTGCCCAGTCGAGTTCCTGGCGCCGATGCCGATCACGGGGTTGCCGTTGCTGTCGAGGATCTTGAACTTGACGACCGGCGGACTGCTGATGGAGACGCTGGTAACCGTGCTGTTGGTCTGGTCGAAGGTGAGATTTGCCTGCTGTTGCGGGGTAAGGGAGCTTATATTGGTGAATGAGGTGGCGTTCTTGCCAGGTTCACCCCGATCACCCTTGTCCCCTTCGCAGCCGCCCAGAAACAGTGCGGCTGCAGCAGTTGAGGCAATCAAGAAAGTTGAAAACTTTTTCCATAGCGTGCCTTGCATAAATCCTCCTTGTCTCTGGTCAGATGCCTGTGTTGCCATTAAGGCTGCTGCTGAACTGGGAAGAGAGAGCCGTAGCGAGCGCTGCTTCAGGGGGGGACCTTGGGGAGGGGACGCTTTATGAGCTATCGTACTTTACGTCAATCATGTGACCACCTCCTGTTTTTATTAGACATTTCAAACATGGTACAGTAACTTAACAGTTATTCATGAAATGGCAAGGGTGATAACTTAGTTTTTTGGCCATTCTTAATGTGTAAGGTTAAGGTACTTTTTGGCTGTGCGAAGCGACGGTGGAGGGGGGACGCAGGATGGTTTGACTGGTTAGATCGCTGCTGCCGATAACTCGTATGGTTTTGACCAATATTGTCTTGAGCTAAGAGCGGAGCTAGGCTAGAATCGGCTTGATGGCTAGGCATGAGTTTTGAAACGGAGGTGAGTCCAAACTGGAAAGCAGCAGACAAGAGGTGAGTTTAGATGGGAATTCCGGTTATTTTCAATAACGGCGAAGAAAAGAACGTGCCGTCATATATGCTTGACTACCTGATCCGGGAAAAGAAGATTGTCGCTTTTCTGAGATCTTCGGGGTGGGTTCAGATCGGGCGCGATCCTATACGCAAGGCGCAGCAACCGCTGACCAGGTCCGGCGAGAGATGGAGTGATTTCCTTTTCAAGAGGAACCAGGCCTAGCAAAAGTAATTTCCTATCTGATTTAAAATCCTTTACACATAGGGCATCAGGCCAATGGTCACGTTACTATCGGCGCCGCGCTGGGAAGTTTCAGGCGAGTTTGACATTCAGGGGATGCTGCATAGAATCGTAAAGGGTTTTCATTGTAAGATAGAGATGACAGACAAGTCAGAGGACTGGGCGCTGTAGTAATTGAACGCGCAGGGGCTCTGTCGGCAACCCGCCCATACGCGAAGTCTCTTTGACTCTTTGGTGCGTTAGGGCGGCAGGAGGATGTCATGGGGACAAACATAGAGCATGACGAAAGCGGATTCACCTGTGAATGCGGTCTGCGTAATGATTATCCTAACTATGTACAGGCCCACTGGAGCGTGAAGCTGGCTTATACCTGTGCCTGCCACAGACAGTATATTCTTTACAAAGGGACCGTTGTGAAGACCTCGCGGGAAACCCCCGAGGTATACGACAGCGAAGCTTTCGGCGATTAGAACCGGCTGCAACTTGCTCCCTGCATCATAATTCGTCCTTTGATCACCTAACGGCGCCTTCTGCGGCGTTGTCTCCCCTTCAAGTAGAAAAGGGCCGGTGCCATCGTCTTCCGCAACGGCACCGGCCCTTCTTTTCTCTCTGAATTTCTCTTTTTTTGCTTCGTGCTCCTGTTGTTTGGCTACCCTTTTGCAGATTGCTGTTGCGGAGTGATTTAGCCAGCACCAGTCAGGCCGGCAGATGCCGTTTCAGCTACTTAGCTAACGGCACGGTGACGGTCCGTTGACATTTTGTCAAAATCACCACCACCAAAGGGTGGAAGTGAGCTAGGTAGCACCACAGGTGCCATAGGAAAGACACGATGAGCATTCAGCCTTTACAGGGGGCAATGACGCCCGCTACAGCTTCAGCGATACGCAGTGCCAACAAGCGGGGCGGCGGGAGATCCTCCTTCGACGCCCTGCTCGATGCGATAGACGGGCCTCGGGAGGGGGAAACGGTGGCGGCACCACAGGCCGCGGCCGAACTGCTCCGCATCGAGATGATGCAAAGCTCCCTCTCGTTATCGGGGGATGCTGCCGAGTCCCCCGGGGCCGAAACCCGGGCAGTGGAAAACTTTTTGGCGAATCTGCGCGGCGCCAAGGAATTCTCCCGTGGACAGGCATGTGCCGCTGCGGCCCCTTTTGCCGCACCCGTTGAGACGCAGCCCAAGGCCTCCATGTCCGTAGCGGGGGACGAACTTGACTCCATCGGCGCGACCGCGGCGCAGTACCTCGGCACCCCCTATCGCTTCGGCGGGGAAGGAACTGCGGGTATCGACTGTTCCAGCTTCGTGCAGCATGTCTACCGCGAGCACCAGGTCGATCTTCCCCGGACCGCCCGGGAGCAGATCAACGTCGGCGTCGACGTCGCCAAGGGTGACCTGCGCAAGGGTGACCTAGTCTTTTTCCAGACCTACGCCTCCTATCCCTCACATGTCGGGATCTATCTCGGGGACGGCAAGATGATCCATGCCTCGTCGGGGAAGGGGGAGGTTACCATTTCGGACATGAACAGCGGCTACTATCGTCCTCGTTATCTAGGCGCCAGGCGTGTCGTCTGATGGGCCCGTGCCGGCGCCTGCGGCCGGTGCCAGTTCCAGCTCTCCCCGTTTCCAGCAAACTCCCCTTTATGCTCTGCTGATTCCACGGGCATTCAGCAGGTAACGGTCCAAGCAGTCCAGGCTGTATCCGGCTCGGTTTCCAACCGATCCATCCCTAGCACGCAAAAAGGGGCGCACACCGCAAGGTGCCGCCCCTTCATTTCTTTGTGCTCCAGGATCGTCATGCCTATTCGGCGTGGCGCTTCACCCAAAGCACGTATCGATCCATCCACCCCTGCAGGAAACGAACGGTGTCCGCGCTGGTGATGTTGCCTGCCTCGTCGAAGAAGCCTTCCTTTACCTGGATGAACACCTCCGGCTGTCCCATCGTGGGGGCGTCGAGGTAGGCCAGGCAGTTGCGCAGGTGCTGTTGCGCCAACGCGGTACCGATGGTCCCGATGGACGCTCCCAACACCCCGGCGGGTTTGCCGGTCCAGGCGCTGTCCCCATACGGGCGCGAGGCGTTGTCGATGGCGTTCTTCAGAACCCCAGGGATCGAGCGGTTGTATTCAGGGGTGACGAAGATGACGCCCGAGGCGGCCCTGACCTCGTTTTTGAGCCGGACGACGGATGCAGCCTGGTTTGCGTCTTGGTCCTGGTTGTACAGCGGCAGGTCGCCTATCTCCAGTTGCTTGAAAGAGAACTCGCTCGGCCCCAACTTTATGAGCGCCTGGGCAAGCTTTCTGTTGATCGAGTCCTTGCGAAGGCTTCCTACAATAATTGCTATCTGGTACTGGCTCATGTCTGTCTCCTCTTATCGTTATAGTCTATGCGTTTGTTGCAGAAGATACGACTATACCAGTTCCAGATCGAAATGCTACCCAACCGCCTTCCCTACAAAGCATCCTGGATGAAGCCAAACAGAACTATCCCTTCGGAAGTGCGAACCTGAAGACAGTTCCTTGCTCTTGGCAGGAGTTAAAAGTCACACTGCCGCCGAGAAGTTTCTCGCCGATGAGCTTCATCGAATAGGTGCCGATGCCCCTGCCGTTTCCTTCCTTGGTGGTGAAGCTTCTCTGAAAGATCCTGTACCGGACTTCCTCCGGAATACAGGTGTCGTTCCAGACGCAGAAAGTGAGAGCATCGGCGCTTTCCACGAACCACGCCTTGACCTTGCCGAACGCATCCGTTGCCTCCAAGCCGTTGGTCACCATGTTGCACATCACCCGCAGCGCCAGAGAGACGTCGGTCCTGATGGACAGTTGAGGCAGTTCCCCAGTCAAATCGAGCGTTTTTCCGATTGCTGCCGAATGGCTGTCGAACATGTTCTTCAGTTCATCCCGCAGTTGCTGCGGTGTTGTTTCCTCCCGCGCCACCCGCAGTTCGCTGATGTCGTTCTTGAAGAGGCATCGCTGGACTTCCATTTCCTTGTACAGCCTCTGGGCCGACTGTTGCAGCACGTTCACCAGCATGGAGTCGTTGCCTTTGGCGTCAAGCAAACGGCTTACTCCCAAAAGCCCGGTCAACATGTTCCCCATGTCGTGGAAGAAGGTTCTCTCCAGCGCGGCTCTCAGTTCCTCAAGTGTTATATCCTGTAGGAAGAGCAGAACGAACTGTCTTCCTTCGATCGTTAGCGGGCTTGCCTTCACCAATAGTGAAAACTCAGCTAATCCACCCCCCCTGTTCGCCGTGACTGCGCATACCCTCTCCTCAGGCTTGTTGTGAGCCAGGGTCGCGGTGATGGCGATGGCGGCGCCGCAGGTAGAGCAGTACCTAGTGGTGCCGCATCCGGACGGCTCTTCGTTGCAATGGACGCAAGCCAACGCTTCGCCCGGGCGCAGTCCCAGCACTGCTCCCGGATCTTCGATCCCGATCACCCGAAGCAGGGAGTCGTTGAGCGCAACCACCTGTCGGTGTTCGTCGAGCACTGCAATCAGCCCGCCTATGCTGTTCAACAATTCATGAATGATCGGGTTACAGGCGACAGTTGCTATTTCTTTCTTCAAGGTGTCAGTGTCTGCCCGCTTTGCCGGAGCGAAATAAGTATCCACCGGTTCCTCCGTGTCATAGAACTGCTGCAGATCCCAATCAGAAGGGGGTTCGAAAAAGCTATGTGAGAAGACAAAAAAGAGTTGTTGTCATAAATCCGTTTCAATTTATTCTCCTTCATAACCATTGTCAATAATATCGCTGCAGGCTTCGACTTTCGCTTTGCAGAGGTCATGTCAATGCCGAAGCTTTTTCTTCTCGTCATCCTGCTCTTCTCTTTGATCCTGTCATCTACTGGCGTCGAACCGCGCCGGATCGGTACCGATGTCAGGGGGGTGATCTCCAGCGGCTACAACAGGCAGGAGGTGACCCGGAACTTTATCGGTAAGGATGTAGCAGGTTTAATCCAGAAGCCGTACATGTCTTGAGACATTGGGGAAGGTCCTGCAGAAGATCGTTGCCTTCGTCGGATTCTGACTGTTGAAGGCGAAGACCGTCACCGTAACGTTCAATCGCAAGGTCGTGCCGTTCAAGCCTGACCTGCCGGAGCGTCTAGACCCGGACAAGCTTCGATAGAAATTAGTATCCTCGCGGGATGCTCGCAGAATCTAATTGCAGCCCAGCAACTGACAGCTTTTGTCACAGGTTGTATTGAACACAACATTTGTGTTGGTGTCCTAGTGGCGAGGGCGTATATTATGGTTGAGCCGTTGAAACCGAGTAAAGCGAGTACGTAAACGGGAGTTGGCGGTACCGGGTTGAAACTCAGAAGATGGCGGTTGTCGTCACTTTCATTGGCGAAGACGAACTGATGATTGTGACTGCATGGAGAGAGAAGAGATGAGATGCCCTACTTGTGATCGAAGTGAACTCATTGAGTCTGTTGAGAACTATCATTATCGCGAATGTGGTCTTGAGAACATCACCCTGAGCGGGATTACCGTTCGGAAATGCCCCGAGTGTGGCGTTGTCATGCCCAAGATTCGCAACATCGAGGGCCTGCATGACTGTATCGCCAAGTTCCTTGTGAAGAAGGAAGAGCGGCTTTTGGCGCCCGAGATCGTGTTCCTCCGTAAGTCTCTGGGCTGGTCCAGTTCCGACCTCGCCAAAAATTTGCAAATCGACAAGACCCAGGTTAGCAAGTGGGAACATGGACGGGTCGAGATGAGTAAATCGAATGAGTTACTTTTCCGTGAAATCATAGCGCGTGGCAAAAAGATCATGGATTACCACCGAGAAGGCGCTGCTAGGAAAGCTGCAACCGTTCTACGACTGTTTGTGGAAATGGGTCAAGACAGAGAGTGGAAACTGGCGGCGTGATCAAGCAGATGTAGAAGCTGAAGAAGGGGCCTACAGGCCCCTTTTCTTTTTCTAAAGGCAGAGCGGAATGTCACATCCTCCCGCCTGAGGCTCTGTGCCTCGTTCTGGCGCAACCCCACCCTGAGCTGGGCTCAGGTTTAGGTCAAGTTCCAGCAGAACATCTCCCAGATATCCTTCCAGCTCTTCCCGATCTCTCCCACCACGGTCGGCTCGAAGCCGCAGTGCATCATGCACTGGGCGCAGCGCGGATCCTTGCCGACGCCGTACTTCTCCCACTGCGTCTTCTCCATCATCTCGGCAAAACTCCCGTAGTGCTCGTCGGTGATCAGGTAGCAGGGGGCCTTCCAGCCGCGCGGGTTCCTGGTCGGGTTCCCCCATGGGGTGCAGTCGAGTTCTTTCGCCCCTTTCAGGAAACGAAGGTACATGGGCGTGGAGAAGAACCGGAAACGCTTGCTCATCTCGAAGACTTCCTCGAACTTCTTCTGGATTTCCCGACGCTCCAGGAAAAGCTTTTCTCCCACCGCCTCGTAGCCGAATCCGGGCGCGACCAAGAAGCCGTCGACCCCGATATCCTTCAGGTGCGAGAAGAGCATCTCTATCTCGATCAGGTCGGTCTCTTTGAAGATGGTGGTGTTGGTGCAGAGCCTGAAGCCCAATTGCTTGGCTTTGCGGATGGCGGACATGGCGATCTTGAAGGTGCCGGGGCGTTCCAGTATCCGGTCGTGGGTCTCCTCCATGCCGTCCATGTGCACGTTGATGACCAGGTTCGGGTGCGGCTTCATGCTGTCCAGCGCCTTTTCTAGCAGCAGCGCATTGGTGCAGAGGTAGATGTGCTTGCCGCGCTCCAGTACCTTTTCGATGAGCTGGAAGATGTGCGGATAGAGAAAGGGTTCGCCGCCGGTTATGGTGACTACCGGCGCCGGGCATTCGTCAACCGAGTCGAGGCACTGCTTCAGTGACATCATCTCCTGAATGGTGTCGGCGTACTCCCTGATCCTGCCGCACCCGGAGCAGGCGAGGTTGCATAGGTGCGTAGGCTCAAGCATCAGTACCAGCGGGTACTTCTCTATCTTGTTCAGCTTGTTGGAAACGATGTACCTGGTCAGATCATAGTTCAATCGCATTGGAAAACGCATGGTAAGTAGGCTTCCTTTATGGCTCTGGATTTTACGGACGAACAAGGTTGCGGGACAAGCCGGAGAAAATCTTCCGCTCAGCCTGTCCCGCATCTGGTGACTCCCGGGGATTTTAAGCTATTTGACCACGGCAAGCTGCGGAGACGTTCCGCTCTCCCCTTTGAGGAATGTTTCGCAGGTGGCGGCGATGCCGGCGGCATCGAGACCAAGGTCCGCCCTCAACTGTGCCTGGGTCCCCTGCTCAATGAAGCGGTCGGGTATGCCGATCCTCTTGATCCGGACCGCGTTCAATCCCGCGTCGGAAAGGAGTTCGAGCACGGCGCTGCCGAAGCCGCCCAAAAGCGCGTTCTCTTCGACGGTGACGAGGCAGCCGGTCTTTTTGGCCTGGGCCAAGATCAGCTCGGAGTCGATCGGCTTTATGAAGCGCGCGTTGACCACGGCGGCGAAGATTCCCTTCTGCCTTAGCTGGGCCGCGGCCTCCAGTGCCGGATGGACGGTGGACCCTATGGCGACTATGGTGAGATCGCCGCCATCGATAAGGAGTTCGCCCTTGCCGATGGGAAGCTCCTGCAGCTCATGGTCCAGGGGGACGCCGAAACCGGCGCCGCGCGGGTAGCGCAGCGAGATGGGACGCCCCGAGTAAAGGGCGGTCTTCAGCATGTGCTGCAGTTCGTTCTCGTCTTTGGGCGCCATTACGGTCAGCTCGGGGAGGTGCCGGAGATACGAGATGTCGAAGCTGCCGTGGTGCGTCGGGCCGTCGTCGCCGACGAGGCCTGCGCGGTCGAGCGCGAGGGTGACCGGCAGCTTCTGCAGGCAGACGTCGTGGAAGATCTGGTCGTAAGCACGCTGGGTAAAGGTGGAGTAGATGGCGGCGACCGGGCGGAACCCTTCTACGGCGAGCCCCGCCGCGAAGGTGAGCGCGTGCTGCTCGGCTATTCCCACGTCGAAGAAACGGTCCGGGAAGCGCTCGGCGAACGGCGTCAAGCCGGTGCCGTCGGGCATGGCGGCGGTGATCGCCAGTATCTTCGGGTCTATCTCGCCCAGCTTCACCATGGTGTTGCCGAAGACGCTGGTGTAGGAAGGAGGGGGGAGCTTGGCCGGGGAGGCGCTCGCCGGCTTGGTGGGCGCCACACCGTGGAACTTGTCCGGCATGGTCTCGGCGGGCGGGTAGCCCTTTCCCTTCTTGGTCATCACGTGCAAAAGGATCGGCCCTTCGAGCCGTTTTACGTTTTCCAGCACACCCAGGAGGGTGGGGAGGTCGTGCCCGGCGATGGGGCCGACGTACTCGAAGCCGAGACCCTCGAAGAGGGTGCCGGGGGTGAGGAAACCCTTGAGCGAGTTCTCCGCCTTCTTCGCGAAGTGCAGGATGTTGCCGCCGATGGCAGGGATGTTGGCCATGAGCGCCTCCATCTCCTTCTTGAGGCTGCGGTAATAGCCGCCGGTCATCTTGCGCGAGATGAAGGAGGAGAGGGCGCCGACGTTTTTGGAGATGGACATCTCGTTGTCGTTCAAGACCACTATCAGGTTTTTCTTGAGATGACCCGCCTGGTTCAACGCCTCGAAGGCCATGCCGCCGGTAAGGGAGCCGTCGCCGATGACGGAGATGACGCGGGCCGCATCCTCCTTGAGCCCCTGCGCTACCGCCATGCCGAGCCCGGCGGAGATGGAGGTGGAGGAGTGACCTACGCCGAAGGCGTCGTGGGGGGATTCCGCGCGCTTGGGAAAGCCGCTGATCCCCTTGTAGCAGCGCTGGGTGTGGAAGCTGTCGCGGCGACCGGTGAGGATCTTGTGGGTGTAGGCCTGGTGCCCGACGTCCCAGATGATCTTGTCCTTGGGGGAATCGAAGCAGTAGTGCAGCGCGATGGTCAGCTCGACCGCTCCGAGGTTGGAGGCGAGGTGTCCGCCGGTCCTTGTCACCGTCTCCAGGAGAAAGGCGCGCACTTCTTCGGCAAGGGGAGTCAGTTCCTCGGCATCAAGCTTCTTCAGGTCGTCGGGACCGTTGATCTTGCTTAGCAGTTTGTACATGGATCTCCTTGAGAACCCGTAGCGATATCAATGCAAAAAAAGAAACTCAATGTCCAACGTCTACGGCTTTTGCTTCACCGGTTTACGTAGCCGTTGCTGCGGAACCATTCTACGGCTCGCTCCAGCGCGCCTTCCACGGGACAAAGCGGCAACCCCAACTCGCTCACCGCCTTCCCCGAATCGAAATACATGAACTTCGCTGCCATCTGCACTCCGGCAAGCGGTATCAGCGGCTCTTTCCCGGTCACGGCCGACAGTGCATGGTTCGCATAGGCGGCCATGAGTATCGGATAGTAGGGGAGCTTCACCCGCGGCGCCTTGAGACCGGTGATGCCGGAGAGAATCTCGAATATCTCGGCCAGGGTCAGGTTGCGGTTGCCAAGGATGTACTTTTCCCCGACTCGCCCCTTCTGCGCCGCCAGGATATGACCCCGGGCGCACGCCTCTACGTCTATCAGGTTCAGCCCGGTGTCCAGGTAGGCGGGCATCCGGCCGTTCAGGAAGTCGACTATGATCTTTCCCGTAGGCGTAGGCTTCACATCCATCGGCCCCACCGGGGTCGATGGGTTCACGATCACGAGCGGCAACCCCTTCTCCAGAAACGATTCCGCGGCCCGCTCGGCGAGGAACTTGCTCTTTTTGTAGTCCCCCACCATGTGGCAAAAATCCACCGGGGTGCCCTCGTCGCCGGGGGTGCCGTCGCCGGGGGTGCCCAGGGTCCCGACGCTGCTGGTGTAGACCACCTTCTCGATCCCCGCCGCGAGAGCCGCCGACAGTATGGCCCGGGTCCCTTTGACGTTGACATCGTACATGGCCTGCGGCGTGCGTGTCCAGAGCCGGTAGTCGGCGGCGGCGTGGAACAGCGCCTGACAGCCGCTGAGCGCCTGCACCAGCGCTTCGCGATCGCTCAGATCCCCTTCCCGGATCTCCACGTCGAGCCCGAAGAGGTTGCGGCGGTCCGAGCCGGGCCGGGCCAGCACCCGTACCTCCCAGCCGTCCTTCAACAATTCGCGCACGATGCTCGCGCCGATGAACCCGGTGGCGCCTGTGACGAATGCTTTCATCCGCGCGCTCCGGTCACGGCTGCGTCCTGGTCAGGGTGCGGTAGGTCCCCAGGGCCATGAGCGGGAAGCAGTTGCGGTAGATGTGGTACTTGATCATGAAGTACTTGGGGAACCCGGTCCCGGTGTACTGCTGCTCGTCCCAGGTCCCGTCGCTGTTCTGGGTCGAGATCAGGTACTGCACCCCACGCACCACGGTCGCCGAGTGCATCTCGCCGGCCGCCAGAAGGCTTAGGAGCGCCCATCCCGTCTGGGAAGGGGTGCTCTCGCCGACCCCTGCCAGGGTCCGGTCGTGGTACGACTGGCAGGTCTCGCCCCACCCGCCGTCGATGTTCTGGCGCGACTTGATCCAGTTCACCGCCTTGCGGATGTAAGGCTGATCCATGTCTTCGCCTATGGCGGCCAGCCCGCAAAGGACGGACCAGGTGCCGTAAAGGTAGTTGACCCCCCAGCGCCCCCACCAGGGCCCCTCCGGCTCCTGGTTCTTCTTCAGGAATTCGATGGCGCGCTGCGCCGCAGGGAAGGTGACAGGGTAGTCGAAGGTTCCCATCAGCTCCAGCATGCGGCCGGTCAGGTCCGCGGTTGGGGGATCGATGAGCGCCTCCAGATCGGCAAAGGGGATCTTGTTCAGTACGTGCTTGGTGTTGTCCTTGTCGAACGCCCCCCAGCCGCCGTTCTTGCTCTGCATCCCCAGGCACCAGTTGATGCCGCGCTTGATGGCGGCGTCCATGGCCTTGTGGTCCTTCACCTGGATCCCCTTCAGGGCGATCATGACGAAGCCGGAGTCGTCCACGTCCGGGTACCAGTCGTTCAGGAATTCGAAGGCCCAACCGCCGGCTTCCAGGTTGGGGGACTTGACGCGCCAGTCGCCTGCCCGGGTCACCTCCTTGTCCAGAAGCCACTGGGCCCCCTTCACCAGGGAGGGGTGGTCGGGAGGAACGCCCGCATCCAATAGCGCCTTTAACGCCAGCGCCGTGTCCCACACCGGGGAGACGCAGGACTGCAGCACCAGCTGGTCCTCGGTCTCGATGCAGAAGTTCGCCAGCGCCCTCAACCCCTGTTCCACCGCGGGGTGGTCGTTCCGGTACCCCAGCACGTTGAGCGCAAGGATGGCGTTCAGCATGGCAGGCTGGATGCCTCCCCAGTCGCCGGTCGGTTCCTGGTGCTCCAGCACCCACTCCTCCGCCTTGGCCAGCGCCGTCTTCTTGAACGGGCGCAGCGGGCTCTTCTCGTACACCTTGAGCACGCGGTCGAGACCTAGGAAAAATTTCTCCCAGGTGAAGAGGCCGTCGTTTTTGGCGAAGCTGTAGTCCGCCGCCGTGGGCTGCCGCACGAAGAGTTCCTGTACCCGCGCGGAAGGGGGGACGCGGCGCACCGGGCGGCTGTGCATCACCACGGAAAGCGGGACAATGGTCGCCCTGGCCCAACTGGAGAATTCGTAGATGTTGATGTAGGCCCAGTCCGGCAGGAGGTTCAGCTCAACCGGCATGCTCGGGATCCCCTGCCAGTCGAACTCGCCGAAGAGCGCCAGGAAGATCTTGGTGAAGACGCGGCTCTTGACGACCCCCCCCTGCTCCAGGATGAAGGCGCGCGCCTTCGCCAGGGCCGGGTGGTCCTCCGGGTAACCGGAGAGTTTCAGGGCGAAATAGGCCTCTATGGTGGTAGAGAGATCGCCAGGTCCGCCGTAATAGATGGTCCAGAAACCTTCTTCGGTCTGTTTAGAGAGCAGGTAGGTTGACATCTTGCGCTGGCGCTCAGGATCAACCAGCCCAAGGAAATGGAACAGCATGATGTATTCGGCGGTGATGGTGACATTGGATTCGAGTTCTGCCCACCAATAACCTTTGGGTAGCTGTTCCTGAAAGAAAAAATCGCGGCTTCCTTCAATGGCCACATCCAGGGGGCTCTTAGCCCTGCCCATCTTCCGCTTCCAGATTGAAGCAGGAAGGTGGTGCACCTTTGCTCCACTCTGTTGCTCGACGCTTTGCTCTGGCTCTGCAACGTTACCGTTGAATGAGGTGAGTGCGTTTGATATGGGGTGCTTGAAAGGGGAGGTCACAACGTACTCCTTTCTGTCAGATTGGCTAAAGCTAACAGAGTGTAGCCTCTTTCTCTAATTGTTACAAGTGCCGGAACTTAACACGGTTTTCCTAAAAGGTACACTATTTTTTTGATGGGGGAGAATTTATTTCTTAATGAAAACAATAGTTTGTTCCCTGGTGTTGATTGTGGTGGCTGTGTGTGCTAGGTTGCCTGGTCCTGAGCTTTTGTACACGAAACTGATGAGGTTCTATGAAAGAAACGGCAAAAAGAGGCAGCCTCCTCTTCTCCCTTTCCTCCCGCCGTCCCTGGCTGGTACTGGTTATAGCGTTGCTGCTGTCGGTGCTTTCCTTGTGGCTCACCTACCAGCGCATGGAATTCCTGACCGGCAGGGACGACCTGATGCCGCAGAACACCGCCTTCAATCGCGACTTCCGGGAATTCCGCGCCGACTTCGGCGACATGGAGGAAATAGCGGTCGTCATTGAGGGGAACGACCCCGAGCGGGTGGGCGCCTTCGGCAACCGGCTCTACGACACGCTCTCCAAGGAGCCCAGGTACTTCTCCGACGTCTTCTACCCGTACGCACTCCCCTTCTTCCAGAAAAACGGCCTGCTCTTCATGCCGCTTGAGGACATAAAGGAGCTGCGCAAAAACCTCTCTCTTGCTGCGCCGGCCTTGAAGGCACTCGCCGCATCCCCGTCGGTGCAGACGCTCTTCACCCACCTGACCCGGAGCATGGAGCGCTGTGCCGCAGGGGACGAGTCGCAGCTTCCGAGCGTACTGTTCATGCTGGACAAGCTCGGCGCAGGCTTCCAAAGCTTCGGCGGCGGCAAAGGCGCGCCCCCCTCCATGGAAACCGTCTTCATGAATCCGGACTCCTCCTTCGCCAAGGCGGGGAGGCAGCAGATCCTTACGGTGCTCCCGGTGAGGGATATGCAGGGATTCGTCCCGGCGGCGGGGGCGATACAAAAAGTGCGCGCCGAGGTGGCCAGGCTGAAGGCGCTTCCCGAATTCAAGGGGGTGACCGTCGGGCTCACCGGAACGCCGGTGCTGGAAAACGAGGAGATGGCGACGAGCCAAAACGACATCGCGCTCGCCACCGCGGTCTCCCTGGTGCTGACCGTGATCCTGTTGCTTTTGGCCTTTCGCGGCGTGCTCAACGTGCTGGCCGCAATGGCATCCCTGCTGGTGGCCATCTCGCTTTCCTTCGGCTTCGCCACGCTTGCCGTCGGCCATCTCAACATACTTTCCATGGTCTTCGCCGTGATGCTTATCGGCATCGGCATCGAGTACGGGATTCAGGTCGTGCTCCGTTACCAGGAGGAGTTGAACCTGGGGGCGGGGGAACTGCCGGCGATTAAGACCGGACTGGAAAGAAACGTCTGGGCCATCATCATGGCCGCGGCGACGGTGGCGGCCGCCTTCCTCACCTTCGTCCTCACCGACTTCAAGGGGATAGCGGAACTCGGCATCATCGCCGCGGGCGGGGTCGCCATCTGCGTTCTGGTCACCTTCACCGTCCTTCCCGCCATGCTGGTGCTCCTCTCCCGGCACAGAAAGCCGCACGCGCGGCAAGGGGTGACGCACTTCTCGGAGCACGGCGTCGTTGCGAGGATCGTCTATGGCCGCCCCAAGCTCGTCATCGCGGTCACCGCTTTTTGCTGCCTGGCATCCCTCTACCCCCTTTCCCGGATCGCCTTCGATTACAACCTGATGAACCTGCAGGCCGAGGGGCTTGAGTCGGTGACTTACGCCTACAAGCTGATGAAGAGCAAGGAAAACAGCGGCTATTTTGCCGTGGTCACCGCGAAGAACGAGGCGGAGGCGCGGGAGAAGAGCGCGCGGCTGGAAGCGCTGCCGACGGTGGATCACGTGGTGAGCCTGCATACCCTGGTGCCGGACCGCCAGCGGGAAAAGCTCGCCGAGCTGGCGGCCATAAGGAGCGAGCTTGCCGACGTCAAACCGGCCCCATACGAGGAAGAGCTCTCGCTCATGGAACTGCCGACCGTTTTCGAGAATTTCAGGAACGCGGCGGTAGCGCTCAAGGGGAAGCTGGAAAAGGAGCGCCGTCCCGAGGCGAAGCAGGTCTCCTCCTTCGTGGCCATACTGGACAAGTTCTTCGCGGGGCTGGAAAAGGAGCGGGACAAAAACGCCGTCGGCATGCTGCAGGAGTTCCAGGGGGGGATGTTCCGCGAGCTGCCGCAGAAGATAGAGGCATTGAAGCAGAGTCTGGACGCCTCGCCGGTCACCGAGGCCGACATCCCGGCGGAGCTCCGTTCGCGGTTCGTGGGGAAGAGCGGCAGGCTCTTGCTGCAGGTAGCGCCCAAGTGGGAAATCTTCAACCGCGAGCCGCTCGAAGCCTTCCTGAACCAGGTGAAGAGCGTCGATCCGCATGCGACCGGGCAGCCGGTGATGGTGTACGAGTCCATGACCATCATGCGCGACGCCTACCGGCTCGCCTTCATTTACGCCTTTGCCGCCATCGTAGTGATCCTGCTGGTCGCCTTCAGGAGCGTCAAGTTCGCCGCCATAGGTCTCATCCCGCTGATCGTCGGCGTCTTGTTCATGGTGAGCGGCATGTGGCTTTTCGGGATCGACTTCAACTCCGCCAACATCATAGTCATGCCCTTGGTGCTGGGGATCGCCGTCGACTCGGGGATCTACATCATCAACCGCTTCCGGCGCGAAGACGGGAGTGCCGCGGCGGTCGTTCTGAGCAGCACCGGGGTCGGGGTTCTGCTCAACACCCTCACCATCATGGCCAGCTTCGGCGCGCTCATGGTGGCGCATCATCAGGGGGTTTTCAGCATCGGCGCCGTCATGTCGCTGGGGATGGTCGCCTGCCAGCTGGCCTTTATGGTCACCTTACCGGCGGTGCTGACCCTAGCCGGTAAAAGATGATCAACATCAGTCAAAACCCCTCACAAGGAGACAATCTGAGGAAATCTGAGCAAAAGCGGGAGAGAAGCTAAAACCTAAAACCATTAGTCACGGAGAAAACCTGAGAGAAGCCAAGCTTAAGCATGGGATTGTGAGAACAACATCAGATGTTTTGGGTTTTGCTTTTCCCAAAAAAAAGTTTTCTCAGTGTTTGGCTTTTACTCAGATTTTCTCAGATGTCCTCCTTGCTAATGGTTTAAAGGTTTTTGACGTTCTCAGATTTTCTCCGTGGCTAATGCTTTTGAGGTTTGAATGGCAAAGAATGAATCATTACGCGGCGCGGTGCCTTTATCTCATTTTTACCTGAGACAGAGGGTGCGCCCGGGTGACCGGGCGCTGGACGCTACCTGCGGCAACGGGTTCGATACGCTGCTCCTGGCGGAGCTTGCCGGGGAGGGGGGAGAGGTCTGGGCTTTCGATGTCCAGCCCCGCGCCATCGCCGCCACGCGCGCGCTCCTGGAGCGGGAAGGGCGCCTGGCGACCGTTCACCTGTTGGAGGCGGGACACGAACGCGTATCGGAGTTCGTCCCTGTCGGGCTCGCGGCGGCTGTCTTCAACCTCGGGTACCTTCCCGGCGGCGAGACCTCTCTCGTCACGGACCCGGCGCGGACCGTGACGGCGCTTACGCAGGCGGCCAAGCTACTGAAGCCCGGAGGGGTCGTCACCATAGCTTTGTACACCGGCCACGAAGGGGGCCCCGAGGAGGCGCAAGCCGTGCACGAGTGGGGCGCTTCGCTCCCCCCCAGGGAGTACAACGTCTGGTGCAGCCGCCAGTTGAACCGCTCGCCGGTGGCGCCATACCTGGTCCTGGTCGAGAAAATACGAGGATGATCATGCTAAAAGAGCTGCTTCCATTCCTGGTTACCGCGCCGGCTCTAGGCTACGCCGCTTTCACGCTCTACTGCGGTCGCAGCTTCTTCGCAGGGCAAAGGCCCCTTCCCGACCACACCCCTCCCGTCTCCATCCTGAAGCCGGTCAAAGGGGTGGACGGCGACAGCTTCGAAAACTTCGCCTCGTTCTGCCGGCAGGAGTACCCAAAGTTTCAGATCGTCTTCGCCGCTGCCTCTCCTTCCGATCCCGTCATCCCCGTCATCGAGCGGCTCATCGCCGCTTTCCCGCAGGTCGATATCTCGCTGGTCGTGGACGGCGCCATCCACGGCGCGAACTACAAGGTGTGCAACCTGATGCATGTCTACGCGAAGGCCAAGTATCCCCTGCTTATCGTCTGCGACAGCGACATCCGGGTCGACAGCCACTATCTGCGCCGGGTGTGCGCGCCCTTCGCCGATTCCCAGGTGGGGCTGGTGACATCCCTTTACCGCAGCTCCAGCGTGAAAGGGGTCGGCTGCGCCATAGAGGCCCTCGGCTTTTGCAGCGAGATGGTCCCGAACGTCATGGCTGCCGTGAAACTGGAAGGGTTGAGCTTCGCTCTCGGCGCATCCATGGCGCTGCGCCGGGAGGCGCTGGAGCGGATCGGAGGCTTCGAGGCCCTGGTCGACTACCTGGCCGACGACTACCAACTGGGGAACATGATCCACAAAAACGGGTTCCGCCTGGAACTCTCCCCGCACTTCGTTGAGAGCGTCATGCGCGGCGACGAGACGGTATCCGAGGTGATGGCGCGGCAGTTGCGCTGGGGGAGGACCATGCGCGTTTCCCGCCCCGGCGGTTATCTTGCCTCGGGGATAACGCTCCCCTTCCCGGCGGCCCTCTTGGCGCTGCTGCTCTCCGGCTTCACCGCGTCGGGTTGGCTGGCCGCGGCGCTGCTCTACCTGGTGCGATCAGCCGTGTCCGTCAGTTATAGCCGAGCCTTGGTGCGGGACCGGCTGTTGCCGCGCTGGCTTTGGCTCCTGCCGCTGCGTGACGCGCTCGCCTTTGCGGTATGGGCGCTTTCGCTACTGGGAAATCGGGTGCGCTGGCGCGGGGAGCTGTTCCAGTTGGACAAGGGGGGGAAGATACGGCCTCTACGGAAAAGGGGACAGGCTACTTTTTGAAATCAAAAAGTAGCCTGTCCCCCTTTTAGTTTTTAGTTCGCTTTATCTGCGGAAAAGCCAGAGGATGAGCGAGAGTAGCAGCGAGATGATGATGCTGGTGGCGAGCGGAAAATAGAAGGTGAAGTTCTCCTTCTTCACGTAGATGTCGCCGGGGAGCCTCCCCAGCCAGGGGAAGCGGCCGGCGAAGGTGAAGAGCGCGCCGACCGCGGCGATGACGAGCCCGAGTATGATGAGCGATTTTCCCAGTGAAGGCATGTCGTCCCCAACTGTTGAAGGAGGATCGCCCCTCGCCCCATGAGATAGGGGAGGGGGGGAGGGCCACTAGCGACTCGGGGACTATAACTTATTTCCTGACGTACCTTTCCTTCTCGCTGTAGATGCAGCCGCAGTACTTCTGGCGGTACAGCCCCATCTCCTTGGAAAGGTCGATCCCTTCCTGCCAGCCGCTCCTGAAATCCTGGTAGTGGAATTTCACGCCGTAGCGCTCCGCGAGTTTATCACCGAACTCGCGGATCAGTTCCTGGTTTTGGTACCGGCTGTACAGCAAGGTGGACGAGAAGCTGGGGAAACCCATGAGGGCCGCTGTCTTGGCGGTCTCCTCAAGTCTCGACCGGTAACAGTAGGCGCAGCGGGCCTGCGGCTCGCCCGCCACCTGCGACAGGAACTCTTCCAGCCGGTACTCCTCGCGGTAGTGCACCTCCAACTGGACCATCTCGGCGTACTTTTTCAGCGCCGCCATCCGGAGCTTGTACTCGGTGTAGGGATGTATGTTGTGGTTGTAAAAAAAGCCGGTGACATCCACCCCGCTGGACCTAAGCTCCTTCACGGGGTAGATGGCGCACGGCCCGCAGCATATGTGCAGTAATAGTTTCATGGCTTCCTAGGGGCGCGCTCCGCCCGGTGCGCCCAAGAGGTACTTAATTGCGTCTGCCTTTACCTTGGCGAAGGCGGCGGCGTAGGCCGGGCCGTCTACCTGCTCGGGGATGTAGAACCCGCCCAGGATCGGGTTGCTGAGCGACACCTTCCCGGTCTTGCTGTTTACCGCGAGCGTGGCGTTGTTGATGGCGCTTTCCACGTCGCCGTCGAGGGCGCCGTTGCTGAGCCAGTCGATGGAATCATAAATGAGCCGCTTGGTGTAGACCCGGTTGTGGGCGAAGGCGCCGGGATCGTTTTGGAGCAGCCCCGAGTTGAAGAAGGCTCCCATTGTGTTGGCGCCTCCCCCGGGGAAGGCGGCGTTGTAATCCGAGTTCTTGTTCGCCAGGGGGCGCACCTTCGAGCGCGTCGGGTTCAGCGGGTCGACCGGCAGCGTCGCGTCGGTCTTCAGCACGTTGAGCATGGCGATCGCCGCGGCGAAACCTTCTTTCTCGGTCTGCAGGATGGCCGGGCTCAGCGCGTATTGGCCGACGTGGCACTGCGCGCAGGTCCGGCTGGTTATCTCGGCGATTTTACCGGTGCCGTCGAAAGCCACCGGCATGAAGAAGTGGCTGTTGCCGGAGTTCATGTGGCAGGCGACGCAGGGGCCGTCGTTCCCGGTGCCGTGTTCGTTGGCGACGCCGATTTTGTCGTGAAGGAAGTAGGTCGGCACGTAGTCTCGTCCCGCGAACTCGTACCCCCCTTTTCTGAAGAGGACGGCGCCGGCGGCGAAGTCATGCGCGCCGGGGCTATTGGTGTTGCTGAAATCGATCCCTGCGGCGACGGCGTCGTAGATCATGGCCCCTATGCCGCGACCGGTGTGGCAGGGAAGGCAGATGTTCGAGGGGCCGACGTTGGGGTAGGAGGTCGCTTTGTTGTTCAGCTTCACCGTGGGCGAGCTGTTCGAAGAGGAGAAGTTGTAGTAGATCGTCACCGGCGGCACCGCGCGCCTGGCCCAGCTGTAGGCACGGCCTGCGCCGTTGTCGTGGCAGACGTTGCAAGCGGTGACCTCTTTGGTCTTGTCCGGGGAGGGGGTGTCCGCCGGCTGCGCGGCACCCGCAGCGACGGTGCGCGGATAATTCTGCACCACCTCGTACCCCGGCCCGGCGAAGGGACGGACGTCCTGGAAGGCGCTGGTCACGAACTTCACGTAGCCGGTCGAGGTGTGGCAGCGGACGCAGTAGTACTGGAAGGTGGTGCTGGCGGGCTGGTAGCTGCCGCGCGTCTTGAAATCGTACCCGGTCCTCGCCCCGGCGAGGACGTCGGCATGGCCGGAAGCGGCCCAGTCGCGGTTCACGTTCATTGCGGAGCTGGGATCGTGGGGGTTGTGGCAGGCACGGCAGTTCCCCACGTAGTTGGAGCTTACATAGGAAGCGCGGTACTTGTTGTTGGCAAGGCTCGCGGTCATGTTGCCGAAGTGTTGCGGCGCCCGCGCCACCATGACGTCGCCCGGATGGGAGAGCCCGTGGCACTTGCCGCACTTGCCAGCCTGGTCCGGGTTCTTGGTCACGCCGAAGCCTCCGCCGCCGTGGCACTTGCTGCAGGTGTTGGGGTGTCCCGCGTCCGGTTCGTGGCAGTCGGCGCATCCGGCCCCGTTTTTCAAGTTGTGGGCGGAAGCACGCCATTCGTCGGCGATGACGGCCCCGGTCCCCGGGGAGGTCATGGTGCCGTGGCAGCTTAGGTTCATGCACCCCTGCGAGGCCGCCAGCTTGGAAATGGGGACCCCGTTGTCGCTGGTGCCGCCGCCGCAACCGGCGACCAGCACCGGAACAAGGAAGAGGAAAAGGAGACTTTTTAGCCGCATAGCATGACCTCCGGGAGATTTCGACGCTACCTTATAGCACTTCCCAAAGTAAAAATGTAGTTAAAAAATGAAGATCAGCTCACCAGAGGAAAGCAATTACTCTCACAGCCTTTTGTTAAGTTGACTTCACATCAGCAATATTGTAATAATCTACTCTCGTTTCTTCCTGCTCTTTCTATGCACTTTCTTGAATAGGGCGAATTGTTATTTATTAGTTTATTCTTATCGTAATGATGCTTTTTAATACTGCAGGAGACCACCATGTTCTTAAAGAAACAAACAGCAGCAGCCGTACTCACCCTGGGGTTTGTTCTTTCCCCTCTGCTTGCTCCCAACCGCGCAGAGGCGATACCGGCCTTCAGCCGGCAGCACAAGACGGAGTGCTCCACCTGCCACACCATTTACCCGGAATTGAACGAGTTCGGCGATGCCTTCCTGAAGAACAGCTACGTCTGGCCCGGCGCCAAAAAAGGCGCGCAGGCGGCTGCAGCACCGGCGCCTGAGGCGAAGCCCGGCAACGAGTGGTCACGGATCTCGGGGCTTCCCGAACAGATCCCCATCTCCTTGACCGGCACCGCTGACTTCGCCTACGACGACAAGGCCTTCGACGGCAACAAGACGGATCTTTCCACGAGGTCGCTCCGGCTCCATGCCGGCGGCTCCTTCCGGGAGCAGGTCGGCTTCTTTGGGACCTACAACCTGTACACCCAAGGGCAGCAGCGCAACAGTCCGGCCCCCGTCGCCGGCGACAACAGCAGTCCGGCAAACAGCGCCAACACCCCTCCCAACAACACGCCGAATATAAACGAGCTGTTCCTGGTCTGGCGCCATGCGCTCGACACGCCGATTAACCTAAAGATCGGGCGCTTCGAGCCGAAACTCTCTCTTTGGAAGAAGAGCAACCGCGTGGTCACCGTCCCCTCTTACGCCTCCACCACCTACCTGGTCGGGAACTCCCCCTTCAGCATCGACGTCCCCGAGGACGGGGTGGAGCTGAACGCGCTTTTGGGCAACCGCATCTTTGCCGCCGGCGGCCTGGTGGACAGAAACGGCCAGAACCAGAAGGACGGCTACGCCCATCTCTCCGTGAAGCTCGGCGGGACTGATTTCAAAGGGCACGAGCCCGAACTGGAGCTGGAGGGGGAGAGCATCTGGGACTACCTCACCATCACTACCGGCGTCTTCGGCTACTGGGGGCGCAACGGCAGGTTCGATAACCTGGGCGTGGCTGAGAACCTGAACAACTTTCGCCGCACCGGCGCGGAGATGGACATCCTTTACAAGCGTTTGCACCTCAAAGGGAGCGGCAGCTTCGGCCGTGACACGAATCCCATGCTGGACCTGACGAGGACCGCCGTGGACAGCCGCGCCTACACCTTCGAAGGGGAGTACTATCTGGGCGCGCCGATAAAGCTGATTCCGCTTCTGCGCTATGAGTACCAAAGAACCGCCGAGGGCGGGACCTCGCGTTACATCCCCGCCATAGCCTACGCGCCGCTGCAGAACACCAGGCTCACCCTGGAGTACCTGTTCACCGACGCCCCAGACGGCATCAGCAGGATCGCGTTCGCCTCGGTCGCCTTCAGCCTGTAGGCACCGAAAAGGCAGCAGCAATAGAGCAGCAGGCGGCGCCTGGCCGCCTTAACAAGCACCTGGAGGATTGTTTAAAAATGAAAAAGTTCCTCGTTACTTCGCTTCTTCTCGCAGCGACCGCAACCAGCGCCCATGCCGGGTTTAGAGTCGTCGGCAGGGGTGACGCCATGCGCCTTGACCCTTCTTCCTTCCCGCCGGCCATGAAAGCCAACTACGACATCATGAAAGTCAAATGTATCAAGTGCCACACCCTTGAGCGCACCATCGTTGCCATCCAGACCGGCGTGGCCCCGATCTCCGGCCAGCCTTTCGACCGTACCGCCACCAAGGCCTACGGCATCAAGATGCTGAGAAAGCCCGACTCCAACATGTCCAAGCCCGAAGTGAAGGCCACTGTCGACCTGATGAACTACCTGTTGAGCGAAGCGGGGCAATAACGCGATGAAAGACCTCACGCTGCGTAGCCGGCTGATATTAGCCTTCCTGATCATGGCTCTGCTGGTCGCGTTCACCGGCGGTTTCGGCGCTTTCGGGATGAAGAGGGTCGGCGGACAGATCCAGACCATCCTGGAGCAGCTCTCCAAGCAGCAGAAGCTGGTGCTGCTCATGGGGGTGACCCAGAAGTACTGCCACGTGAGCCTGATGCAGGCTGCGCTGGTGCGTACCGACCCGGACAAACTGGAGGAGTACATAGAGGATTACCGCATGAAGCGGGACACCCTCTTGAGCCAGGCCCAGATCATCCTGGAGGGTAACAAGAAGCTCGGCGTGCTTCCGGCAGCAAAGGGGAGCGTGATCGAGAAACGGACCAGGCAGTTCCTGGTGAGCTGGGCCGCGTTCGAGCAGGTGGCGGACGAGCTTATCGCCAAGAAGCAGGAGCTCTTCAAGGGGGTTTCCGCGGGGGTGCTGAACCAGGCTGCCAAGGACGCACTGGCGGACGAAAAGCTGAACCATCTGGCCAACGAGGAGATTACTGAGGCCAACGACGTCTCTAAGGCGGACCTCGACGACATCCTGGTGGAAGTCGGCAACCAGATGAACCAGGCCAACGCGCGGGTGACCGAGATCCAGAAATCGGCCGGGATCACCTTCGCCGTGGTCATCCTGCTGGCTGTCGCCGTCGCCGTCGGTCTGGGGATCCTGATCACTCGCAACATCGTCACCAGGGTTGGCGCCATCGGTGAGGCGGTCAACCGCGGGGCCGAGGGGGATCTGACCGCGACCACCACCATCGAGTCGCACGACGAGATCGGGAAGCTGGGAAGCGACTTCAACGAGATGGTCGACAAGCTCTCCGGCATGATCGGCAAGGTGCTCCGCTCCGCGGCGGAGCTGGCCGGGATCTCGGACACCATGGCACAGGCCTCGCACTCGGTGGTGGCCTCGGCGAAGACCCAGGCGGAAAGCGTCTCCAAGACCTCCGCAGCCATCGTGCAGATCAACACCTCGGTAAAGGGAGTCGCCCACGGCGTCGATTCCCTGTCCATCTCGGCGTCGGAGAGTTCCTCTTCCATCCTGGAGATGGCCTCAAGCGTCGAGGAGGTGGTCCAGAACATGGAGAACCTGGCCCTGTCGGTGAACGAGGTGAGCTCGTCCATCGTCGAGATGGGGGCTTCCATCAAGCAGGTGGGTAACGGCGTGGTGAGCCTCATGGAGGTCTCCACCGCTACCGCTTCCTCCGTGATGGAGATGGACAGCTCCATCAAGCAGGTGGAGCGAAACGCCAACGAGACGGCGGCCATCTCCAAGTCGGTGCGCGAGGATGCCGAGACCGGCCGCGAGGCGGTCGAGGCGGTGATCAACGGGATGCAGGAGATCAAGCGCGCTTCCAAGATCACCAGCGAGGTCATCGCCACCCTCTCCGAGCGCGCCGCCGACATCGGCGACATCCTCTCCGTCATCGACGAGGTGGCCGAGCAGACGAACCTCCTGGCGCTGAACGCGGCCATCATCGCGGCCCAGGCCGGTGAGCACGGCAAGGGTTTCGCCGTCGTCGCGGACGAGATCAAGGAACTCTCCGAGCGTACCTCCAGCTCCACCCGCGAGATCTCGCAGGTGATCCGCGGGGTCCAGGACGAGACCCGCCGCGCCGTCGAGGCCATCGACCAGGCGGAGCGCTCCATCGGCGACGGCGAACTTCTCTCCCAGAAATCGGGGGAGGCGCTGGCGAAGATCGTGGTCGGGGTCAACGAGGCTACCGCCCAGGTGGGCGAGATCGCCCGCACTACGGTCGAGCAGGCCAAGGGAAGCCAGATGATCCGGGAGGCGATGGAGCAGGTCTCCGAGATGGTGGCGCAGATCGCCAAGGCCACCAAGGAGCAGGGGCAGGGGAGCGAGCTGATCATGGGCGCGGTCGAGCACATGAAGGGGCTCACCTCTCAGGTGCTCTCCTCCACCCGCGAGCAGAACAAGGTCGGCAACCTGATCGCCCAGTCCACCGAGAGCATCACCGAGATGATCCGTCACATAAAGCGCGCCTGCGACGAGCAGACCCGCGGCAGCGAGCAGATCGTCGTTTCGGTGGAGGACATCCAGCAGGCAACCGACGCTAACCTTGAGGCGACGCGGGTCATGGACGAGGCGGTCTACAAGCTGTTCCGCCAGACCGAGCTCTTGAAAAAGGAAGTGGACGCGTTCAGGATCTGATCACCCTGCCAAGCAAACCGGCAACTTTCCCAGCCTCCCTTGCCGGGGGGCTGGGGATTTCTCCCGCCCAGAGCAGTCCCCCGCATCCCCCTTTTTTACCTGGGGGACTTTTTTGTTTTTGCAGTTTCTCCGTTTTTTCGTTACATAATCTGCTGTTCGGATGGTGCGCCGGGAGGCGCGGTTCCCGCCGTGCGACATTTAATAAATAAGGAGGGGCCTGATGAGCAGGATTTCAGATAGATTTGCCAGCCTGAAAGAACGTGGGGAAAAGGCGCTGGTCACCTTCGTCACCGCCGGCGACCCGGATCTGGCGACTACGGAAAAGGTGGTGCTCGAACTCGAACGGGCAGGGGCCGACCTGATCGAGCTGGGAGTTCCCTTCTCCGATCCCATGGCTGACGGCCCGACCATCCAGCTCTCCTCGGACCGGGCCCTGGCCTCCGGCACCACTCTCCCGGCAATACTGGAGCTGGTATCGAGGCTCAGGGAAAAGACCCAGGTCCCCATCGTGCTGATGGGTTACTTCAACCCCATCTTCGCCTACGGTTCCGAGCGCTTTGCCTTCGACGCGGCACAAGCCGGCGTCGACGCCCTGCTGGTGGTGGATCTCCCCCCCGAGGAGGCTGCGGAGCTAAAAGGAGCTACCGACAGCTGCGGACTCGACCTCATCTTCCTCCTCACCCCGACCTCAGACGGCTCCCGGATCGCTTCTGTCGCGCGCCAGGGAAGCGGCTTCATCTACTACGTCTCCGTCACCGGCGTCACCGGCGCGCGTAGCGCGGTCGCCGATGACCTGGCGGCCCGGGTCACCGAGGTGCGCGGCGCGCTGGAACTGCCGCTTGTGGTCGGCTTCGGCATCTCCACCCCGGAGCAGGCGGGGGAGGTGGCCCGGGCGGCCGACGGCGTGGTGGTGGGAAGCGCGCTGGTGAAGTACTTCGAGAAGTACCAGGGGGCCGAACTCCTGGAACAGCTGGGGGGATTCGTCTCGGCGCTAAAACAAGGAGTGCTGAAGGGCTCCCGGTAACCGCTTTTGTTCCGGCTGGTTAGCTTGGCGCGTAAACCGTTTTGTTTGACATAGACGGTGCGATCTGATAAGTATCAGCGCCGGATTTACGATTTTTAAAACAATAGGGGCATTTCCCCAGAAGAGGGCACATATGGCTTGGTTTAAAAGAGACAATCCGCCGCAGGCTAAGGGACCGGCTCACAGGGTGAAGGTTCCCGAGGGGCTCTGGACGAAGTGCGTCAGCTGCGGCGAGACGATCTACACGAAGGACATCGAGAACAATCTCAACGTCTGCCCCAAGTGCAACCACCATTACCGGGTCTCCTCCAAGAAGAGGCTGGAGCTTCTCCTCGACGAGGGGAGCTTCACCGAATTCGACGCAGGCGTCGTCTCGGTCGACTTCCTCGAGTTCAAGGATTCCAAGAGCTACCAGGACCGCATCGACCAAGCCCTCGCCAAGGGCGGCAGCAAGGACGCCATCATCTGCGGCTCCGGCCGCATCGAGGGGACCCCGGTGCAGATCTGCGTCTTCGACTTCTCCTTCATGGGAGGCTCCATGGGGAGCGTCGTGGGCGAGAAGATCACCCGCGGCATCGAGCGCGCGCTTTCCGACCGCACCCCCTGCATCATAGTCTCCGCTTCCGGCGGCGCGCGTATGCAGGAGAGCATCCTCTCGCTCATGCAGATGGCGAAGACCTCCGCGGCGCTGGCCAAGCTGCGCGAAGCGGGGCTTCCCTTCGTCTCCATCCTTACCGACCCCACCACCGGCGGGGTCACCGCCAGCTTCGCCATGCTGGGCGACATCAACATGGCTGAGCCCAAGGCCCTGATCGGCTTCGCCGGCCCGCGCGTCATCGAGCAGACCATCAGGCAGAAGCTCCCGCAGGGTTTCCAGCGCTCCGAGTACCTTTTGGACCACGGCATGGTCGACGTCATCGTGGAGAGGAGCAAGATGAAGTCGCAGCTCTCCAGCATCCTGACGATGCTCTATCGCCCCTAAAAAGGCGTCATCCGAACCACGGGCGCCGGATCAGCTGTTGGCTGGCCGGCGCTTTTTTTATTCGTTGCGTGGGGTGAAACCCTTTCCCGCTAGCAGTCTCGACGGCTGGAGCAATCCTCCCCAGTCGCCCCTATTTTATGGACTTTTTCATGCGCTTTCCCTATAATCCCGGCCTGTCATGACCTACGCCGAAACCCTCAGCCACATCTACGCCTTGGGGCGTTTCGGGATGAAGCCGGGGCTATCCCGGATCTCCCCGCTGCTTGCCGCGCTGGGCAATCCTCAGGAGCGGTTCCGGAGCGTCCACGTGGTCGGCACCAACGGCAAGGGATCGACCGCCTCCTTTCTCAGTTCCATACTCAGCGCCGGAGGGTACCGGACGGGGCTCTTCACCTCTCCGCACCTGATCTCCTTCACCGAGCGCATCCGCATAGACGGCAACGAAATATCCCAAGAGGACGTGGTGCTTGTGGCCGCGCGCGTTATGGCCGCCGCGCCGCCGGAGAGCACCTTCTTCGAGATAGTGACGGCCCTGGCCGTTTTGTACTTCGCCGAAAAAGGGGTCGAAGTAGCGGTCTTCGAGGCCGGCATGGGGGGGCGCCTCGACGCCACCAACGCTCTCGACGGCATCCTCTGCGCGGTCACCCCGATCTCGCTGGAGCATACCGAGTACCTGGGGGAAACCCTCGCGGAGATAGCTCAGGAGAAGGCCGGCATCTGCAAGCCCGGGGCGCCCCTGGTATCCGCCTCGCAGCACGCTGACGTCGAAGCGGCCATAGCAACCCGCGCCGACGAGATCGGCTCCCCCTTGTACCGCCAGCAGGAATCTTTCGACGCCTTCTGGCAGGGGGAGAGGCTTTGCTACCGCGGCATCGGGGTGACCCTGGATGACCTCAAGGTCGGGCTTTTCGGGCGCTACCAGCGCGGCAACGCGGCACTGGCACTGGCGGTTGCGGAACTACTGGGGGGGCTCGGCTTCCCCCTGCCGCCGCAGGCGATGGCGGCCGGCATGGCGCGCGCTTTTTGGCCGGGAAGGATGGAACTCTTCCCCGGGCCGCCGCGTGTGCTTTTGGACGGCGCCCACAACCCAGCCGGCGCCAACGCCCTTGCCGAGGCGCTCGCGGAGGTCCCGCGCGCGAGGCTTTTCATGGTGGTCGGCGTCATGGGGGACAAGGAACTCGGGGGGATACTCGGGCCGCTGCTCCCCATGGCCGATCAGGTATTCTGCGTGACCCCAGCCCTGGAACGGGCGCTGCCGGCGGAGGAGATCGCCCGCTTCTGCCTTGCCGCCGGGGTGCCGGCGCAGGAGGCCGGGAGCGTGACGCAGGGGGTGCAACAGGCGCAATCTGCCGCCGCCGATGAAGACCTCATACTCGTCTGCGGGTCCCTCTTTACCGTCGGGGAGGCGCGGGGATACCTGCTGTCGCGCAGCTTCGAGCCGTTCAGGGGTTGAATGGCACCTTCCCCACCCCTAGCCCCCACCCGCAAGGGGAGGGGGACGAAGAGTGAGGCATCTAGTTTTCTTTTTATTGGAGTGCAATGAAAGCTGCAAGAGCCGCCTGGCTTCTCACATACCTTCTGCTGTTGGCGATACCCGCCCAGGGAGAACTCGCGGTCCCCGTCGACAAAGAGGTCACCCTGAAAGCGAACGACCTCTCGGTGGACGTCCCGACGCAGAGCTACCGTGCCCAGGGCGAGGTCCATATCACCCAGGACGGCCTCTCCCTTTTGGCCGACAGCGTGGTCTACCGCCGGCTCACCGGCGAGGCCCAGGCGCAGGGGGGCGTTTTCATGGAGCGCAGCGGCGACACCATGAAGGGGGACAGCCTTTCTTTGAACCTGCTGTCCCAAAAAGGGGAACTCTTAAACGGAGAGCTTTTCGTCAAGAGGTCGAACTTCCGGTTGCGCGCCGAGCGCCTGGAGAAGACCGGCCCCGACGATTACAAGATGACCAAGGGAACCTTCACCACCTGCGACGGCGACAAGCCCAGCTGGAGGTTCGAGGCGAGGCAGGTGAAGGTGACCCTGGAGGACTTCGCCACGGCTAAGGACGCCGTCTTCTACGCCGGCGACGTCCCCATCTTCTATACCCCTTATCTAATTTTCCCCGCCAACATCGAAAGACAGTCGGGGCTGCTGCTCCCAAAGCTCGGCTACTCTTCCAAGAAAGGGTTCTACTACGACCAGCCTTACTACTGGGCCATCAACCCCAGCCAGGAGGCGACCTTCGACCTCGACCTAGAGAGTTCCCGGGGAGCCGGGGGCGGGGTGGACTACCGCTACCTGCGTCCACACGGCAGCTCTGGAAGGCTGCAGGCCTTCGGCATCTACGACACCCAGAAGTCGGAGTTCCGCGGCGAGGTGGACCAGCAGCACCTGGAACTCCTCACCCCCAGGCTCACCCTTGCCTCCAATATCCATCTCATCACCGACCGCCGCTACTTCCTTGATTACGGCGAGTTCTCTGGCGACTACAACCGGCAGTACCTGGAGTCGACGGTCTCCTTTGACCAGCGCTGGGAGCGCAGCGGCCTGTTCGGCGAGCTGCGCTACACCGACGACCTGGAGGCCCCCAACAACGACGCCACCTTGCAGCGGCTGCCCACTATCGGTTTCATCGCCGCAGGCGAGAAGGTGGGGCCCGCATTTTTCTCCATGGATAGCCGCTTCACCAACTTCCAGCGCGAGGCGGGAGCCACCGGGCAGCGCCTGCAACTGCATCCCCGGCTCGCCTGGTACGGCAAACCCGCTGGCCTTTTGGACCTTTCCCTTTACGGCGGGTACCAGCAGCGGATGTACAGCGCCCAAGGGAAGAGCAGCGAGAGCGGATGGCGGCAACTGGGGCAGGCGGACGCAGGCGGATCGCTCTCTTTGCCGCTGGAGCGCGTGTACGACGGCCGGTTGCGGCATCTGATGATCCCGGCTGTCGAGTACAGCTTCGTACAGCAACGGCGCGACGACGACCTCCCGTTTTTCGATTACGACGACCGCGTGCTGGGGCAAAATGCCGTCCGCTGGTCGCTCAGCAACGTGGTGACCCGGAAGTTCGCCGAAGCGGACGGAATTCCCGAGTACCGCGACCTCCTCTACCTGAAGCTCTCCCAGGGGTACTGGCTTTCGGGGCAGCGCCGCGACCTCCTCACCCTGGTGGATGAGGGACACCGGCTCACGGACCTGATGCTGGAGGGGGTGCTCACCCCGGTACAACGGCTCTCCGTGGCGTTCGATACACGCTACAACATGAGCGACAGCCAGTTTTCCACCGCGAACGTCGGGGTGGAGTTGAAGGGAGAGGGGCGCGACAAGGCGAAGCTAGGGTACCGCCACAGCCGTGGGGAAGTCGACTACGTCGAGGGGGGCTTCACCTTCCCGGTCACCAAGGACATCACCGCCGACCTCTTGGGGCGTTTTTCCGCGGATAGCGGGGAGTTTCTGGAATCCCGCTACGCCGTCGAGTACCGGCGCCAGTGCTGGAGCGTTGTCTTCTCCTACTCCGATCGGGTAGGGAGCCGCAACGTCGCCGGCGAGCAGCAGTTCAGCGTCAACTTCACCCTGGCAGGGCTCGGTTCGCTGGGTCCGCTGCGGGCATTTTAGCTTTTTCCCCCAATTGGCCCGTGCCGGTTGGGAAATGCTAGGAAGTTGACACGATTGTGTTTTCCGGTGTATCAAGGAAGGCGATTTGAATATTGCGGCAGTACAGGCTGACGCGGCAAACGGTTACGATCTGGAGGCTACATGCAGGACGCATTCACCCCGACCTCGCTTCTGGTGACAGGAGGTGCCGGGTTCATCGGTTCCAATTTCATCAACCACTTCATGGCCGGTAACCCCGGCTGCCGGGTCATCAACCTGGACCTTTTGACCTACGCCGGGAACCTGAAGAACCTGGCTGCCGTGGAGGAAAACCCCGACTACCGCTTCGTGAAAGGGGACATCTGCGACGCCGGCCTCGTGGCCGGACTCCTCGCCGAGGGAGAGGTGGACGCCGTGGTGCATTTCGCCGCCGAATCCCACGTGGACCGTTCCATCACCGGCCCCGACATCTTCGTGAGGACCAACGTCCTCGGGACCCAGACGCTGCTCGAAGCAAGCCGGCTGCACGCAGAGCGCGTTGCCGGTTTCCGGTTCCTGCAGGTCTCAACAGACGAGGTGTACGGCAGCCTCGGCGCCCAAGGGTACTTCACCGAAGAGACGCCGCTGGCGCCCAACTCCCCCTACTCGGCCAGCAAGGCGGGGGCGGACCTCCTGGTGCGCGCCTACTCCGAGACCTTCGGCCTCGCCACCCTGAACACCCGCTGCTCCAACAACTACGGCCCGTACCACTTCCCGGAGAAGCTGATTCCGCTCATGATCCACAACATCCTCAAGAAGAAGCCGCTGCCGGTGTACGGAGACGGACTGAACGTGCGGGACTGGCTGCACGTGAAGGATCACTCCGTCGCCATCGAGCGGGTGCTAAAGCTTGGAAAGCCGGGGGAGATCTTCAACGTCGGCGGCAACAACGAGTGGAAGAACATAGACATCGTGAACCTGGTCTGCGACCTGATGGACGAAAGGCTCGGGCGGCGCCCCGGCGAGAGCAGGGGACTGATCGCCTTCGTCAAGGACCGCAAGGGTCACGACCGCCGCTACGCCATAGACGCCTCCAAGCTGAAGCGGGAGCTTTCCTGGGAACCGAGCTACACCTTCGAGCGCGGCATCGCCGAGACCATCGACTGGTACCTGGCTAACCAGGGGTGGGTCGAGGAAGTTGTTTCCGGCGCCTACCGCGAATACTACGAGAAGCAGTACGGGCAGCACTAAAACCGAAGGGGACAGGCACCTGGCGGAGCCAGTCCCCTTTAAAGGGGCGGGGGAAGCGATGATATTAGTGGTGGGGAGCAAAGGGATGCTGGGGCAGGAACTGATGCAGGTGTTCGGCGACGCCGCCCGCGGGGTGGACCTCGACGACATCGACATCACCGACCTCGCTTCGGTGCAGCGGGTCCTTTTGACCCTCAAACCCCGCATCGTCATCAACGCCGCAGCCTACACCGACGTGGACGGCTGCCAGGCAGAGGTGGAAAAGGCGATGCAGGTCAACGGCGAAGGGGTCGCCTACCTGGCCCTGACCACCAAGGAGATCGGCGCCAAGCTGGTGCAGGTCAGCACCGACTACATCTTCGACGGCAAGAAGGGGTCGCCCTACGTAGAGGACGACCTGGCGTCTCCGCTTTCCATCTACGGCGAGTCGAAGCTGGCCGGCGAGATGAACGCCTGGTTCAACCCCGACCACCTGATCGTCCGGACCCAGTGGCTTTACGGCCACGGCGGCAAGAACTTCGTCGAGACGATGCTGAAGCTGGCGGGGGAGAGGAGCGAACTCTCCGTGGTGGACGACCAGACCGGCTCCCCCACCTGGGCCTACGATCTCGCCCTGGCCATCAAGGCGCTCTTGGACAAGGGGTGCGGTGGCACCTACCATGCCGCGAACGCCGGTTTCGTCTCTTGGAACGGTTTCGCTAAGGAGATCTTCCGCCTGGCGGGGATTGCCGACATCAAGGTCAATCCGATGAGCACGGCGGAGCTGAACCGCCCGGCGCCGCGCCCGCTCTACTCGACGCTCGATTGCAGCAAGCTCGCCCAGGATACCGGGTTCGCGCTGCAGCCCTGGCAGCAGGCCCTGGAGCGGTACCTGGAACTGCGGCCGGCACGATAGCAGAAACAACACTGGAGGAAATATGGAGCGCGGAGAGCGTCCCTGGGGAACATACACGGTACTGGACGAGAACAGCGGCTACAAGATCAAGCGCATCGAGGTCTTGCCGGGCCAGCGCCTGTCGCTGCAGAAGCACCACCACAGAAGCGAGCACTGGATCGTCGTTTCCGGCACCGCCAAGGTCACCTGCGGCGACAAGATCCGTGTAGTCAACATCAACGAGTCCACCTTCATCCCCATCGGGGCCAGCCACCGCCTGGAAAACCCGGGGGTGATTCCGCTGATCATCATCGAAGTGCAAAGCGGCGAGTACCTGGGCGAGGACGATATCGTCCGGTTCCAGGACGACTACCAGCGCGTCGAAACGACCGTCGATCCGAGCGTGGACCCGGCCCTTTAAATGAAGAAACAACTAAGCCTGTTGCAGGAATTCTCGATTCCTTTGGTGGCCGGCGTCATCCTTGCCCTCGCCTGGGCCAACCTGGCGCCGGAGCAGTACCACCATCTCCTGCACGACCCGGTCCTCGCCGGTCTTTCCCTCCACTTCATCACCAACGACCTGTTCATGACCTTCTTCTTCGGCATGGCCGCGGTCGAGATTACCCAGAGCTGCCTTCCCGGCGGCGACCTGCATCCGCTGAAACGCGCGGTGAACCCGCTTCTGGCGACGGCGGGAGGGGTGCTCGGCCCGGTCGCCGTCTACCTGCTTCTGAACGGCTGGTTCGGCGCCCCCGAGCTTGCCCGTGGGTGGGGCATTCCCACCGCCACCGACATCGCGCTTGCCTGGCTTGCCGCCCGCTTCATCTTCGGCAAGGGGCACCCCGCCATATCCTTTCTGTTGCTTCTGGCCATCGCCGACGACGCGGTGGGGCTTGCCATCATCGCCGTTTTCTACGGGGACCCGAACACTCCAGCCGCACCGGCCTGGCTCTTGCTCACCCTGGCGGGGATGGCCGCCTGCTACTGGTTCCGTTCCCGGCGGGTGACCAACTACTGGCCCTACCTCGTCGCAGGCGGGGTGCTGAGCTGGTCCGGCCTGTTCCTCGCCCATCTGCACCCGGCCCTGGCGCTGGTCTTCGTCATCCCTTTCCTGCCGCATCCCTCCAGTGAGACGGCGCACCTCTTCGAGCTCGACCCGGAGGACCACACCCCGCTCTCCCGCTTCGAGCACGACTGGAAGCTGTTCGTCGACCTGGGGCTGTTCGTCTTCGGGCTGGTGAACGCCGGCGTTTCCTTCGGCTCGGTCGGTCCCGCCACCTGGCTCGTCCTCGCGGCGTTGTTAGGCGGCAAGGCGGTGGGGATCGTGTCGTTCGCGCTGGCTGGGCGCGGCATCGGCTTTCCGCTGCCGGTCGGCATGGGGCTGCGCGAACTCGTCGCCACCGGCCTAATGGCAGGGATAGGGTTTACCGTTGCCCTCTTCGTGGCAGGCGAGGCGTTTTCCGACCCGAAGCTGAGCGGCGCCGCCAAGATGGGGGCGATGCTGAGCCTCTTCGCATTTGTGCCGGCTGCCGCGGTCGAGAGGATAGGCCGCCGGTTCGGCAAGGCCGGCCGGCGCTAAAGCCTTGCTCCTCCCCCCGGAGGGGGCGGACCAGTCGGACCAGTCTGACAGGTCTGACAGGCCTGACTGGTCTGACAGGTCTGACTGGCCTTCGTTGCGCCCAGCCGGAAGACATAAGTAGGTTAAGTTAAAGCTACAGGAGGAGAGCATGTACATAGTGGTACTTGCCGGCGGTTCCGGCACCAGGTTCTGGCCCCTTTCCCGCAAGAGCACGCCGAAGCAGCTCATGTCCGTCTTCGGTGGCAAATCGATGCTGCAAAGGACGGTGGAGCGGGTCCTGCCGCTGAAACCGAAACGGATACTGGTGGTGACCAACGCGCTGCAGGCGGCCGAGACCAGGAGCCAGCTCGCATACATCAAGGAGGTGGCGGTCGACGTGATCGAGGAGCCGGTGGGACGCAACACCGCACCCGCCATCGGCCTTGCCGCTTCCATCATCGCCCGCTTCGATCCCGATGGGGTCATGGCTGTCCTTCCTGCCGACCATTACATCCTGGACGAGGATACCTTCCGCGCCACCCTGGTAGAGGCAAGGGGCGTTGCCCAGGCGGGAAGCCTGGTGACGCTGGGGATCGCGCCGACGAGGCCCGAGACCGGTTACGGCTACATAGAGGCGGCCGCCGCAGGGGGCAGCGGTGTGGTAGACGTGCAGCGCTTCGTGGAAAAGCCGAACCTGGAGCGGGCCCTGGAGTTTCTCGCCACCGGCCGTTTCTATTGGAACTCCGGGATGTTCGTCTGGGGTGCCTGCACCATCCTGGACCGGATCGCGAGCCACATGCCGGAACTCTCGAATGCCTTGGCCAAACTCAGCTTCGACTCGGACGTATGGGAACTCGCCGACCTGAAGCCGCAGATAGCCGAGATCTACGGTTCAATCAAGGGTGAGTCCATCGACTTCGGCGTGATGGAAAAGGCCGAAAGCGTGCAGGTGATACCCACGTCCTTCGGCTGGAGCGACGTGGGGTCCTGGAGCGCGCTTCCGGAGGTGATGGAGGCAGGCGCGGACGGGCATGTCGTCATCGCCGCCGAAGGGTCCGTGTCCGTCGGCTCCAATGAGTGTCTTGCCTACGGCAACGGCAAAATGGTAGCCTTGGTGGGCGTTCAGGACCTGATCGTCGTGGACACGCCCGATGCGCTCCTGGTCTGCGCCAAGTCTGCGGCCCAGGACGTGAAGAAGGTGGTAGAGGAGCTGGAGCGCAGGGGCAAGACGGAACTGCTTTAACCCTAGGAACCCCGTTCAACGTTCAAGGTTCAAGGTTCGACATTTTCTTCCCTACGGGCAGAGCCGTTGCTACGGTCACCGTGCTCGGGAAGGTCTCAAGCTGTACGTGCCGCCACATGGCGGTTGGCCCCGGTGTGCGGACGTATCGAACGTAGAACGTTGAACGTTGAACGGACTTGAACCCCTGTTCAACGTTCAAGGTTCAAGGTTCGACATTTTCTTCCCTACGGGCAGAGTCGTTGCTACGGTCACCGTGCTCCGGAAGGTCTGTGCAGCCACATGACGGTTGACCCTGGTGTGGGGACGCATCGAACATTGAACGTAGAACGTTGAACGGACTTTGAGGTTTTTATGTACGGCTGGACCGGAAAATTACTGCATGTCGATTTAACCAGCGGCACCTGCGAGCGCAGGGAAATCCCGACCGAGATCCTGCACGCCTACCTGGGCGGACGCGGTCTCGGGGTCCGGCTGATGCGGGACTACTTCCGCCTCGACCCCTTCGACCCCCAGATGCCGCTCATCTTCGCCGTCGGCCCGCTCTGCGGCACCAATTCGCCCACCGCGGCCCGGCTTGCCTGCGTCTCCCGCTCGCCGCTCACCGGCACCATCTACGACTGCTCAGCCGGCGGGCGCTTTGCCTGGCGTCTGAAGGGGGCGGGGCTGGACGTCGTCTTCGTCACCGGCAAGAGCGCAACCCCGGTCGTCCTCGCCATCGACGGCGACCGCGCCGAGATCCTGGCCGCGGGTGAGCTCTGGGGCAAGGGTGTGAAGGAAACGGTAGCGGCGCTTAAAGGGCGCGGCAGCGTGACCGCCATCGGCCCTGCCGGGGAAAACGGCGTCCTTTTCGCCAACATCATGATGGGGGAGGGGAACTCCATCGGCCGGGGGGGGCTCGGTGCCGTCATGGGGGGGAAACTTCTCAAGGCCGTCACGGTGCAAGGGGAGGGTGTGACCGGGGTAGCGGACCGGGAGCGCTTCGACGCCGCCCGCGCCGACGTCATGCGCCTGTTCCGCGCTTCGCCCGTCATCTTTGGAGAGCTGGGTATCGCCGAGTACGGCACCCCGGCACTCGTCGACCTGATGGCCCAACGCCGCATGGCGCCGACGGAAAACTTCAAATCGACCTTCTTTGCCCAGTCGGCGAACTACTCCGGCCCCGCCATCCGCAAGGAGTGCGGCGCCAAAAAGGAAGGGTGCTACGGCTGCCCGATCCAGTGCAAGAAAGCGAGCGCCAAGGGGGAGCCGCTCCCCGAGTACGAGACGGTGAACCACTTCGGCGCGCTGAACGGCATCTCGGATCTCCACGCCATCGTAAGAGCAAATACCCTTTGCAACGAGCTGGGGCTCGATACCATCTCGGCCGCAGCGACCCTCTCCGCCTTTGGCGAGGCGAGGGGGCGCTTCCCCGACCCCGTCGAGGTGGACCGGCTCCTCACGGACATGGCCTTCAGGCGCGGCGACGGCGAACTCCTTTGCCAGGGGTCCCGCAGGGTGGCCGAGGCCTTGGGCAAGCCCGGGCTTTCCATGAGCGTCAAGTCGCTGGAGCTTCCCGCCTACGACCCGCGTGGCGCCTACGGCATGGCGCTCGCCTACGTCACCTCCAACCGAGGGGGGTGCCACCTGCGCGCCTACCCGATCTCCCACGAGATCCTGAGAAAGCCGGTCCCGACCGACCGCTTCTCCTTCTCCGGGAAGGCCCGCATCATCAAGATCGCCGAGGACGTGAACGCCGCGGTCGACTCGTTGGTCGCCTGCAAGTTCGCCTTTTTCGGGGCTACCCTGGAGGAGTACGGCGAACTCCTCTCCGCGGTGACCGGGGTCGAGTACGGCCCGGAGTCGCTCAAGGCGATAGGCGAGCGGATCTACCTCACCGAGCGCTTCTACAACTGCGCCAACGGCTTCAGCATGAAGGACGATCTCTTGCCGGAGCGGTTTTACAGTGAGCCCGGTTCGGCAGGGGAGGGGATCGAGATTCCGCCCCTTGACCGCGCGCGTTTCCAGGAAGAGCTGCAGAAGTATTACCGTATCCGCGGGCTCTCCCCTGACGGCACCTTTGACGATGCTTCTTTGCTCGAAAAGCTCCCCTGAACCGCGGGAAACCAAGAGACCTAAGGCCCAACCATGAGAGACCAGATCGATAAATACATAGGGAAGCTTTTGGCGGACCGCTCCGCTATTCCCGGCGCCATCGCCATCGCGGCGCAGGACGACGTGCTGATCGCGCAGGGGAGCCCGGAGCTTGCCAAGCTTGCCGGCGACACGCTGTCGCGCCTCAACTCCTTGGCGCTCGTAGCCGCGCGCCCCTCGCTTCCCTTTGCGGAGTTCCTGATCGCGCGGGCGGGGAAGGGGGAAACCTTCATCCTGCCCCAGGACACCGAGACCCGTACCTTCCTGCACGACATCCCGTTTCTGCGCCGCGAGGATCTAGCCGGGGACCCGGCGCCGGAACTCGCGCGGCTTCTGGGTAGTCGCAAGGGTGTCATCGTCGAGGGGGTGGGCATCATAGCTGTCGGCGCCATCACCGTGGAGCAGGCCTTCATCAACTACTCCTCCGTGTTCCATTCCACCTTCGTCAAATACCTGCAGGATTTGCTTACCGACGGCTTTAAGCTCCCCGGCGAGCGCGAGGCGTTCGAGAGTTTCCGCAAGCAGTGGCTTAAGCCGCTTTCGGCCGAGGGGCTGGAGTTCGTCGATGCCATCTCCCTGGATAAGGAAGAGATCCTCCTCGAGATCGAGCGGGTGGGGCGCTACACGGTCGAGCGGGGGCTGGTCGATTCCTTCTTCGGCAACATCTCCGCCTGCGCCGGGGATCTCATCTACATCTCCCAGACCGCCGCGAGCCTGGACGAGCTGAAGGGGTGCATCGACCCGGTGCCGACCGACAACTCCTCCACGACCGGGATCACCGCCTCCAGCGAACTCTTGGCCCACAGAAAGATCTTCGAAGAAACCGGGGCGCGGGTCATCCTGCACGGGCACCCGAAGTTCGCCGTCATCATGAGCATGCTCTGCGACAAGAAGAAGGAGTGCGCCATCAAGGACTGCTGGAAGGAGTGTCCCCACGTGCGGGACCTGGGCGGCACGCCGGTGGTGGCGGGCGAGATCGGCGCGGGAGGGTTAGCCAAGCGCGTTCCCCCCGTGATCGGCGCCAGCGGTTCCGCCATCGTCTACGGCCACGGCGTCTTCACGCTCGGGCGCGACGGGTTCGGGGAAGCCTTCAGGACCATGGTCGAGGTGGAGAACTTCTGCCGCGAAGAATACTTTAGGCTGTTAAAGGCGTAAACCGCGTTTTTTGGAGGTTTTTTTGTCGGAAAAGAAGAACATAGCCCGCGCCGCCGGCGTACTGGGCGCCGCGACCATGCTTTCGCGCATCATGGGAATGGTCCGCGACATGGTGGTATCCCGCCTCTTCGGCGCGGGGATGTACACGGACGCTTTCTTCGCCGCGTTCCAGATTCCCAACATGCTGCGCCGCTTCTTCGCAGAGGGGGCGCTCACCTCCGCGTTCGTGCCTACCTTCTCCGAGTGGCACTCGACCAAAGGGGAAGAAGAGACGCGCGCCCTGGCCAACGTCTGCTTCACAGCCCTTACCATGGTGATGGCGGCCATAACCGTCGTGGGGATCATCTTCTCTCCGCAGCTCGTTAAGCTGATGTTCCCGGGCTTCGCCTCCAACCCCGAAAAACTTTCGATGACCATCCTGCTGAACCGGCTCATGTTCCCCTACATCTTCTTCGTGAGCATAGTCGCCCTCTGCATGGGAATACTGAACACGCTGCGCCACTTCTTCACCCCGGCAATCTCTACGGTGTTCCTGAACATCGCCATGATCCTGTCGGCGGTGCTGCTGCATAACCAGTTCCATGTCCCCATCGTGGCGCTCGCCATAGGTGTGCTCATCGGCGGCGTGCTGCAACTGGTGCTGCAACTCCCAGTACTCTACCGGATGGGATTCTCCATCCGGCCCAACTTCAACTTCTCCCATCCGGCGCTCAAAAGGATCACACTCCTCATGGGCCCGTCGATCTTCGGCGTCGGGGTCTACTACCTCAACATAGCGGTCGGCTCGATACTCGCCTCGCTCCTTCCCGAGGGGAGCGTCTCTTATCTCTACTACGCGCAGCGTCTCTTCGAGTTCCCCCAGGGGATCTTCACGGTCTCGGTGGCGCAGGCCGTGCTCCCCTCCATGAGCAGGCAGGCTGCGGCGGGGGACATGGATGCGCTCAAAGAGTCGCTCTCCTACGGGGTGAGGCTCACCCTTTTCATCACCATCCCCGCCATGGTCGGGCTGATGATCTGCGCCACACCGATTTTCTCTCTGCTCTTCATGGGGGGCGCCTTCGACTACGCCAAGGCGGTCAACTGCGGCATCGCGCTTCTTTACTACTCCCTCGGCCTTGCCTTCGTGGCGCTGGTGCGGGTGCTGGTCCCTGCCTTCTATGCCCTGAAGGACACGAAGACGCCGGTTTACACCGCATTCTGCGCTTTCCTGCTCAACCTTCTCTTCAGCCTACTCCTCATGGGGCCGCTGAAGCATGGAGGGCTTGCACTCGCCTCTTCCCTCTCCGCGCTAGGGAACATGCTTCTATTGCTCTGGTTCTTGAGGAAGAAGATAGGTCCCTTCGGCGGGCGCGCGATTCTGGCCGCTGGCATCAAGGGGGTCCTCGCCTCGGTCCCCATGGCGGTCGTGTCCTACTGGATCGTGCACCTGATAGACTGGTCGCCGGTTGGAGGGCGGCTTTTGAAAGGAGGGGTACTCGGGGCCGCCGTCGCGGCAGGAATGGCCGTCTTCCTCGTAACCGCGCATGCGTTGCGCTGCGAGGAGGCGACAGACATCGTGGGACTGATCAGGAAAAAGGTACTGAGAAAATGAAAAAGAACCATGTAACGGCAATCGCCCGCTCCATCTACCAGGCCCCCTGCGGCTTCGGGGTGCTGGCGGCGAACGAAAACGGGCTAGTGGCCCATCATCTCCCCTTCGGCTCCGCCTGCGCCGGCGACGCCCTTGAGCTTGCCGCCGCACTGCATCCCGAGGCGACTAAAGAGAGCGCCCTGACCCGCGACGCGGCGGCGCTTATGGCACGTTATTTCGCCGGGGAAAAAGTCTCTTTCGACTTCCCCCTGGAACTTGAGGGGTTCACCCCGTTCCAGGTGGCGGTGTACCGGTTCGTCGCGAAGATCCCCTACGGCAAGGTCCTGAGCTATCTGGAAGTTGCAGCCGCCTGCGGTTCGCCTAAGGGGGCGCGGGCCGTCGGAGGCGCCATGGCGAGGAACGCACTCCCGATCCTGATACCCTGCCATCGGGTGGTGGGAGCATCCGGTGTGATGACCGGATTTACCGCTCCGGGGGGAGTCGCATCCAAGCGCGAACTCCTTGCGATGGAAGGTGCGGTTTTGAGCGACACAGGGGTGTTGCAGGGGCGTTGCGGCGGGGGTTTTGCACAGGCTTTCCACGGGGGCGATTGACTAATTAGGTCCGGCTCATCTAATTAGAGCGTAAACGCGTAGTATTTAATGTGAGCGCCTAAGTTGTTGATTTAACAATACATATGGCCATGGCCAATATTTATGCAGAACGCGGAAAGTGCTTAAAACGCGTGGGTTTATTTATTTGTCAACATCGTTTTCCACAGCTTATCCACAAAAAATGTGGATAAGCATGTGGTATCGAAAAAATATCAATTAGATTAGCGTTTTTCCAGTTTCTTCGCTTCTTCCCAGAGCTGGTCCATCTCTTCGAGAGTCGAATTCGGCAGCGTCTTGCCCCGGGCATGCAGCGTCTCCTCGACGTGGCTGAAGCGCTTGGTGAAGCGCTGGATCGTCTTTCTGAGTGCGTCCTCCGGATCGATGGAGAGAAAGCGCCCCAGGTTGACGATGGCGAAGAGCAGGTCGCCTAGTTCCGCCTCCATCTCCTTCTGGTCGCCGGCTACCATCGCCTCCTCGAATTCGTGCAACTCCTCCAACACCTTGGCGAAAACCTGGTCCGTGTGCTCCCAGTCGAAGCCGACCCGTGCCGCCTTCTCGGTGATCTTGTGCGCCTGCATCAGGGCCGGCAGATGGGGGGGGATCCCGGAGAGCGCCGATTTTCTCTCCACGCCCTTTTCCTGGCTCTTGATCTTCTCCCAGTTTTGCACCTGGGCCTCGCTGCTCTCGATCACCAGGTCCCCGAAGACGTGCGGGTGGCGGCGTACCAGCTTCTCGTTGATGGCGTCCAGCACCTCGTCCATGGTGAAATCGCCGTTTTCCTCGGCAATGGCGGCATGGAAGACCGGCTGCAAAAGGAGGTCGCCCAACTCCTCCTTGAGCAGGGCGCTGTTCTTGGCATCGATGGCCTCGATGACCTCGTACGCCTCTTCGAGAAGGTAGCGCTTGAGGGACTCGTGGCTTTGTTCCGCGTCCCAGGGGCAGCCGCCGGGGGCGCGCAGCTTGCGCATGATCTCCATGAGGCGTCCGAAACGGTCTTGCTGGTTGGCTTTTTCCATGTGTTGGTTCTCCGAGCGGGGTGTAGTAAAGGGGACAGGCTACTTTTTCGTTTGAAAAAGTAGCCTGTCCCCCTTTTTTAGCCTGTCCCCTTTTCTTGTGTGACGGCTGTTACTTAAGCGTGCCCAGGTAGTCGACCAGCGAATCGACCTGCTTTTCCGAGAAGCTGTCGAACGCGGGCATGACGGTGCCGGGAAAAACCTTCGACGGCTCCCGTATCACCTGCTTAAAAAAGCGGGCGTCGCGCTTGGCGCCCACAAGGGAAAGGTCCGGCCCCACAGTTCCCCCTTTTTCGCCGACCTTGTGGCAGGTCAGGCAGCGCTCGTTGAAGAGCGGTTCCCCGGTCAACTCCTCAGGAAAAGGGATGCTCTTTCTCCCTTCAGGGGGTTGTTGTTTCCCCTTGGAGCAGGAGGAGGCAAGAAGGGCGAGAAGCAGGAGCAGTATCAGGTGCAGGTTTCGGTTCATAACGGCTATTTCCCCTTGAGATAGGACGCCAGGAACGTTTCTTTGTACTCCTTGAAGCGCCCCTCCTCGATGGAGTTGCGGATCTCGGCCATCATGTTCAGGTAGAAATGCACGTTGTGGATGCTTGCCAGTATCGCCGAGAGCACCTCGTTCGCCGTGAAGAGGTGGTGCAGGTAGGCGCGGGTGAAGTTGCGGCAGGTGTAGCAGGTGCAGTTGGGCTCGATAGGGTAGAAGTCGCGCCGGTAGTTCTTGTTGGTGAGCCGGATACGGCCGCGATTGGTGAAGAGCGTGGCGCTCCTGGCGTAGCGGGTCGGTATCACGCAGTCGAACATGTCGATGCCGCGCTCGACGCTCTCCAGTATGTCCTCGGGAAGGCCGACCCCCATCAGGTAGCGCGGCTTGTCCTCGGGAAGGTGCGGTGCGGTGTACCCCACCACCTGCTTCAAAAGCTCAAGCCCCTCGCCTACCGAAACGCCGCCGATGGCGTAGCCGGGGAAGTCCATCTTCACCAGCTCCTTGGCGCAGCGCTTCCTCAGGTCCTCGAACACGCTCCCCTGCACGATGCCGAAGAGATACTGCTTCTCCCTTTTGTGCGCCTCCCGGCACTGCTTGGCCCAGCGGATGGTCTTCTCGGTGGAGCGCTCGGCGTAGGATTTCTCGCAGGGATACGGGATGCACTCGTCGAAGTTCATGATGATGTCGGCGCCCAAGGCCTCCTGGATGGCGACCGCCTTGGCCGGGTCGAGGAAGACCTCTTCGCCGGTGTCCTCGTGGCGGAAGAAAACCCCCTCCTCGGTGATCCGCTTCTTGGGGAGCGAGAAGACCTGGAATCCGCCGGAGTCGGTGAGGATGGGGCCGTCCCACCCCATGAACTGGTGCAGCCCGCCTGCTTTTTGCACCAGGGCCTCGCCGGGGTGCAGGTGCAGATGGTAGGTGTTGGAGAGGATGATCTGCGCGCCGGTGTCGTGCACCTGCGCGGGGGTCATGGCCTTCATGGCGGCGTGGGTCGCAACAGGCATGAAAATCGGGGTCTGGATCTCTCCGTGGGCGGTGGTCACCACGCCGCGGCGCGCTCCCGACTTGGGATCTTTCTTAAGCAGTTTGAAAATCATCGACCTTCCGTTCTATTTTCTGAATTTTTCCTTGCGGTAACTATCCTAATTAGCAGAGCGGGTGGGAAAAAGCAACAGCAAGGGGGCGTAAGCGGAATTTCAAAACATGGTTACTTCGCTTGGGAGGGGGCTAAGGTTGCCGATATATTAATTGTATGCTGTATACAAAAAACAGTTGCATTTTGGTATAACGGCATTTAATATGCGCCTCGAAGCATCCTCCCATTTATATGTTCTATCTCGCATCCGCTTGCAGATAAACCACGATTAATAAAGGAGAGATCAAATGCAGACACTTAGCACGTGGCGTGGTCCCCCTTAACTTTCCAGCGGAAACCGCGAGTCCATCCCCGATTGGGTTCCCGGGACTTGTAGCCCCTCCGGCGTACGCAAGCACTCAAACCATCGATCATCGAAAAAAACGCAAAAGGGACAAAAAACATGCGAATCTTAACTAGCTCTGTGGGAAGAAAGATCCTGATGTCCATCACGGGTCAGCTCCTGATCATCTTCGTGCTCATCCACCTGATCGGAAACTCCACCATATTCTTCGGACCCAACGGCATCAACGCCTATGCGGAACACCTGCATAGCCTGCCGCCTTTGGTCTGGGGCTTCCGCCTCTTCATGCTTGCCGCTGTCGCAGTCCACATCTGCTACGGCGTTATGCTCACACTGGAGAACAAGGCCGCCAACCCCGGCGCCTACGCAGTGAAAAAGAACCTGAAAAAGAGCTTCGCTTCCGAGAACATGATCTGGACCGGCCTGCTTCTGGCCACCTTCATCGTGTATCACCTGATCCAGTTCACCATCAAAGGGACCCCTGACATCGTGATCGGGCTTGACTCCCTCAACCGCCCCGACGTCTTCAAGATGGTGGTCACCAGCTTCGGCAACGCGCTGATCTCGCTGGTCTACATGGCCGCCATGGTGATGTTGTTCCTCCATCTCTCCCACGGCATCCCGAGCTTCCTGCAGACCATGGGGTGGAACAACGAGAAAACCATTCCCGCCTTCGCTACCGGGGGGAAGGTAATCTCGACCGTTCTCATGCTCGCATACATCTCGATTCCTGCCGTCATCTTAGCTGGCTTATTGAAACTTTAGGGGGTTCAAGTGATACTCGACGGAAAATGTCCGAAAGGACCGATTCAGACCTCGTGGGACCGGCACCGCTTCGACCTGAAGCTGGTCAACCCCGCAAACAAGCGTAAGTACAAGATCCTCGTTGTCGGCACCGGCCTGGCCGGCGGCGCAGCCGCAGCTTCCTTGGGCGAGCTCGGCTACAACGTCGAAGCCTTCTGCTACCAGGACAGCGCACGTCGCGCCCACTCCATCGCAGCGCAGGGCGGCATCAACGCCGCGAAAAACTACCCGAACGACGGCGACAGCATCTACCGCCTGTTCTACGACACCATCAAAGGCGGCGACTTCCGCGCCCGCGAGGCGGACGTGTGGCGTCTGGCCCAGGTGTCCAACAACATCATCGACCAGTGCGTGGCCCAGGGTGTCCCCTTCGCCCGCGACTACGCCGGCTACCTGGATAACCGCTCCTTCGGCGGCGCGCAGGTTTCCCGTACCTTCTACGCCCGTGGCCAAACGGGCCAGCAGCTCCTTCTGGGCGCCTACTCGGCACTCTCCCGCCAGGTGAAGGCTGGGACCGTGAAGCTCTTCGCCCGCACCGAGATGCTGGATCTTGTCGTCGTCGACGGCGAGGCCAAAGGGATCACCATACGCGACCTGATCACCGGCGAGATCCGCACCCACGTGGGTGACGCGGTCGTCCTCGCCACCGGCGGCTACGTGAACGTGTTCTACCTCTCCACCAACGCGATGGGGTGCTCCGTCACCGCCAACTGGCGCGCTCACAAAAAAGGCGCCTTCTTCGCCAACCCCTGCTACACGCAGATCCACCCGACCTGCATCCCGCAGTCCGGCGACCACCAGTCCAAGCTGACCCTCATGTCCGAGTCGCTCAGGAACGACGGCCGCTGCTGGGCTCCCAAGAAGAAGGGGGACAACCGTCACCCCAACGAGATCCCGGAAGACGAGCGCGACTACTACCTGGAGAGGAAGTATCCCTCCTTCGGCAACCTCGCTCCCCGCGACATCGCCTCGCGCGCTGCGAAAGAGCAGTGCGACGACGGGCGCGGCGTCGGCCCTGGCGGCCGCGGCGTGAATCTGGACTTCTCCGCTGCGATCCAGCGCGTCGGTGAGGACACCATCCGCGAGCGCTACGGCAACCTCTTCGAGATGTACGAGAAGATCACCGACGAGAACGCGTACAAACAGCCGATGCGCATGTACCCGGCACCGCACTACTCCATGGGCGGCCTCTGGGTCGACTACAACTGCGAGAGCAACGTCCCGGGCCTGTTCGTTTTGGGCGAGGCGAACTTCTCGGTCCACGGCGCTAACCGCCTGGGCGCCTCGGCACTGATGCAGGGCCTGGCCGACGGCTACTTCGTCATCCCCTACACCATCGCCAACTACCTCGCCAAGACCAAGCCGGGCGCCGTCAAGGCGGATCACCCGGAGTGCAAGAAGTCGATCGAGGACGTGAAGAGCTACAACAACCGCCTGCTCAACATCAACGGCAAGAAGACCGTTTCCGAGTTCCACCGCGAACTGGGCAAGATCATGTGGGAAAACGTCGGCATGGCGAGAAGCGAAGAGACCCTCAAGGACGCCATCAAGAAGATCCCGGTCCTGCGCGAGGAGTTCTGGAAGAACGTCAAGGTCACCGGCAAGGGCGAGGAACTGAACCAGCAGCTGGAGAACGCCGGCCGCGTGGCGGACTTCCTCGAGTTCGGCGAGCTGATGGCAAAGGACGCTCTGCACAGGAACGAGTCCTGCGGTGGCCACTTCCGCGTCGAGCACCAGATGCCGGACGGCGAGGCGAAGCGCGACGACGAGAACTACTGCTACGTCGGGGCCTGGGAGTTCAAAGGTGTCGACAAGGAGCCCGAACTGCACAAGGAGCCGTTGGCGTTCGATAACGTACATCTGGCGGTAAGGAGTTATAAATAATGAACCTCACACTACACGTATGGCGCCAAAGCGGCCCCAAAGAGCCGGGCAAGCTCGAGCAGTACGAGGCCAAGAACGTAAGTCCCGACCAGTCCTTCCTGGAGATGCTCGACGAGGTGAACGAGCACCTCATCAAGGAAGGAAAAGATCCGATCGTGTTCGACCACGACTGCCGCGAGGGGATCTGCGGCATGTGCTCGCAGGTCATCAACGGCGTGCCGCACGGCGGGCAGGAGCGCACCACCGTCTGCCAGCTGCACATGAGGCGCTTCAGCGACGGCGACACCATCTACATCGAGCCGTGGCGTGCCCTTGCCTTCCCGATCCTCAAGGACCTGATCGTGGACAGGGACGCCCTCGAGAAGATCATGCAGGCAGGCGGCTACACCTCCTGCCACACCGGCGGCGTCGCCGACGGCAACGCCCTTCTCGTTCCGAAGCCGGACGCGGACTACGCCATGGACGCGGCCGAGTGCATCGGTTGCGGCGCCTGCGTCGCTGCCTGCCCGAACGGCTCGGCCATGCTCTACACCTCCGCCAAGGTGGCACAGTTGGCCGCCCTGCCGCAGGGCAAAGCGGAAGCCGCCGAGCGCGTCTGCGCCATGACCGACGCGATGCAGGCCGCAGGTTTCGGCAACTGCTCGAACCACTACGAGTGCCAGGCAGCCTGCCCGAAAGGGATCAACGTCAAGTTCATCGCCAGGTTGAACCGCGAGTACCAGAAGGCGCTGTTTAAGTAATCGGACCTAAGCGCCGATAAATAAAAGCAGGGGCGGGAGGGTAACCTCTCGCCCCTTTTTTGTTCTTATGGCGCGTCAGCTTCAACTGCCACCCGGGATTTCCCGGAAAGCCGAAAGGAGAAAAGCATCCATGAAACGTGTCTTGCTAGCCGTAGCCGTCGTCCTTTGCTCCTTCCTCAACGCCAACGCGGATACCATCAAGATCGCAGGTTCCGGTCAGATGCTCCCGCTGGCGACCGCACTGGGAAAGGGATACATGAAGAAGCACCCGGGCGACGTGGTGGAAGTGAACCCGAAATCGCTGGGGCAGAAAAACGGCGTCGAGGCAGTGAGCGAGGGGTACATCGACATCGCCACCTCGGCGCGCAGGCTGGGGGAGGAAGAGAGAAGGCTTCAGGTAAAGCCGTATGAAGTCGCTACCGTGGCGGCCTTTTTCGCAGTGCACCCCTCCGTCCCCGTGCGCAACCTCACCAGCCACGAGATCTGCGACATCTACTCGGGCAAGACCACCAACTGGAAGCAGGTCGGCGGCAAGGACGCCAGGATCGTGGTCCTGACCCGGCCGGAGAAGGATTCCACCAAGATCGTGATGCGCCAGCAGGTCCCCGGCTTCGCCAAGGTCGAGGAGCCCCCGACGGTGCAGTCGAAGCTCCGCGCCAAGGACATGATGACCTCCCTCGCCGGCACCCCTGACGCCATCGGCATGGTCGACGCCGTGAACTATGCCGACGCCGCGGGTAAATTCATCGCGCTGAAGCTCGACGGCAAGGACATCACCTCCTCCATCACCGGCCCGATCCAGCACCACTACCAGTTCGTGCTCAACAAGAACCCTTCCCCGGCGGACCTGAGGTTCATCCAGTTCGTCCGCTCCGCGGAAGGGCAGGCGATCATCAGGCAGGAGAAGGCGAACCCGGTTAAGTTCTAGCCGCATGGTAATGACGCGTTTGGCAGCGGGCGGGAGGGAAACCTTCCGCCCGCTGTCGTATGGGGAAGGGTAGGGGTAACCATTCTCCTTGATTCGCGCTGCCATTTCCTTTAGATTCCGCACTGGACCAACAGGAGCCTAAAGGATGATCTTCACCTACATCTTCGTCGCCAACATCTTCCTCATTTTCATAGACGCCACCGTCGGCTACCATGCGGCTCCCTCGATCACCATGCTGGCCGGCGGGGGAGAGCAGGCCGGCGAGGGGGCGGTGCGCGGCGTGCGCAGGCTTCTGGCCTGGGTGGTCGCCCTTTACATGTTTTTCAACTGCCTGGCCTTCTTCGGCCAGAGATGGTGGCTTCTCTACTTCACCTCGGCCGTCCTCGTCGTCGACGTCGCGGCACAACTCCTCATCGTCCGCAAGATGATGAACCGAAGGGGGCGCTGACCCGCCGGGAGCCTCAATGGAAAAGCAGTACCTGACCCCAGCGGGGGATGCTTTGCAACTGGCTGGTCTGCCTCGCCGTCTTCATGGCCACCGCGGCACGGGACGTCACCGGGAAGCTCCTGGCCTGCTACCTCCCCATCATGGCCTTTGTGGCCAGCGGCTTCGAACACTCCATCGCCAACATGTACTTCATACCGACCGGTTTGCTCCTGGCGAGAGCCCAGGGGCGGGAGGTGCCGGGGCTCACCTGGACCGCCTGCTTTCGCGACAACCTGCTCCCGGTTACCTTGGGAAACATCCTGGGAGGCGTGCTCTTCGTGGCCTTCGCCTATTGGTACGTGCATCTGAAGGTGGACGGGCGGCGCAGCCGGTCGTCAAGGCAAAACGATGCATCTTCGCCGTCCGCGGCATCCTCTCCGGCTGGTTCTTCTCCATCTCCTCCAGAGCAATAACATGCAATAAAGTCTCGCTGCAGCATTCCCTTAGAATAAAAGCGTTAAAGTAACTTGCATAAGCACCGATAATTGTTGTCATGGAGCAGACAATATCCAGGCGCTATGAGTGAGCGCCGGTTCAAGGAGCGTGGCTTATGCTAGGGATGTCTTCCGACAAGTTGCTGAACAGCCTTTTCGACGGTCTTTACTGCGTCGATCTGGACCGGCGCATCTCCTTTTGGAACAGTGCCGCTCAGAGGATAACAGGGTACAGCGCCGAGGAAGTGCTCGGCTCCAACTGCCACGACTCCATCCTGCGCCGTGTCGAGGTCGACGGCTACGAATGCGAGGTGAAGTGCCCGCTGGCGGCGACCATTGCAGACGGCAAGGTACGGGAGGCTAACGTGCTGGTGCACCACAAGCACGGCTACCGACTCCCGGTGCAGGTGCGCACCTCTCCGGTGAGAAACGAAGAGGGCGCCATAGTCGGCGCCGTCGAAATATTCACCGACAACTCCAATTCGGTGCAGATCCTCGCGGCGCTGGAGCAACTGAAGCAGGACGTGCTGGTCGATCCGCTCACCGGGGTGGGGAACCGGAGGCTCGCGGACATGTCGCTGGAGTCGAGGCTGCATGACTGGCAGACGCACCGCAGGCCCTTCGGCGTGCTCTTCATGGATGTCGACCATTTTAAAAGCGTCAACGACCGCTACGGGCATAAGACCGGCGACGAGGTGTTGCGCATGTTAGGCAAGACCATATCCAACACGTTCAGGAAAGTGGATACCGTGGCGCGCTGGGGTGGGGAGGAATTCGTGGCCATTCTTCCCGCCATGAGGCTCCCTGCGCTCGCCTCCATAGCTGAACGAATCAGAAGTGCGGTCGCCGGCTCCTTCCTGATGGAGGACGGCCAAAGGGTCGGCGTCACCCTCTCCATCGGCGGGACCATAGCCGAGACGGGGGATAACGCCGAAAGCATCATCAGCAGGGCGGACGCGCAGATGTATCGGAGCAAGGCTGGCGGCCGGAACCTGGTCACCCTGCGCTAGCATGTTCGTTTTTTATTGAAGTTGGTCCCATTAAAATTTTTCTTTGTAAAGAACCGTTCATGTGCTAAGGTGTCGCCTTCTGATGTTCCTCGACCATGTTCCGCTCGAGTGAGGCCACACCGACCACCATGGGTTCTCTAGCTGTTAGGCTCAAAAGCTGTATCTGGAGGATAGACGACCAGGGCATGGAAATGCCCCTCTTCCGGCTGCTCTGTCTGCTTGCGACCGCCATCTGTTTTCTGGTCATCATCCCGACCAACTACCTGCATCACCGCCCCGCCGAGATAAACGCCGCCGTCTTCTGCTTTGGCCTCGGCACGCTCTGGCTCTTCCGCCGGGCCTGCCTGGGAAAGCACCACCTTAAGACCTTCTTCTTCCTGCTGCTTTTCCTGCTGAACCTGGTCTGGTTCCCAAGCGGCGGCACCAGCGGGAGCTCTGGCTACTTCTTTTACTGCCTCTTCCTCTACGCTCCCATTTTTTACCGGGGAAAGACACGCTGGCTGCTCCTTGTTCTTGCCGTTGCCGACGCGCTGGTCCTTTTGGCGGCGGAGATCGCTTTCCCGGGCTCTGTCACCTACTACGGAGTCGCATATGAAAGGAGTGAGGATCTGGCCGTCGGGCTGGTGATGAGCGCGTTTTGCTGTTCCATGATGTTGTGGCTGCTCTTGGAGCAGCACGACCGCGAGCAGCAGCGGCTTTTGTCGCTGAACCAGGAGCTGCGCATGAGCATGGACGACCGGGCCTGCGTCGAGAGCTCGATGCTGCAAGATCGCGAGCTGCTGCACGCGGTGATCGATGGGACGACGGACGCGGTTTTCGTGAAGAACCTGCAGGGGCAGTACCTCCTCTTCAACCGTGCCGCCGAGGTCATGACCGGGGTAAGCGCGGGCACGGCCCTGGGACACGACGATCTCGCCGTTTTCTCTCCGGATGTGGCGCGCAATGCGATGGCGAAGGACCGGCTCGTCCTGGATACGCGCGAGCCCCAGACTCTCGAGCTCCATACCCTCGCCCCCGATGGGGAAGAGAGGATCTTCGAGGCGATCAAGGGCCCGCTGCAAGACGGCAAGGGTAATTTGATAGGCGTCTTCGGGATCTCCAGGGACGTCACCGACAGGCGCCGCATGGCGCAGGAACTCAGGATGCTGAACGAGGAACTGGAGCTGCGCGTGGTCGAGCGGACGGCACGATTGGAGACCGCCATGCGGGAGCAGGAGAGCTTCAGCTATTCGGTGTCCCACGACCTGCGCGGTCCGTTGCGCCACATAAACAGTTACACGGCGATCATCGAGGAGGAATTCGGCGCCGAACTGCCGGCGGAGGCGAAAAGGTACATGGACCGCATCCGGAATTCCAGCCGGATCATGGGGGATCTGATCGACGACTTGCTGGAGCTCTCCCGGATCGGCAGGTTGGAATTGAATAAGGTCCCTGTCAGCCTGAGCGAGCTTGCCGGGTGCATCGGGCGCGAACTGCTGGAGAGCGACCCGGCGCGCCAGGCCGAGCTGGTGATCGAGCCTGGCCTTCAGGCGCATGGGGACCGGGTGCTTTTGAGGCAGCTTTTGGAGAACCTGCTCGACAACGCCTGGAAATATTCCCGGGACAGGGGATGCGCCCATATCGAAGTCGGGAAATCGAACTGGGGGGAGCAAAACGCGTTCTTCGTCCGCGACAACGGGGTGGGGTTCGACATGACCTACCAGGACAAGCTGTTCGGGGCCTTCCAGCGCCTGCACGGCTCGGAGTTCGAGGGGACCGGGATCGGCCTCGCCACCGTGAAGCGGATCGTGGAGCGTCATGGCGGAACTGTCTGGGCGCAGGGGGAGGTCGATGCCGGGGCCACCATCTACTTCACCCTCTCCTGAGAGACGGATGCTACGCATAGCGGTATTGCTGCTGGTCGCACTTTTGGCCCTGATACTCGTCGCGGCTACCTGGCAGCGGCGGCTGCTCTTTTTCCCCACCCATGAAAGCGGCAACAACGGCCTCTCCGAATGGCGTCACGGCCAGGAGCTGATCGGGTTTGCCCGCGAGGTCCCCGCGCCCCTAAACGTCTGGCTCATGCTGCACGGAAACGGCGGCCAGGCGAGCGACCGTGCCTATGCCCTCCCTTCCTTTTCGCGCAACGATTCCGTCTTCATCCTCGAGTACCCAGGCTACGGCGCGCGGCCGGGGGAACCGTCCCGTGCCAGCCTGGATGCCGCGGCCAGGCAGGCTTACCGTCTGCTCAGGGAGAGGTTCCCGCGCACGCCGGTCTGTGTCCTCGGGGAGTCGCTAGGGAGCGGGCCGGCCTCGGTCCTTTCCGGCGAACATCCGCCTCCGGACAAGATCGTACTGGTGGCGCCGTTCGATCAGCTGCACCGGGTCGCTGCTTACCACTACCCGTTTCTGCCGGTGCGCCTGCTGCTGTCCGACGACTGGGACAACGTCCAGTCACTGCGGGGATATGGGGGAAGGGTGGAGATCTTCGGGATGCGCGACGACGAGGTGATTCCGGACAGGTTCGCCAAGGCCCTGGCGGATAGCAAGCAGGGCGCGCTCTTCCGTGAGATCGAGGGGGGGCACAACGACTGGGCTGCAGGGGGGGAAGTGGCGATCAGGAACCCCTAAGGAGCAAAAGGGGACAGGCTACTTTTTCGAACGAAAAAGTAGCCTGTCCCCTAGTTTTAGCCGATCAGCGTGAAGCGCTCCTTCGGCACCAGGCAGACCTCGCATTTCTCCGGCGCGGCGTCGTACACCGTGTTGCCGCACACCTCGCAGACGTAGATGGGGCGGTCGGCCAGATCCTTTCCCCCCTCAACTGCGGCGAGCGCCTGCTGGTACAGGCCGTGGTGCACCTCCTCCACTGCCAGGGCGAACTTGAAGGAGTTTTCCGCGGCGCGGTCCCCCTCCGCCTTCGCCTGCTCCAGGAACGGGGGATACATCTTCTGGAATTCGAACCCTTCCCCTTCGACGGCCTCCTTGAGGTTATCGGCCGTGCTCTTGATCCCCCCCATAGCGCGCAGGTGGGCGTGGGCGTGCACCGTCTCGGCGTGCGCCGCGGCGCGGAACAGCTTTGCCACCTGCGGCAGGCCGTCGGCCTCCGCCTTTTTGGCAAAGGCCAGATATTTGCGGTTGGCCTGGCTTTCCCCTGCGAACGCCTCGGCGAGATTCTCTTTCGTAGGCATCTGATTCCTCCTAGGACGATTTTTTTTTGATGCTTGAATATAACGGCTGGGCCGTACCAGTCAAGCCTGCTTTCATATTATATTTATTTGATATGTATACGTTTTTTGTATCGGGAGGGGACGTTTCGGAGAGCGATGAGTCTTGACTTGAATAGGTTCTAATGTACCCTTCCGTGGTGCTGCCGGCGGCGAGACGAAGCAAACGCAGATGTCCTAGAGGCCACCAATGACCCAGGAGATCAACACCTTGGAGGAGATGCTGGATCGCATCGGGGAGTCCTCCGATGACGAGGGGCGTGTCACCTTGGGGAGCATCGTGGAGTCGGTAGGGGGAAGGTCGTTCGGGCCCCTGCTGCTCCTGGTCGGGGTCATCATGACCTCGCCTTTGAGCGGCATGCCGGGTATCCCGACGACGATGGGGATATTGGTGGTGCTGATCGCGGGGCAGCTCCTCTTCGGCAAGGACCATTTCTGGCTGCCGCGCTGGGTGCTTAAGCGCTCTTTGGAACAGCAAAAGATCTGCAAGGCGATCGACTGGCTGCGGCCGCCGGCGCGATTCGTCGACCGCTGGCTCAGGCCGCGGCTTCCCGCTTTCATCAAGGGGTGGAGGATCCACCTCATTTCCTTTTTCTGCGTCGCCATCGGGGCCGTGATGCCGATCATGGAAGTAGTCCCTTTTTCGGCGCATGCCGCAGGACTGGCTCTTACCGCTTTCGGTCTGGCCTTGATCGCCCGGGATGGGCTCCTTGCCTTGATCTCCTTCCTGGTAATCGGGTTAAGCTTCGCCATGTTCGCCTACAACATGATCTGAAAGAAAGCGGTCAGGGGAGGTAATCCTCGCGCACCGGAGAGAAGACCTCGACCGCAACCGAGTCCTCGACAACCTCAGCGCCATGCTCCTCCCACTTCGCCACGCACCAGCTGTCGCCCGGCAGCAACTCGCGTGTATTCCCGCCTATGGTAAGCCTCATCCTCCCTTTCACCAGGTAGCCCGTCTGTTCATGCGGGTGGGAGTGCAGCGGAAGACGCGCCCCCCCGCTCAGCAGGAACTCCACCATCAGGGTTTCATCGCCGTAGACCAGCGTCTTGCGCCGGATACCTTCAAGCACTTCCAGGTAACCTTCTTCGCTGCCGTTTGCAAACATGCGGACTCCTTTTCATGCACCTTCGACTGCACCGGTCTGACGCAAGGCCTCGTAAAGAACGATCCCGGCCGAGGTGGAGAGGTTGAGGCTGCGGACCTTGCCGGGAATGGGGATGCGGACCGACGTCTGCGCGTTCGCCTCGATCAGTTCTTCGGGAAGCCCCTTGGTCTCTTTGCCGAAGACGATGAAGTCGCCGTAAAGGAAAGTGAAGGCCAGGTAGCTTTTCTCCGCCTTCTTGCTGGTATAGACGAACCTTGAGCCGGGATAGGCCTGCTTTAGTGCCGGGAGGTCGGGCCAGTAATGAATCTCCACTTCGCTCCAGTAATCGAGCCCCGCCCTTTTGAGGTAGCGGTCGTCCGTCGAGAAACCAAGTTTTCCCACCAGGTGCAGTACGGTACCGGTTGCTCCGCAGAGCCTGGCGATGTTGCCAGTGTTAGGCGGTATCTCCGGCTCGACGAGCACTATGTGAAAAGGTTTCATCTCTGACATCACGCTCCCTCTATGACAGTGCAGTTCATCGCTTTCTCAGCAGACGAAACCAGGGGCAAACTCAACAGCAAATATTGCCCAATTTGGAGACGGAATGAGAGCTTCGAAAGCGATGGATATATGTATCTCAAAGCGTAAAATAAGGCAAAGATAAACGGCTAAAAGCCAGTAACCCCGGGGGCTTGACAGAGGGTCCGATTCTGTAAGCTTGCAATTTATCGACAGATAGTCTATAGTGCCCCCTCCAAACACCTACTGGAGGCCAACTTGAGCACGCCTGACACTAGTGGACATTTCGGCCGTTTCGGCGGCAGATACGTCTCCGAAACCCTGATGCCGGCGCTCCTCGAACTTGAGGAAGCGTACAACCATTACCGGACCGACAAGGGGTTCAAGGAGGAGTACGCGTACTACATGCGGCAGTACGTCGGACGCCCCAACCCGCTCTACTTTGCCGAGAAACTGACCCGGAAGCTTGGGGGCGCCAAGGTCTACCTGAAGCGCGAGGACCTGAACCACACCGGCGCCCACAAGGTGAACAACGCCATCGGCCAGGCGCTGCTCGCCAGGAAGATGGGGAAAAAGAGAGTGATCGCCGAGACGGGCGCCGGGCAGCACGGCGTGGCGACCGCGACGGTGGCGGCTTTGTTCGGCATGGAGTGCGAAGTGTTCATGGGGGAGGAGGACATCCGGCGCCAGTCCCTCAACGTGTTCAGGATGAAACTCCTGGGGGCGAAAGTGACCCCGGTCACCTCCGGCACGGCGACCCTCAAGGACGCCATGAACGAGGCCATGCGCCACTGGGTCACCTATGTCACCGACACCTTCTACATCATCGGCACCGTGGCGGGACCTCACCCGTACCCGGCGATGGTGCGCGACTTCCAGGCCATCATCGGCGACGAGGCGAGGGCGCAGCACCTGGAGGCGGAAGGAAAACTCCCTGACTACCTGGTGGCGGCGGTCGGAGGGGGGAGTAACGCCATCGGCCTCTTCCACGCTTTCAGCGACGACGCGAGCGTGAAGATGGTCGGGGTCGAGGCGGCCGGCTACGGCATCGAGTCCGGCAAGCACGCAGCACCGCTTTGCGCCGGGACTGTCGGTGTCTTGCACGGCAACAAGACCTACCTGTTGCAGGACGGTTTCGGGCAGATCGCCCACGCCCACTCCATTTCGGCGGGGCTCGACTATCCAGGCGTGGGACCCGAGCACGCCTTCCTGAAGGAGAGCGGGCGCGCCAGCTACGTCTCCGTCACCGACCAGGAGGCACTGGACGCGTTCCAGGTGCTGACCCGAGAGGAGGGTATCATTCCGGCGCTGGAATCGTCGCACGCAGTGGCGCACGTACTGCGTCTGGCACCGACACTATCGTCCAATGAGAGCATCGTGGTCTGCCTTTCCGGCAGAGGCGATAAGGACATCCATACCGTGGCCGAGGTTATGGGGGTACAGCTTTAATATATGAATTCCTGAGGTTTTAGTGGGGGAGGGCCGCTAACGCGGGCCTCCCTTTTTATCGACCATAGTTACAAGAAATTAATGTGCTTCTTGCAATGTTGTCGGTTTTGGCTACACTAGAGCCCTCAGGTTGGCGACGAGCCACTTGCATTATAATGAAAGGAGAGATTGGCGCAGGCTTCACTACCGACATTTATTTAAAGCTACTAAAGCCGGCACAAGCCATTCAAAAGCGATCTATGAAAAGAAAATGTTTGTTGCTGGTCGCGATGCTCATGTTGACGGCATCGTGCGACCAGTCCCACCTGCAACAGGCGCAGGTACCGGTCACTCCGGGTGTTTCGGAGCAGGACCGGGCGCTGCTTGCCTGGGCGGAAGGGAGCGAGAAGTTGGTGGAAAACGCACCTGCTTCCACCCCTGCCACGCAGACGGAGCTGCCCAAGGAGGCGGTACTTGACGGAAGGAAGAAACTGGTTCCCGCCATTTACACGGCTTTTGCACGCAGGACCACACCCGCCAGGGCCAAATGGCTCGCGGAAATCTGCTACGAGAAGACCGAGGGAACCCTATTTACACCGCTGGATCTGGCTGAAATAGCCCTGGCGGAAACAGGCGGCCACAAGCTGTCATCGAGAGCGGTCTCACACAAGGGAGCCTTGGGTGTCTGGCAGTTGATGCCGGAGAGGGCCGCAAGCCATGGATACACGCCGCAGGAGATGTGGGACGACGAGAAGTGCGCGGACGCTGCGGTGAAAGAGCTCAGGGAGAAGCTCGACATGGCGAAAGGAAACAAGGCAAGGGCCAAGAGGCTCTATTGCGGAACGGGGCCCGCGGCCAGGGCCTACGATAAAGTCCGCAAGCGTTTCCGTGCGGAGATTCTGCACGAGATGCGAAAAGGGATGCTGCAGCAAGTAGCCAGCAACAGCTAGTCCTTTTGCGGTTTGAAGTTCGGTTGTGTTATAGTGGGCGGGCTCTTTCGGGGGCCCGCCCGTTTTCATTCCCCTGGCGGGCTTGTCGAGGGCCGCTGAACAAGGAGGAGTCCCGGTTTGAAAAAGATACTGTTCGTTTTATTGGCTGTCGTCGCGCTCTCCGGCTGCACCAGCTTCGTCACTCATCCGATGGTGACCGTTGAGGACCTGAGCGTGGTCTCGCTCGATCCCACCGGCGCCGGCATGGAGTTGTACCTGAAGGTGAAGAACCCCAACAGCTTCGACCTGAAGCTTCAAGGGTTCAGTTACGATCTGAGGGTGATGGCGCTGCCGCTGGCCAAGGGTGGGGCGCGCGAGGAGGTGAAGTTCCCCGCCCAAGGGGAGGCCGACTTCCGCATCCCGATCAGGATCAGCTACCAGGACCTGATCGAGATCCTGAAACGCAGGCCAGACCCGGACCGGATACCGTACCAGCTTGCCGCCGGGCTCGAACTGGAGACCCCGGTGGGGGAGATGACGGTTCCCGTCAATAGAACCGGCACCTATGCTATTCCCAAGCAGTACCGCCCGTCGGCGCTCTTTGGCAGGATCAGCGACTTCTTCAAGGGCCAGTAAGAAAGGCCGCGCCCAGGCGAGGCGGGCGCCAGGGGAGTGTTCATGCTGCCGTAGATCTCTCCCGGATTCCCCCAGGGAAAAGCGTTACTGGCAGTGGGCCGAAAGGGTCCGCTGCCTTTTTATTTTTAATTTCGGACTTCCCTGATAGGCAGGGGACATGCAATACTAGGGCGCTTCGCAGCCGCGGCTGCGACGCTTTCGGTGCGCCGATTATTTCCCGAGGGTTCAGATAGCCACATCTGCCCCCGGTTTTGGAGTTTGCATGAACGTAATAGACGTAACTGGGCTTTGTAAAAGCTTTGGTTCCAGGGAGCTTCTGGACCAGGTCGGGTTCGCGGTGGGAGAGGAGGAGAGGGTCGGCCTGATCGGAGCCAACGGCGCCGGGAAATCGACGCTGCTCACCATCCTTGCCGGCATCGAGGACCACGACGGCGGTTCCATCGCCATGAAGCGCGGGGCATCCGTCGGCTACCTGAGCCAGGAACCGGTGCTGGACGAAAGCTCCACCGTGGCCGCCGAGATAGAAGGGGGCTTGAAGGAGATCCGCGCCGCCATGGCCTCCTTCAACGAACTCTCCGAGCGCATGGCGTCGAACCCTCCCGACATGGACCGGCTCCTCTCGCGCCAGGGGGAGCTCTCCGACTGGATCGAGCACCACGGCGGCTGGAATACCGACCACCGTGTCTCCGAAATGATGACCCACCTGCAGTTGCCCGATCGCGACCAGAAGATCGGCACGCTTTCCGGGGGGACCAAGCGCCGGGTGGCGCTGGCGAAGCTCTTGCTACAGGCCCCGGAACTGTTGCTCCTCGACGAGCCGACCAACCATCTGGACGCCGACACCACCCAGTGGCTGCAGGATCACCTTAAGGCCTACCCAGGCGCCGTGATGCTGATCACCCACGACCGCTACTTTCTCGACGAGGTGGTGACCCGGATGCTGGAGCTGGAGCGCGGGGCCGTCATTTCCTACCAGGGGGGGTATTCCAGGTACCTGGAGCAGCGGGAAGAGCGGCTCCTGAACGAGGCGACCAGGCGCTCGCGCCTTTTGAACCTGCTGCGCACCGAGACCGACTGGATCAGGCGCGGCCCCCCTGCGCGCTCCACCAAGCAAAAAGCGCGCATCGACCGTTATTACGCCCTTGAGGAGAGCCTGGCGGGGCCGGCGCGCAAGGAGCTGAAGATCGGCTTTAACACCGAAGAGGGGCTCGGGGGGACCATCCTGGAGCTGGACTGTGTGAGCAAGGGGTTCGGCGAGAAGAAGCTGCTCAAGAAGCTCACCTTCGGGATGAAGCGCGGCGACCGCGTCGGCGTGATCGGGCCCAACGGCTGCGGCAAGACCACCCTGATCCGCATGATCATGGGGGAGGAGGAGCCGGACCAGGGGAAGGTCGTGGTCGGCAAGAAAACGAAGATCTCCTACTTCGACCAGTTGCGCGAGGTGATCGATCCGAATGAGACCGTCTACGACTTCTTTGGCGAGGGGGATTACGTCGCCACGCCGACCGGGGACAAGCGGCACAAGATCGGCTATCTGGAGGAGTTCCTGTTCTCGCCCGAGGACAGGCGGCGCCCGGTGGGAAGCCTCTCCGGCGGAGAGAAGAGCAGGCTCATCCTCGCCAGACTCATGCTGCAGGACTCGAACCTCCTGGTGCTCGACGAGCCGACGAACGACCTGGACATACCTACCCTGCAGCTTCTCGACGCCTCCATCGCCGCCTTTCCGGGTTGCGTGCTGATGGTCACCCACGACCGCTTCTTCTTGGACAAGGTCGCCACCGGCATCCTTTCCTTCGAGGGAGAGGGGGATGTCACCTTCTACGAGGGGAACTACAGCAACTACAGGGAGCGCAAGGAAGAGGCGCGCGTGGCGGCAGTAGCGCAGCGCGTCGAGAAGAAGGATACGATCCAGGCCGCCAGGGCCGAGAAGAAGAAGGGGCTCACCTACGCCGAGCGTATCGAGCTGGAGAAGCTGGAGCTTAGGATTGCAGAACTGGAGCAGGAGTTCGCCGAGGTCGAGGCGCAGCTGGGGGATCCTTCCTGCTACGGCAGCGTCGAAGGGGGCATCGCCGCCATCACTGCGAACTACGGCAGGCTGGAAGCCGAACTTGCCGCGGCCTTCGAGCGGTGGGAGGAGTTGGAGACGAAGAAAGGCAATTGAAAACCAATTGACGATTGACAATTGACAATTGACAACGAAAAGCAAGGCGATAGACGGACGAAAGAAGGCTTCTGAGACAACCTCTGGTAGAGGAAGTTCAGAAGCCTTTTTTGTATTGGTGCTGCCGCAGTAGTGAGTAAGGGTTGCATTGTCAATTGTCAATTGTCAATTGACTCTGAATTGCTTCTCAATTGCCTCTAAAAGCTTCTTTCGCCAGCCTAAGGCTCACCTTTCTCTTGGTCGAGATGGCGTAGCGGTTGATGTTCTCCAGGGCGTACACGAGCGACGGAATGTCCCGCCTCACCCTCAAGAGCATCTCGTCTATGACGTCGTCAGGAAGCGCCATCTGTCGGTCCTCGGCCAGCTTCTTCAGGATCATCCTCCTGGACTCGTCGTCGGAGACGTCCATCCGCGCCACAAGGCCCCAGAGCAGGCGGCTGGTCAGGTGCCCGTCCAGGTGCGGCAGCTCTTTGGGGGGCATAAGGCCGGAGATGGCGATTTTGCGGCCGGAACTGTAAAAGGCGTTGAAGAGTTCCCAAAGCTCGACCCGCACTTCGTGCAGGTTGGGGAGGAGATGCAGGTCGTCCAGTACCAGCGCGGCCGCGCCCTGGAAGTGCTCGGCCAGCCGGGAAGGGCCTTCGCTGCCGACGCTGGAGCCGTATAGCGAGCCTGCGTCCCGGAAGGAAAAGTACCTGCCGTCGATGGAATTGGAGAGGGCGGTCAAAAGGTGGGTTTTGCCCGAGCCTTCCGGGCCGTAGATGTAGAGAAGGTTCTCCGTCGGGTCCTCGACCAGCTTCTTCGCGAACTGGTAGGCAGTCTTGTTGCCGCCGCAGACCACGAAGTTCTCAAAGCCGAAACGCGGCACCACCGGGAAATCAAAGATAAGCTGCATAAGGCTAACACCAATTGACAATTGACAATTGACAATTGACAACGAAAAGCGAACCCGCTGTCAGGTCAAGTGCTGTGCCAGTATTTCTGCAATGAAGTAGAACAGGCCGTGACCCGCTGTCAGGTCAAGCAGTGCCGGTATTGATGTAATGAGTAGAAAAGCAAACAAAGCTCTGCCATTGTCAATTGTCAATTATCAATTGTCAATTGGCTTAGAAGAGTTTGCCCTGCGGCGGCTCGGGCGCGATTCTGCCGAAATGCCGGTAGGCCGCGGCGGTCGCAACACGCCCCCTGGGGGTGCGGTTCAGGAAACCGTTCTGGATCAGGAACGGCTCGTACACGTCCTCGATGGTGTCGCTTTCCTCGCTGATGGCGGCGGCTATGGTGTCGAGCCCTACCGGACCGCCACCGAACTTGTCGATGATGGTGAGCAGGATGGCGCGGTCCATCATGTCGAACCCCATGTCGTCTATCTCTAAAAGCGCCAGCGCCTGGTCGGCTACCTCGCGGGTGATAACGCCGTCGGCGCGGACCTGGGCGAAATCGCGCACGCGGCGCAGTAGGCGGTTCGCGATCCTCGGGGTCCCGCGGCTGCGGCGCGCAAGCTCCATGGCCCCTTCGGGCGCTATGGCCATCCCGAAGATGCGGGCGGAACGGGTGATGATGAAGGCGAGTTCTTCGTGGGTGTAGAACTCCAGGCGGGAGATGACGCCGAAGCGGTCTCTCAAGGGTGAGGAAAGGAGCCCGGCCCGGGTGGTGGCGCCGACCAGGGTGAACTTCGGGAGGTCGAGCTTGATGGTACGGGCGCTCGGCCCCTGGCCGATGATGATGTCGAGCTGAAAGTCCTCCATGGCCGGGTAGAGGATCTCCTCCACCACGTGCGAGAGGCGGTGGATCTCGTCGATGAAAAGGACGTCGTGCGCTTCCAGGTTGGTGAGGATGGCCGCCAGGTCGCCGGGACGCTCGATCACCGGGCCGGAGGTGGACTTGATATTGACCCCCATCTCGCAGGCGATGATGTTGGCCAGCGTGGTCTTGCCGAGTCCCGGCGGGCCGTACAGGAGCACGTGGTCGAGCGCCTCGCTTCTGCCGCGGGCGGCGTCGATGAAAAGTCCCAGGTTTCCTTTGGCCTTTTCCTGCCCTACGTAGTCGGAGAGCGCCCGCGGGCGCAGCGACGCCTCAAGGAGGTCGTCTTCTGATTTATCTGCGCTGATAAGGCGGGTCATGGCTCTCCTTGCTGCGGCAATCCTGCAAAATGCAAGGGGCCAAATTATAACAGTTGGAGATAAAGGTCAAGGGGCATGCCGGAGGGATACGCCTGCTGCGTCGCCTACTTCATCAGTATCTTCAGCGCCTGCTTGAGCACGAGTTCGACGGTCGCGTCTTCCGTGACCTTCAACTCTGCCAGTGCCTTTTGCACCACGGCTTCCTTGTACCCCAGGTTGATGAGCGCGGAGAGCACGTCGTCCCTGATCTCCTGTTTGGCCGGAGCGGTGGTGCCGCCTGCCTGCGGCTGCGCGAGGCCCAGCTTCTTCATCTTTTCCTTAAGTTCCAGCACCAGGCGCTCCGCTGTTTTCTTGCCGATGCCGGGAATGGCGGAGAGCCGGGCCAGGTTGCCGTTGACGAGCGAATCGGCAAGCTCGGAAGGCTCGCTGTTGGAAAGTATGCCGGTGGCGAGCTTCGGCCCCACGCCTGAGACGCCGATCAGGAGCTGGAACAGTTCCTTCTCCTGCTGGGTTCGGAAGCCGTACAGGTTGATGGCGTCTTCCTTCACCGAGGTGTGGATCTGCAGCGACAGCGCGCCCCCTTCGACGGGGAGGGTGTAGTAGGTGGAGAAGGGGATGTGCACCTGGTATCCCACGCCGTTGACGTCCAGGATGATGAACTCGGGGGATTTGTAGGCGAGCTTTCCGGTAAGGAGCGCGATCATAAAAAACTCTCCTGAACCAATTGGCAATGGACAATTGACAATTGACGGTGAAGAAACATTAGTGGCTACCTGACGTTTTTAAAAAGGGCATTGATGCCTGCGGAGTGGGCGTGGCAGATGGCGACCGCCAGGGCGTCGGAGGCGTCTTCCTGCGCCACCTCCGGCAGGTTCAAAAGCGCCTTGATCATCTGCTGCACCTGCGCCTTTTCTGCGCGACCGGTGCCGACCACCGCCTGCTTCACCTGCATCGCCGTGTACTCGTGGACCGGGAGGCCGACGTTCACCGCGGCGACGATGGCCGCGCCGCGCGCCTGCCCGAGCTTCAAGGCGCTCTGGGCGTTCTTCGCCAGGAACACGTCCTCCACCGCGACCACCTCGGGGCGGTACTGCGCGATGATCTCGGAGAGCCCGGTGAAGATCTTCTCCAGCCTCTCGGGGAAGTCTTTGGCGCTCTGGGTGAAGATGGCGCCGTTGTCGACGTGGATCAGGCGGTTTCCCTGTTTGGAGATGATGCCGTAGCCGGTCTTGCGGGAGCCTGGGTCGATGCCGAGAATGATCATGTTTGAATCCTGAAAGTTAAAAAAAAAGCGCGGGGACAAGCCCGCGCTCTTAGTACCACAAAAGACCCTGCCTTTGCTACATCATCTTTTCCATCTCTTCTTCGGAGATGTCGAAGTTCGCGTAGACGTTCTGGACGTCGTCGTTGTCTTCCATACGGTCCATCAGCTTCAGCATGTTCTCTGCGTTCTTTCCTTCAAGCTTCACCATGGTCTGCGGAATCATGGTGATCTCGGCGGACTCGGCCTTGAAGCCTGCTCCCTCCAGGGCAGTCTTCACCTGGTGGAACGCGGCCGGGTCGGTCAGCACTTCGTACTGCTCGTCTTCATCGGTCACGTCGTCGGCGCCCGCCTCGATGGAGGCTTCGAACAGCTTGTCGAAGTCGATGCTCTTCGGGAAAACCAGCAATCCCTTCTTGTCGAAAAGCCAGGAAACACAGCCGGACTCACCCATGTTGCCGTTGCACTTGGTGAATATGCTCCTCACATCGGAGACGGTGCGGTTGCGGTTGTCGGTCATGACCTCGACCAGAACCGCGGTGCCGCCGGGGCCGTAACCCTCGTAGGTGGTCTCTTCGTAGGTGGTCCCTTCCAGGCCGCCGACGCCCTTTTTGATCGCGCGCTCGACGTTGTCCTTCGGCATGTTCTCGCCTTTTGCCTTATCTATAGCGGTTCTAAGGCGCGGGTTGCCGTCCGGATCCCCGCCGCCGAGTTTCGCGGCAACGGTGATTTCCTTGATTATCTTGGTGAATACTTTGCCCCGCTTGGCATCGGCGGCGCCTTTCTTGTGTTTGATGGTGCTCCATTTATTATGTCCTGACATAAGCTGCTTCCTTTCCGAATCAGTTTGGTGATTGAAACGCGAAATACTATCATGGCCAAAAGACGGTTGTAAAGTGGGAAAATGACAGTTAAACTGTCACCGGATTTATGACCGTACAGGGTGCAGCGCTGACTGCCGAAAGAGGTGAAGAATATGGGAGGTTGTTTGCAAAGAGTGTTGCCGGTATTTCTGCTTCTGTGCGCCGTCGTTTTCGGCGGATGCGCGACTGCGAGACTCAACGTGGTCAACGCCCCGCCGGTGCTCACCCAGGACGAACTCTTGCGCCCCTACTACAAGGTCGGCAACATCCAGGTACGCCGCTCCCGCTACGGCTCTCATGCCGACCTGACCCCCGCCGACTACAGCTGGGCTTACGATGCCCTGCGCGCCGAGGCCCAAAAGATCGGGGCCGACGCCGTCATCCTCCCCGAGGTAACCGTGGAGATGGACACCTACATCTTCTACCCGGTCAGCGAGATGAAGGCCAAGGGCGTCGCAGTCAAATTCCGCTGATTTTTTCCCTCCATCGACAAAATTCAGGTTGATCAATTGCGCCTGTTTTTGAGATAGTGTGCGCCTGTATACGCTATCAATTTAATTTTTCTGGAGGGAAACCATGAAAGCTGTGCTGATGGAGGGTTTTGGCGGTGTCGAGGTTCTGAAGCTGGGTGAAGTGGACAGGCCGGTCCCCAAAGAAGGAGAGGTGCTGGTCAAGGTCTATGCAACCTCCATCAACCGCCCCGACCTGGTGCAGCGCGAAGGGAAATATCCCCCCCCGCCGGGCGATTCCGAAATCCTCGGGTTAGAGGTCGCGGGCATCATCGAGGAGCTTGGACCGGGCGTAACCGGCTGGAAGAAAGGCGACCGCGTGGTGTCGCTTGTGGGGGGCGGCGGTTATGCCGAGTACGCAGTCGCCTACGCCTGCCACCTGATGCCAGTCCCCGAGACGGTGAGCTTCGAGGAGGCGGCCTGCATCTGCGAGTCCTACATCACCGCTTTCCTCAACGTCTTCATGATAGGCGGGCTTAAGGACGGCGAGACGGCGATCCTGCATGGCGGCGGCGGCGGGGTTAACACCGCTGCCATCCAGCTCTGCAAGGCCCTGGCGCCGAAGTCCAAGCTGATCGTCACCGCCTCGCCCGAGAAGCTGGAGCGCGTGAAGCAGTTGGGGGCCGACCTGGTGATCAACTTCAAGGAGACCCCGGACTTCTCCGAGGCGGTCAAGGAGTTCACCAACAAAAAGGGTGTCGACGTCATCCTGGACCACGTTGGCGCCAAGTACCTGGCACCCAACATGAACTCCTTGGGGTACAAGGGGAGGCTCGTCATCATCGGGGTCATCTCTGGCATCAAGGCCGAGCTGAACCTGGCCCTCATGATGGTGAAGCGCCAGCAGATCATTGGCAGCGTGCTCCGTTCGCGTCCGGTTTCCGAGAAGGGGGAGATCGCGGCCGAGTTCGTGCGCCGCGCCATGCCGAAGTTCGCCGACCGCACCATCGTGCCGATCATCGAGAAGGCGTTCCCCATCGATCAGGTGGTCGAAGCGCACCGGATGATGGAACAAGACAAGCACTTCGGAAAGATAGTTCTGAAAGTAGCTGAATAAAAAACAAAAGCATCACCACAGAGGTACACAGAGGAGCACAGGGTAAAACCAAAATCTTTTAAAAGGTTTAAACCCGCCTTGTTTCCTTGTTTCTGCCTTCCTCTGTGTACCTCTGTGTACCTCTGTGGTGAAAGCTTTTAACAGGAGAGCCAGTCTCAGGATGGAAACGTATTCAGAGTTTTTCTTCACCGTGTGGATCAGGTTTTTCTTCCTGCTGACTCCCTTCTTCGTCCTCTCCACTTTCCTCGCCATGACGCCTGAACTCTCGGCCTCGGAACGACGCGCCACCGCGCTTCGGGTCACCCTCGCCGTCTTGGTCGCCTGCTTCGTCCTCTACTCCTTCGGCAACACCCTCTTCTCGCTCTTCGGCATCACGCTCGACTCCTTCAGGATCGGCGCCGGTAGCCTCTTGTTCCTGTCGGCGGTGCACATGGTGCACGGCGACGACAGCGCGCCTCCCAGCGAGAAGCGCGGCGCCATCTCCGTGGTACCTCTCGCCATACCGGTGACCGTAGGCCCCGGCACCACCGGTGCGCTCCTGGTCATGGGGGCCGAGGTGCAGCACAACTGGCAGGTGTTCGTAGGCCTTGCGGCACTCGCGGCGGCGGTTCTTTGCGTCGGCATCCTCCTTGTCTGCGCCTCCTTCATCGAACACATCGTCGGCAAAAAGGGGATCACCATCCTCAGCAAGCTCACCGGCCTATTCGTCGCGGCCCTCGCAGCCCAAATCGTATTCACGGGAGTCAGAAATTTTCTGCAGGTCAAATGAGGAGGGAATCTCCCTATGTCTCCTGTCGAAAAATGTACTTTAGTGAATTAATGTTGACTTTTTTATCCGTTTTACGCTATGTTGCGGTCGCCTTAGCTGTCCTTTGCGCTTTTTGAGAGTAGATGTCCCGGGAGTCAGGCTTAACGTTCATGGTCAACAGCAGAATGGTAAAAACTGCGGCGGCATGCGCAGTGATGTTCTTCCTGGCTTTCGCCGGAATGAGGATTGCGCTTCTCGAACATGGCCCCGGGCCCAAGCCCAAGCCGCGGGCCGTCCTCAACCTGTGCGGCAAGAAAGCGCCAAGCTCTGCCCACTGCAGCGAAACTGTTCCCGTCCACGTCATCGACGCCGAATTCCTCTCCTTTGGGTGCTGCAAAACCGTCTGGAACACGACGGTTGCCTCCGCCTGCTTCCTGGCTCCCCATCTCGTAGATCCTGAACTGCATTCCCTCCACGGGCGCTCCCCACCTTCTTGCTGATCCCCTGACCTGTTCCGACCGGCCATGCTACCGCCGTCACCCGCGTTACCAATACGCATAGCGGCGCGAAGATGGTTTGTCCCAGGTGTCTCCGGCCCGCTTGCAGCCGAGCGGGGCGCATCTCCGTCGCATCCGCAGTCATTCTCAGCAGCCGTGCCGCGAGCAGGCGACGTCTTTCGCCGGCCTCTCTGCCTCGGCAAGCCGAAGAACCTGCGTCAGCGCCGCTTCGCGTACACCCGTCAGCGCACGGAAAATTGCGCAAAATAGGATAAATGATTCCCATTTCCATCGTAATTCCTGTCTATAACGCCGAGAAAACCATCGGCCCGCTCTGCCGCGCCCTCATTTCGGAGCTGTCGGGCGATTACCGGCTCGACATCGTACTGGTCAACGATTACAGCCGCGACGAAAGTGACCGCATCTGCCGCACTCTCTGCGACGAGTTTCCCCAGACCGTCACCTATCTCGCCTTGTCTCGCAACTTCAGCGAGCACAACGCGGTGATGGCTGGATTGAACCATACCTGCGGCGATTACGTCGTCGTCATGGACGACGATTTCCAAAACCCGCCGGAAGAAGTGCCCAAGCTTTTGACCGAGATAAAGAAGGGGTACGACGTCGTTTACTGCCAGTATGCAACCAAGAGCGACAGCTGGTATCGCAACCTCGGGAGCTACCTGAACGGCACCTTGGCACGCGTGACGCTCGACAAGCCGGCGAACCTCTACCTATCCAGTTTCAAGGCGATGAACCGCTTCCTGGTGGACCATCTCGTCGTGCACAGAAGCCCCAACGTCTACCTCGATGCCCTCATCCTGCGCACCACACGGAACATAGGTACGGTCCAGGTACGGCACGACGTGCGGCGGGAGGGGCGGTCCGGTTATACCATGAAGAAGCTCGCCGATCTCTGGGGCAACGTCTTCGTAAGCTACTCGTTGATCCCGCTGCGGTTACTAGCCGCGGCCGGGGCGGTGTTGACCTGTCTCGGCATCTATTCCGTCTGCGCCATGCTGATCAGGGGATGGCTTCCCATGCTGAACGACCCGAGCGACATCGAAGAGTTGAGCTCCATCACCATGTTTTTCAGAGGGGTCCAGCTGCTGGCGACCGGCATCGTGGGCGAGTACGTGGGACGGATCTATTTGAAGCTGAACCAGGAGCCGCAGTTCATCGTGAGGGATAAGCTGCTGGCGAAAACGGGGGGGGAGCGTCATGGCGCCTGAGTTGAGTTTTCCGCTTCCAGCCTCCCTGGCCATTGCCCCTGAACATGCCAGAGGGGTCGCCCGCTCACTTGACTGCGGACTGTCCCTGCATGACGACGCCTGCGTCGAAGGCTGGATCGGGCAGGCGCGCGAGGCCTGTTCGCTGAACAAGAGCCTGGTTCCGCTCGACACGGTGCAGGGGTGGCACCGCGACCCGATAACCGGCAACATCCGCCACCAAACCGGCCGCTTCTTCAGCGTCATAGGCGTGCACGCGAGGCACAGGTTGGGGCGCCACGAGCTGGAATGGGACCAGCCCATCATCGAGCAGCCCGAGATCGGCATCCTGGGCATCCTGGCCAAGTCCATCGCCGGCACCCTGCACTTCTGCCTCCAGGCCAAGGAGGAGCCGGGGAACCTTGGAGGGATCCAGCTTTCCCCGACGGTGCAGGCTACCTACAGCAACTACACCTGCGCCCATGGCGGCGGCATACCGCTCTTTCTGGAGCACTTCATGGATCCGCACCCGTCCCGGCTGCTGTTTGCCCGCCTGCAGACCGAGGACGGCGGGCGGTTCCTGTACAAGTCGAACCGCAACATGGTGGTCGTGGCGGGGGACGATTTCCCGGTGGAGCTGCCCAAGGGATTCATCTGGCTTACCCTGCGCCAGATCGCCGCGCTGATCCGCAGCGACAACATGGTGAACGCCTGCACGCGCAGCATCCTCTCCGCGCTGGTCCCCGTTGGCGAAGCAGGCGCGGGCGTATGGCATGAAGATGATGGGCTGCGGGAAACGCTCCAGTGGCTGGACGATCGCAGGGCCTGTACCCACATCCTTACCAGGCGCATCGGGTTGACCGATCTGCAGGAATGGGCGCTGGACGAAAAGGGGTTCTTCTCGCACCTGTCGCGCGGTTTTTTCCGCATCGTGGGGCTGCGGATCTCCTCCGAAACGCGCGAGGTAGGTTCTTGGGGGCAGCCCATCCTCGAGAACCCCGCTCCCGGGATCATCGGCCTCCTGGTCCGCAAGGGGGGGCGCGGCATGGAGCTCCTGATGCAGGCCAAAGCCGAGGTCGGAAACCGCCTCACCGTCCAGCTGGGCCCGACGGCGCAGTTCGCCAGGGAAAATTACGAAGGGAGCCTGAAGCTGACGAAGCCGTTTCTGTTCGAGGAGTTCTCCGCCCCGGGGCGCTTTCCCGTGCTCCACGAGAGCCGGCAGACCGAGGAGGGGGCGCGGTTTTACCAGGAGTACAACCTGCACCGGGTCCTGGTGCTCCCCGAGGGGGAGACTCTGGAGCTTCCCCCGGACTACCGCTGGATCCCGCTTAGCGAAATCGCTTTCCTGGTGCAGCTGGGGGAGCAGGTGAACTCGTGCGCCCGCAGCATCCTCTCCTGCTTGCTGTAGGGGAAGCGGGGGAGGGACAGAGTCCATCCCCTCGCCCTCACCCCGACCCTCTCCTAGGGGGAGAGGGAGAATGGACGGCAGCATCGATATTCTGCCCATCTTCTGGTTCCCAAGCTCCAGCTTGGGAACCAAATGCAACCCAAAGCTCCAGCTTTGCACGATGGCCACGCGCCTTGCGTTCCTAAGGTGGACCTTGGGAACGAGATCGAATTCCGGGGAACCTGGAACGAACTGAGGGAGAACTTATGTCGAGCGCAGAACCGGTCCGTTACTGGGATTATCTTGCCGCCTATGAGCCGCGGCGCGACGAGTACCTGCGCGCAGTGGATCGTGTCTTTTCCTCGGGCCGGCTCGTGATGGGACAGGAGGTGGCGGCATTCGAGGAGGCGATCGCCGCCTACTGCGGGACCGGCTACGCGGTCGGGGTCAATTCCGGGACGGACGCCCTGACGCTGGCCCTGAAGGCGCTGGGGGTAGGGGCGGGGCACGAGGTGATCACCGTCTCCAATACCGCCGTCCCCACCGTGGCAGCGATACGCGCCGCCGGCGCGACCCCTGTCTTTGTCGACGTCGAAGAGGACACCTTCCTGATCGACGTCTCTCAGGTGGAGGGAGCCATGAACGGGCGCACCCGCTGCATCCTTCCGGTGCACCTGTGCGGCCAGATGGCGGACATGGCGCCTCTTGTCGAGATCGCCAAGCGACGGGGGGTGCGCATCGTCGAGGACTGCGCCCAGGCCTGCGGCGCCAGCTACCGGGGGAACCGGGCGGGGAGCCTCGGGGATATCGGCGCCTTCTCCTTCTATCCCACCAAGGTGCTGGGGGCTTTCGGCGACGCGGGCGTGATGACAACGGCCGACCCGGAGCTTGCGGCACGGTTGAGGCGGCTGCGCTTTTACGGCATGGAGGGAAGCTACTATGCCGAAGAGGAGGGGTTCAACTCTCGGCTGGACGAGGTGCAGGCGGCCCTGTTGAGCCTTGCGCTGCCCGGGGTCGAGAGGGCGGTCGAAAAGCGCCGCGAGCTGGCGGAGCTTTACGACCAGGGGCTCGCAGGGGTCGGGGACCTCGCGCTTCCTGCTGTCCGGGAGGGGTGCCGGCACCAGTTCTACCTCTACACAGTGAGGACCGGCCGGCGCGATGAGCTGCAGGAATATCTGCGCGGCGAAGGGATAGAGACCCGCATCAACTACCCCCACCCGGTGCACCTGATGCGCGGCTATGCCTTCCTGGGTTATCGGGAAGGGGACCTGCCGGTGACCGAGCGCCTGGCTCGCAGCATCCTCTCGCTCCCCATGTACCCGGAGCTCCCCCGGCGCCACGCCGAAAAGGTGGTCGAGGCGGTGCGGGCGTTTTTCCGGGGGAGCCGATGAACCCGGCGGAATACGCCCGCATGTTCCAGGCGGAGGATTCCCACTGGTGGTACGTGGGGCTGCACGAGCTGATCCTCTCCCACGTGGCGCGGGAGGCCGCGCGCCTTAAGCGCCCCTTGCGCATCCTCGATGCGGGGTGCGGCACCGGAAGGCTCTGCCAGTTGCTGGCACCCTACGGCGAGGTGGAGGGGGTCGACGCTTCGCGGGAGGCGATCCGCTTCTGCCGCAGGCGCGGCGTCGCCGCCGAAATCGGCGACCTGAACGGTCTGGAGCTGGAGCCGGAGCGCTACGACCTGATCACCTCCATCGACGTCCTGTACCACCAGGGGGTCCGGGACGACGTAGAGGTGCTGAAGTCGTTCCTCGCGGCGCTCCGGCCGGGGGGGATGCTGATCCTCAACCTGGTGGCCCTGGAGTGGCTCAGAAGTTCCCACGACGTGGCGGTCCACACCCGCGAGCGCTACGACGAGCGCACCCTTCGTGACAGGCTGGCCGCGGCGGGGTTTCGCGTCGCGCTTTTGAGCTTCCGGGTAAGCCTGCTTTTCCCGCTCGTCGCGGGGTGCCGGCTGCTGCGCGGACGGTTGCGCTCCGCCCGTGCCGCCAAAGCTGGGGCCTCGGACGTGGTGCTCCCTTCGCCACTGGTGAACCGGGTTCTTCTGAATGTGATGCGGATGGAGAATTCCCTGCTGCGGCGCCTGCGGCTGCCGATCGGCTCCTCCCTGTTCGCCGTGGCCAGAAAAGGCTGACGGCTTGGAGAAAACATGAAAAAGAGACGCAAGTTAGCAAAGCTTGAGCCGCAAGCCGGGCCACAGGCCTTGCCCGCGGTGGAGGAAGAGCTGAGCCTCTGGCGCGATCCGCTGGTTCATATCCTGCTGGTGCTGGCGCTGGGCTTCGCGGTCTATTCGAACATCGTAGCCGCGCCGTTTGTCTTCGACGATCTCCCTTGCCTGGTCAACAACCCGGCCATCAAGGACTTCTCCTTCTTCGCCGATCCGCAAAAGGTGTTCGCGCTCCCGGTCAACCCGGACCTGAAGAACAACTTCATCCTGCGCCCGGTGGCTTACTTCACCTTTGCGCTCAACCACGCCTTGCACGGGCTGGACGTGCGGGGGTACCACGTCGTCAACCTCCTGCTGCACATGGCCGACGCCCTGCTGGTGTACCTCGTCTTGTGGCTCACCCTGAGGACGCCGGCGCTGCAGCCGGAGCACGGTGAAGGGGCGGCACCCCCGGCGGAGAGATACTTCTACCTCCCGTTTCTGGCGAGCCTTTTGTTCGTCTGCCACCCGCTGCAGACGCAGGCGGTCACCTACGTGGTGCAGCGCTTCGTCCCGCTGGTCGCCTTTTTCTTCCTGGGGTCGTTGGCGCTGTGCGCCGCGGGAAGGCTCGCAAAGACGAAGCCGATGAGGGTCGCCTGCTACCTCGGCTCGCTTTTCGCCTGCGTCCTAGCCATGAAGAGCAAGGAAAACGCCTTCACCCTCCCGGCGGTGATCGCGTTGTACGAGTTCGTCTTCTTCCGGGGCGCCGTCACCGCCGCCCGGCTCGTGCGGCTGGTCCCGTTCCTCTTCACCATGGCGATCATCCCGCTCAAGCTGATGTCACTCTCGGCCATGGCTGCCAAGGGGGGCAAGGTGGCCGGTGCGGTGAACCTGGTCAATTTCAACCACACCTCCCCCTGGGAATACCTGATGACGCAGTTCGGGGTGATAACGACCTACTTGCGGCTCCTCATCCTGCCGGTCAACCAGAACTTCGACTATCAGTACCCGCTGCAGAAAGCTTTCCTCGCCCCGGCCGTCGTCCTGCCGTTGCTTTTGCTGCTGGCGCTGGCAGCCGGCGGCACTTATCTCCTGGCGACCTCGCGCAGGGGAGACGACCGGGCCGGCATGCGCGCGCTGGCCGGCTTCGGCATCTGGTGGTTTTTCATCACCCTCAGCGTCGAGTCGAGCGTGGTGCCGATCGACGACGTCATCTTCGAGCATCGGGCCTACCTGCCGTCGGTCGGTTTCTTCATCGCCTTGCTCGCCGCCGCGTTCTCCCTTCCCCCCCGGTTCAGCGGGACACCGCTTTGCACCTCGCGTCCCGCGGTCGCCGTGGTCGCCTTCCTGGTTCTCGCCAGCTCCGTCGCCTGCTACCTGCGAAACGAGGTGTGGACGACGCCGGTGGCCCTGTGGCGGGATACGGTGCAGAAGAGCCCGGGGAAGGGGAGGGCGCACTTCTCACTCGGGTTCGTGCTGGCCTGTGCCCTCCCCCCCTGGCACACCGATGACATCAACGTGATGCTCCAGCCCATGGACCCCGCCCAGAACCAGGTACTGGACGAAGCGGTCCGGGAACTCCGTATCTCGACCAAACTCGACCCCAAATCTGCTCCCGGATATTCATTTCTGGGGGCGGCGCTGATGGTGCAAAAGAAGTTCGACGAAGCTGCCGCCACATTGGCGACCGCAGCCGCGCTCGACCCGAAGGACGCAAGGACCCGCGCGTTTATCGGGCAGCTCTGCGAGGCTCGGGGGGATCTTGCCGCTGCGCGTCTCAAGTACCAGCAGGCAATCTCTCTCACCCCTCAGGAGCCCTTCCCGCATCTGTTCCTGGCGCTTCTCTCCCTGCGAGAGGGAAAGCACGCCGAGGCGCTGCAGGAGTACCAGATCGCTAATAGGCTTGCCCCCCGCCCCGACCTGGAGCCGAAGATGGCGCAGTTGAGATTCATGGTGGAGGGGCGATGAGCGGCGCCCCAACAAGGGGAGCGGCGCAGGTGGAACCGGGAAGCGTGCTGCTGGTGCGCCCCCCCGATCCTTTCCAGGGGGCGGCGCTCCTCTCGCATACCCGCCCGATGAACCTCGCCTACCTCGCCTCCAGCCTGCGCCTGGCAGGGCTGCAGGTGGACATCGCCGACTACGAGGCGACCCCCTACAGCGAAGAGCACCTTGGGGCGCTTTTGCAGCGGCTTTCCCCGGCGGTGGTCGGCTTTTCCGCCACTACCCCCACCATAGAGAGCGCGGCCGAGCTAGCCCGTGCAGTGAAGCGGCGGCGCGGCGACACGGTCACCGTGATAGGGGGGAGCCACGCGAGCGCCCTTCCCAAAGAGACGCTGGAAGAGTTCCCCTCCTTTGACTACCTGGTCCGGGGAGAGGGGGAGCTGACGCTTGCGGAACTTTGCCTGAGGCTGCGCGAGGGCGGAGCCGGCCAAGACATTCGGGGGATCGCCTACCGGTCCGAGGACGGGGTGAGGGTGAACTCGTCCCGCGAGCTGGTTTCCGACCTCGACTCCCTTCCTTTTCCTGCCCGCGACCTACTCGACTACTCCCTTCGTGCCGGCCATTCCAGCCGCGGTTTTTCCAACGCGCTACGCTCCGGCGAACTCTTCACTTCTCGCGGCTGCCCGGTCGCCTGCTCCTTCTGCGCCATCCAGGCCACCTTCGGCAGGAGCGTCCGTTTCCGTGACCCTCTCTTCATAGCCGACGAGCTGGACCGGATGGTGCGCGAGCAGAAGGTGAACCACGTGGTCATTGCCGACGACACCTTCACGCTCAACCCCGAGCGCGCCGCAGTCATCTGCGAGATCCTCACGCGCAGCGGCATCCGTTCCTGGAACTGCGACACCAGGGTAAACACGGTGACGCCGGAACTGTTGCGGCTGATGCGGCGCTGCGGCTGCGAGAAGGTGGCCTTCGGCGTCGAGAGTGGCAGTCCGCGCCTCTTGGAGTTGATGGGGAAAGGGATCACGGTCGGGCAGGTTGAAAATGCGGTGCGCTGGGCCAGGGAGGCGGGGATCAGGCATGTGGAAGGGAACTTCATCATAGGGTGCGACCCTTCAGAAACCCGGGAGGATCTGGAACAGACGCGGAGGCTGATCCGGGGGCTTCCCTGGAGCTTCGTCTCCGTTTCCGTGGTGGTCCCCTACCCGGGGACGCCGCTTAGGGAGAAGATGCTCGCCGCGGGGCTGATCGAGCCGGGGGTGCCCTGGGAGGATTACGTCATCTTCGGCAAGAAGCCGCGCTGGCGCACCACTAACTTCAGCGCGGAGGAGCTACTGGAGTGCCAGAGATCGTTCACCCGCTCCTTTTACCTGCGCCCGCGGTACGTCCTCGAGCAGTTGGCTGCTATCCGGTCGCGGGAGGAGCTTGGCTACTGGACCCGGGCCGGGCTCTCCTATCTCAAATGGTACGCCACGGGGAAGATGTAGGCCGAGGGGGTTTGCTTGTTTTCTGGTTCCCAAGCTCCAGCTTGGGAACCCAAGGAAACGCAAGCTCCAGCTTGGACCCAGGGGAAGCTGGAGCTTCCTGGTGGTCATTTCATCTTCGTGGCATCTCCCTCACCCGGCCTTCGGCCACCCTCTCCCAGAGGGAGAGGGTATGTGCGGGGCTTGGCTTGTCTCCCCTCGCCCTCTGGGAGAGGGGCGGGGTGAGGGGGCCTTTTACGGAGGGCAAGCCGGAACATCAGCGCAAAAAGAAAGGGCCTCCCCCATGGGAAAGGCCCTTTCTTTTTAACATGACTGGTGCTCCTACAAGTGCTACAGGCTCAGCTCCGCGTGGCCGTTGCAAAGCCTGTCGCGCTCCGCTATGACGTCCGCGTCTTCCAGGTAGTCGTCGAAGTTCATGTCGCGGTCGATGCAGCCGTTCGGGAGAATCTCGATGATCCTGTTGGCGACGGTGGAGACGAACTCGTGGTCGTGGGAGGCGAAGAGCACCACCTCGGTGTAGGAGATGAGCCCGTTGTTGAGCGCGGTGATGGACTCGAGGTCGAGGTGGTTGGTCGGCTCGTCCAGCATCAGCACGTTGGCGCCGGCCAGCATCATCCTGGAGAGCATGCAGCGCACCCGCTCGCCACCGGAGAGGACGCTGGTCTTTTTCAGGGCTTCGTCGCCGGAGAAGAGCATGCGGCCCAGGAAGCCGCGGGCGAAGCTTTCGCCTTCGGTGGGAGGGGAATACTGCCCCAGCCACTCGATCAGGTTCAGGTCGCTCTTGAAATAGTCGCCGTTCTCCTTGGGGAAGTAGGCGTTGGTGATGGTGACGCCCCAGCGGAAGGTACCTTCGTCCGGCTCTAGCTCGCCGGCAAGGATCTGGAACAAGGTGGTCTTCGCCAGCGAGTTGCCCCCCACGAAGGCGATCTTGTCGTTTTTCCTGACGATCAGGTCGAGATCCTTGAAGATCTGGACCCCGTCCACCGCCTTGGAAAGCCCCTTCACCTCAAGGATGATGTCGCCGCAGGGACGCTCCGGTTTGAAAACCACCCAGGGGTATTTCCTGGAGGAAACCGGCATGTCCTCGATGGTCAGCTTCTCCAAAAGCTTTTTCCTGGAGGTCGCCTGCTTCGCCTTGGAAGCGTTGGAGGAGAAGCGCTGGATGAATTCCTTCAGCTCGGTCGCCTTGTCCTGTGTCTTCTTGACGTCGTCCTGGCGCTGCTTCAGGTGCAACTGGCTTGCCTGGTACCAGAAATCGTAGTTGCCGACGTAGACCTGGAGTCGGCTGAAGTCGATGTCGGCTATGTGGGTGCAGACCTGGTTCAGGAAGTGACGGTCGTGGGAGACCACGATCACGGTGTTCTGGAAGCGGAACAGGAACTCCTCCAGCCACGAGATCGACTTCAGGTCCAGGTGGTTGGTAGGCTCGTCCAAGAGGAGCACGTCGGGGTTGCCGAAGAGCGCCTGCGCCAGGAGCACCCGGACCTTCTCGCCGCCTTCAAGCTCCTTCATCTGCTTGCCGCGCATCTCCTCGGGGATGCCGAGACCGTTCAGCAGTACCGCCGCCTCGCTCTCCGCCTCGTAGCCGTTCATCTCGGCGAAATCCGCTTCCAGTTCCGCCGAGCGGATGCCGTCCTCTTCGCTGAACTCCGGCTTGGAGTAGATCGCCTCGCGCTCCGCCATGATGTCGAACAGCTTCTTGTGCCCCATGATGACGGTGTTCAGCACCGTGTGCTCGTCGTAGGCGAACTGGTCCTGCTTCAAGACGGCGATGCGTCCTTTGCCGACGGAGATGTCTCCCTTGTCGGCTTCGATCTCGCCGGAGAGGATTTTCAGGAAGGTCGATTTCCCCGCCCCGTTGGCCCCGATGAGGCCGTAGCAGTTGCCGGGGGTGAATTTTATATTTACGTCCTTGAACAGGACCCTCTTGCCGTACGAGAGGGTGACGTTTGATGCGGTGATCATGTGAACTGCTCCCTTTGGAAAAATGAAAAAAACCACAAGGAGCGTCCCCGTGGTCATGAACCTTGCATGTATATCATTTCCTATAGGTGGCAAGCAACGTATTTTTGCACTTATACTATCTGGAGCAGCGCTCTTCCTGTTGCAGCCACACGGCTTCTTATAAAAAATAATTAAAGTTGCAGCTCCTGCCTGTCGACATGACAAAAAAGTTTATTTTCATCGGCCGATATGGCAATGTGTGGGCTTTGGGAGCCTAATAGAAGCGCTGGAGATTGCAGTGAGAATAGTGGAAAAGATGAACCAGGCGCAGCAGTTCGTTTCGCTTGAGTTCTTTCCCCCGAAAGATAGGAACGAGTGGCCGGCCTTCTTCAACACGGTGGACCGGTTGTCGCAGATAAATCCCCTTTTCGCCTCGGTAACCTATGGAGCCGGCGGCAGCACCAAGGGGGACACGCTGGAAATAGTGAAGAGGCTTCAAGGCGGCAACGGCCTGGACACCATGGCGCACCTGACCTGCGTCGGCGCCTATCGAGGCGACCTGCAGCTCTTCCTGGACGAGCTAGCGCTCGCCGGGGTCAAGAACGTCCTGGCCCTGCGCGGCGACCTCCCCAAAGACACGCCGCCCGAGTTCTCCGCCTGCCGCACGCTTTTACACGCCTCCGATCTCGCCGCCTTCATCAGGGAGTCCCATCCCGAGATGGGAGTCGGGGTCGCCGGCTACCCGGAAACGCACCCCGAGGCGACGGACCCGGAAAGCGATCTGGAATACCTCAAGCTCAAACTGGACCAAGGGGGCGATTTCGTCATCACCCAGCTGTTTTTTGACAACCAGCTCTACTTCGATTTTGTCGCGAAGGCGCGTGCAGCTGGCGTTGACAAGCCTATCATCCCCGGTATTATCCCGGTCGTCAGTCTCAAGGTGATCCAGCGCATCATCTCCATGTGTGGCGCGACGCTCCCCCCCGCATACCTTGCCGAACTCGAAGAGGCCGACCGCAGCGGCGGTGCGGCCGCGGTGCAAAAAGCCGGTATCGCCTACGCCAGGCGGCAGGCGCAGGAGCTTTTGGACGCCGGGGTCCCGGGCGTTCACATCTACACCCTGAACCGCGACCAGGCCGTGCTGGAGCTTGTAGACGGGCTGCTGCCGTCGTAGCAAATAAAGCGCCTCAGTTGTCCCCCTCCCTTGACGGGAGGGGGCAGGGGGGTGGGTGAACTCGCCAGCAGGGAAAATGTGGCACCTACCCCCACCCCCTAACCCCCTCCCGCGAGGGGAGGGGGACAACGCTGACCTTTTCTGCAGGGGAATTATCGATGAAGCACTTTCTATTTTATTTTATACTGCTCGCCATGGTCGGAATGACCTGGTTTTTGCCTGCCCATTCGAGTGCAGATTACTACAAGTACACCGACAACCGCGGCACCGTTAACATCACCAACAAGTTGGAATCCGTTCCCGCCAGGTACCGCTCCACCATGAAGGTGGTGCGCGAGGAAAAAAAGAAAGCGCCGGCAGCCGAACAGCAGAGCACGGGGGCTGAGCAGCAGGCGGTCCCTGCGTTGGAGCAGCAGGCGGTTCCCGAACCGGAGCGAAAACCCGACACTGCATTCTCCCGGCTTTGCGGGCGCTTTGTCTGGCTGAAGCCGCTCCTGTATGTCATGGGCGGCCTTGCTCTCTTCGTCGGGGTGATCCAGGTGGCCTCCATGCTTGCATCCCCCATGCTTTCCAAACTCATCTACATCTCTTTTTTCTTCGGAGTCTTTGTCTTCCTTTACAAGGCATACGCAGAATATATGGTTGCCAGTACCGCCAAGATCAAAGAGAACGCAGTGACCATCATGAAGAAGTCAACGAACCGGGAGCTTCCCGCGCTTGAGGAGGGAGGGCTCCCCGCGCAGCGCTGACCTCAGCGGCCTTCGGGCAGATAAATCACACAATGCAACCGGCGCCTTAGCCGGATGCGGCAGGACAACAAATAAACAGGAGGTTGCACCATGCTTGTTCGAGACCGGATGACTCCAAACCCCATAACCATCACGCCTGATATCTCGGTGACTGAAGCGCTGCGCCTCATGGGCGACAAGAAGATCCGGCGCCTCCCCGTGGTGGAGCGTACCGGAAAGCTGGTGGGGATCGTATCCGACCGCGACCTGTTTCAGGCTTCCCCCTCGCCGGCGACCTCGCTGGCGATCTGGGAGATTCACGACCTGCTGGCGAAGCTCACGGTCGACAAGACCATGGCCACTGACGTCATCACGGTTACCGAGGACACCCCGCTGGAAGAGGCGGCCCGCGTCATGGTCGACCGCAGGATAGGCGGCCTTCCGGTAATGAAGGGTGACGCGCTGGTCGGCATCATCACCGAGAGCGACCTGTTCCAGGCGCTTTTGGAACTGCTGGGAGGGAGGCGGCACGGGGTGCGCCTCACCGTCACCACCACCGGCGCCAAGGGGACGCTGGCCGACGTGGCCCAGACCATCTACCAGGCCGGCGGCGACATCGTGGGCCTTGGCTTCAGCGAGGTGGACGGCGGCACGAGCGACACCTGGGTTAACACCTTCAAGGTGCAGGGGGTAGACAAGGACAAACTGGTAGAGGCGATCCGGCCGCACGTGCGCGAGATCAAGGACGTGCGCGAGACCTAAAAAGGACGGTCCACATGTACCTGATCCAGATTCTGCTGCCGCTTTACGACAACGAGGGGGTACCCTTCACCCAGGACGAGTTCCTCAAGGTGCGTGACCAGCTCTCCGAGCGCTTCGGCGGCATCACCACCTACATGCGCTCGCCGGCGCGCGGGCTGTGGAAGGAGACCCGGGAAACGACGGTGCACGACGACATCGTGATTTACGAGGTGATGGCGGCGGAACTGGACCGGGCCTGGTGGAAAAGGTACCGCCAGCAACTCGCCGCCGACTTCCGCCAGGACATACTGATCGTCCGGAGCAGCGAGATAGAGCTGCTGTAGAGTCCCTTCCCAGGGGAAGCTGGAGGAAACAAAAAAAGCCGGGTTTCGCCGGACCTTGTGGTCGCAGGCGAAACCCGGCTTTTTCTTTCTAAACGGCGCTCTTAGAAGTGTTCGAACTCTTCGTCGTTCAGCTGCAGGTCGGTGCCCACGACGTTTGCGGCCGCTGCGCGAGGAGCGGCCGCGTGTTTGCTAAAGCTCATCGCCTTCACTGTGCCGGGGTTCTTCGTGGAAGTAACGAAGGACTTCGACCTTCCCTCTTCGATCTTGAAGAAGGCGATGGAGCTTGACAGCAGTTCCGCCTGCGAGGCGAGTTCCTCAGCGGTCGAGGACATTTCCTCCGACGCGCTGGCGTTTTGCTGGATGACCGTGTCGAGTTGCTGGATCGCCTTGTTGATCTGCTCCGCACCCGTGTCCTGCTCTTTGCTGGAGGCGCTGATCTCCTGGACCAGTTCGGCCGTCTTCTGGATGTCTGGCACCATCTTGGATAACAGCTCGCCTGCCTTTACCGCGATATCTACGCTGTTGCTGGAGAGCTGCGAGATCTCGGCGGCAGCCTTCTGGCTCCGCTCGGCCAGTTTTCTCACCTCGCTGGCGACGACGGCGAATCCCTTGCCGTGCTCGCCGGCCCGGGCCGCCTCTATGGCGGCGTTCAGGGCCAATAGGTTCGTCTGCCGCGCGATCTCCTCGATGATGTTGATCTTGCCGGCGATATCCTTCATGGCCTGTACGGTTTCCTGGACAGCCTGTCCACCTTCCTTGGCGTTGTCAGCGGACTTGACCGCTATCTTCTCGGTCTGCAGCGCGTTGTCCGCGTTCTGGCGGATGTTGGAGGTCATCTGCTCCATGCTGGCGGAAGCTTCCTCAGCCGCCGCTGCCTGCTCGCTGGCCCCCTGCGACATCTCCTCTGAACTGGACGAGAGCTCCTGGCTTCCGGCGGCGACGTTCTTGGTCGCGGCCTGCACCTCTCCTACGATCTCCCTCAGCTTGGACACCATATTGCCCATCGCCGCCAGCAGTTGACCGGTCTCGTCCTTGCCGGTCGCGCCGATGTCCATGGTAAGATCTCCGGCAGCAAGTCGGTTCGCAGTTTGAACCCCGACCTCCAGCGGACGCCTGATGCTGCGCGTCACCAGGAAACTCAGTGCGACAGCCATAATTGCGGCTGTCAACGATATAGCGAGCAGGTAATTAACAATTTCCTTAGCCTTTTTATCAATGTTCGCCCCTGCTTCATGCATTGACTTGACGCCATCCTGTGCCAGGCTGACCGCCGTCGCTTCCATCAGGTGAGACTTGTCCTTGTACTCTGCTATAGCGCTGTTTGCTTCTTGTGCAGTCTTCAGCTTTCCGTTCTGAATAGCGGCTGCTACCTTCGCAAAACCTGCCTTGTAACCATCGAAATTTTCCTTGATTTCCTTGGTTTTGTCCTTGTCCTCTTTGTCGACGGCGCATTTTTCCAGGTCGGCGACGCGCTCGGTCATCTTGGCGGCCTCGGCGTTCCATTTCTGGAGGTATTCCTCGACCTTTTTAGCTTCGCCCATATTCAGGAGCATGTCCTTCTCATAGCGCCTCATGCCCAGAATGTTGGCCCGGGCCCTGGCTGAGTGCTCTGCGATGCGTCCCTCGGTAGCTAGCATGGTGTCTGTGGTGGCTTCAACTTGCTTGATGCCCCAGTAACCGGTGCCCGCCACGGCGACAAGCAGGAGCAGGACTACGCCGAAGCACAGCAGTAATCTTGTACCAATTTTAAAATTGCTTAACATCGCTGATCCCCCCATTTAGTTATCTCTTAAGCTTGGCGCTCTTTCACCCTGCTTTCTAACTATCGACACACTGCTTGATTAAATTATGGGAGTTTCGGAAAGTGTGGTGTCGATTCCACTTTATGCCGTTGCGCCGATGTGCCGCTTGCATGTATAGGCTTTTTGCGGCAACGAATATCTATTGCGACTCGGTATCGAATGAGCCACTTTCAGTTCCCAAGCTCCAGCTTGCCCCAGGGGAAGCAAGGTTCGCGCGGCTCAAGATTGACCTTGGGCACGGGATCAACTAGATCGAAGGTCGGAAACAAAAAAGCCGGGTTTCGTCGGACCGTGCGGTCGCAGGGCGGAACCCGGCTTTTGCCATTCAGAAGCAGGTGCCGTTAGAAGTGCTCGAAATGGTCGTCGTTCAATTGGAGATCCGTGCCCGCGACGTTGGCGATAGGTGCGCTTTTTGCGGGGTGCTTGCTAAAGCTCATCGGCTTCATCGTCGTCTTGGAATGTCTTACCAGGGGCTTCGACCTTCCTTCTTCACCGATATTGAAGAAGGCGATGGAGCTTGTCAGCAGTTCCGCCTGCGAAGCAAGTTCCTCTGCTGTCGAGGACATCTCCTCGGAAGCGCCGGCGTTTTGTTGGATGACTGTGTCGAGTTGCTGGATCGCCTTGTTGATCTGCTCCGCCCCGGTGTCCTGCTCCCTGCTGGAGGCGCTGATCTCCTGGACCAGTTCGGCCGTCTTCTGGATGTCGGGCACCATCTTGGACAGGAGGTCGCCGGCCTTTACCGCGACATCGACGCTGGTACTGGAAAGCTGCGAGATCTCGGCGGCAGCCTTCTGGCTCCGCTCGGCGAGCTTTCTCACCTCGCTGGCGACGACGGCGAAACCCTTGCCGTGCTCGCCGGCCCGGGCCGCCTCTATGGCGGCGTTCAGGGCTAAAAGGTTCGTCTGACGCGCGATTTCCTCGATGATGTTGATCTTTCCGGCGATGTCCTTCATCGCGTGCACCGTTTCCTGGACAGCCTGCCCCCCTTCTTTGGCGTTTTCCGCGGACTTGACTGCTATCTTCTCGGTCTGCAACGCGTTGTCCGCGTTCTGACGGATGTTGGAGGTCATCTGCTCCATGCTGGCGGAAGCTTCTTCAGCCGCCGCTGCCTGCTCGCTGGCACCCTGCGACATCTGCTCGGAACTGGAGGAGAGCTCCTGACTTCCCGACGCTACGTTCTTGGTCGCGGCCTGCACCTCTCCCACGATCTCCCTCAGCTTGTAGACCATGTTCCCCATGGCAGCCAAAAGATGGCCAGTTTCGTCAGTATTCTCAGACGTTACAACGACAGTCAGGTCCCCCTCCGCCAGCTTGTTGGAGACCTCTACAGCACTCTGGAGCGGAACTGTTATGCTGCGGGTTACGAAGACGGCAATCAGAATCCCCAAGGTGATCGCTACCCCGCACGCTGCGACGAGCAATAGAAAAACTTTGTTAAGTGTCGTGACAATCCCCTTTGTGTTCGCCTTGGCTTCGTCTGACTGGGATTTTTGCAGCTTTTCGATTTCCGCCGAGAGGAGCGCGCGATCTTTGTCAAAACCGTCCATCATCGTATTGCCCTGCACCAGGCCCGATGAGACATAGGTGAGAGCCATCTTTTTACCTGTGTCGTAGAACTTGTCGAAGCTTTTCCCCAGCTCGTCCATTTCTCGGAGAGATTTTTCGTCGTTCTCTCTCATGTACATTTCCCTGTACTTTGCCAGTTCTTGCCGGAACCTCACCGCCGCCAGTTCGGCTTCCTTGAACCCTTCGTTGTTATGGGTCGCGGCAACATCCGTAAGGGTTTCCGATAACTTTATTGCGGCGATATTCATGTCGTATGCGCGCATGAGGAAAGGGACAGATTCGCTGGCAACCTGTTCGGAATCTTTCCTCGCCTGCTCCATGTTGAAGCACGTCACCGCTATCGCGCAGGTGAAAAGGGCGAGGACGATTGTGAACCCAAGGCCCATTTTTGTCTTTATCTTCATGTTCATGAACCACTTCATTAATTGCCTCCCTTTTCCAAATCTCGATGACCTCTGCAGGTGGGGGTGGTTGAGGAAATTCTAGCTACAGGACTCAACAGCCGCCTCCAGGCTGTTTAACATCACTACCTCGTTTTCGCTCCGGCTCCGAAGTTAAAGCTGATTTCGAAACCAAGTCGCTGTTAAGTAGATATCGGTCGACGAATTCATTAAACAATAGGAGTTTTCGAAGGTGGAATTTCGATTATCCTGAGTGGGGGGCGTGAGGCAAGGCTGTAAAGGCCGGAGGGGGAGTAGTCGAAGGTAAATGAAGAGCAGGGGAGGGTTACGCCGGCTCGTACTTGTACCCTGCACCATATATGGAATAGATGATCTCCTGGTCGGGGGCTACTGCGGCGATCTTTTTGCGCAGCTTCTTGATATGGCTGTCGATGGTGCGGTCGCTGACGATGCGCTGGTCCGAATAGATGCGGTCCATCAACTGGCTCCGGGAGTAGATCCGGCCCGGGTTCTGGTAGAGGAAGTGCAAGAGCTTGAACTCGACCACGGTGAGTTCTAGATCATGACCATGGAAGAGCGCCAAATAGCGGTCGGCGTCGAGGGTGAGGCCGTGTGTCTGCGCCGGGGCCTGCTCGCCCGTCCGCCGCAGCACCGTCTTTACCCTGGCCACCACCTCGCGGGGGCTGAAGGGCTTGCAGATGTAGTCGTCGGCGCCAAGCTCCAGGCCGAGCAGGCGGTCGATCTCTTCCACCCGCGCCGTGATCATGATGATGGGGAGCTGCGAGAAGGTTCTTATCTCCTTGCAGATTTCCAGGCCGTCACGCCCGGGGAGCATCAGGTCGAGCAGCATCAGGTCGGGTTGTTGTTCCCTCACCCGCGGCAGCACCTCGTTGCCGTCGGCTATCCAGATGGTCTCGAAACCCGACTGCTTCAGGTAGTCGCCCAAAAGGCTCGCCAGCTTCTCCTCGTCCTCTACGATCATCACTCTTTGTGTCATGTCCTGCTCCCGGTAAGCGGCAGTTCCACCCTGATCAGCACCCCGCCGTGCGGGGAAGGGAGGGCGGATATGGTTCCTTCGTGGGCCTCCACGATGTTCTTGCAGATGGCAAGGCCCAGCCCCGCGCCCCCTTTGGCGCGGTTGCGCGAGCTCTCTACCCGGTAGAGCCTGTCGAAAAGGCGCTCCAACTGGTCCGGGGCCACTCCCGGGGCGCTGTCGGCAAATTCCACCAGGGCTAAATTTTCCCGGCAGCTAAGCCTGACCGACAGTTTGCCCCCGGCATCGGTGTACTTGAGCGAGTTGTCCAAAAGGTTCGAGAAAAGCTGGCCCAACCGGTCAGGATCCGCGAAGACGGAGCAGCCGTCGTCTCGCGGCAGCTCGATGGAGAGGTTGATCCCCTTCTGGACGAATTCCTGCCCCAGCATGGCCAGCGCATCCTCCAGCACCTCCTTCAAATCGATACTCTCTTTGCGGTAGGTCAGGGCCCCTATGTCGTAGAGGGAGATCTGGTAGAGGTCGTCGACCAGGCGACTTAGGTGCATGACCTCGCCGTGCAGGGAGCGCATCGACTCCGGGCCTGCCTGGCGCACGCCGTCCTGGATCGCCTCGATCTCGCCGCGCAGGATGGCAAGCGGCGTGCGCAGCTCGTGCGAGACGTCCGCCACCCAGCGCCGGCGCGCCCGCTCGTTGTTCTCCAGCGTCAGCGCAAGCGTGTTGAAGTCGCGCGCCAGTTGCCCCAGTTCGTCTTCGGGGCCGACGGCGACCCTGGTGCTGTACTCGCCGGAGGCGAGGCGGTGCATGGAGGCGGCGAGCCGCTTGATGGGGAGCACCAGGCGGTGGGCCAAAGGTAGCGAGATCGCGGCGGAAACGAGGAACATAACCACCGCCACGAGACCCATGGTGAGTTTCTGCTGCTTGACGAAAAGGAGCTGATAGTTGTCGGTGAGGCGCTGCCTGGGGCGCAGCCCGACGTAGCCGACGATGCTGCCGGAGCTCGTAATTTTGTGCAGTTGCGCCGCCTCTTGGGCGCTCGGCATACCGATCACTTTCACCTTCTGCGCATCGAGCAGCAGCACCCTTCCCTCGAAACGGTATTGGAAGCGCGGCGGCAAGGGATGCCCGGAGAGGTTGGGAAACGGCGGGGGGGCGGCGTCATTCTTCGCTCGCCGTGCTCGGTCCGGTCCAGGTCGCTTGTCTCCCTGCTGGCGGCAACGAGTTTCGACCAGGTGGCGTTGTCGTCCTTGACGAAGTCCCAGCTCCCGTTCGCCTGGTAGGCCCGCTCCAGCACCTGGGCGAGCCGTCCGAGCCGGTCCTCTTCCATGGTGTTGACGTAGGCCAGGAAGCCGCGCCCGATGCTCCACTGCATGATGAGGAACATCGAGACCACCACGGCCCCGGTTGCGGCGAGCATGGCGATCAACAGCCTGTATTTGATCATTATCTTCATGGGTAGCCCACTATTAGAATTGGTAACGCTGCTTTTTTATTAACACAGATGCCGGCAATGCGCCATCGCATCTTCCGATGGAGCAGAAATTCCACAATTGCTGCATATTTTCTCCACATTGAGCGGCTATTGTGAAAATCAAAGCAAGAGTTGATGCTGCAACAGGCAAACTACCGAAAAGGACAGCGCGGCTTCAGGCCGCCAAGGAGAAGGACATGAAAAAGCATCTCGCAGCAGCAATACTCATCGTGCTAGCCGGTGCGGCGAGCGCTCAGGCAAGGATGGACGTAAGCGTTAACATCGGCGTGCCGGTGGTGGTCGCGCCGCCACCCCCAGCGGCGGTGGTGACCTATCCGAGTTATCCAAGTTATCCTCAGCCGGTCGCCTATGGCGAACCCGTCTACGCCGAGCCTGCGGGTTTCATCTATTCTCCTAACCTTGGCTTCTACGTCTCTGTCGGCGCCCCATACGACGTGGTCTACCTTGACGACTGCTACTACCAGAATCGGGGCGGCCGCTGGTTCATGTCCCGCAGCTACGGCGGCCCCTGGGCCTACGTCACCAGGGAAAGACTCCCGTACCGGTTGCACCGCCACGACTACAGACAGATACGCTATTACCGTGACCGGGAGTACCGCGCCTACCTGAGCGACCGCGATCATTACCGGGGGCGCTGGTATCGCCCGGTCTCCATGCACGACCACGACCGCGGCGACGGCCGCTGGGGCGAGCATCGGGACCGCGACCGCGATAGCTACCGCGACAGGGAGTACGCCCGGCATGATGACCGCAGCGACGACCGTCGGGAGGGGAGGGACCGTCGCTAGCGCAAGGAGATTTCCGGCACATCGAATGAAATCTCTCTGAGGGAGAAAAATAAAATATCCCTACTTCCGATACTTTCATGCTATAGTCCAGTTCTAATTAGCAAAGACCCCAAGGCCTTCTAAGCTTCTGGGGTTTTTTGTGGCATGTACATCGATTGACAGGAGTAATAGTGGATTTCAAACAGTTTAATTTGCACCCCAAGGTCCAGGCAGGCATCGAGGCCATGGGGTACGTCACCCCGACCCCCATCCAGTTGCAGGCGATTCCCTCGGTCATCTCCGGGCAGGACGTACTCGGCCTGGCCCAGACCGGCACCGGCAAGACTGCCGCTTTCGGCCTTCCCATGCTGCACCGCCTGGTGCAGGAAGAGCGCGGGCATGTCCGCGGTCTGGTCCTCGCCCCCACCCGTGAGCTTGCAGAGCAGATCAACGATGCCCTGAACGGCATGGGGAAGCAGACCCGCCTGAGAAGCGTCACGGTATATGGCGGGGTCAACATCAACACCCAGATCAAGAAGCTCAAAGAAGGTGCCGAAATCGTGGTCGCCTGCCCGGGGCGCCTTTTGGACCACATCTCCCAGGGGACCATCGACCTCTCCAGGGTCGAGATCCTGGTGCTGGACGAGGCGGACCAGATGTTCGACATGGGCTTTCTCCCCGACGTGAGGAAGATCTTGAGGGCGCTCCCCGGCAAGAGGCAGAACCTCATGTTCTCCGCCACCATGCCCGACGATATCCGCAGGCTGGCTCATGAGATCCTGCGCAACCCGGTCACGGTGCAGGTGAGCCGCACGGCTCCCGCCGCTACCGTGTCGCATGCGCTCTACCCCGTGGGGCAGCACCTGAAAACCCCGCTTCTCTTCGAGATGCTTAAGCACACCGACACCGAGAGCGTGCTGATCTTCACCAAGACCAAGCACCGCGCCAAGAGGGTAGGGGAGCAACTGGAGAAGGCCGGCTACAAGGCGACCTCGCTGCAGGGGAACCTTTCCCAGAACAGAAGGCAGGCGGCACTCGACGGCTTCAGGGATGGCACCTTCCAGATCATGGTCGCCACCGACATCGCCGCGCGCGGCATCGACGTCTCGCTCATCTCCCACGTCATCAACTACGACATCCCGGATACCCCCGAGGCCTACACCCACCGCATCGGCCGGACCGGCCGTGCCGCCAAGACCGGCGACGCCTTCACCATGGTGACCTCGGAAGACGACTACACGGTGCGCAGCATCGAGAAAGTGTTGGGAACGAAGATCGAGCGCCGCCGCATCGAGGGGTTCGACTACGCGGTCCCCGCTCCGCAAAAGGACACCGAGTTCGCCCGGCCGCCCCGCGAACCTCAGCGCCGGAGAGACGGAGCCAAGCCCGGCGCCGGGAGACCCGCCGCAGCCGGACCCGCCGGGGCCAAACCGGCTTCCGCAGTGGGCGCGAAAGGTAACGCAGCCGCTTCCGGCCGTCCTGCCGCTCACGGCAGCAAAGACGGCTCGGCAGATGGCGGCCATGCTTCCGGGCCTGCTGGAAAGCACCGGCAGCACCCCGGCGGCAACCGCCCCGCGAACCACGCCGCCCGCCGCAGCGGCAGGTAGGAAAGTAAAAAGAAGGAAAAAGGGGACAGGCTACTTTTTCAAAACGAAAAGTAGCCTGTCCCCTTTTATTTTGATGCTGAACAGCGCCCGTCGATGTTGCAGTACAATCGCGCCTTTATCTCTTTGGGTGTGAACCGGTAAAGTCACTAGTTTGAAAGGGGGACAGGCTACTTTTACAAATAAAAAAGTAGCCTGTCCCCTTTTCTACGTTACGCAGACCACTGTCCGTGCATGTTGCAGTACTCGCGCACTTTGATTTCCTTGGCGGTGACCGGGAAGGTCGCCTCGGGGGCCTGCCCCGGCTGCAACTGGGCGCGGTAGACCTTGCCGTCGGCTATCACCTCGATCCACTCGATGTAGTGGGCGCTCTCCATAGGGTGCGGTATGCTCCCGACCTTAACGGTGATGCTCCCCTGGCCCCTCTCGATCACCGGCACGTGCTTCTCTTTGGAAGCGTCGACCGTGTTCTCCTTTTGCAGCGTCATCGGCGCTCCGCAGCAGACCAGTTCGCCCCCGCCTGCATGAAATACCTCGACGATGTTGCCGCAGCTCCCACATTTGTAGATTCCCAATGCCTCTGCCATGCTCAATTCCCTCCTGTTGGTTGATTAGTTATTCAGCCAGCCGGCCAGACTCCTGGCCAGGTATCTGTTGTCGTCGTCAAGAAACTTGTTCTGGAACAGGGCGTCGTCGCCGAAGGCGATGAAGCCTCCCTTGCCCACGTCGCCGGCAACGGCTATGCCGAAGCTTGCCGTCTCTTCCTTGGCTTGGACCTGGTCCCTGTTGACGTCGACCCATGCCTGCGGACTGGTAGAGGCGACGATGCGGGCGGTGTGGGTCAGGTTCAAGAGCCCCCAGGCACCATGCACGCTGAACCGGGTCACTCCGGAGAGTGCCGGATGCGGGGCTATCTGCTCCACGCGGAACCTCAAGGGGTCGTTATCGATCACGTTCTGCCGTTCCTGGATCACGCCATTGGTGTAGGTCACCTGCAGCCGCTCAAGGAGAGTGGCCATCGGAGGGGCGATGTGCAGCATCACGGCGAGCTTGCCCCCCTGCTGCATGAAGCGGAGCAGAGCTTCGATCTCGGCTGGGTGCAGCGCGTTGAAGGCGCCGCTGATCACCACGGCGTGGGCACCGGCGAGCGTCGCGTCGCTGAAGGGCTGATCGGTGGTCTCGACCTGCGCGCCCGCCGACTTCATTATCCCGGCCAGCCCCGAAAGCTGCAAAGGCCCGGTGTCGCTCACCTGGAAACGCTCTCCATGCCCGGTGTCGAAGAGGACCTTCTCGGCCGCTTCGCCCGGTGCGGTGTAGATTAAGGAGGCCAGTACAAGTATACTCATTAATTTCAAAATGCCAGTCATCACATCCCCCCAGCAGAAAATTTCAAAGAGGACCATAACGGTCTTGTTGGTCCTTATAGCAGCATTGCCCCCGACGTGCAACCTTTTTTTTCGTTACAGAGACTGCCACCGTTGACAGGGAGGCTGGCGCCGATGTATTACATGGTATCCGAGGCAACACCATTAAGTTACGGGAGATAGAAATGATTGCGCACATAGTGTTATTCACGCTGAAGGAGTCGACTCCTGAAGGGATCGAAAAGGCAAAGCAGCTCCTTTTGAGTATGGACGGCAAGGTCGAGATGCTGCGCCAGCTTGAGGTGGGGGTGGATGTGATTCGCTCTCCCAGGTCCGCGGACATCGCACTCTATACCAGGTTCGATTCGCTGGAAGATCTCCAGGCCTACCAGGTGCACCCATACCACGCCGATACAGTGGCCGCCTACATGAGAAGCGTATGCTCTTCAGTGGTAGCTGCCGATTATCACTGCTAGACCAAGCAACTGAGTAACCAAATAGAAACGAGGAGGAGTACCAATGGAGCAATGTGCCTGTGGAACCGGTCTTGCCTACGCTGAATGTTGCCAGCCCATCATCAAGGGCCAGCGCCCCGCGGAGACGGCAGAGGCACTGATGCGCGCGCGTTACGCGGCGTATGTCAACGTGGAGACCGATTTTATCTTTGAAACCACCCACGCCCAGCACCGCGAGGGTTATGACCATGACGGAACCCGCGCCTGGGCCGCGAACTCGGAATGGCTGGGGCTTGAGATCGTCTCGACCAAGGACGGCGGCAAGGACGACAAAACAGGCGAGGTCGAGTTCATCGCACGCTGGAAAGAGAATGGGGAGGAGAGGGTGCATCACGAGCGCGCTCTCTTCAAGAAGGAGAAGTCCTGCTGGTTCTTTACCGACGGTATGGCGGTGAACCCGGCGCCCCAGCAGCCGATAGTCAGGGGGCCTAAAATCGGGCGCAACGACCCCTGCACCTGTGGCAGCGGCCAGAAGTACAAGAAGTGCTGCGGCAAGTAGGGTAGCGGAAGCTTTAAAAATGAGAAGGGGCGAGTGGATTCACTCGCCCCTTCTTTGTTGGCAGCGCGGCCAAAGGCCGGTAGCGTCGCGCTTTTACTTCTGGCTGGCCAAAAGCGCCTGGTTCACGTCCGCGATCAGGTCGTCGATGTGCTCGATGCCGACCGAAAGCCTGATCAGGTCGGGGGAGACGCCGGAAGCTATCTGCTGCTCCTCGTTCAGCTGGCGGTGGGTGGTGCTCGCCGGGTGCAGGACGCAGCTCCTGGCGTCCCCTACGTGCACCACCAGCGCCACGAGCCGGCAGCTCTCCATGAATTTCTTTCCTGCCGCGGCCCCTCCCTTGATGCCGAAGGTGAGGACGCCGCTCGCTCCCTTGGGGAGGTACTTCTTGCTGCGGGCGTAGCTTTTGTGGCTCTCCAGTCCCGGGTAGGTCACCCAGCTCACCGCTGGGTGCTTTTCCAGGTACTTGGCCATGGCGAGCGCGTTCTCGCTGTGGCGCTGCATGCGCAGCGGCAGCGTCTCCAGCCCCAGGTTGAACAGGAAGGCGTTCATCGGCGCAGGACAGGAGCCCAGGTCGCGCATGAGCTGCACCCGCGCCTTGACGATGTAGGCGAGCTTGCCGAAGGTCTCCAGGTACTTGAGCCCGTGGTAGCTGGAGTCCGGCTCCGTCATCTCGGGGTACTTGCCGTTGCCCCAGTTGAAATTGCCGCTGTCTATGATGACCCCGCCCACGCTGGTGGCGTGCCCGTCGATGTACTTGGTTGCCGAGTGGATAACTATGTCCGCGCCGTGCTCGAAGGGGCGGCACAGGTACGGCGTCGGGAAGGTGTTGTCGATGATGAGCGGCACCTGCATCTTCTTGGCGATCCGGGAGAACTTCTCGAAGTCGAGCACGTTCAAGCCTGGATTCCCTATGGTCTCGCCGAAAAGTGCGCGGGTCTCGGGGCGGAAGGCGGCCTCGATGGCGGCCTCGTCTGCCTCGGGATCGACGAAGGTCACCTCGATGCCCATCTTCGGGAAGGTGTTGGCGAAAAGCGAGTAGGTGCCGCCGTACAAGGTGCTGGCGGCGACCACGTGCTGGCCGGCCTGGCAGATGTTCATGATGGCCATGCTGGTCGCGGCCTGTCCGCTGGAGGTGGCCATGGCGGCGACGCCCCCTTCCATGGCCGCTATCTTGGTCTCGAAACCCTCGGCGGTCGGGTTGCTGAGCCGGGTGTAGAAGTGTCCGCCCACCTCGAGGTCGAACAGTTTCGCCACGTGCTCCGCGCTGGAGAACTTGAAGGTCGTGCTCTGGTAGATCGGCAGGATCCGGGGATCTCCGTCCTTGGGGGCGAAGCCTTCCTGGATCGCCTGGGTCTCGATGCGCCAATCCTTTTTCATGTATCCCTCCTGTCAAAATCGGATGCCCAAATGCAGGGCGGCATCATAGCAGATTGCCCCGCGATTTGCAGGGAAATATTCAGGCAGCCGCAGCCCGAGGCTCACGGGCGGGGAATACGCCTTGCCGCTGTTTCCGTAATGTGCTAATAAGGCTGAGATCAAAAATCAAGGAGGGGATGATGCCCGTCGCCGATAAGATAGCCGGTTTCATTGCGAAATCATCGTGGATCAGGAAGATGTTTGAGGAAGGGGAGAAGCTTCGCGCGCAGTTCGGGGCCGACAAGGTCTACGACTTCACCCTGGGCAACCCAGACGTGGAGCCCCCGCAGCCTTTCCGCGACGAGTTCCTGAAGCTCGCCAAGTCGCCCGTCCCTGGGATGCACCGTTACATGAACAACGCGGGCTACATCGAGACGAGGAACGCCGTGGCGCGCATGCTTTCGGCCGCCTCCGATCTGCCGGTGCAGGGGAGCCAGGTGGTGATGACCTGCGGGGCGGGAGGCGCGCTCAACGTGGTGCTGAAGACCATCCTCAACCCCGGTGACGAGGTGATCATCCTCACCCCCTACTTCGTCGAGTACCGCTTCTACATCGACAACCACGGCGGGGTGCCGGTCGAGGTCTGGACCGACCGCGAGACCTTCCAGCTCGACGTCGCCGCCATCGGCGCCGCCATCACCGCGAAGACCCGCGCCATCATCATCTGCTCCCCCAACAATCCGACCGGTGTCATCTATCCCGCCGAGAGCCTAGCCGCTTTGGGCGAAGTGGTAGCCGCCAAAGAGAAGGAGCTGGGGCGCCAGATCTGCGTCATCTCGGACGAGCCCTACGCGAGGATCAGCTACGAGGCGAAAAGCGTCCCCAACATCTTCCGCTACGTCGCCAACTCCGTCATCGTTACCTCGCACTCCAAGGACCTGGCCCTTCCGGGCGAACGCATCGGCTACCTGGCCGCGAACCCTAGGATGAACGACGTGGACCAGTTCATGGAAGGGGCGGTCTTCTCCAACCGGGTGCTCGGCTTCGTCAACGCGCCGGCGCTCATGCAGAGGCTCGTGGCTGGGCTGCAGCATGTTTCGGTGGACATCAGCGCCTACCAGGAAAAGCGCGATCTTCTCTACGAGTCGCTCACGAAGCTTGGCTTCAGCATGGTGAAGCCCGACGGCGCCTTTTACTTCTTCCCCAAATCGCCTTTTGCCGACGACATCGAGTTCGTGAAGCTGGCCCAGAAGCACCGCATCCTGCTGGTGCCCGGCGCAGGCTTCGGCGCCCCCGGCTACTTCCGGATCGCCTACTGCGTCGATAAGAAGATGATCGAGCGGAGCCTCCCGGCCTGGGCGGAACTCGCGCGCGAAGCGGGGCTTGCCGGTTGAGCGTTGCGCTACGGAGGAGCCTCCCGGAGGCTAGGACCACCATGACCGAGACCATTCTGATTGTTGACGACGAGGAGGGAATCCGATCCTCCCTGGCTGGCATCCTCGAAGACGAGGGGTACCGGACCGTCTGCGCCGCCGACGGCGTCGAGGCGCTCGCCCTTTGCGCCCGGGAGCTACCGGGGCTCGTGCTCTTGGACATCTGGATGCCCAAGATGGACGGCATCGAGACGCTGCAGCGCCTGAAGGAATCGCACCCCTTCCTGAACGTCATCATGATGAGCGGCCACGGCACCATCGAGACGGCGGTGAAATCGACCAAGCTCGGCGCCTATGACTTCATCGAGAAGCCGCTTTCGCTGGAGAAGGTGGTGGTCACGGTGGAAAACGCCCTGGCCATGAACCGCCTGAAGGAGGAGAACGCCGCCCTGCGCGACCAGGTGCAGCAAGGGCACGAGATGATCGGTAATTCCGCCGCCATGCTGCAGTTGGGCGAGCAGATCCGGCTCGTCGCCCCGACCAACGCCTCGGTGCTGATCACCGGCGAGAACGGCACCGGAAAGGAACTCGTAGCCCGCTCGGTCCATTTCCACAGCCAGCGCCGCGACAAGCCCTTCATCGAGATCAACTGCGCCGCCATCCCCGAGGAACTGATCGAGAGCGAACTCTTCGGCCATGAGCGGGGTGCTTTCACCGGAGCTGTCGCGCAGAAGAAGGGGAAATTCGACCTGGCCGATGGCGGCACGCTCTTTCTGGACGAGATCGGCGACATGTCCTTGAAGACGCAGGCCAAGGTGCTGCGGATACTGCAGGAGAAGAAGTTCGAGCGGGTGGGTGGAACCCGGACCCTGGAGGTGGATGTCCGCATCGTCGCCGCCACCAACAAGCTCCTCGAGGAGGAGATCAGAAACGGCGGCTTCCGCGAAGACCTCTACTACCGGCTGAACGTGGTCCCCTTCAAGGTCCTGCCGTTGAGGGAGCGGCGCGACGATATACCGCTTCTGGCCCGGTACTTCATGGATGCCTTCTGTTCTCGCGAGGGGAGGGAGTCGAAGCGGATCGTCCCCGAGGCCATGGAGGCGCTCAAGCGCTACGAGTGGCCGGGGAACGTGCGCGAGCTGAAGAACATCGTGGAGCGGCTGGTAATCATGACCCCCAGCGGGACGGTGACCGTCGACCACCTCCCCGATTACTTCCGCGGCGATGGTGCCGGCAAGGATGCGGGGGGGGGCAAGCTCGACAGCGTCTTGGAACTCTCCAGCCTGCGCGAGGCGCGAGAGGAGTTCGAGAGGGAGTTCATCATCCAGAAGCTGGAGGAGAACGACTGGAACGTCTCCAAGACCGCCGAGGCCATCGAGCTTGAACGGAGCAACCTGCACCGCAAGATCAAGAGTTACGGCATAGACATGAAGAAATAGCAGGGACATCCATGTACTTCAAACTATTCCTGGTGTTCCTCATCGTCCCCGTGATCGAGATCTACCTGCTGATCAAGGTGGGATCGGTTATCGGCGGGGTCGCCACCGTGGCGATCCTGCTCTCGATCAGCCTGTTCGGCGCCTGGCTCATGAAGAGCCAGGGGGGGAGGATCCTCACCAAGATCCGCGACGAACTCTCCCAGGGAAGGCTCCCCGCCGCCCAGATGCTGGACGCAGCCCTGGTCTTCATCGGCGGCGCCCTTCTCGCCACCCCCGGCTTCTTCACAGACTTCCTCGGCATCTTCTTCCTGATCCCGGCCACACGCCGCGTCATCAAGGCGTGGCTTGGGCTCTGGCTGCAATCCCGCATCTCGCGGGGGGGCTTCGTGGTCAGGCGCCATCACTGATCGCACCCACCTCTCCCTGCCTCTTGTAACCTCCCAAAAACATTGCACCCATTGCTTTTTCGGATACACTTTCTGCTGTCCTTTTATGTGTAAGGAACCTTCCTTCTCTTAATTAGACTTCAACCTCAACCGGGAGCGTGCCATGTTCCTCGTCGAGCAGTACAAAGGAGCTCTGGTAACGGAGCAGGCCGTCGAGATGGTCGAGCGCAAAGGGACCGGACATCCGGACCAGATCTGCGACTGCGTCATGGATGCCATCTCGGTCGCCCTTTCCCGCGCCTATCTGCAGACTTTCGGCACGGTGCTGCACCACAACATCGACAAGGGGCTGCTGGCGGCGGGGCGCGTCGAGAAGCGCTTTGGCGGCGGCGAGGTCGTCGAGCCGATGGAGTTGACCATCGGCGACCGCGCCACCTTCAGCTTCGAGGGGAAGGAGATCCCGGTACAGGAGATCGCTCTGGCCGCCGCCAAGGAGTGGATCGGGAAGAACCTGCGCAACGTCGATCCGGAGCGGCACCTTGAGTACCGCTTCAAGCTCGCCCCCGGGTCGCAGGAACTGACCGACATCTTTGCCCGCGCCGGCGAGGTAAGGGGTGCGAACGACACCTCGGCGGCGGTGGGTTACTACCCGTTGAGCCCCACGGAAAAGACGGTCCTCTCCCTGGAGCACGAGCTGAACTCGGAGCGCTTCAAGAAGCTTTTCCCCGAGACGGGCGAGGACGTGAAGGTAATGGGGCTGCGCCGGCGCGACGAACTGGACCTGACCGTCGCCATGCCGCTTCTGGCAGGGAGCATCGAATCGGAGCGGGAGTATTTCGACCGCAAGGAAAAGGTGGCGCAGGAGATGAGGCGCTTTCTGCAGGCGGGCTTACGGCATTTCAGCCGCATCGACCTGCACTACAACACCCTGGACGAACCGGGGCGCGGGCTGGGCGGGGTTTACCTCACTCTGCTGGGGACTTCGGCGGAAGACGCCGATTCGGGGCAGGTGGGGAGGGGGAACCGGGTGAACGGGGTGATTCCCATAGCGAGGCCCATCGGCACCGAGGCCGCTGCCGGGAAGAACCCCATGAGCCACGTGGGGAAGATCTACAACATACTGGCGCACCGGATGGCGCGCGAGATCTGCAACTCCGTCGCCGGGGTGCAGGGGGCGCACGTCATGCTCTTGAGCCGGATTGGCGACCGGGTGGACCGGCCGCACATGGCCAACGCACAGCTCGTCATGGAGCCGGGCCGGCGGGCGGCGGAGGTCGAGAAGGAGGTCGAGGAAGTGTTCGAGCGCGAATTTGCAGAGATCAATTCTTTCTGCCTCATGCTTGCCAAGGGGGCCTACCCGGTCAGTTGACGCCGCGCTTTTTGCGGGGTTGCTTTTCTTTATTAGAGGCTACGGTAGACTGTTGTAACAATTCATTAGGAGGAGGGGGGCATCATGGGGCTTGATCCGGCAATCCTGAACGAGGCCAACACGACGGAAGACGAAGTGCGCAAGAGCATAGCGGAGATCACCAAGGGTGTGTTTTCCACCATGGTGATGCTCGACGTGGTCGACGAGCCCCCTCTTGAGAAGCCAGTGCAGACCTTTCATGAAACGGTCACCAGCATGGTCGGCCTCGCCGGGAGCCACTCCGGCATAATTGCCATTCACTGCCCGAAGAAACTAGCCCTTTTGGTCACTTCAAACATGCTGGGAATGGACGTCACCGAAGTCGACGAGGATGTCAACGACGCCATGGGGGAGATCGCCAACATGGTAGGTGGCGACGTGAAGCACATCTTCTCCCCCAAAGGGGCCGACATCAACCTCTCCATCCCGACCGTGATCTACGGCAGCGATTACGCGCTGGAGAGCATCTCCAGTTCCGACGCGCTGGTGATACCGTTTCTGTGCAGGGAGGAGCGCTTCCTGCTTTCCTTTAAGATCGGCAAGTAGCTGCCGGGCCCAAAGACGGTGCCGCGCCCGGTGACGGATGGGTAAAGTGGGCTAAGCGCCACAAAAGGTTGACAAAAGCCGGCTTAGTAGTGAAAAATGAGCACCGGTTGAAACTTGGGGGCACCCGGCGGTGCCGGGCCACCTGGAGCTCACTGGCGGACGCCCCGACAATCAAAGTGGAGGGTAATTGGACACAATCTTCGTCGAACTGCTTGTCATCGCCATCCTCATCCTGCTGAACGGATTTTTCTCCTGCGCCGAATTCGCCATCATCTCCATCAGAAAGAGCCGTGTTGCGCAACTGGTCGCCCTGGGGGACCAGCGTGCCGCGCTCGTTGAATCCCTGCAGAAGGATCCGCACCGCCTGCTGGCCATCGTGCAGATCGGGGTCACCGTGGTCGGATCGACCGCCTCCGCGGTGGGGGGCGTGATAGCGGTCGACTACATCCGCCCCATCCTGCAGGTATCCCCCTTCGCCATGATCCGCAACGCCGCCGAACCGCTCTCCCTCACCATGGTGGTCGCAGTCATCTCGTATCTCCAGCTCATCCTGGGAGAGCTGGTCCCCAAGACCATCGGCCTGCAGTATGCCGACACGGTGGCGCTTCGGGTCGCCAAGACCATCACCTTCCTGGCGAGGGTTGCGGCTGTCCTGGTCTCGGTGCTCAGCTACTCCACCAAGGCGGCCTTGGCGCTGTTCCGGATCAAGGGGGAGGGAAAGGCCTTCATGACGCGGGAGGAGGTGCAGCATATCGTCGCCGAGGGGCATGAGAGCGGCATCTTCAGCGAGGCCGAGCACACCTTCATCGACAACCTCTTCGACTTCACCCATACCGCGGTACGAGAGGTGATGGTCCCCCGCACCAGGGTGGTCGCCTTCGACCTCAACCTTTCCAACGAGGAGATCCTGAACGAGGTCCTGGACAACATGTATTCCCGCTACCCGGTTTACGTCGGGAGCATCGAGGAGACGGTCGGCTTCATCCACGGCAAGGACCTCTTGGGGAGGATGGTGCGCGAGCCGGATTTCGACATCCGCTCCATCGTCCGTCCCCCCTTCTTCGTCCCCGAGGGGAAGAAGGTGAGCGAACTCTTGAAGGAGATGCAGAAAACCCGCGTGCACATGGCTTTTGTAGTGGATGAGTACGGCAGCATCAGCGGCATAGTGACCACCGAGGACCTGCTCGAGGAATTGGTCGGCGAGATCGAGGACGAGCACGATGTCGGCGAGCCGAGCACGGTGCAGATCTTGGCCGACGGGAGCTACCTCGTGGACGCCTTCATTTCCGTTTCCGACCTGGAGGACCTGCTGGAGATGGATCTTGGCGAGGATCTTCCCTTCGACACCCTGGCCGGGCTGATACTGAACCGTATCGGCGGGTTCCCGGAGCAGGGCGAGCAGATCCAGTTGGGGGAGTTCACCCTGATCTGCGAGGAAGTCACCCGCACCGGCATCACCAAGGTGAGAATCGCGAAAAACAGGGGCTAGGGAAAAGCAGGGACTGGGGATTGGTTTTTCCAGCCCCTAGCCCCCGATCCCTAGCCCCTGTTTTTATTCTCGGTGCTGCTTCTTCGCGAGCAGCACGGAAGTGAGGATGGATATTACCAGCGTCCCGATGATGAAGCCCAGGGACAGCTGCAGCGGGATCTCGACGACGTCCACGAGAAGCATCTTGGCCCCGACGAAGGCGAGGATGAAGGAGACCCCCAGCTTCAGGTAAACGAACATCTCCATCACGTGGGCCAGCAGGTAGTACAGGGAGCGCAGCCCCATGATGGCGAAGATGTTGGAGCTGTACACGATGAACGGGTCGTGGGTCACGGCGAGTACGGCGGGTATCGAGTCGACGGCGAAGATGACGTCGCTCGACTCCACCACCACCAGGGTCAGAAACAGCGGGGTCGCCGCCCACACGCCGTGCCTCTTGATGAAAAACCTGTCCCTCCAGATCCTTTTGGTGATGGGCATGAAACGCCTCACCAGGCGAACCAGCGGATTTTTCTCCGGCTCGACTTCGTCGTCCCCGCCGAAGGCCATCTTGATCCCGGTGTAGATCAGGATCCCCCCGAAGATGTAGATCATCCAGTGGAACCGCTCGATCAGCTCGATCCCCACCAGTATGAAGATCCCCCTCATCACCAGCGCGCCGATGATCCCCCATTTGAGGATCTTGGGCTGCTGCGCCTTCGAGATCTTGAAGTAGGAGAAGATCATGATGAAGACGAAGAGGTTGTCGACCGACAGGGACTCCTCGATGATATAGCCGGTAAAGAACTCCAGCGCCTTCGCCGGCCCCATGAAGTATCCGATCCCGGCGTTGAAGGCGAGGGCCAGCCCCACCCACACGGTGGTCCAGGCGAGCGCCTCGCGAAACTTGATCTCGTGGCTCTTGCGGTTGAAGACGAACAGGTCCAGCACGAACATGACGGTGATGACGGCTGCGAAGGCAACCCACATCATTTCCCTGGTAGACAAATAAACCTCCTTCTAACGCCCCATCTGCTCGAGTCTCGCGATCCTCTCCTCCATCGGCGGATGGGTGGAAAAGAGCTTGGCGATACCGCCCGCGGTGAGGGGATTCACGATGAACATGTGTGCTGTGGCCGGCCGCGCTTCCTGCATCGGGAGCAGGTGAGAGGCCTGGTCCAGCTTTCTCAGCGCATTGGCGAGCGAGCGGGGGTGGCCGCAGAGCTTGGCGCCCCCTTCGTCGGCCATATACTCGCGCGATCTGGAAACGGCAAGCTGGATCAGCATGGCGGCGATCGGCGCCAGGATGGCTAGTGCCAGGGTGCCGATCACGCCACCGCCTTCCTCGTCGTCGCTTCTGTGCCCGAAGATGGCCGCCCACTGCGCCATGTTGGCCAGCATGGAAATGGCCCCGGCGATGGTGGCCGCTATGGTGGAGATCAGGATGTCCCGGTTGGCGACGTGGCTCAGTTCGTGGGCCATCACCCCTTCCAGCTCCTCTGGGGTGAGGATGCGCATGATACCCTCGGTCGCGGCCACAGCCGCATGCTCGGGGTTTCTGCCGGTGGCGAAGGCGTTCGGGCTCTCCGAGGGGATGATGTAGACCCGCGGCATGGGCAGGCCGGCCTGCACGGTGAGCCGCCGGATCATTCCGAAAAAGGCGGGGTTCTCCATCTCGCTTATCTCGCGCGCGCCGTACATGCGCAAGACGATCTTGTCCGAGAACCAGTAGGAAAAGAAGTTCATGGCCAAGGCCATCAGGAAGGCCAGGTACATTCCCCCTTGCCCCCCGATCGCTCCGCCGAGCCCTACCATCAACAAGGTGAGAGAAGTAAGTAGAACGGCAGTCTTGAATCTGTTCATGACGTACCTCCTTTGCGGTCGAACTGACAGTAGCCGGCAGGTCAAATAAAAAGACCTTTATCCAGGCGCGTCGGCACTGGATAAAGGTCTTGCATGCTCTGACAGGTGTCATCGCCCCGTGTCCGGGCTTTGTCAGCCGTCTTGACGAACACAGGTCGGTTGCCGTGGTAACCGATTGCTACTCCCCTTTATACTTTGTGAAATATAGGTAATGACTGGCGATGTGTCAACCAGAAAGCTTCACCCCCCGATACTGTCGGTCAAGAGGATCGCGTCCGCCAACTGTCGCATGGAAATCCTGCGATCCATGGCGAGCCTTTGCATCCTCCGGAAAGCCTCGGCCTCCGAGAGCTTGTCCCGCTCCATCAGGCGCCCCTTGGCCTTCTCGATCACCTTCCTGCTCTCGATGCTCTCTTTCAGCGTGGAGACCTCTTCCTTGAGCCGCTCCACCCGGCGCGCCGCCGCGACCGAGAGGACCAGCGCCGCCACCAGCTCCTCTTCCCGCACCGGCTTCGCCAGGATGGTGGAAACCAGCGACTCGCCCCACTCCTGCACCTCCTGAAGGTCGCAGCTCTGCGCGATCATGATGATCGGGATGCCGAGCTTGTCCCAGAGCCGCTTCACCGTAGCTCCTATCTCCCGGTCGCCGTCGGCATACTCGATTACGGCCACCTCGGGGCGCTGCTCTAAGGCGTCCACCAAAAGCTCGCCGGCGCTGCCTGAAGCTATTATTTCAGCATATCCCCTCTCACTGAGCCTGTTTTTTAGGCTTTCCAGAAGCTCTTCGTCGCGAACGTACAGGACCGCTTTTCCCATGTCTTTCACCCCCTTACGACGATTGGCGCTGCCGCTTTTGCGGCACAACTAGCAGGATAAGAGCATAGAGCGTTCCAAAAAAAACATTCTGATGCTATAAGTTCTAAATCATTGGAGGTGCCTGTGAAAAAGAAGGGGATTATTGCGGCATTGCTGCTGGCTGTGGTGGTGGCGGTTGTTTTCTACCTTCGCCATCACCGGGACGGGGAGAACTCCGCGGCGCTGCGCATCTCTGGGAACATCGAACTTACCGAGGTGCAGCTGAGCTTCAAGACTTCCGGCCGGGTCCAGGAGCGGCTGGTCGACGAGGGTATGCAGGTTGCCCGCGGCCAGGTCGTGGCGCGCCTGGAAGAGCGCGAGCTCGCCGACGCGCTGAAGCTCGCGCAGGCGGATGAGGCAGCCTCCGCCGCGTCGCTGGCGGAACTGGAAGCCGGCAACCGCAGGGAAGAGGTGGCCCAGGGGGCGGCGCTTCTGGCGCGCGCCGAGGCCCAAGCCGCGCAGGTGACAGCCGATTACGACAGGAGCAAGGCGCTCTTCGCCAGGGAGGTCATCCCCCGGCAGCAGTTCGACGCCGCCAAGGCGGCCTTTGAGGAGGCCAGGGCCTCTGTGCGCGAGCGCAGGGAAGCGCTTACGCTTTTGCGCAAGGGGGCGCGGCCCGAACGCCTGCAAGCAGCTCGTGCCGCACATGAAGGCGCGCTGGCGCGGGTATCCACGGCAAAGGAGCGGCTGGGGTACGCCACCTTGGCGGCGCCCATCTCCGGTGTGGTGCTCAACAAATCGATCGAGCCGGGCGAACAGGTGGCTGCGGGGACCCCGGTGGTCACGCTCGGCGACCTTAAGGATTGCTGGCTCAAGGGATACATACCCGAGACGGAACTGGCGCGGGTCAAGCTGGGGCAAAGGGCGCGGGTGACGGCCGACGGGCTTCCGGGCAAGGCCTTCGAGGGGAGGGTGAGCTTCATCTCCAGCCAGGCGGAGTTCACCCCCAAGAGCGTGCAGACCGAGAAGGAGCGGGTGAAGCTCGTGTACCGGGTGAAGATCACCTTGGCCAACCCGGGGATGGAGCTGAAACCGGGGATGCCGGCGGATGCCGTGATAGACCTGGGCGCGCCGCCGGCGCGCTGACAGGGGGAAGAGATGTCGCTAAGCGAGGCGATCAAAACCAACGCGCTGCAAAAACGCTTCGGCAAGGTGACCGCGGTTGAGGAACTCTCGCTTTACGTAAAAAGTGGCGAGCTTTTCGGGCTGGTCGGCTCCGACGGCGCCGGCAAGACCACCACCCTGAGGATGCTGGCCGGCATCATGGATCCCACCGGCGGCGAGGCCCTGGTCCTTGGGCGGAACATGGCGCAAGAGGCCGAGGAAGTGCGCGGCGACATCGGCTACATGAGCCAGCGCTTCGGGCTCTACCCGGACCTGACGGTGCTGGAGAACCTCCGCTTCTACGCCGACATCCACATGATCCCCGCTCGCGAACAGGGCTCCCGCATCGACGAGCTTTTGGGGTTCAGCAACCTCACTCCCTTCAAAGAGAGGCTCGCCGGCAAGCTCTCCGGCGGGATGAAGCAGAAGCTCGGGCTTGCCTGCGCGCTGGTGCACCGGCCGCGGGTGCTTTTCCTGGACGAGCCGACCAACGGCGTCGACCCCGTCTCGCGCCGCGACTTCTGGCGCATCCTGCACGGCCTTTTGGGGGAGGGGGTGACCATCCTCGTTGCGACCGCGTACCTGGACGAGGCGGAGCGCTGCCACAGGGTGGGGCTGATGCATCGCGGCAGGCTTTTGGCCTGCGACACCCCCAAGGGGCTCAAGGGGCTCATGAAGGGAGGGGTGCTGGAATTCACCACTGCGGAACCGCGCCGCGCCGTGCGGCTTCTCTCCGCCGATTTTCCTTCCGGGAGCGTGGCGCTTTTCGGCGAGAAGCTGCATCTGTACTACGCGGACGACCCGGAAGAGGCGAGAGAGCGGGCCGAGGCGAGCCTCAAAAAGGCGGGGCTGGAAGCTCCCCGGGTGAGGCAAGTCGAGCCGTCCCTGGAGGACCTCTTCGTCTCGCTTTTGCGCTGAAAATTTTGTCGATCTGTCGGATCTGCCGGGGGCGGTCCCTCCGGCGTGGCCTTTGAGGAGAAGTCGAATAAGTGAACGGTGCCAACGCCACTACAACTGGGGAATCCCGGGAAGCGCAGGTCGGCCTGCATGAGCTGACCAGGCGCTTCGGCGACTTTACCGCCGTGGACCGGGTCACTCTCGACGTGGCGCGGGGGGAGATCTTCGGCTTTTTAGGGCCCAACGGCGCAGGCAAATCCACCACCATCAGGATGCTCTGCGGCATCCTCCCTCCCAGCTCCGGCAGCGGAACCGTGGCCGGTTACGACATCGCCACCCAGTCGGAACAGATCAAGAACCAGATAGGGTACATGAGCCAGAAGTTCTCCCTCTACGAGGAGCTGACCGTCGAGGAGAACATCGACTTTTACAGCGGCATCTACCGCATCCCCGCCGGGAAGAAAGCCGAGCGCAAGGAGTGGGTCATAGAGATGGCCGGGCTCGCCGAGCAGCGAGGAACCCGCGCCCAGGCCCTTTCCGGAGGATGGAAGCAGCGGCTCGCCCTGGGGTGCGCCGTCCTGCACGAGCCCCCCATCGTTTTCCTGGACGAGCCGACCTCCGGGGTCGATCCCATCAGCAGGCGGAGCTTCTGGGAGCTGATCTACCGGCTCTCCGGCGAGGGGGTCACCATCTTCGTCACCACCCATTACATGGAAGAGGCCGAATGCTGCGACCGCTTGGGCTTCATCTTCGGCGGAGAGCTGATCGCCCTGGGGACCCCTGCCGAACTCAAAGCAGGCTTTCCCGGCCAGATCGTCGAGATCGGCTGTGAGCGCCCCTTTGAGCTTTTGCAGCGGGTCGAGTCCCTGCCGGGGGTGAAGAGTTCGGCGCTTTTCGGGGCCGGGCTGCACCTGGCGGTGGAAAGCGCCGAGCAGACCATCGCCGCCATCGGCCGGGAGCTACCCGACCTGGATCTCAGGATGGAGCGCATCACCCCGTCGCTGGAAGACCTGTTCGTCTCCTTCATGGAGGCGCAGGGGGGGCGCCGCTAGCGTAATTATCCCTAATGTTTCCGGGCTCTCGCCCGATAAAGAGATACTGCAGCAAATCCATTGCAGCCGCTGCCGCTAAAGCCTCCAAAAGGCAGCCCTGCCGTACATGTTGCAATAGACGATAAAGTCCCCCCTCCCCTAGCGGGAGGGGGGGGACCACTGCTGGTTTGAACCTCCATTTCCATAGGTGACAGATGCATTTTCGGGGATCTCCCGCAATTCCACATACCAAAAGCAGGATGGCCTTGTTTCTCTCCTGGGGGGTGCTGCTGTTCGTCTGCGCCCTTGCCCTTCATGAGCGGCATTCGCTCCTGGCGTCGGTGATAGTGTTCTCCATTGCGGCGCTGCACGCCATGCGCCTTAAATGGCGGCGGCAATCGGACGACGCGGTCCGGCGCAGCGAGGAGCAGCTCCGCATCTCGCAGCGCATCGCCCGCATCGGGAGCTGGGACCTGGACCTCGCCAGCGGCAGGCTGGACTGCTCGGAAGAGCTGTGCCGCATCTTCTCCGTCCCGCTCGACGAGGCGCCGGACAACTACGACGGCCTGCTGGCTATTCTTCCCGAGTACGGCAAGGACGCCTTGGCCGCCGCCGTCGAGGAGGCCTTAGCGGGGCGGGATTCCTTCGCCGTGGAATACTCGGTAGAGCGCCCCGGCGGGAAGGAGTCCTTCCTTTTCGAGGTGGGGGAGGTGTTCAGGGACGATTCCGGCGCCGCCTTGCGCGTGGTGAGCGTGGTCCAGGACGTGAGCGAGCAGAAGGAGGCGGAGAACGCCCTCTTCTTCGAGAACCGCTACCGCGGGCTGATCGAGAACCTGCCGCAGCGCATCTTCCTGAAGGACTGCAACTCCGTTTACCTCTCCTGCAACTCCAGCTTCGCCCGCGATCTTGGTGTCGAGCCCTCCGACGTGTTCGGAAAGACCGACTACGACCTCTTCGCGCCGGAGTTGGCCAAAAAGCGCCAGGAGGACGACGGCAAGGTCATGGCGGGCGGAGCCGCGGTGGAGCGGGACGAGCAGCGCGAGAGGGACGGCGCTTGGATCAGCAAGGCGCTCATCCCCCTTCGGGACGACAACGACCGTGTCTATGCCCTGCTCGGCATCCTGACCGACATCACCTTTAGAAAGCGCGCCGAGGAGCAGTTGAGGGAGAGCGAGGAGCGGTTCCGCAGCATATTCGAGCAGGCAGCGGTAGGGATCTGCCACCTCACCCTGAGCGGAGAGCTGATTCGCATCAACAGGCGCTTTTGCGACATCCTGGGTTATGAGCAGGAGGAACTCTTGGGCTGGTCCCTGGAGCAGACCATCCATCCCGACGACCGGGAGGCCGAGCAGCGGCAGGCCGCGCGGCTTTTGAGCCGGGAGATCGACAACTACAGCATCGAGATCCGCCAGATGAGGCATGACGACACCCCGGTCTGGGTCAACCTCACCAAGTCGCTGGTATGCGGTCCCAAGGGGGAGCCCAAGTATCTGGCCGGCATCATCGAGGACGTAACCGCCAACAGGGAGGCCGAGGAGCTGCGCCACGAACGAGACCTGGTGCAGGCGGCCAGCCGCGCCAAAAGCCAGTTCCTGGCCAACATGGGGCACGAGATCCGCACCCCGCTTAACGCCGTCATGGGGTTGAGCCGGCTGGCGCTTAAGACCGAGCTCGACCGAAAGCAGCGCGGCTACCTGGAAAAGATAGGTTCGTCGAGCCGGACCCTTTTGAACATCATCAACGACATACTCGACTTCTCCAAGATGGAGGCCGGGAAGCTGGAACTGGAGAAGACGGACCTGAACCTGTACGAGGTACTGGGAAACATCTCCGACATGCACCAGTCCAAGGCCCAGGAAAAGGGGATCGAATTCCGGGTCCGGCTTGCTCCCGATCTCCCCAACAAGCTGGTGGGGGACCCGCTGCGCCTGACGCAGGTGCTGAACAACCTGATCGCCAACGCGGTGAAATTCACCGAAAAGGGAGAGGTGGTGGTCGCCATCAAGCCGTTGCGGCGCGAGGAGGAAGAGGTGGTGGTCCACTTCTGCGTCCAGGACACCGGCATCGGCATAGCACCCGAGCAGATGGGAAAGATCTTCACCCCCTTCACCCAGGCGGACAGCTCCACTACGCGCCGCTACGGCGGTACGGGACTCGGGCTTTCCATCAGCCGCCAGCTGGTGGAGCTGATGGGGGGGGAACTGCAGGTGGAGAGCGTCCCCGGCTCCGGCAGCAGCTTCTCCTTCACCGTCCCCCTTGCCCTTCCCGACGCCGTCAACCCCGTTGCGCAACCGCGGGAACAGGAGCTGCCGGACCTCAGGGTGCTGGTAGTCGAGCGCGACCAGGAGGTGCGCGCCGGCATCGAGGAGATCACCGAAGGAATGTCCCTTGCGCTTGAGTACGCGGAGAGCCTGCCCCAGGCACTCGCCGCGCTGCAGGACAAGGCTCCGCCGGAAGACCCGCCCTTCGACCTGCTGGTGGTCGACGGAGCGACGGCCGGACTCGACGGCATGGAGAAGATCTGCCGCGGCATCTGGAGCCGGTACCGCTGCCTGCTTCCCGTCCTTGCCACCGTGAGTCGGGAGCATTTGGAGACGGTGCGGCAGCAGGCGAACGAGTGGGGGGTGGCGGCGGTCCTACCCTCCCCGGCGCGCCCCTCCCATCTCCTCGACTCGCTGGTCCGGGTGCTGGCGCGCTCCGGCGAGCTGTGGCCGGAGGTCGAACCGTGGCCGCCGCAGAAAGCTGTCCGGCGCAGGAAACCGGCTGCCGCGGCGGGTAGATTCGAGCCGGCGAAGCTCGCCGCCGAGAAGGCGAAGCTGGAGCGGTTGCTTGCCAAGAACAGCCTGGACGCGAAGCGGCAGTTCGAGAAGTTTTGCGGCGCGGTACCCGCGGGCGACTTCACCGAAGAACTCCAGGCGCTGGAGCGCTGCCTGGAAAAACTTGATTTCAGAAAGGCACGGCAACTTCTATCCGCCTTCCCGGCGGACAGGCAGGAGCCGCACTCGGAACAAAGGGAGAGCCTATGAAACGCCAGACGGTCATGATCGTTGATGATACCCCTGCCAATATCGAGATCCTCAGCGAGACACTCGGGGAGGAGTACGAACTTTTCTTCGCCACCAGCGGGGCGGATGCCCTGGAACTGATCCGCGCCGACAAGCCGGACCTGATCCTTTTGGACATCATGATGCCCGGGATGGACGGCTATGAACTCTGCTCCATTCTGAAAGGGGACCCCGCCACCCGCGACATCCCGATCATCTTCGTCACCGCCATGATCGGTGAGGAGGAGGAGATCAAGGGGCTGGAACTCGGCGCGATAGATTACCTCACCAAGCCGATCTCCCCCCACATCGTGCGCGCCCGGGTGAAGAACCATCTGGAGCTGAAAAGGTACCGGGACCTTCTGGAGACGCTCGCCAGCGCCGCCGACCGCGCCAAGAAGGAATTCCTGAGAAGCGTGAGCCACGAGTTGCGCACCCCGCTCACCCCCATCATCGGCATGACCGACCTGGTGCTCGACAGCGAGGAGGACGACAACAAGCGGAAGTACCTGACCATGGTGCAGAAATCCGCGCTGCGCCTTCTGGGAATCGTCGAGGACCTGATCGAGACCAGCAGGCTCGAAGGGGAGGGGACCGCTCCCGAGTACCGCCCCTTCCTGCTCAAGGCCTTCCTGGACACCGTTGCCATGGAGGCCCGGACGCAGGCGGAGGGCAAGGGGCTCGATTTCATGGTGACCCTCGATCCTGCCCTTCCCGAGGCGGTCAGCAGCGACCAGGCGATGCTGCACAAGGTCCTTACCATGCTGCTGGGAAACGCCGTCAAGTTCACCACGGCCGGCAAAATATCGCTGGAAGTGCATCTCCAGGAGGTGGCGGGAGAGCAGATGCTGCAATTCTCCGTCGCCGACACCGGCGTCGGCATAGATCCGGCCGACCTGGAGCGGGTCTTCAGCGACTTCACCCAGTCCGACGGCTCCATCACCCGCTCGTTTCCGGGTCTTGGGCTGGGGCTCACCCTGGCCCGGCGCATGACCGAGCTTATGGACGGGAGCATCTGGGCGGAGAGCTCGCCGGGAGGGGGCTCCCTGTTCCAGATGCAGATCCCCCTGCTCCTTCCTGAGTCCGAATCGGCCGACGCTCCCCCCGCCTCGGACGGAGTGCGCCAGTGAAGGCGAAGCGGGTCTCGGCTGTAGCCCGCAAGGAGTTCCTGCACGTCCTTAGGGACTGGAGAAGCCTCGGGATCGGCATCGCCATCCCGCTGGTGATGCTCTTTCTCTTCGGTTACGCGCTTACCCTCGACGTGGACCGCGTGCCGCTCGTCGTCTGGGATCAGAGCCAGACCCCCGCCAGCCGCACCTTCATCGGCGGCTTCAGCGCCTCGCGCTATTTTCAGCTGGTAGGGGAAGCGGGGGGCTACGGCGAGATCGAGCGGGCCATCGAGGCCCGGCGGGCGGTGATCGCGCTGGTGGTCCCGGTAGACTTCGCCCGCGGGGTAGCCTCCGGGCGCGGCTCCTCCGTTCAGGCCATCATCGACGGAAGCGATTCCAACGTCGCCTCCTATGCCCTGGGGTACGCCGAGGGGGTTACCCGCTCCTACAGTAACCAGGTGACCCTCGACTCCGTGAGGCGCGGCGGCCTGCCGCAGCCTGCGGCGGGGCTGGACCTTGAGCCGCGCGTCTGGTTCAACAGCGACATGGAGTCGCGCAACTACATCTTCCCGGGTCTGATCGCCGTCGTGATGATGGTGATCGCCGCCCTTTTGACCTCCCTCACCGTGGCGCGGGAATGGGAGGTGGGGACCATGGAGCAGCTGATCGCGACGCCGGTGACCCGCGGCGAGCTGATCCTGGGGAAGCTGATCCCCTACTTCTGCATCGGCATGCTCGATCTTTTGCTCGCCGTCCTAGTCGGGGAGTTTGTCTTCGCCATACCGATGCGCGGGCAACTCTGGCTCATCTTCGCCTCCTGTTCCGTCTTTCTGGCCGGCGCCCTGTCGCTCGGGATGCTGATCAGCATCGTCACCAAGAGCCAGTTCCTCTCCAGCCAGATCGCGCTCGTGGCCACCATGCTCCCCGCCTTCCTGCTTTCGGGGTTCGTCTTCCCCATCGCCAACATGCCGTACCCGATCCAGCTCTTCACCCACGTCATCACCGCGCGCTATTTCGTCACCCTCCTGCGCGGCATTTACCTGAAGGGGCTGGGGCTTAGGCTTCTTATCGGCGAGGCGCTCTTCCTTTTGGCCTTTGCCGCGCTGGTGCTCACGCTGGCGCACCACAAGCTCCGCAAGAAGATCGAGTGAGGGGGCGGGCGTGATCGAACGGCTGAAAGCTATGCTGGTCAAGGAATTCATCCAGGTGCTGCGCGACCCGCGCATGCGCTTCGTGATGTTCGTGATCCCGGTGGTGCAGACGCTCATCTTCGGCTACGCGGTGAATACCGACGTGCGCGAGGTGGCGACCGCCGTCTACGACCTGGACAACAGCAGCCAGAGCCGGGAAATAGCCGACCTCTTCGTCAAGTCGGGTTACTTCCGGCTTGAGGCACGGGTCTACGACGACAAGGCGGCCCAGGAGCTGATCGACAGGGGCGAGGTGAAGGCTGTGCTTAGGATGAACCGCGGCCTCGGAGAGCGGCTCGTCGGGGGGAGGGGGGCGCAACTGCAGATGATCCTGGACGGAACCGACTCCAACACCGCCGGCATCGCGCTCAACTACGCCTCCAGGATCGTGGGGGGGTACAACCAGCGCCTGCAGCAGGATTGGGGCGCGCGGCACGGCGGAGTGCAGGCTTTTCCTGGGGGAGTGGACCTCGTGAGCCGCGCCTGGTTCAACGAGAACCTGGAAAGCCGCAACTACTACGTCCCCGCGGTCATCACCAACATCGTCTTCATCATCACCATGCTCCTCTCCAGCATGGCCGTGGTGCGCGAGAAGGAGATCGGGACCATCGAGCAAGTGATCGTGACCCCGATAGGGAAGGGGGAATTCATCCTGGGAAAGACCATCCCCTTCGTCCTCATCGGCTTCATCAACGTGACGCTCATCTCGCTGGTCGCGGTGTTCTGGTTCGACGTGCCGCTGCGCGGCTCCATACCGCTTCTCTACTTAGCCACCGCCCTCTTCCTGATGAGCTCGCTGGGCATCGGGCTTCTCATCTCCACCATCAGCCGTACCCAGCAGCAGGCGATGATGAGCGCCTTCTTCGTCATCTTCCCCGCCATCCTCCTCTCCGGGTTTGCCTTTCCCATCGAGAGCATGCCTCAAATCGTGCAGTGGTTCACCCTGGTGAACCCCATGCGCTTTTTCCTGGTCATCATCCGCGCCATCTTCCAGAAGGGGGTCGGCGTCGACATCCTCTGGCCGCAGATGGCGGCCTTGCTTCTGATCGGCGTCACCATTCTCTCCAGCGCCGTCCTCAGGTTCAAGAAGACGCTGGGGTAGGCGCGGACCGCTAATAATCCTTGACCGCAACTCCCCGTTCGCGTAGGTTTTTGCCGGAGGTGAGAGCAATGGACGAAGTTACCGCTACTGCAGCCAAAGCCAGCATGTCCAAGCTGATCGACGAAGCCGCTACGTCACACGAGCCGGTTTTGTTGTCTGAGGATGGCTGGCTGGGAGTAAAAGGGATGCGTGAGTCGGTCTTGGAAGGTCTGGCTGCGCCGCTGGATGAATGCAGCGAAGAGCCAGGCTGGTGAGCCGGCAGAGGCACCACGAATGAGCCATACGGAAAAGCAGAGAAGGCATGTGCACGTCGCCTGCGCCATCGTAGAGCGGGACGGGCTGGTGCTGTCGGCGCTCAGGAGCGCCTCGATGAACCTGCCTCTCAAGTGGGAATTTCCGGGGGGGAAGATCGAGCCCGGCGAGGGGCGCGAGGAGTGCTTGAAGCGCGAGATGGTCGAGGAAATGGGCGTGGAGGTCGAGGTGGGGCAAGCGCTGACGCCGGCCACCCACAGCTACCCCACTTTCGACGTGACCTTGTATCCCTACCTTTGCCGCATTGCTTCCGGCGAGATTACCCTTTACGAGCATTCTGAGGTGAGATGGCTCCCCCCCGCGAAGATGCTGGAACTGGAGTGGGCCGACGCGGACCTGCCGGTAATACTGGAATACCAGCAACTGAGTAACAGGGGCTAGGGGCTGGGGGCTAGGGGCTAGGGGCTAGGGGCTAGGGGCTGGGGGCTGGGGGCTAGGGGCTGGGGGCTGGGGGCTGGGGGCTGCAAATCGTCTTCCCCTTACAGCGACAGCTCTTGGGAATCGTCCAGGACTTCCATGAGCTCGTCTATCTCTTCCGGCGTCAACTGCAAAAGCGCGGCTTCCGGCTCGCTTTCGAGATCGATGGTCGGGTCGACGACAAGCCCGATTCCCTTCAGCTTGCATGCCTTGTTCACCAGCCGCACCGCCGTCAACACGATGTCCGTGGTCTCGAAATTCTCGTCGTGATGGTTGGCCACTACGTTGTAGTACACCTTCGGCATGTTCCAGTGCTCCATCAGGCGGCACCCCTGCTCCACGTGCAGTTCCTCGAAAATCTCCAAAAGCAGGTCATCCTCCAGCGCGGCTTGCGCCACACCCGACTGGTTCAGCCGCTCTAGTGCTTTCAGCAGGTAGAGCTTCCCGATGTCGTGTAAAAGCCCCCCCATGTACGCCTGGTCCGCGTGCTGCGGATAGCCGGCGCTGCGGGCCAGCCAGCGGCTTCCCATGGCGCAGGCATGGCTGTGCAGCCAAAGCGACTGCATGAATCCGTTGATGACGCGGTTGTCCGATACATGGAGCCCTGCCTGCGAAGCCGCCATCGCCAGGTTGCACACCTGCTGGGCGCCTAGCCTGATTACCGCGTCCTTGATGGTCTCGGTGCGGACCCGCCCGATGTACATGGCGGAGTTGGCCATCTTCAGGATCTGTCCCGCCAGCGACTGATCCTCGTTGGCCAGCGTGACTACCTGGGCCATCGAGAAGTCCGGGGTTTCAAGGAGGTGCTGCAGCCTCAGCGCCACCGGGTGGAAGACCGGCAGATCTATCGGCTGGTTGGTCAACAGGCGCCTGATGGTGAGCGATAAGGGCATAGCGGTTCTCCTGAGCAAGGATTCGAGCCACTCGACAGTTTAAAGCAAGTGCCGGAAAGATAACAACAGCAAACTGTTGTGTAGCCGGAACTTTCTGATCCTTTTTTCATCTGTTCCTCTGACTGGCAAGGGAAGCGGCACTGTCCGATAAAAACAGTTGCCATGGGAATGCGAATTGGTCAACTATGGATGCGCCTGTAGTAAAGCAAACGGAGATGTTATGTCAGGGAATTTTAAAGGGAAGAAAGTAGCCGTCGCCATGAGCGGCGGAGTCGATTCGTCCACGGTCGCCGCCCTCCTCAAAGAGCAGGGTGCGGAGGTGATCGGTATCAATATGAAGCTCTTTGCGCGCGACGGCGAGGATCCGCAGGCCAAGGGCGACGCGCAGATCGTCGCCGAGTACCTGGGGATCGAATTCCACCTGGTGCATCTGGAGGAACAATTCTCGCGCCTCATCATGGAAGACTTCCGTGCGCAGTACCTGGGGGGCGAGACCCCCAACCCGTGTGTCCGCTGCAACCGCTACGTCAAGTTCGGGCTTCTGTTGGACAAGGCGCTGGAGCTGGGGGCGGAGTACCTGGCCACCGGCCATTACGTGAGGACCAGCAGGGACGATGGCGGTAGCTATCACCTGCTGAAGGCGGCTTTTCTCGCCAAGGACCAGTCCTACTTCCTCTACACGCTGACCCAAAAGCAGCTCTCCCATGTGGTCTTCCCGCTGGGGGACATGCCGAGCAAGGACGAGGTGCGCAGGCTTGCGGAAAAGTTCGGGCTCCCGGTGGCGCAAAAGAGCGACAGCCAGGAAATCTGCTTCGTTCCCGGCGACGACTACGTCGCCTTCCTGGAAAAAGGGGGGCGGGTTGCGGGAAAAAGCGGCGACATCGTCCATGTCGACGGGACCGTGCTGGGAAGGCACGGCGGCACCCACCGGTACACCATCGGCCAGAGGCGTGGGCTCGGCGTTGCCTGGAAAGAGCCGCTGTACGTGGTGTCGATCGATGCGCTTCAGGGGAGGGTGGTGGTCGGCGAAGCCGGACAGCTCTTTGCGTCTGGGCTCGTGGCCTGCGATCTGAACTGGGTGGTGCCGGTAGAGGGGGAGACCTTCGAGACAACCTGCAAGATCCGCTATCGGCAACAACCCATAGCGTGCCGGGTCAAGCTTTTGGGCGAGGGGCTGGGCGAGGTTTACTTTGCCGAGCCGCAGAAGTCGGTGACGCCGGGGCAGTCCGTGGTCTTCTACCGCGAAGACGAGCTCCTGGGCGGCGGCCGCATCGTCGGGAAGATCTAGGCGAGGGAGTTACAGGAGCTCCTCCCCCCGGAGGGGGGAGGTTGGGAGGGGGGATTGTGGCAGAACCGTCTTCCCCCTCCCTGTCCCTCCCCCTCCGGGGGAGGGGACGTCTAGGCCACCGAAGGGGGGAAACCTGGAGGCAAGGGGGACAGGCACCTTGCGGAGCCAGTCCCCTCACACCCGCCTCTACGCCAGCGACCCGTTGCAGAAGCTGCAGACGTTGAGCCACTTCTGGATCGCCTTCTCCTGCTCGACCCACTCGCTGCCGAGCCTTAACTGCAGGAAGGTGGCGAACACCGAATCGAAAAGCTGGGTCCCTTTCTCCAGTAGCATCATCCTCTCGAAGAAAACCGCCTCCCGCTCCATCGCCTCGTCCACGCTGCTGTCCTTTTCCAGCTTTACCGCCGGCGACTTGAAGGACGCCAGGTGGAAGAGCTCGCCCTTGAGCGTCAGCTTCCAGTGGTCGTCGCCGGTCTCAAGGTGCAGCGTCGCCTCGGTGATCTGCTTCTTGTTCAATAGCGCGCTTCTCACCTCGTTGAAGTGGTCCTGCGGCCCTGCGACCGTGATCTTCTGGGCGCCGTTTTCGCCGGAGCCTAACAGCACCACGCGGTCGTCCAGGTAGGCCACGAACGGTTCCTTCGCCAGCAGGATACCTTCCTGGTTGACGCTGTACTCGGAGGCCTCGTTCATGGTCTGGTACATGAGCCAGAGCATGAAGTCCGTGCCCAGCCACTGGTTCTCCTTGATCAGCTCCAAATAGTTGTCGCCGCCGGCCTTGTTGGCCTTTTTGAGGAGCACCAGGTTCCCTTCGTCCAGAACGTTCTCGGCGCGGGCGTAGGGGTGGAACGCGGAGACGCGAAGCCCTTCGAAGGTCTTCTTGAACTGCTCCTCGAAGAGTTCGATGACCTTCGGGGAAAGCGAGGTGAAGGTGAGGATGCCGCTTCTGGTGTCCCACACAGCGTCGTAGGTGGCCGGGGTCGGGAGCGTCTGCGAAAGGAGCATCGCCTGCACCGCTTCCTTCAGGTCCTCCCGCTTCTGCTTGGGGACCTTGGTGAAGCCGGGGTTCTCCGCGAGGAACTCGTCCTGCGCCTTCTCCAAGTGTGCCTTCAGGATGGCCGAGGGGACCGAGCGCTTGTCGCGGCGCAGGGTGAACATGAGGTAGTGCTCGCGGCAGCAGGCCGCGGGGGTCTCGAAGTCGCTTGCTTTCGGGTCGTCCAGGTGGACCCAGCCGATCGACATTTCTTCGCTTCCCTGGTCGATCGGATTGAAGCGGTTCGCCGCCAGTTGTTTGGTGACCCAGGTGTAGAGGTCCTGGGTCGGGAGTTCTCCCTGGACCTTGAAATGGCAGACGCTTACTGTGTTGGCGAGGATGCCCATCTTCTTCTCCTTCGGATTGTGCGTTTATCTAGTCCGCTTTAGCGGGACAGCATGGATACACCTTTTGCCGGTTGCGGGCAAGCCAAAACTAAAAGGCCAAACCCTCTGCCACGAAGAAAATCTGAGAGAAACAAAACCTAGGCGAGGGGGGTAAGGCGATATCCGTGCATGGCGCCCCGTTTTTGGCACTGCGCAGTTTAGCTTAAGTCGCGCCGGCAAGACAACAGTAACTAGATCGTTCGCGTCCCGTGCGCCAGTATACGCCCCCCTGCCTGCGCGCCCGGTATGGTAGAATCCTGAAGTTCGAATAGAAGGGGCTGTCAGATCTTCGCGGCCTGTTGAAGATGAAGGGGGGATACATGCATGTGGCACTGTTGCAGATGAGGCTGTTACTGCCAAGCCGCACGCTCAAAGAGAAGCGCGCCATCGTAAAGAGTGTGCTCTCCCGGGCGCGCAACCGGTTCAATGTCGCCTGTACTGAGAGCGAACTGCACGATCAGCCCATGGATGCCGAGCTTTGCTTCGTGACCGTCGCCCCCAGTGTTGCCCGCGCGAAGCAGATACTGCAGGAGCTCGAATCCTGGCTGGTATCTGAGCGTCCTGACCTGGAAGTAAGCGACGTGCAGGTGGAGGAGTTGTAGCCTCATTTGCACGCTATACAGTCCAGGCGAAATGTGTTAGCTTCCGCTCGTTATGATCTTGTAAACCGGGGTGAAACCGCATGGCACAGGACGACCTTAACAAGCTCACCATCGACAAAAAACGCTATTCCCCCGCAAGCGGCGGCAGCCCTTGGCGCTCAAGGATCATAGCGGCGTCGCTGGTGATCCTCCTCTGCTTGGCCCTTTTCGCCTGGGCCATGCGGCGCAGCGTCCAGGTCGAGGTCGCCACCGTCTCCCTGGTTTACCCTTCCCAGACTTTTTCCCTCTTGAACGCGAGCGGCTACGTGGTGGCGCAGCGAAAGGCCGCCGTCTCCTCCAAGGCAACCGGCCGCCTGGAATGGTTGGGGGTCCAGGAGGGGAGCGTGGTGCGGCAGGGGGAACTTCTGGCCCGTCTGGAAAACCGGGACGTCGCCGCGCAAAAGGGGCAGGCTGCGGCGAGCGTCTCTGCGGCCGAGAAGAACCTGGAGCAGGCCCGGGTGGAGCAAAAGGACGCTGCGCGCAACTTGGCGCGCATGAGGGAGCTCGTTTCCCAGGGGATCGTGGCGCAGGCCGATTACGATACGGCGGAGGCGCGTTACCAGCGCGCCGTTGCGTCGAGCGCCGCTGCCCAGGCGAATCTGAAGGGGGCTGCCAGCGCCCTGCAGGGGGCCGAGGCGTCGCTTGACTACACGTTGATCCGCGCCCCCTTCGACGGTGTGGTGCTCACCAAGAACGCCGACGTGGGGGATATCGTTTCCCCGCTTGCTGCCGCCGCCAACGCCAAGGCAGCCGTCGTCACCCTGGCCGACATGGGGTCCCTCGAAGTCGAGGCGGACGTATCCGAAGCGAACCTCGGCAAGGTGCGCGTGGGGCAGCCCTGTGAGATCCTCCTGGACGCCCTTCCCGAGGCGCGCTTTCGCGGGGCGCTGCAGACCATCGTCCCGACCGCCGACCGCAGCAAGGGGAGCGTCATGGTTAAGGTCCGCTTCCTGGACCAGGACAAACGCGTCCTTCCCGAGATGAGCGCGAAGGTAGCTTTCCTGGAGCGGGAGCTGAAGCCGGGAGAGGGAAGGCCGCGGATAGCGATCCCTCCCGCCGCGGTGGTCAAGCGCGACGGCAAGGAGTTCGTCTTCGTCGTCGCAGGCGACCGTGCGCGGCAGACCCCGGTCACACTGGGAGGGAAACTCGGGGACATGGTCGAGGTGGTTTCCGGCATCAAGGCGGGGGACCGCATTGCCACCAAGCCTCTGGATAAGCTCAAGGACCAAAGCCGCGTCAAGGCGGCGGAAAAATAGCCATGGCAGAATCCACCCCTCCCATCGTCCGCATCCGCAACCTTTCCAAGGGTTACCGCCGCGGCACCCAGGTCATCCCGGTTCTCACCGGCATCAACGTCGACATCGCCCAGGGAGAATTCGTCGCCCTCATGGGTCCCTCCGGCTCGGGAAAAAGCACCCTCCTCAATCTCATCGCCGGCATCGACACCGCCGATGAAGGCTCCATAACCATCGGAGAGGTGGAGATCACCCATCTGAGCGAGGGGGAACTGGCCCGCTGGCGCGCCGGCAACGTCGGTTTCATCTTCCAGTTCTACAACCTGATACCGGTCCTGACCGCCTTCGAGAACGTGGAGCTTCCCCTTTTGCTCACCCCCCTGAAAAGGCGCGAGCGGCGCGAGCATGTCGAGGCGGTCCTCTCCGTGGTGGGGCTTGCCGACCGGATGGATCACTACCCCTCTCAGCTCTCCGGCGGCCAGCAGCAAAGAGTCGCCATCGCGCGCGCCATCGTCACCGACCCCGAGATCCTGGTGGCCGACGAGCCGACCGGGGACCTCGACCGCGCCTCCGCCGAGGAGATCCTGCAGCTCATGGACCGCCTGGTCCACGAGTTCGGCAAGACCGTCATCATGGTCACCCACGACCCGCGTGCCGCCGAAAAGGCCCACCTCATCAGGCATCTCGAGAAGGGCGAGTTGAGCGTGAGCTAGATGGGGATCCCTTACTCCTACAGTTTCCGCAACCTTTGGACCCGGCGGCTCACCACCCTTCTCACTGCGAGCGGGATGGGGCTCGTCGTCTTCGTCTTCGCCGCCACCCTCATGCTCACCGAGGGGTTGCAAAAGACCTTGGTGCAGACCGGCTCTCCCGACAACGTGGTGCTGCTTAGAAAAGCTGCCGGCTCCGAGGTGCAAAGCGGCGTGGAGCGCTCCCAGGCGGCCCTTTTGGAGAGCCAGCCCGAGGTCGCCATCGGCGCCGACGGAGAGCCGCTCTTAGCCAAGGAAGTAGTGGTGCTGATCAACCTGAAAAAGCGGGTGGGGGACAAGCCTTCCAACGTCGTCATCAGGGGGGTGACCCCGACTTCGCTCAAGCTGCGTCCCGCCATCCGGCTCAAGGAGGGGCGCATGCCGCGGTCCGGTTCCGCCGAAGTAATCGCCGGCGAGAGCATAGCCCGGCGCTTCAAGGGGGGCGGGCTGGGAGAAACCATCAGGTTCGGGATGAGGGACTGGCGGGTTGTCGGCGTCTTCGACGCAGGTTCCACCGGCTTTTCCTCCGAGATCTGGGGGGACGCCGACCAGTTGATGCAGGCCTTCCGGAGGCAAGCCTACTCCTCCATCATCTTCCGGTTGCGGGACTCCACCGCTTTCGATTCCTACAAGGCGCGGGTGGAGAGCGACCCGAGGCTTACCGTCGAGGCCAAGCGCGAGACCCAGTATTACCTGGACCAGTCCGAGGCGATGTCCAAGTTCCTCAACATACTCGGGATGGTGTTGACCGTGGTCTTTTCCATAGGCGCCGTGATCGGGGCGACCATCACCATGTACGCCGCCGTCGCCAACCGCGTCACCGAGATCGGGACTTTACGCGCTTTAGGGTTCCAGAGGAAGAGCATCCTCTCCGCCTTCATCGTCGAGGCGCTTTTTCTGGGGCTTTGCGGCGGGGGGCTGGGGCTCTTTGCCGCGAGCTTCATGCAGCTCATCACCATTTCCACCATGAACTGGGCCTCCTTCTCCGAGCTGGCCTTTTCCTTCACGCTCAACTTTTCCATCGTGTGGAAGTCGTTGCTTTTTTCCGCCGTAATGGGGCTAGTGGGAGGCACCCTCCCGGCGTTCCGTGCCTCGCGGATGAATATCGTGGAAGCTCTGAGGGCAACATAGGGGCAAACCGAAAACCGTTAACAAGGAGGACATCTGAGGACTTCTGAGACGACAAAAACAGGAGAGATTCTTTTTTATGTTTTTCTCTCAAGGTTGTAGTTTCATTATGTTACAGGATGTTAGGTTCTCTCAAGCCTTTGCTTTTACTCAGACGTCCTCAGATTTTCTCCTTGTTAATGGTTTGGTTTTTTGAGGGTTTTTGATGTTCATGCTGAAATACATCATACGGAACCTCTTCCGGCACAAGCTCCGCTCGGTGTTGACGGTGGTCGGCGTCGCCGTCGCTGTACTCGCCTTCGGGCTTTTGCGCACCCTGGTCGGGCTTTGGTATGCCGGCGCGGAGCACGCTTCGGACACGCGGCTCGTCACCCGCAACGCCATCTCGCTCGTCTTCCCGCTCCCCATCTCCTACCTGGACCGCATCCGCGGCGTCTCCGGGGTGAGTTCGGTCTCCTACGGCAACTGGTTCGGGGGGATCTACATCGAGGAGAAGAACTTCTTCGCCAACTACGCCGTCGAGCCGCGCACCTACCTGGCCCTCTACCCCGAGCTCGTCCTCTCGGAGAAGCAGAAGAACGACTTCATCCTCGACCGCAAGGGGTGCATCGTCGGAGAACGGCTGGCGAAGACCTACGGCTGGAAGGTGGGGGATCTCATCACCCTCAAAGGGACCATCTTTCCTGGCAACTGGGAGTTCGTGCTGCGCGGGATCTACCACGGCGCCGAGAAGGCGACCGAGGAGCGGCTGCTTCTTTTCCACTGGAGCTACCTGAACGAGAGCGTGCGCCAGAGCTTCCCCAGCAGGGCCGACCAGGTCGGGTTCTTCATGATCGGAGTGAAGCGCCCGGAGCTCGCCCCCGAGGTTTCCCTTGCCGTCGACTCCATGTTCAAGAACTCCCTGGCCGAGACCTTGACCGAGACCGAGAAGGCTTTCCACATGGGGTTCATCGCCATGACCGAGGCGATCATGGTGGCGATCCAGATCGTCTCCTACATGGTCATCGCCATCATCATGGTGGTCGCGGCCAACACCATGGCGATGACGGCGCGCGAGCGGATCGGCGAGTACGCGACCTTGAAGACGCTGGGTTTCAAGGCGGGGCATCTGGCGGGGCTCATCTTCGGCGAGTCCGTCGCCATCTCCGTTTTGGGTGGCGTCTTGGGAGTGGCGGCAACCTTCCCCGTTGCCCACTGGATCGAGGTGGAGCTCACCCAGTACTTCCCGTTTTTCAGCGTCTCCATGGAGACCCTGCTGCTGGAGTTGCTGGCCGCCCTTTCCGTCGGAGTCGTCTCCGGGATTTTCCCCACCTGGCGCGGCGCCACCATCCGCATCGCCCAGGGACTGAAGCGTATAGGCTAACCCCCTAAACCTCTAACAAGGAGAACATCTGAGGACGTCTGAGTAAAAGCAAAGACTTGAGAAAACCAAAGATTAGTTTCTCTCAAGATTCTGTTTATCCTCAGATTTTCTCAGAAGTTCTCCTTGTTAAAGGTTTTCGGTTTTGTTTTTCTCGTCTTCTAGGAGGTTTAATTGAGATTCATCCGCATGCCCCACGACCGCATCGTCTACCTGCTGCTCCTCGTCTCCGTCGCCCTCTACCTCATGGATTACTTCCTCTTCGGCCGAATGGGCGAGATCGGCTTCGGCTTCATGTCCAACGTCGCCTTCCTCCCGGTCTACGTCCTCTTCGTCACCCTCATGATCGAGCGGGTCTTGAGGGAGCGCGAGCGCGAGGCGATGATCAAGAAGCTCAATATGGTGATCGGCATCTTCTTCAGCGAGGTCGGCACGCAGCTTTTGCGGGACTTCCTCGAGTTCTTTACAGACGGACAGGGCCTTAGGGGAAAGCTCAACGTCACCGTGCGCTGGCGCGAGGAGGACTACCGCGCCGCACGCGACTTCATCAAAAGCCATGAGATCCGTCTCGACGCGCGCCTTGGGGACCTCCCCCGCCTGAAAGAGTTCCTCTCGGAGAAGAAGGGGGTGATGCTCTCGCTCATGGAGAACCCGAACCTCCTGGAGCACGAGTCCTTCACCGACCTGCTCTGGGCCGTCTTCCACCTGATCGAGGAACTGCAGGCGCGCCAATCCTTAGCCTCCCTCCCCGCGAGCGACCTGGAACACCTGGCAGGAGACATGAAAAGGGCTCACAACCATCTCCTCATCGAGTGGCTCTCGTACATGGCCCACCTGCAAAAGGATTACCCCTATCTCTTTTCGCTGGCCGTCCGGATGAACCCGATGAACCCGCAGGCGCATGCCGAGGTGGCCTGAGCCGGGTTAAAAAAGTCAGAAAAAAGTTGCATATTTGCATCCGGTGTCTTATAAATATCAGCCTCGCTGAATGCCGCATCAGACTCGTGTAAAGCCACTATCCCCCTCCTGAAAGGTGACCGAACGCTTTGAAAGAAAAGCAGACCCTGGAAAAACTCCGTCAGGAAATAGATACCGTCGACGACCATATCCTCGACCTTTTGAACCAGCGGGCCAAGCTGGTGATGGAGGTCGGCGCGGTCAAGGCCAAAAGCCACAGCGATTTCCACGTCCCCAGCCGGGAGAGGGAGATCTACGAACGCCTCACCGCGCAGAACCCGGGCCCCTTCCCGTCGGACGCTGTGCGCGGCGTATTCCGCGAGATCATCTCGGCTTCGCTCGCGCTGGAAAAACCCCTGAACGTCGCCTTCCTCGGACCGAGCGCCACCTTCAGCCACCTGGCTGCCATGCAGCACTTCGGCCTTTCGGCCTCGCTTTCCCCGGAGCGCTCCATCCCCGCCGTCTTCGAGGCGGTGGAGAAGGGTGAGGCATACTACGGCGTGGTGCCGGTGGAAAACACCACCGAGGGGATGATCTCCCACACGCTGGACATGTTCATGGAGAGCGAGCTGAAGATCAACGCCGAGGTGCTCCTGGAGGTTTCCCACTTCCTCCTTTCCCGCACCGGGCGCTTCGAGGACATCAAAAAGGTCTACTCGCACCCGCAGCCCTTGGCCCAGTGCCGCAAGTGGCTCGCCGAGAACCTCCCCAACGTGCCGCTGGTCGACGTCGCCTCCACCACGCTCGCGGCGCAGATCGTGTCCGAAGACTACACCGCCGCGGCCATCGCCAGCGAATACGCTTCCTCCATCTACAACCTCAAGGTGGTCAAGGCCCGCATCGAGGACCAGGTCAACAACTTCACCCGCTTTTTGGTCATCGGCCGCAAGATGGCCGACAAAAGCGGAGACGACAAGACCTCGCTCATGTTCTCGGTTCGCGACGAGCCCGGCATCCTGCACCGGATGCTGGAGCCTTTCGCCCAGCGCGGCATCAACCTCTCCAAGATCGAATCCCGCCCCCTGAAGCGCAAGGCCTGGGAATACATCTTCTACCTCGACCTGTCCGGCCACATCTCCGATCTGGAAGTCGCCGATGCGGTCAAGGAACTTTCCGTCTGCTGTCAATTCGTCAAGGTGCTGGGCTCCTACCCCCGGGCGCGTTCATGAGGGAGAGCTAGCATGGTGGTATTCAATCGGATGGCCGTGATCGGCGTCGGACTGATCGGGGGCTCGCTTGCCCGCATACTGCGCGAGAAGGGTGCGGTAAAGGAAGTGGTCGGGATCGGCCGCGGCGAGGAGAACCTGAAGCGCGGCGTCGAATTGGGGGTCCTGGACCGCTACACCACCGATGCCAGGGAAGGCGTTGCCGGAGCCGATCTGGTCTTCGTGGCGACGCCGGTCTGTTCCATCCCCAAGGTGGTGGCCGAGATCGCACCGTTTTTGGCGCCGGGCTGCATCGTGACCGACGGCGGGAGCGTGAAGGAATTCGTGGTCGAGGCGTGCGAACCGCTCATGCCCGAAGGGACCTTCTTCGTCGGGGGACACCCGATTGCCGGGACCGAGCACTCCGGGGTCGAGGCATCCTTCTCGACGCTGTACCAGGGGAAGCGCTGCATCGTAACGCCGACCGCCAAGACCAATGCCGCGGCGCTGGATAAGGTGGTGGAACTCTGGAAGATAGCCGGCTCCTCGGTACCGCTCATGGACCCGGTCCAGCACGACCGCGTCGTCGCCGCGATCTCGCACCTGCCGCACATGGTTGCCTATTCGCTGGTCAACGCCGTCGACGGTTACGACCGTTTCGGCGGGGATCTTTTATCCTTCTCCGCCGGCGGTTTCCGGGACTTCACCCGCATCGCCTCGTCCGACCCCGTCATGTGGCGCGACATTGCGCTCACCAACCGCGACGCCATCCTGGAGATGATGGATTTCTTCTCCGGGTACCTGGAAACGCTGCGCGGTCTGGTCGCGGAAGGTGACGGCGAAGGGCTCCGCAGCTTCTTCCTGAACTCGAAAGAAAAGCGCGACGCCATTTTGTAGAACCAGGGGTACTCATGCAAAACTATACCGTTCGACCCGCCAAGTCGGTGCGCGGCGAAATCAGCGTCCCCGGCGACAAGTCCATATCGCACCGCTCCATCATGTTCGGCTCCATCGCCTCCGGCGTCACCACGGTGACCGGTTTCCTCCGTGGCGAGGACGCCCTGGCCACCCTCGAAGCCTTCCGGGCCATGGGAGTGCAGATCGATGACGACGGCGAGACGGTCACCATTCAGGGACGGGGGCTGCACGGACTGAGCGAGCCTACCGACGTCCTCGACTGCGGCAACTCCGGGACCTCGATGCGCCTTTTGACCGGCCTGCTTGCCGGGCAGAACTTCTTCTCTGTCCTCTCCGGAGACAAGTACCTGCGCGCCCGTCCCATGAAGCGCGTGGTTGGGCCTTTGGCCCAGATGGGCGCCCGCATCTCGGGGCGCGCCGGCGGCGAAAAGGCCCCCCTTGCCATCCAGGGCTCTAAACTGAAAGGGATCGAATACGACTCCCCCGTTTCCAGCGCACAGGTCAAGTCGGCCATCATGCTGGCAGGGCTTTACGCCGGAGGCGAAACGGTGGTGCGCGAGCCGCATCTCTCCCGCGACCATTCGGAGCGGATGCTGCGCGCTTTCGGCGCCCATGTCGAAACCTTCCCGGGCGGCGTCAAGGTGCGGGGCGGGGCGGAACTTACCGGACGCGACATCGTGGTGCCGGGCGACATCTCCTCGGCCGCCTTCTTCCTGGTCGCAGGGCTCATCGTCCCGGGTTCAGATCTCCTCATCCGCGGCGTCGGCGTCAACCCGACCCGTACCGGCATCATCGATGTGCTGAAGGGTATGGGGGGCGACCTGGAACTTATAAACCAGCGCGACGAATCGGGGGAGCCGGTCGCCGACATCCGGGTGCGCCACTCGAAACTCACCGCCATGGAGATCTCCGGAGACGTAGTGCCCCGCGCCATCGACGAGTTTCCCGCCATCTGCGTCGCCGCTTCGCTGGCACAAGGGACCACCGTGGTGCGCGACGCCGCGGAACTCCGCGTCAAAGAGACCGACCGCATCTCCGCCATGGCCGACAACCTGAAGCGCGCGGGGGTCAGCATCGTCGAGACCCCGGACGGCATGGAGATCACCGGCGTTTCCTCTTTAAAGGGATGCGCCGCCGACAGTTTCGGTGACCACCGGATCGCCATGTCCATGATGGTCGCCGGGCTCGTCGCCCAGAATGAGACCAGCGTTTCGGACGTCGAGTGCATCGCCACCTCGTTCCCCGGCTTCGTCAACCTCCTTGAGGGGGTGGTGCAGCGGTGAGCGCAGTAAGGGAAAACGGAGTAATCGTAGCCATAGACGGCCCGTCCGGGGCCGGCAAAAGCAGCCTCACCAAGCTCCTCGCCAAACGTCTGGGGTATATCCACATCGACACCGGCGCCATGTTCCGCGCCGTGGCCCTTTCGGCCCAGCGCGCCGGCATCAAGAGCGACGACGACGCGGGACTGGCCGAACTTTGCCGCGGCCTTGAGATCGCTTTTGCCCGCGACGGCGAAACCTGCCGGGTACTCGCCAACGGCGAGGACGTATCCACGAAGATCAGGACCGAGGAGATCGGGCTTTTGACCTCGACCATCTCGGCCAGGAAGCCGGTGCGCCAGGCGCTTTTGGAAATGCAGCGCAAGATGGGGGCCAAGGGGGGCGTGATCCTGGAAGGTCGCGACATCGGCACCGTGGTTTTTCCCGATGCCGAGGTGAAGTTCTTTCTCTCTGCCAGCGCCGAGGAGCGCGGCCGTCGCCGTTACCTGGAACTTGCCGCCCGCGGCGAGAGCGCGACCCTCGAAGAGACCATAGCCAAGGTGATCCAGCGCGACCGGCAGGACGAGGGGCGCGAACACGCTCCACTTAAGCAGGCGCAAGACGCCGTCCCCATCGATTCCACCAGCCTCACCATCGAGCAGGTCCTGGAACTGATGGAAAGTACCGTGAAAGAGCGCCTGGCCCAAGGCGATAAGGGGTAATCATGCAAGTGATATTGGCCAAGCACGCCGGGTTTTGCTTCGGCGTCAAAAGGGCTACGCAACTGGCATTCCAAGCAGCCAACATCGGGAGCGAAACCTACACGCTCGGGCCTATCATCCACTCGCCGCAGGTAGTGCAAAGGCTTGAGGAGATGGGCGTGATACCGGTCGATAACGTGAGCGAGGTGGAGACCGGGGGCACCATCATCATCCGTTCCCACGGCGTCGCAGCCGAGGAACTGGAAGCCGCAGTTCGTGCCAACCTCGAGGTGGTCGACGCCACCTGCCCCTTCGTCAAGAAAGCGCAGGAGCATGTGGCGACTCTATCCAAAGAAGGGTACGACATCGTGGTGGTGGGGGACGCGGTGCACCCCGAGGTGCAGGGAATCGTCTCCTACGCTGCCGGGAGGGTGTACGTGGTCAGCTCCCATAAAGACGTGGAGCGCCTCCCGCGCATGTCGAAGATCGGCGTCGTGGCCCAGACTACTCAGTCGTTCGAGCATCTGCACGAAGTCGTCGCCGCCTGCCTTGCCAGGGGAGGGGAGGCCCGGGTCTACAACACCATCTGCGACGCCACGGCGGTCAGGCAGGAGGAGGCCAAGAAACTTGCCGGCGCGGTGGACTGCATGGTGGTGATCGGCGGCTTCAATTCCGCCAACACCATGAGGCTCGCCCAGATCTGCCTGGAGCTTTTGCCCCGCACCCACCACGTCGAGACCGCCAGCCAGATCGACGAGCAGTGGTTCAAGGGGGTGAAGAAGGTCGGAGTCACGGCCGGCGCCTCCACGCCGAAATGGATTATCGATGAAGTGATCGATCGTATTTCGGCGATAGATAAAGATAAAATAAGTTGATTTTTCTCGACGATGTGCTAAATTAGCCCGATTTTATATGGAGATTACACGAGGGGGTACACGTTTCAATGGGTGACGAAAAAAGGACGTTCAAGAAAAAAGATATGCCTATCAGGCGGTTACACGATAATGACGAGGAGCTGGATCAGGCCGAAATGGGTGGCGAGTTTGCCGACCTTTTCCAGGACAGTCTGAGGCAGCCGCAGAGCGGCGAGGTAGTTAAGGCCGTCGTGGTCCAGATCGAGCAGGACGTGGTGCTCGTGGACGTCGGTTACAAGTCCGAAGGCGCTATCCGCATCGGCGAGTTCATCGACGAGAACGGCGAACTCAACGTCAAGGTCGGTGACGAAGTAAACGTTTACTTCGAGCGCGGCGAGAACATCCGCGGCCACATGGTCCTCTCGAAGAAGAAAGCCGATTCCCAGGTTGCCTGGGAGACCATCGCCGCAGCCGGCGAGGGTGGCGTTATCGAAGGCAAGATCACCGGCAAGGTGAAGGGCGGCATGACCGTCGACGTCGGCGTCGAGGCATTCCTTCCGGCGTCCCAGGTTGACCTCCGTCCCGGCGGCAACATGGATCGCTTCGTCGGCCAGACCTACCAGTTCAGGATCCTGAAACTGAACAGGAAGCGCGGCAACCTGGTTCTTTCCCGTCGCGTGCTGCTCGAAGAAGAGCGCGACAAGGCAAGGACCGAGACCCTGGCGACCCTGAAGGAAGGCGACATCGTCAACGGCGTGGTCAAGAACATCGCCGAGTACGGCGCGTTCGTCGACCTGGGCGGTGTAGACGGCCTGCTGCACGTAACCGACATGTCCTGGGGCCGCCTCGGCCACCCCTCCGAGATGGTCAAAGTGGGCGACACCCTGAACGTGATGGTTCTCAAGTACGACCGCGAGAAAGGGAAGATCTCCCTCGGCCTCAAGCAGACCGTGCCCGATCCCTGGCTCAACGTCGGCGATCGCTACAAGGAAGGCGAGAGGGTGAGCGGCAAAGTCGTGAGCCTGACCGACTACGGCGCGTTCATCTCCCTGGAAGACGGCATCGAAGGTCTGGTGCACGTTTCCGAAATGTCCTGGACCAGGAGGGTGCGTCACCCGTCCGAGATCCTCAAGGTCGGAGAGGAAGTCGAAGCAGTCATCCTGGGCGTCGATCCGGGCAACCGCAGGATCTCCCTGGGGCTCAAGCAGACCGAGATCAACCCCTGGACCGTGATCGGGGAGCGTTACCCGGTAGGCACCAAGATCGAAGGTCAGATCAAGAACATCACCGACTTCGGCGTCTTCATCGGCATCGAAGACGGCATCGACGGCCTGGTGCATGTCTCCGACATCTCCTGGACCCGCCGCGTGAAGCACCCGGGCGAGATGTTCGCCAAAGGGCAGACCGTGCAGGCAGTCGTTCTCAACATCGACGTCGAGAACGAGCGTCTCTCCCTGGGCATCAAGCAGCTGGCAGCCGATCCGTGGGAAGAGATCCCCAGGAAGTACCGTCCGGGTTCCAAGGTCAAAGGGCGCGTCACCTCCGTGACCGACTTCGGTATCTTCGTCGAGATCGAAGAAGGGATCGAAGGCCTGATCCACGTTTCCGAGATCTCCTACGAGAAGGTCGCCTCCCCGAAAGACTTCGCCAACGTGGGCGATGAGCTTGAGGCAGTAGTGCTGAACGTGGACATGGTCGAGAAGAAGATCGCCCTTTCCATCAAGGCGCTGCAGACCGCCATGGAGAAGGCAGAGATGGCCTCCTACATGGGTAGCCAGGGTGAGGCCACCTCCAGCTTCGGCGACCTGCTGAAAGAGAAGCTGAAGAAGAACACCGAGGAATAGAACCAGTCACTTCGCCGACTGATTAATTTAATAGTAATTGAGGTATGCAAATGACAAAGAGCGAACTGATCGACAAGCTGGTTGAAGTACGTGGCGTGCTGACCCGCAAGGACTCCGAAGCCGTCGTTTCCATGGTGTTCGACGCCATGAGCGAGGCGCTCACCAATGGAGACAAGGTAGAGATCCGCGGTTTTGGGAGTTTCACCATCAGGGATCGCGAGCCGCGCGAGGCAAGGAACCCGAAGAGCGGCGAGATCGTCAGCATCCCGTCCAAGAAGACCCCGTTTTTCAAGACCGGCAAGGATCTTAGGGAGCGGGTGAACAACCTGTAGCAAAAGAAGACCGGATCGGCCCGGATGGCGGAATTGGTAGACGCAAGGGACTTAAAATCCCTCGTCTGAAAGGACGTGCCGGTTCGACCCCGGCTCCGGGCACCACGTAAGGCTTTAATCGAATATTAAGCAGTCCAAGAGGCTCTGAGAAATCAGGGCCTTTTCTGTTTCTAGCGTCCGATGTGGTGTGATTTGGGGTATTGACATCCGGGGGTATTGGGGGTATTTCTGTGGCTATGATACCCCCTTGTCTTTCTGTATACCCCCAGCTGGAGGCGAAACCATGGCTCTGACTGATGTTAAGGTGCGAAATGCAAAACCTGGAGAGAAGCAGGCAAAGCTATCCGATGGCGACGGCATGTATCTGCTGGTCACACCGCAAGGTGGAAAATGTTGGCGGTTAAAGTATCGGATTGCCGGGAAAGAAAAAGTCCTGGCGCTAGGCACATATCCCGAAATCTCCCTTTCAGAGGCTAGGGAACGGAAAGACGCAGCCAGGAAGCTCATTGCCAATGGGCATGATCCTGGTGAGGTAAAGAAGGCACAGAAGGCAGCTAAGACTGCTGAAGCTGAAAACACCTTTCAGGCGGTTACGCAGGAGTGGCATGGCCGCTTCAAATCGCAATGGTCGGAAAAGCATGCTGAGCAGATCCTGAGACGCCTGGAACTCGATGTTTTCCCATGGCTTGGTACACGTCCGGTTGGCGAGATCAAAGCTCCTGAATTGTTGGCGGTTTTGCGTCGGATAGAGATGCGGACTCTTGAGACCGCCCATCGGGTGCGAATTGCTTGCAGCCAAGTATTCCGATATGCCGTCGCGACCGGTCGCGCCGAACGTGACCCTGTTGCTGACCTTAAGGGGGCGCTGCCGCCGGTCAAGAACAATCACTTTGCAGCGCTGACCGATCCGAAAGCTGTTGCACCGCTCTTACGGGCAATTGACGGGTTTGAAGGATCTTTCGTAGTCAAATGTGCCTTGAAGTTAGCCGCTCTCACTTTCGTTCGACCTGGTGAATTACGGCATGCTGAATGGTCAGAGATCGATCTGGAAGCTGCGAGGTGGGAGATCCCTGCGGAACGCATGAAAATGAAAGTTGCCCACCTTGTGCCGCTTTCCACGCAAGCCGTCGACATCCTGAAGGAACTCCACCCTTTGACTGGATCAGGGACGTACGTATTCCCATGTCACCGTTCTCCGCTTCGCTGTATGAGTGAGAACGCAGTCAACGCAGCTCTTCGACGGATGGGCTTTGAAAAGTCGGAGATCACCGGCCATGGCTTCCGTGCAATGGCGCGGACCATCCTTGATGAGGTGCTGCATGTTAGGCCGGACTTCATCGAACATCAGCTAGCTCATGCCGTGAAAGATCCTTTGGGGCGTGCTTACAACCGTACCAGCCATCTCGCTGAGCGGCAAAAGATGATGCAAACTTGGGCTGATTTCCTTGATGGCCTTAAAACCGGCGCAAAGGTGCTTCCGTTTCAACGAAATGTCAGCCAGTAAGGCCGGGTGATTCGATGGAAGAAAAAGGACTGTGCTCGCTGATTATCAAGACTTTCGAAGGGGAGTGTCCCCTCGATCCTGAATCGGAGGCCGGAACGACTCGGCTCGCAGGCATCAATGCCAGCATTAGGAGGCAGATAGCTGCTGGTTATTTTGACGATGTTGTTTCTCTTCTTCAATCCGAAAGGATCGGTTATTTCGACACCGCAACCTGGAATTGCCTTGCGGAACATCTTGCAGGACGGCTGCACAAAAAGAGGGGTGCCAAGAACAAACTGACCTATTATCGTGATGAATTGATTACCCTCAAAGTCATGGAATTGGTTCTGGAGGGTAAGACGGTGACGGAAGCCATTGCCATTGTCGAAAATATCATTGGCTGTGATATGGGCTTCAAGGCCATCGAGGCAATTTATTACTCTAACAGAAATGTTTTTGCAGGTGCGCAAACTGGTGAAGGATCATTGACCCTGGAGCAAGTGAGACAGTGGGGCATAGAAGCCCAGTTGCAGGAAAATGAGCAGCGAAAGCGTCGCGGCGACAAAATGATGTTCTTCTTCTCTTCTGACCTAAAATGATCTTCGCTAGTCCCCCTCCCTAAAATATTTATATCTCTTTTTATTAGGGTTACACCAGCCTCAGACAAAACTATAACGGACCAAGCAATCCAACGAAATGCAAGGAGGTCCGTTATGTCTCTCCCCAAAACCGGCTATGTCCGGCTTTCCCAGATCCTTGGCAATCCCAAGGCAAATCCGCCGATACCTGCCATCATCCCTGTGAGCAAGTCAACTTGGTGGGCGGGGGTTAAATCTGGAAGGTATCCCGCCCCGGTGCGCCACCTTGGTCCGAGAATTACAGCCTGGAGGGCGGAAGATATCCGAGCCTTCATCGAAAGCCCCTCCAACAACCACCACGGCGAGTAGCTCATGAGTAGAGCCAAACGGTCAAAAGACAATCCGAAATTGCCGCCGTTCGTGGCGATGACCTGGGAGGTGCTGAACTCTATGGCGTACATAGACTTGCCTCCTTCCGCAGCGAAGGCACTTCCTTACTTTTATGGTAAGTATGGTAGGAAATTCAAAGTCGTCCTTTATGGAAAACGTGGCGATCACAACATTGCAGGCGACTTCGAGTTTTCTTATGAAGAGGCGGTTAGGCTCGGGTTTGCCAAGAGAACTTTTGCCCGCGTGATTGATGAGCTAATAGAGAAAGGCTTTATTGAAATGGCCGGGTATGGCGGTCTACGCGGTTTCTGCAAATCGTATAACAAGTTCAGGCCGTCTTATCGGTGGCAGCGGTACGGCCAGCCAGATTTTGAGGCAGTGCCACGCTACCCCTCAGAACTGGCGTAAGGAATGGCTATATATAGAAATGCGTTCAAAAGTGGCCGTGGCCAGCATGGCCAGATTTACTCTGTAGGTGCAAAAATGGCATCTGTGAGAATCCCAAAGTTCCTGTACCAATGCCAAAACTGAACTGAAACTGATGCCAAAACTGAACTTGACCAACGGGAGGCACAAGATGGCACATGATAAGGTAAAAAAGGGAGGGGCTGCTCCAAGGCAAAGAAAGTTTCTATGTGCTTACGGGGAGAGTTCGACGTTCAACATATCCGAGGCTTGCAAAGCCGCAGGCATTGGCCGGAGAACATTTTATAACTGGCTCACTGACGATTCCAAGTTCAAGACAGACTTTGAGGAACTGACCGAGTCCAGGCTGGATGCTATTGAATCCGCACTGCACAGTAGAGCCGTCATCGAGAAGGACACCACTGCCCTCATCTTCCTGGCTAAGACGCTCCTAAAGGACCGGGGGTACATAGAGGGTAGAGGGGCCATAGGAGAGAACGCTCCCATAGTAAGAGAGGTGATTGACGAAGTCATTGCCGGGAGCTGCACTGTTGAGATGGCGGCTCTGAGGATAGCTAGGGAAGGCAAGCCGCTCCCAAAGGTGTTGGAGATAATGCTTACAAAGCCAGATCTTGGCAACCATGAAGAGGAGTCTCCTCCGATCTCCGATGAAGAACTGGAGGAAAAGTACCAGGCGGCGTTACGTCAGGTCGCTGAACAGAGGGACAAATTTGTCCCTCAGCGCAGGGAGGAGGTTGTTGCCCTGAAGGAGGTTCTGCGTGATCAGGATTCGTTTAAACCTGGGGGGGAATAGGGGGCTATCACGCTTTTTGCCGTTGCGGAATGTCTGCTCTGGCGTTTCCAAGTACCCTGTTCAGCACAGCCATAGAGGTCTCGACATCGGCGACATCTGTGTCACTCAGCACCAGAAGGCCCCGATGTAGGAAAAGCTCAGCAATAGGTACGGTCAGTGCGTTCGCAATGCCAACCAGGGAATCCAGGCTCGGATTCCCGGTTCCCCTTTCAATCTCCCCTACGAACTTATAGCTTAAATCGGCATGCTCCCCTAATTCTTCTTGGCTCCAACCCCTCACTTTTCTTAGCGTCCGAACGTTATCCCCTAAAAGTTGTCTAATCGCTACCGGGTTTTTCATGGTGGGAATTATATGTGCCTTATCTCTGGCGGAAAACCCTCCATATGTGCTAAGGTCTAGTCGTTTTGCCACATATAGGTGCTAAGTTGTGGCGTTGATGACCAATAACGGTGCTGGAACGCATCCCTCCCCATTTTGTCGGAGGGATGCGCCAAAAACACCGGCAATAGGGAGATGTTGTGTCGGCCTTAACTATTCACACATTAGCTTCAATTTTTCGAGACGAGAAGGCGGCATTAAGCCTCACCCTTTTTAGCCAGGAGGATATTTCTACCATAGAGGGAGGCGTCTTCGACAAGAATGGAAAGGCGTATATCAAATGCTTGGTCTTAGGGAAGGAGAAACAGGCTAAACCGGAAGAGATCGTTCGCCAGCTTTGGTTGTACCGGCTAATTCATAACTATAACTATCCGGTGTCCCGAGTCACAGTCGAGTACCCTATCACATTTGGCCGTGACACAAGCAAACGTGCAGACATTGTGGTCTTTGACAAGGACCGGCCAACAGTTCCATATCTCATTGTCGAAGTGAAGAAGACAAAGTTGAAGGAGGGGAAAGAGCAACTTAAATCCTATTGCCATGCGACGGGTGCCCCGCTAGCCTTGTGGTCTGACGGCTCTCTTGTGACTTTCTGGCATCGCAAAAATCCGAATTACTTCGTCGAAATTCCTGAGATTCCATCCGCCTCCCAAACTATCGAGGAGGTGGCTGAAACCCCATGGAACATCAAGACCCTTCTGTTATTCGAACAGCAAAGGGAGCAGGACCTCCACCATACCCGTTCTTTGCGCGACCTTATTCTGGATATGGAAGACGAGGTTTTGGCAAACGCCGGAGTTGACGTATTCGAAGAGGTTTTTAAGCTGATCTTCACAAAGCTGTACGACGAGCTTACGGTCTACTCTGGGCGGCACAAGTACCTTCGCTTCCGCAACACCAATACTGCCAGTGAATTGCGTGATCGAATCCAGGCTCTCTTTGAGGAGGCTTGCGACAGATGGGAAGGGGTATTCCCTCCCGGAGACCGACTCCGCTTAACCGCTGACCATTTACAGGTCTGCATAGGCTCGTTAGAAAAATACAAACTTTTCAATTCCAACCTCGATGTCATCGACGAGGCATTTGAATATCTGGTCAGTAAGTCATCAAAGGGTGAGAAAGGGCAATATTTCACTCCTCGTTGGGTTATTGATATGTGTGTGAAGATGCTGAACCCGCAGGTTGATGAAAGTATGATCGATACCGCCTGCGGGTCTGCTGGATTCACAATGCACGCCATTTTTAAAGTCTGGCGCGACATCCTTGACCGTGAAGGGCTTGCTGCTTCCCACCTATTCACGATGGAGCGCAAGCCGGAAGCTTGTTACGATTACGTGCGAGAAAAGGTCTTCGCCATCGATTTTGACGAGAAGAGCGTCCGTGTTGCCCGCTGCCTCAATCTCATAGCTGGCGATGGTCAGACAAACGTCATGCACCTCAATACCCTTGATTGGAAGAAGTGGGATGAAACCGTCAAAGAGGAAAATTGGAACGATACTTATAACCAGGGATGGAAGAAGCTCCGCAAGCTGTTGATCGATCCGAAAGGGAAGGATTACCGCGCCTTTGGCTTTGATCTCCTAATGGCCAATCCCCCTTTTGCAGGTGACATCAAGCAGAGCGACATGCTTTCTCTCTACGAAATGGGACACAAGGAGAACGGCAAGGCAGAGTCTAAAGTCGGTCGTGATCTTCTCTTTATAGAGCGTAACCTTGACTTTCTCCGCCCCGGCGGTCGAATGGCGATAGTCCTCCCCCAAGGACGATTCAATAACGCCGGTGACAAGCGGATACGACGCTACATCGCCGAACATTGCCGGATTCTCGCGGTGGTTGGCCTCCATCCCAATACCTTCAAGCCTCACACGGGCATCAAAACGAGTGTGCTGTTCGTGCAAAAATGGAACGAAGACCCTACAGCGGGGCTCCTTTGCCCTAGGGTGGATGATTATAATATCTTCTTTGCTACGCAGAAGCTGCCGTCCAAGGATTCCTCCGGTGACAAGATCTACGTAACCAAGCCGGTCGTTTCGATTTTCGAGGAAGGCAACCCTAACGGAGAAAGTAAGCTCGTAAAATACGACCACGATGATTTCCTGAAGAGGTATGGCAGCATCAAAGCAGCTACGGTTTATCAGTTCCGGGTGAACGGCAAGAAGAAACGAATGAGCCTGGAGGAAATTGAAGAGCAGTACGGCGGTCTGGCGAATGTTGAAAAACCCATGAATATGGTCATGCCGATTGAATCCAAGGAACTTGTCCGGGATACCCACGGCCATTGGATTGTGCAGCATGACCTGTTCAATCACGAGGGACTCACGCAAAATGGTGTAGCTGAGGCGTTCATCGAATTCGCCAAGAAGGAGGAGTTGAATTTTTTTCCCTAAGCCCCTTTGACGAGGCCCGTTACCGGGGCTTGCTGGAGGGGCTGGAGGCAGTAGTGATACGTTTCTCTGAGCTGGAGCGTACTCTGCGAGTCGATGCAGAGTATTTCAGCAAATCGCGTATTGATGCTGCAAAGCGTCTGGACCAAATCCATACAGAAGCACTAGATCGCGTAGCCGACATCTCAGACGGAAACCATTTCAGTATCAGTGAAGAGTTCCAGGAAGAAGGAATCCCGTATTATCGAGGGCAAGACGTCACCGGGCATTTTTATATTGAGCAGTCACAGCCGGTCTTTATTCCGCAGAAAGCCTTTTCGGTGTCGCACATGTTGCGGTCTCACCTGCACAAGGGTGATGTGCTGCTATCCATTGTTGGCACCATTGGGGAGTTAAGCCTTGTCAGCTCTGAGTCAGATGCAACTTGTAGTTGTAAGCTAGCAATACTACGTCCTCAAACGGTTAAACCGGGTTACTTGGCTGTTTTCCTCAAGTCTAGATACGGGCAAGATCAAATCCATCGTCTCAAGCGGGGAGCCGTGCAAATGGGGTTGCTGCTGGAGGATATGGATCAACTACGCATCCCCCGTTTTTTGGGTAAGTTGGAGATCGCTGTAGAAAGGGCCGTTGAAAAGGCAAAAAACGCGCTCGATAACAGCTTCAATCTCTACCGTCAGGCCGAGGAAATCCTTCTCCGCACTCTCGGTCTTGAAGACTGGACGCCGCCGGAGCCGCTGACATATGAGCGCAATGCCAGCGAAACATTAACCGCTGGACGGCTGGATTCTCAATATTTCAGTCCACGGGTGCAAACCCTGATACAAATTCTCAGCCGAGATAACCTGAGCGTCGGCGATGTGGCGCGTCTTCGCAAAGAATATTTCATTCCATCCCGGCATGAAACCTTCGAGTACATCGAAATCGGCGGTGTTACGGCCAGCGGCGAAGTCAATAGTTCCAGCGTTCCCGCCGACGAGACGCCGGACCGCGCCACTTGGCATGTTCGTAGTGGAGATGTCATTACCTCCACCGTCCGCCCAATTAGACGCCTGAGTGCCGTCATCTACCCGGAACAGGATGGTTTTGTCTGCTCGTCCGGATTTGCAGTGCTCGAACCCTATCGTGCGTTCTCTGAACTTTTGCTGGTCTATCTACGCCTGCCGGTTATCGCTGAATTGATGGACTTGCACACTACGGCTTCAATGTACCCGGCTATTTCTGTACCAGATATTTTGAAACTGCCTTTTGTTCAACCGTCATCGGATGTAGCTGAAGAGGTTGCAAAGCTTGTACGCGATTCACACGCCGCACGCAAACAGGCCCATGCTCTGCTGGCGCGAGCCAAGTGGGCCGTGGAGATTGCCATAGAGGACAACGAAGCGGTGGGGCTCACTTTCCTTCAAAATGGAGGGTATCAATGACCAATCCAGAAATCATCGTCAACCTTTGGTACTACGTAGATGAAAATCAACAGTTTATCTCTGCTCTTGCCGGTCGGGCATACATCGCCGAGGGAAGCGATGAAGAAAAGACCTCGTTGTTGAGACACCTTGCGGGTACGGATTATCCCTTGGCTGTTCATCGTCCTGTTCCTGATCGATACGTAACCGATTTTGTGGATAGAGCGCGTCCGGGTATAGCCCAATTCTCGGAACTAGATAATCCAGCAACTCAGCTGTTTGAAGAAGTGTACCAATTTATCGAACTTGAATTGGCACAGATGGCTGAAAAGCAGAACTGGCCGGTAGACTTCAAAATTCCCGAGAATCCTCTTTACGTTATGACCGCTCTCTATCGAGATGACTTTGGGGAGGTCCACGTTTTGGGAGCTTGACAGCTCGCACTCTGAAAGAGAGATGCGGTCTGTCAAATGGAAAGGTCTTGCCGAGACGGTTCCTCTGCTGGTGGATTACATTGCCTTTTTCCCTTCCCCATGTTAAAACCCGTTATCCAGATTAAACCAACGAAGTCCTAATAACTCCAGGGGGGGCTGTTGCAGGGAACCTCTTTCTACCCCACATACCAGCCTCAAATGGGGTGCTGAGCAATACGAAAATAGGAGCTTTTCCTGATGGCTTTAACCGTAAGAGGATCGGCCTTTTATTTTGGCAGGGCCGTGGAAGCACCTGCCGCTGCCTTTCCTGATTTCTTCCGCTGGATCAAACAAACCGGAGCCGGTGTCCAATGGCCGTTCATTGTCCGGGAAGGTGATGTCGAAATTAGAAGGCGCATTTTCTGCGACCTGACCGCGACCCATTTTTACGGCATCTTCCTTTCGGCGAGAAATACAGAGTTCCAGCATTTCGTTCGCAGAGAAAATGGACGGGTGATTATTGAGGCCATCTCAACAGCTGGCAATCCACCCATTGAGATGAATTTTTTCGCGATGCGCATGGATAGCAACAAGGGGCTCTTTTCTCACTATCTGGGATCGTATCGTTTCCAACAGTTCTTGAGTGACCTTTGGGCCAGCTACCAGAATTTCGTTCAGTTGAAAAAGGCGGAAACGTTAAATGGATTAGAGGGGCGCGCGGCCAAGGCGGTCGCTGAGGCGTTTTCCTTGCGTGGGAGGTGTATGCACTCTCCCTTGTATACCCCTGGATCTTTTAATGATCTTGTTGAGCGACTTGGTACAATGTCTGAACTCAGGATGACAACGTACGATGTCGAAGATCCAGCCGACAGGCCGGTCAGTAACGTACTGAAGTCAGTCCATCGGGTTTATCGTTTTGACGCTGTTCGTGTTGATGCTGGCATAAGAGGATGGCTTCGGGATCGTAGATCAGATACCTTGCATCAACTTGCGTCAGGCAGAACAGTTTACAATGGCAGCGTTATCGGACTTCACAATGATGGTAGCCCCTTCAGTATTGACTTTGAAAATTCTCTTGAAAACTTCCTTGATTGCAAGTATGACGACATTGGTACATTCGAACTCGAAAATATTGCTGACCATCAAATCATTCGAGACATGCTGAATGCCTTAGACAATAGAATACTTTTTAGACCAGCGGGTTAGACAATGACTTTTTTGGATACTAAAAACAAACATTTTGTATATTGGGCTCTTGTTTGTGTTTGCATTGTATCCACCAAATTTTCAACCTTTTCAAATCTGAGACTCAGCCTTGATTCTATTTTCTCCGGTCTCCTAGCATTAACTGGATTTGTTTTCACTGCTAGAACATTCATCACATTTAAACTCAACGAGGTAGTATACGGTAGCCCGGAATATCGACAGTATGTAGAAAAATTAAAAAAAGATGGGGCTTATACAAAAGAGCTGTATGACCCGTTAAAGCAGATTGACACTAGCCTTGGTACAGCAACGTATATGTGTTTATGGTCAACTATTATGTTTGTGGTTGTTGCTTTTTTTCCAAAGACTGAAGCTGCCTTAGCTGTATCGAAAACTATTAGCGTTGATTATGTCCTTGAGCTTTTTAGAGTGGGCGGCTTTAAACTGTTGTCAGATGCTAATGTTTTGAAACCTACAGTGTTTAAGGTTTTTACTGATGCCTCCATGGTCTATTTTGGTTTTTGCGTGTATCAACTCATAATTACCGCTAAAGCTCTTCATCGCAACATTTCGGATATCATTTCCCACTGGGAAGAAAATTACAAGAAACCCAGTTAAATCGCGTTCCCCCTGGGATTAAATCAAGGGGTTCGGAAGGGGCTCAGATGTTACGGGCCATGTCCCCTGCAAGGTGCAAGCATGCCTCCTGACTGCTATGTGCCACAGCTAGTTCAGGGGATTTATAAGATCGTGAATCGCTTGGAAGAGCTGTTTCCGGGTCGCCTTTTCCTTGGCGAACAAGATGTTGTTACCTTTGCAGACTCCTCTAAATAGTGAGGTCTCAGGGGGGGCGGAATCATCGGAATGGGTGGCCGATTTCGATCCGAATGGGCGGCCTACTTGCCGCGGAATACGCATCCCTTTCAAGATGAGGTTGGCAGTTAGCTTTAACTCCTTCTTGTCCAGAGGATATCGACAGGTGAGTAGCGAAAGACCCACAGTTAGCCGGGAATTGCTTTACGACGAGGTTTGGGCCGAGCCAATGACGACGGTGGCGAAGCGGTATGGTGTCTCCTCCAGCTTCATGGCCCGTGTCTGTACCTCCCTCAATGTTCCGCGCCCGGATAGAGGATACTGGGCAAAGCTGGCTGCCGGGCACAAGATGCCGAAGCGCCCGTCACTGCCGGTACCTGAAACCGGGGCGTTGATTGAGTGGGTGCAGTATGGCGAGGGGAGGCGGGCTCCCATAGTTCTGCAAACTCATCAAGTGAAGGTGGTCCGCCGCAACCGCAGCGAACTTCCGAAGCTTCACCCGTTACTTGAGGGCGTCCAAAAGCAGTTGAAGGATGGGCGAGAGTCATTCTTCACGGAATTCATAAAACCGACCAAGCGGATTTCCCCCGACATAGTTGTATCTAAGCACAGCATTGATCGCGCGATAGAAATTGCCAACGAGCTTTACCTGCTTTTCGAGGAGCGCGGGCATCGAGTTATGCTAAAGCCACCAGGACCATATATGTGGCGTGCCGCCGTGGATGAACGAGAAAAAGGGGGTAGGGAGCGGCATTACTCGGATTTGTGGAGTCCTACTCGACCAACCGTGGTTTTTATCGGCAAAGTAGCTGTAGGGCTTACCATATTTGAAATGACCGAAGAAGTTGAGGTCGTACACCTCGACGATACGTACGTTAAGGTCTCTGATCTCACCCTGCGGCAATCGAAGAGGGTGCAGAGGGGGTACGGCTGGAAATCTGTTCGCGAAATGCCGACTGGCAGGCTTTGCATTCAGTTTTATTCACCATATCCCGGCGCCGGTTGGCAACGACAGTGGCGGGAGTCAAAAAATGGAGATTTTCCTGGAAAGCTGAAAGGAACTGTAAAAGAAGTTGAGGCAGAGACCGTAACTATCGTGAAGCTCCTTGGGGAGGCAGAGAAAAGGGCCGAAATCGAGAGGCAGAGGCGCAGGGAGCTTGAGATCCACTGGGAAGCAGAGAAGCTCGAAAGGGCGAAGGTGGAAGCTGAGCGCCAGCGTGTTCAGTCCATAAAGGAGAGCAGGGACAATCTGCTACGAGTGATTAGGGGATGGAGTGAGGCGAATGGTATCCTGAAATTCTTTGAGGAGATCGAGTGTTTGGCTTCTGATCTTGATCAAGAAGAAAGAGCCTGTATTATTGAGCGGCTGGAGCTGGCTCGTCAACTCCTTGGGAACGTGGATCCGTTGCAACTGCTTCGGCTGTGGAAATCGCCCGAAGAGCGGCTGATGCAGGATTGAAGATCCGATAAGCTTTGCTTCTTTGATCGGGGCGACCCAAGTTAGAGCCTACCCCCCCTGGGAATCAAATCGCATGTTTTTGAGTCTTCGAGCAGTGAAGTTTTTTTTGGTGGGGGTATTTTTAGGGGTATGTTAAAAAACCGTCTTTGGGTTTAGCGTTTAAATTCAGAATGTTACCTGGCGTATTCGACCCCGGCTCCGGCACCACGGGAAAAACTGAATATTGAAGACCAATAGTAAAGGGCCACGCGAAAGCGTGGCCCTTTTTTGCCGTCTGCTGCCGATATGTTTTCCCCGGCAAAATTGCATTCGCCGCACGCGTTTCGTCTACCTGTGCCCACCGTGTCACCGATTCTGGGGTCTTCTGCCTTCGCGCCCTTATGTAGCCGATAGGGCATTTACACAAAATCCTTCACACGCCCGACCCCGGGCAATAATGGATTGGGTGGGAATATGTCATATTCGAACCAGAAAATGACGGATTTGAATTCAAATACGTCACATTTAGAAAGAATGTGACGTATTTGAATTCAAAAATGACGCATTTGAAAAAAATGTGACGTATTTGGACCCAAAAATGACACATTTGGAAAAAATATGACATATTTGAATTGGAAAACGACATATTTAAAAAAAATGGGACCGATTCGACCCGTACACGCCCAATTCTCACTGACTTCATTAGATAAATTGACCGTTGCCTTTGTCTTGGGTAAATTGGGGCGATCTTATTGGGTAAGGCTACGGCATGATTGATGATATCAACAGGACTCTCTGGGTAACAGCCAACAAGCCGCACGCAAAGCAGGCCGGAATCCTGGCGGCTCTGCTCCCTCGCCCCCTCATCCTTTCCAGATGGAACCCTGTCTTCGCAGAAATACCCGTTGAAAGCCTGGTTCACCAACACCAACAGGAGTATTACGCCGCACTGAGTGAGAGCACGAAGCAAGGCGATTCGGCAGTCTTTGTCGAGTTTATGCTGGGAATGGTGCAACAGGCCATCGCCGAATCTCAGACCCCCCAAGTCACCGCGCAAGTCACACCGCAGATAGCACGCTTGCTTGAGGTACTCGTTGGAGAAATGTCTCGTGATAGCATTCAAAACGCGCTAGGGCTGAAGCACAGGGAATCCTTCCGTCAACTTTATCTAGTGCCCGCATTGGCGGATGGCTGGATCGAGATGACCATACCTGACAAGCCGAATAGTCGACTTCAGAAATACCGGCTGACCGAGCAGGGGAGGGCATGGCGTTCCGAGAGGATGAAAGGCAGGTAGAGTCGATGTCACAGATGTTCAGATGTGTTAAACAAGTTATAATTTCCACAGCTTTCAAAAACATTGACATTAAATGCTGTCGGAAGTATCTAAAACTGTTCCTCGTTAGCATGAGGCGTTTGCACAAACAGAGGCTACTGCCCAAAAACGTCGAAAGACGCCAATGGGTAGACCAGGGCTTGCCGGATTAAGGCTTGACCTAAGGTAGCTGGTTCTTCCTGACCTACGTTGTGCACTGCTGAAAACCTACGAGTGGGGAACCACGGCATGATATGTATCCAGGCCACGGTTCCCCGTGGCCTTTTTTCGTTGTACCCATGCCGAAACGAAAGGTGATGGTTATCTCAATTGGGCAGTCATAGTTGTATCTTAGGCAATCAATATCGTTCGTTCCGGCATTAATCCATACACCTCCGCTCTGTTATGGCCTTTGCTGACACGCGAACGTTGGCCATAACGGGGAATATCAGGCAACCTCTGCCATTCCCTCCATTACACACAATTCATCGCTGTCCTTTTTCCAGGGCATGCTCCTGCATGCGCGTGGATTTTGGTATGGTCTTGATTAGATTCGCACGGGCTTTGGTCTGTGTATCGGGGTGTCGCATGCAGATTACAACGGAGTTGTATGTCAGCTCAGTGCTGAACAAGCAGGTCATCAACCCGGCTGGTAAGTCGGTCGGGAAATTATGGGATATTGCCATTGTTCCTGGTGAAGGGCTGCCGGTCGTTACCGGACTCCTGATAAAAAAGGGGAAGAAAATCCATATTGCTTCCTGGCACTCGGTACTCCTGTTCAACCCGATTGTCGTATCAATTGCCGGAGCAATTGAAAAGATGCCCCTCTATGAACGGCAATCCGACGCGATTCTTTTGGCCCGTGATGTACTCGACAAGCAGATAGTGGATGTGAATGGTGCCAAGGTCGTCAGGGTTAATGACGTGAAACTTGCACCATACGGGAAAATGTTATGCATCTTCTCGGTCGATATAGGTTTCAGAGGTCTTTTGAGAAGGCTTGGTTACGAGAAGGTCTGGTCTCTTGTGCAGAAAGAGATTCCGCAGAAGGAAATCGGCTGGCAGTTTGTCAATGCTCTGGAAATAAACACTGCCGGACTCACCCTCTCCAAGGCCCGTGAGCAGTTGGCGGAAATGCATCCGGCTGACATCGCCGGTATCATATCTTCTATCCCGAGAGCGTCCATTCAAAACCTGCTGAACAATCTTGACTATGAAACAGCAGGGGAAGCCATTCATGAACTGGAGCCGGAACTTCGCACCCAGATAATCAGCCAATTGGACAGTGAACAGGCTTCTGACATCCTCGAAGAGATGCCGCCTGATGAAGCTGCCGATGTGCTGGGCGACTTGCCGGAAGAGATGGCGCAGGAACTGCTGGGATTGATGGACAAGGAAGAGGCAGATGAAATCCAGGAACTGATGGAGCATGAGGACGATACGGCTGGCGGTCTCATGACCAGCGAGTTCATTGCCATATCCGCTGAAACCACCGTGGCACAGGCTATGGAAGAATTGCGGCGGCAGGCGGAAGAAATTGAAATGCTTTATTATGCCTACGTTCTCGATGCCCAAGAAAAACTGGTCGGAGTTGTAAACTTCAGAGACCTGCTTATCAGCAATCCCGACCTTCCAGTATCCGAACTTATGACCGAACAGCTCAAGACGGTCACTGTCGATGCCGAGCCGGAAGATGTGCTGGAGTTGCTGGCTAAATACAACCTTGTTGCCGTTCCGGTACTTGAGGATGACAGGACGATGGCTGGTATTATTACCATAGACGATGTAGTTGAGCTGTTTCTCCCCTATGCCCTGAAGCGGAGACGGTACCCCTCGTAAGAGTGGCAACTTGCGAATAAAAGGCAAGACCGTATTTCAGGCATAGGAATGGAGAATAGATATGAAGCTCAACAAAAAAAACATCCTGATGTTTCTCGCAGTACTCGGGCCGGGGATAATCACGGCAAACGTAGATAATGATGCAGGCGGGATTACTACTTATTCTGTTGCCGGGGCGCAGTTCGGCTATTCGCTGCTCTGGACGTTGATTCCGATTACCGTTGCCCTGGTGGTTGTTCAGGAGATGGTTGCCCGAATGGGAGTGGTTACGGGTAAGACCCTTGCCGACCTGATACGGGAGCGGTTCGGCGTAAAGACCACCTTTTATCTGATGATTTGCCTGCTGCTTGCTGATTTGGGGAATACGGTTGCGGAGTTTGCCGGATGGGCGGCAAGCATGGAGATATTCGGGGTCAGCAAGTACATCTCAGTGCCGATAGGTGCTTTCTTGGTCTGGTGGCTGGTAGTGAAAGGTACCTACAGGATTGTAGAGAAGATATTCCTCTTCTCCTGTACCATCTTTGTCACCTACATCGTTTCGGCAGTTCTGGCTGCTCCACCATGGGCACAGGTGTTGACGGAAACAGTCAAGCCGACCTTCTCCATGAAACCGTCCTATCTGATGATGATTATCGGGGTGGTTGGAACAACTATTGCGCCATGGATGCAGTTCTATCTGCAATCGGCAGTGGTGGAAAAGAACATCAAGATAGAGCAGTACAAAGCAAGTCGTCTCGATGTCGTAGTCGGCTGCATTATCACTGATGTGGTGGCGTTTTTCATCATTGTCGCCTGTGGTGCAACCCTCTATGCCCACGGCATAACCATCAATGATGCTGCTGATGCGGCAAAAGCCCTTGAACCGCTGGCTGGGAAATATGCATCGGTGATGTTTGCCATCGGTCTGGCAAATGCCTCTCTGTTTGCCGCCTCAATTCTGCCGCTTGCTACTGCCTATTATGTTTGCGAAGGGATGGGGTGGGAATCCGGCATTGACCATAATTTCAAGACAGCACCGCAATTCATGTGGCTTTACACTGGACTAATCGCTATCGGTGCCCTGATCATTCTGTTCCCAAACGCCCCATTAGTGGCCATCATGCTCATCTCTCAGGTGGTTAACGGCGTGATGTTGCCGTTCGTTCTGATATTCATGCTGATTCTCATAAACAGCAAGAGCCTGATGGGAGAATATACCAACTCGAAATTCTACAACGTCATATCCTGGGCTACAGTATTGGTTATGGTCGTTCTGACCCTGGCACTGGTTGCAACTTCAATGACATAAAATTAATCTATGAACGTGATGTAGGGTCCGAAGTGGGGTTAAGGGCGGCGACGATGAGAGCCGGCACGAGAGGTGATGGAAGTTATGAAGACCCAGTACTACACCGCATCGAGTCTGGATGGATTTATCGCGACAGAGGACGACTCGTTGGAGTGGCTCTTTTCTCTTGGGAACCTGGAGGAGTCCAGCTACCCGGAATTCGTTGCTGAGGTTGGCGCACTGGCAATGGGATCGGCCACCTACGAGTGGATGGTCCGCAATGCAGCCAAGGTCGCTGCCGAGACCGGTTCTCCTTGGCCGTACACCCAGCCTGTATGGGTATTTACCAGTCGCGCACTCTCGGCAATTGAAGGTGCAGATATCAGGTTCGTGAAAGGCGACGTATGCCAGGTTCACAACGATATGCGTCTGGCCGCAAGGGCAAAGAACATCTGGATTGTCGGGGGCGGGGACTTGGCGGGTCAGTTCTATGATGCAGGGCTTCTGGACGAACTCATTATCCAGATTGGCTCGGTTACGCTGGGCAAAGGCAAGCAGTTGTTTCCGCGCCGTGTCCTGAGCCCGATCCTGCGCCTTTCCTCCGTTCGCCAGATGGGGACCGGCATGGTTGAACTGCGGTATGAGGTAGGGAAACAGGGTGGTAGTTAAAAAAAAGGCCGCTCCAGGGCGGCCATTTCGTTCCTGAGTGCTCTTTTATCTACAGCTGGATGAACTCTTTGGGCTCGGTGTTGGTGGCCATGGTCCAGACGGTCGCCACGCCGTTTCTCAACCTGTACACGGCCAACTGCTCGTACCCCACCTTGTCTATCCACGGCTTCAGGAAATCGCGCTTTTGCACTATCTCCTTCTTCAGTTCCAGGTCCTCCAGCGCCTCGACTATTCCGGTCACCCTCACTTGGATCAGGTTTTCGAAGATCCCGTTGGTGAAACACATTTCAACTTTGGGGTTTACGCCCAGCTGCCGGTATAGGTCCTTGATCTTGCCGGTATTGAAGACGATGCCTTCGTCGTCGGCCCTGAACAAAAGCATCCCACGCACGTGAGGGGTGTCGCCGTCGACGGTCGCCATGTGGAAAATGGGATTTGCGTTAATGAACTCCAAAATCTGTTTCTTATCCATCTCTACTTTCATAGCTGCCTCCTTATCTGCAGTTCCAACGCAGCGGCCTCCTTCGTCGCGACGCTGAAACTTGATCTTTGCTGCACTGCCAAGTGAATATATACAACTAATCTCCGTCGCGCAAGCCGGTGTGCTCGGATGGCCATACTACCTGTGAATGCTGGCTGTTACAACCCGCATCTTGACAGCATTGTGTATACGGCAGTAGGATTTCAGTACTTCTGACTCTGCCACGTCGGGTTTTGTTGTTGCTTCTGCACAATGGGGGGCATGACGATGCTTTTTCACAGTCGAGTCAAAGACAAAAGGCACGGACTGCTGCTGGACAAACCGCTGGATGATCCTTCCTGCTGCGGCGTCTGTGCTGCCTTGTGTTGCCGCTCCTTTCCCAATGTCGACCTCTCCTGGGAGGAATACCAGCTTCTTGAGAGCATGGGTGCGACTCGCCTCCATTTTTCCATTCACGGCCCACACAAGTTGATTATCGAGAACGGCTGCGAGTTTCTTGTCGGCAACAGGTGCGGCATTTATGACCTGCGGCCGGAGATCTGCCGCCGTTTCATCTGCCGCAGCGACTGAGACCTTCTGCATATCCTCAGCCTAGTTTATGTTTAGATCAATCTGCCGTTATCCGCGTTATCCGCTAAATCCGTGTGCATGGTTGATGGTTATTACCGTCTCTACAGGTACAATAGGGGCATGAAAACTCCTCCCAAGGCAGATCCGGCGCAGCGATGGCTTACCACTTTCACCTGGCAGGACAAGTTCATCGCCAGGTGCTTCCCACGCTTTTTCCAGCGGTACGCTCCGGACGAGATCAAGGAACAATGGGAGGCGTACCTGGCCCAAAAGCAGAAACGGACCAAGTAGGGCCACACATTTTCCAGATACAAAAAGGCTAAACCGCTTCAAGCGGTCTAGCCTTTTTTGATCCTTTGGCCCGAAAAAAGGGGGCCTTTCTCCTGGGGCTTCTATTTCCCTTTCTCTTTGTCGCTCTTGCCCTTTTCCTTCTCCTTGCCTTTATCCGTCGGCGGCGCGACTTCGATCTCGTTGGTTATGTTCCCCTTGCCGACGATCCCTTCGGCAATCTTCTCTATGGTCGTTTTCTCCGATTCCGATTTTACCGGTCCCTTCAGCGTGACCTTGCCGTTGGTGGTAATGATCTTCACATTGTGAGCCTTGATCGAAAGGGATTTGTCCTTGACCACGGCCCTTCTGATCTGCCTGGTGGTCTCCCGGTCGGGCTTGTTTTCCTTCTGCTGGTCGGCGGTGACTCCCTTGCTCGCTTCCTTGTTCTTCTTCGAGTTGTCGGCTTTGGTGGCGCTGGAGTCCTGCGCGGCTGTGGCTTGGGGCGGTGCACTGAAAACAACAGCGGCTGACAGTGCCATGGCGAACAACAGGGTTACTTTTTTCATGTCTTGGTTTGCCTCCTTTTCCGGTTGATAGGGATTATTCCCTTGTGATCTTGCTGTTGGGCTTTGCCGCAATCAATGCGTCCTGTTTCTCTCAGCGTTTTGCGGCGCGATGACAAAATTGGCAGTGGCTGGTGTGGAAAAAAGATAAGAAGAAATTAATATAGTATTCGTCTTTGTCAATAGCTTTCGTTCCTTGCGCTGCGTCTGCAGTTCGTGCTTTCGGTTTTAGCTGCTGAACCTGCAGATGCGGCAATAAACGCAGCCTCTGAGCTTGATCCCTATCGCTGTGCCAGTTTTGACTTCGGCGGTCCTTCGGATACCATTGAACTTTTCCTCAAATCCCCTGCTCTGTCAGCGTTGTTAACGACGAGGAGCTGTCGCTATGAAAACGATCGTGACCATAACCATGAATCCTGCCATCGATAAGAGTGCGACGGTGGATCATGTGGTGGCAGAAAGAAAGCTTTATTGCAGCGAGCCCCTTTTCGAGCCTGGGGGAGGGGGGATCAACGTCTCGCGGGCAGTGCGGAAGCTTGGCGGGGAGTCCCTGGCTCTTTATCCGTCGGGAGGGCACAGCGGACAGACGCTGCGCTTGCTGCTCGATCAGGAAGGGCTTACGCACCGTCCGATTGAGGTCGCCGGCTGGACCAGGGAGAACCTGATCGTGCTGGAGTCCGCAACGGGGCAGCAGTACCGCTTCGGGATGCCTGGGCCGGATCTTTCCGCCAAGGAGTGGCAGGCTTGCCTGGAACAGATCTTTGCCGGCGGAGCAAGGCCCGATTACCTGGTGGCGAGCGGCAGCCTCCCTCCGGGCGTACCGCAGGACTTTTATGCCCGGATAGCGCGCCTTGGAAAGCAGCACGGCGCCCGGGTGGTGGTGGACGCTTCGGGCGAGCCCATGCGCCTGGCGCTGCGCGAGGGAGTCTTCCTGATCAAGCCGAACATCCGGGAGTTTCGCGAGATGATAGGCGAGGGGGGGGAAGACGAAGCCAGGGTGCTGGCGCTTGCCAAGAAGATTGTCCTGGATGGGCAGAGCGAGGTGGTGGTGATCTCGCTCGGCGCGGCCGGGGTTCTCATGGTGTCGGACTCGGGAGTGGAGCGGCTGCATCCCCCCACGGTTCCCATTATCAGCAAGGTCGGCGCCGGTGACTCCATGGTGGCCGGCATGGTATTGAGCCTTGCGCGGGGGAATACCCTGCGTGACGCCGTCCGTTTCGGGGTGGCTGCCGGGACCGCCGCGGTGATGACGCCCGGAACGGAACTCTGCCGCCGGGAGGATGCCGAGAGGCTGTACCGGCAGATGCTTCCGGGCGAATAGACGCGGGGCTTTTGTCTATCCCCAGTAATGTTGCAAAGGAGATTGCCATTTCACCCATCGACGTTTCCCATACCCGCAACATCGGGATCATTTCCCACATAGATGCCGGCAAGACCACCGTTACGGAGCGGATCCTCTTTTACAGCGGAGAGACGCACAAGATGGGGGAGGTGCATGACGGCCAGGCGGTCATGGACTGGATGCCGCAGGAGCAGGAGCGCGGCATCACCATCACCGCCAGCGCCACGTCCTGCCGCTGGGGGGAATATCGGCTCAACCTGATCGACACACCGGGACACATCGACTTCACCATCGAGGTGGAGCGGAGCGTGCGCGTCTTGGACGGAGCGGTGGCCATCTTCAGCGCGGTCGAGGGGGTACAGCCGCAAAGCGAACTGGTCTGGCGCCAGGCGGACCGCTACCGTGTCCCGCGCGTCTGCCTCATCAACAAGATGGATCGCATGGGGGCGGATTACCGAAACGTCCTCTCCCAGATGGAGCAGCGACTCGGGGCACGGCCGGTGCTGCTGCAACTCCCTTTCGGTGCCGAAGCCGGCTTCTCGGGAGTGATCGACCTCCTCACTGAAGAGTTTTTGACCTTTTCGGAGCAGGACCAGGGAAGGACGATGGTGAGTGGAGCGGTGCCGCAGGAGGCCGTCGAGGCGGTGCGAGAGGCGCGGCTGCAGTTGACGGAGATAGCAGCGGATTTCGACGACCGGGTGATGGCGGCGTTTTTGGAGGGGGCGAAGGTGGAGACGTCGCTTTTAAGGGAGGCGCTGCGGCAGGGGACCCTTACCTGCCAGGTCTTTCCGGTGCTCTTCGGTTCTGCGCTCAGGAACAAAGGGGTACAGCCGGTGCTCGATGCTGTTTGCCTTTATCTCCCCTCCCCAAGCGAGGTGGCATCGCTGGTGGCGCGCAAGCCCGGCGGCAGTGATCCCGAGCCGGTCCTGTGCGACCCGGAGCGCCCGCTGGCCGCACTTGCCTTCAAGGTAATGGCGGAGGAGGGACGGCGGCTGACCTACCTGCGCATCTACAGCGGGACCATAAAGGCGGGGGCATCGCTTTTGAACGCGACCCGGGGCAACAGCGAACGGGTCCGGCACCTGTTCCACATGCACGCCCACAAGCGCGAGGAGGTAGCCGAGGCGGCCGCAGGCGACATCGTCGCCGTCACTGGCTGCCAGTCGACCTTGACCGGCGATACCCTTTGCGATCCTGCGCATCCCCTGGTTCTTGAGGGGATGACCGTGCCCGAGCCGGTGGTGTCCATCGCGGTGGAGGCCAAGGGGGTCGAGGACCGGGCGGGACTTCTCACTTCCCTGGAGTACTTCCAGTGGGAGGACCCGACCTTCCGGGTGCACGAGGACCAGGAGACGGGACAGACGATTCTCACCGGGATGGGGGAGCTGCATCTAGAGGTGGTCATCGATCGTCTGCGTCGCGAGTACGGGGTGCAGGTGAAAACGGGAAGGCCGCGGGTGGTGTTCCGGGAGGCGCTCAGGCGAGAGGTCGAACGGCGCGAGGTGTTTCAGGCCCTGACCGAGAAGCGGCAGGAGAGGGCGGAGATCCTGCTGCGTCTGGTCCCTCTTTCGCGCGGAAGCGGGGTCCGCATCGTCTTGCCGCAACCGGCGCCGCCTATAACTGCCGAACTGCTGGCAACGGTGGAACAGAGTCTTTTGCAGGGATGTCAGGGGGGGGGCGGACCGGGTACGCCCTGACCGATCTGGAAGTGCGGGTTTTGGAGCTGCCGGTGGATCCGGGGATGCCGGTACCCGGCGAGCAGACGCTGAGTGCGGCGGCGCAACGCGGCTTGGCGCTCGCGGCGCGGGAAGCGGAGCCGTACCTGCTGGAACCGATCATGAAGCTGGAACTGGAGACGCCGGCAGAGTACCTGGGAAAGGTGCTCGGGGGGCTGCAGCAAAAGCGCGGGAGGGTGGAGGGGCTCGACCGCAGGGGCGAACTGGAGCTGGTGAAGGCCACGGTGCCGCTGGCGGAGATGTTCGGCTACATGACCGAGCTTAGAAGCGCCAGCAAGGGGCGGGGGAGCTATACCATGGAGTTCCAGGGGTTCGAGGAGGCGCCTGCCCAGGTGCAGGAGCAGTTCGGGCTTAAGGGAAGTATTCACAGCTGACCGCTACTTCAAAATCCCCCCATTACCAGCAAATCCCCCCTGTCCCCCCTTCGCTGAGCTACCGCTTCGGGGGGCAGGCCCCCCTTGGCGAAGGGGGGGACGCAATAGCCCCGCCTAGTCCTTCGAGGGAAGAGCACCCTGGTTCCTCGGTATTCCCTGATTACGCCTCCGGCTTACCTGTCGCACCTCTTCATCACTTCGAGAAGGGCCTGCATGCTGTACGGCTTCTGGATGAAATCGAGCAGACCGGTTCCGGTGAACTTCCCGGTTACTTCCTGGGCACTGTAGCCGCTGGACATGATCACCTTCACCTCTGGGTCGAGCGCTCTCAGCGCGTCGAAGGTCTGCTCCCCGTCCATCTGCGGCATGGTGAGATCCAGGATCACGAATTTGATATCCGGCCGCGACCGGTAGGTCTGCAGCGCACTGCTGCCGGAAAGCGCCGTCACCACCTCGTATCCCAACTGCCCCAGCATCATCGCCCCGATGTCGCAGATGGTCTCCTCGTCGTCGACCAGAAGGATGGTCCCGCTCCCCTGCCAGTTGTCCATCTTCTGGTCGGCTTCCTTCACCAGCACCGGGAGGTCGCTCGCCGGAAGCAGCACGGTGAAGGTTGTTCCCTCCCCGGTCTTGCTTTGCACCTTGATGGCGCCCTTGTGCCCCCTGATGATACCGAGTACCGCCGACATGCCGAGCCCGCGACCGGTGAATTTGGTGGTGAAAAAGGGGTCGAAGATGCGCAAAAGCGTGCTCTCGTCCATGCCGCAGCCGGTATCCGCCACCTGCAGGAAGACGAACTCCCCTTCGGCGAGCTCGCAGTCGAACCAGGCCTCTTTCAGGTAGCTCTGATCGAAATACCGGTATCCGGTGCTGATCGATATGGTCCCCCCCTGCTCTCCGGTGGCCTCCGAAGCGTTGATGACCAGGTTCATCACGATCTGGCGCAGCTGCGTCGGATCGGCCTGCACCGGAGGGAGCTCCTGGGCCAGGGAGAGCTTCAGCTCCGCCTTTTTCGATACCGAGACTTCCAGCAGGTGGATCATCTCTTCCAGCAGCAGGTTGAGGTTCACCGGTTCCACGACGAACATCCCCTTGCCGGAGTAGGCGAGCATCTGCTTGGCCAGGTCAGCCGCCCTGACGGCGGCCTTCTCGATGTTCTGCAGGTTTTCGGCGGCGGGAGAGTCTGGGTCTATGCGCATAAGCCCGAGGCTGGAATTCCCCAGGATGCCGGTGAGGATGTTGTTGAAGTCGTGCGCGATGCCGCCGGCAAGGATGCCCAGGCTTTCCAGCTTCTGCGCGTGCAAAAGCTGATGCTCCAGCCTCAGCCGCTCCTCTTCGTGCAGGCCGCGCTCCATCTCCGCCGCGGCACGCGAGCTGACCATCTGGAAGATTTCCTGAGGCAGGTCCCGGTTTCCCAAGGGCTTCTTGCCGATGGCAGCGATCAACCCTATCGGCACGCCGTTGGATCCCCAAAGTACAGTCCCCATGTAGCTCTCCGCCTTGATCTCCTGCAGCAAGGTGTCGGTCGGAAAGAGGTGGCGCACCCCCTGGCGGTAGCAGCAGACGCTGTTTCCCACCACCTCGCCGCAGGGGGTGTCCCGCAGGGTGTAGCGGATGTTGTCCTCGAAGCTGCCGTCGAAGTAGACCGCGAGGGTGCGCGCGTACTGGTTCCCCTCCTCCAGCTGGTCGATGCAGATGAATTCCATGTCGAGGGCTTGCGCCAGGTATTTCGCCAGCCGGTGGAAGAACTGCTCACCCGGTTCGGAGACCGCCTGGGCCAGGAATGCCAGGCACTCCTCGGTCCTCTTGCGCTTGGTTATCACGTCGAAGACCGCGACGAAGCACCCCGGTTCCGGGCTGTACACGGAGACGGCCAGCCACTCGTTGATGGCGCAGAGGAAGTACTCCACTTGCTCGGGCTCCCCGCTCAGGGCGACGCGCCTGAAGGCGGCGAGAAGCTCCGGGTCCGAGTTGCCGACCCCCGGCAGCACCTCGCTCATCCGCTTCCCCTTCACCTCGCGCAGCCCCGTCAGCTTCTCGAAGCTCTGGTTCACTTCCAGGAAGACGAAGTCCATGGGGAGATCGGAGTCAAGGATCATCTTGCAGTAGGCGAAGCCGTTCAGCATGTTGTCGAACAGCGAGCGGTACTTCTCCTCGCTTTGCTGAAGGGCTCTTTCCGCGTCCTTCTTGCTGGTTATGTCCTGCAAGAAGGTGAGGAACCGCCTGTTCTGCGGCATGAAGGTGGTGCTCACCTCCACTTCGATCAGGGTGCCGTCCTTCGTGCGGTGTACGGTCTCGAAGCGGTCGTAGCGTGTCGCAGCTACCTTCTCTGTATGCTGCCTGACCTCGTGGCGGTCCTCCCGCGCCTCGATCTCGTAGACGAACATGGAACTGAACTCGTCGCGGCTGTAGCCGTACATGCGGCAGGCGGCTTCGTTCACCGAGAGGATCTCTCCTTCCATGTCGACGACCCAGAAGCCGTCCATGGAGGTATTGGCAAGAAGCTCGTACTGCAGCGCGGCCTGGTGTTCCTGCTCCTTTATCAGCTTTTCTTGGGTTATGTCGTTCAGGACGACGCAGACAAGTCCCTGCTGGATCGGGATGGCATCGATCTTTACCCAGATCGTGGCGTCATTGTGGGGGGTGTAGATGCCGGCGGTGAAGCCGGTTACGGCCTCTCCTTTAGTAAGCGCTACGGAGGCCGGGTGTTGTTCCGGGGGAAGGTCGCCTCCGTCCTGAGCGAGGAGGCGCCATTGCGGCTTTTGCGGGGTGTGCGCCATGAACGCTTCGCGGTCCAGGCCCAGAAGGGAAAGTGCCGATGCATTTGCCTCGACGGGGCTTCCCTCCGCGTTCTGGCAGAACATGCCCTGGGACATGCTGTCGAACAATGTCTGCCAGTTCTGAAGCGAATGAAACATCGGCCCTCCTCGGAAAGGTGGAAAAGGCTCAGCACTGTCAGCAGAGTATGAACCTATCGATGCTTATAACAGGATACAGGTGACGGTTCAACGTTTTGTGTCAGAGCTGTTTTGCTGGAATTGCTTGTTTCATAACATCTTATCGGTGTGGTGCTGCCGTAGCTTTAATTGAACCATCCGCAGGCGACACAGCAGCACTCATAGCCACTGCAGATAGAGCTGAAGTTAGTCCCCACTGATCCTGTCGCACCGGCTGCTACTGTGGTATCATGTGCCTTCGTCGAATCTGCCATGCAAGGAGAGTTTTAATGACTTCACCTATAAAGATCGGTGTGAGTTCGTGCCTTCTGGGTGAGAAGGTCCGCTATGACGGAGGGCACAAGCATGACCGCTACATCACGGACGTGCTGGGCAGGTTCTTCCTCTTCGTCCCGGTCTGTCCGGAGGTGGAGTGCGGCATGCCCGTGCCGCGCGAGGCGATGCGGCTGGAGGGGGATCCTGCGGCGCCCAGGCTTTTCACCCACAAGAGCCGGGCGGACAAGACCGAGCAGATGCTGGCCTTTTGCCGGGCCAAGGTGGAGGCGTTGGCCTTGGAGGATCTCTGCGGCTTCATCTTCAAGAAGGGCTCCCCCAGTTCCGGCCTGTTCCGGGTCAAGGTCTACGACCAAGCCGGCGTGCCGTCGAAGACCGGCAGCGGCCTTTTCGCGGCCGCCGTGGCCAGGCGTTTCCCGCACCTTCCCATGGAAGAGGAGGGGAGGCTCGCCGACGCCTTTTTGCGGGAGAACTTCATCGAGCGGGTCTTCAGCTACCGGCGCTGGAAGGACTTCCTGGCGCAGGGACCGGACCTGGGGAAGCTGGTGCAGTTCCATACCCGGCAAAAGCTATTGGTCATGTCCCACAGCACGCAGCTCTACCGCGAAATGGGGGCGCTTGTCGCGCGCGGCAAGGAGATCGCCTGGCCGGAACTCGCGGAGCGCTACCAGGAGCTTTTCCTGCGGGCCTTGGAGCTGCAGGCCACGGTGAAGAAGCAGACCAACGTGCTGATGCACATCATGGGGTACTTCAAAAAAGAGCTGGGGGCCGAGGAAAAACAGGAGCTTTTGGAGTTGATCGGGCAGTACCACGACGGCCTGGTCCCCCTGGTGGTGCCGGTCACCCTCCTGAGGCACTACGTCAACAAGTACCGGCAGCAGTATCTGCAGCAGCAGGTTTACCTCTCCCCCCATCCGGCGGAGCTGATGCTGCGCAACCACGCTTAAGCACCCGCAAAAGGCAGCGCCCATCCCACCGATCCAGAGAGGTCTCATCATGCATGCCACCCGCGAAATATACTGGAACGTGAATCACGCCCTGATCTGGGTGATGTACCTCTTCGCCTTCATTGCCCTGGCGGCTTGCGCCTGGGGCTTTTGGAGGCGTCTCCCCATGTACCGGCAGGGGAAAGAGCCGCTTGACCGGCTGGACCGGCTCCCCGAGCGCGTCCGGCACTTCCTAAAGGGGATGTTTTCGCAGGTGAAGGTGCTGCGGGTTCCCGTGCCGGGGATGCTGCATGCATTTTTCTACTGGGGCTTCCTGCTCCTTTTCATCGGGACCCTCTTGATCATGCTGCAGGCCGACTTCACCGCGCCACTGTTCCACAGGGTGTTTTTGCAGGGGAACTTCTACCGCGGCTATTCGCTGGTGCTGGATCTGGCGGGGCTGGTGGCGATCGTCATGCTGGGGGGGCTTTTGGTGCGCCGCTGGTTCGTGAAGCCGAAGGGGCTCCCGACCAGCGGAGACGACTACCTGGCGCACGCCCTCCTCTTTGCCATCCTCGTCACCGGGTTCGTGGTGGAGGGGCTTCGCATGGCCTCGACGGAGATCGGGATCAACCCGGAACTCGCGCGCTGGTCCCCGGTAGGGGGGCTCTTCGGCCAACTGTTCGTGGGGATGGACTGGGGGCGGATTTCCCTGACCCACAAGGCCCTGTGGTGGGGGCACCTGTTCCTGGCGCTCTCCTTCATCGTGGCCATCCCCTTCACCAAGCTACGCCATCTCTTCACCACGCCGGTCAACTACCTCTTTACCGACTTAAGGCCTAAGGGGTCGATTGCGACCATCAACCTGGAGGACGAGGGGGCGGAGCAGTTCGGCGTGGCAAAGGTGGAGCACTTCTCCTGGAAGGATCTCTACGACCCCGATGCCTGCACGCTCTGCAAGCGCTGCCAGGACCGCTGTCCGGCCTGGAACACGGAGAAACCGCTTTCCCCCATGAAGGTGGTATTGCAGATAGGCGAGGTGGCGGCCGCGACGCCGCAGGCCGACCTCTGCCGGACCGTCACCGAGGATGTCCTTTGGGACTGCACCACCTGTCGGGCCTGCCAGGAGATCTGTCCGGCCGAGATCGAGCACGTGAACAAGATACTGGAGATGCGCAGGAACCTTGCGCTCATGGAAGGCTCCTTCCCCGGCGACGAGGTGCGCGTGGCCATGGCCAACTACGAGGTGAACGGCAACCCCTTCGGCATGGCCTATGCCGAGCGCGGCGCCTGGGCCGACGGCCTTGACGTCGCCGTGATGGAGAAAGGAGCCGCGGTCGACGTCCTTTACTTCGTCGGCTGTTACGCCTCCTTCGACCGCAGGAACCAGGAGGTGGCCCGCGCCTTCGTGAAACTCTGCACCGCCGCCGGCGTCAGGGTCGGCATCCTCGGCAAGGAGGAGAAGTGCTGCGGCGAGCCCCCCAGGAAGCTCGGGAACGAGTACCTGTACCAGGGGATGGCGCAGGAGAACATCGAGAAGATCAAGGGGTACGGGGTGCCGCGGGTGGTGACCACCTGCCCGCACTGCTTCAATACGCTCGCCAGGGACTACCGCGACCTCGGTTTCGACATCCCGGTCGAACATTACACCACCTTCCTCCATGACCTGGTGCAGCAGGGGAGGCTGAAGCTGAAGGCGGAGCCCTTTGCCTGCACCTATCACGACTCCTGCTACATCGGGCGCTACATGGACATCTTCCAGGAGCCGCGCGAGCTCCTCGGCCGCGCCGGCGGGAGCATAACGGAGATGGGGGCGAGCCGCTTGGAGAGCTTTTGCTGCGGCGCCGGAGGGGGGCGCATCCTGGCGGAGGAGAAGCGCGGCACGCGGATCAACGTGGCGCGGGTGCAGATGGCGCAGGAAACCGCCGCTCCCATGCTGGTCTCCAACTGCCCGTTCTGTCTAACCATGTTCGAGGACGGCATCAAGACCGGCGGCGCGGAGGGGAGCGTCGCCGCGAGGGATCTGGCGGAGATTCTCGCGGAGCGGATCGCCTGAGGCCACTGAGGCAAGGGGGACAGGCACCTGGCGGAGCCAGTCCCCTTGCCACTGTCTAAGGGGGATAGGCACCTGGCGGAGCCAGTCCCCTTGTTTTCTCATGAGCTTCATTGACTTGTCCCGGCGCATACTATATTGTCGTAGCCGTAGCCCTTACCTCCGAAAAGGGGACAGGCTACTTTTTCATTTAAAAAAGTAGCCTGTCCCCCTTTTTTTAAGCACAAGGATTCACAGTGTCTCACTGCGTCTTCACTGACACACCAAAACCCGCATCGAGGTTTCGTTTCTTCCCTCCTTTCAGCACGAATCCTTCCCCCGCCGCCGGCAACCGGGCGCTTTTCTCGCTCCTTCTGCTGGTCCTGCTGCTCTCTCTGGCCCCGCTTGCTCAGGCGCAGCAATCCGCCCCGGTCCACTACGACCCCGCGGCCACCATCGTGGTCGGCGGCGACCGCTCCTATCCTCCGTACGAATTCATCGACAAGGACGGCCGCCCGGCAGGCTATAACGTGGATCTCACCAAGGCGATCGCCGAGGTGATGGGGATGAAGGTGGAATTCCGCTTCGGAAGCTGGGCGGAGATGCGCGCAGGTCTCCAGCAGGGAAAGATCAACATCCTGCAGGGGCTCTCCTATTCGGATGAGCGCTCCCGGAGCGTCGACTTCTCGCCCCCCCACGCCATGGTGCACCACGCCATCTTCGCCCGCAGGGACTCGAAACGGGTCCGCACCCTGGAGGAACTGAAGGGGAAGAAGGTGATCGTCTTCCAGGACGGCATCATGCACGAGCGCTTGAAGCTCTTAGGCTTCGGGAAGGACCTGGTGCTCACCCCGACGCCTGCGGAGGCCCTCAGGCTTTTGGCCTCGGGTCAGTACGACTACGCGGTGGTGGCGCAACTCCCGGGGATGTACCTGATCCGCGAACTGCACTTGACCAACCTGGTTCCGGTGGCAAAGGCCGTGGTGAGCGAGCAGTACGGCTACGGAGTCGCCAAGGGGAATAAGGAGCTTCTGACCCGCTTCAACGAGGGGCTCGCCATCGTCATCAAGACCGGCCAGTACGCCCAGATCTACAACAGGTGGCTCGGCGTGCACGAGCCTCCCCGGGTCACCAGGGAGATGGCGCTCAAGTACGGCGCCATGATCCTGGTGCCGCTTTTGCTGGTCTTGGCGGGGACCGCGCTTTGGAACAAGACGCTGCACAAACGTGTCGTCGAGCGCACCACCGAGCTGGCGCAGGAGGTCTCGGAGCGCAACAAGGCTCTGGAGGCGTTAAGGCGCCACCAGGACAAGCTGATCCAGGCCGACAAGATGGCCTCTCTCGGGACGCTGGTTTCCGGCGTCGCCCACGAGATCAACAACCCCAACGGCCTCTTGCTGCTTGATATCCCGATTCTGCGGCGCGTGCACGAGGACGCGGAGGAGATCCTCGAAGCCCGCTACCTGCAGGAGGGGGATTTCATGCTCGGGGGAGTTCCGTATTCCGAGATGCGCGAGGAGATCCCGCGCATCCTGGAGGAGATGCAGGACGGGGCGCAGCGCATCAAGAGGATCGTGAACGATCTGAAGGACTTCGCGCGGCGCGACGACGCAGGCTACATGGAGCCGATCGACGTGGAGGCGGCAGCCAAGAGGGCCGTGCGCCTGGTCGAGCCGACTATACGTTCCGCGACCAACAGGTTCGAGGCGCTTTATGCGGGGAACCTCCCGCCGGTATTGGGCAACGCGCAGCGCATAGAGCAGGTCATCGTCAACCTGGTGCTCAACGCCTGCCAGTCCCTCCCCGGCCGGGACCAGGGGGTGACGCTTACCACCTCGCTGGACAGCGAGAGCGACAGCGTGCTGATCGAGGTGCGGGACGAAGGGGTGGGGATAGCGCAGGAGCACCTGCCGCAGCTAGTGGATCCCTTCTTCACCACCAAGCGGGAGACCGGAGGCACCGGGCTCGGCCTCTCCGTCTCCGCGGGAATCGTCAAGGAGCACGGGGGGACGCTCTGCTTCGCGTCGACGCCGGGGGAGGGGACCACGGTCACCCTTTCCCTTCCCGTTACTTCCAGGAGGTCGTGAAAATGAAGTCAACGCCGTATCCCAGCTTCAGCATACTGCTGGTCGACGACGAGCCGTCCTGGCTCAAGTCCTTCTCGCTCACATTGAAGAGCCGGGCGGGGATCAACAACGTGCTCATCTGCCAGGACAGCCGCGAGGTGATGGGGCTTCTGGACCGGGGGGGAGTGGGGTTGGTACTCCTCGACCTGACCATGCCGCACATCTCCGGCGAGACGCTTCTGCAACAGATCGCGGAGAGCCACCCGGAGATCATGACCATCATCGTGAGCGGTATGAACCAGCTCGACACCGCGGTGCGCTGCATGAAGCTTGGCGCCTTCGACTACATAGTTAAGACCGACGAGGAGGACAGGCTGGTTGGGGGGGCGATGAGGGCGATCCGGATGCTGGAACTGCACAACGAGTTCCGCGCCATGTCGGACCGGATGATCTCCCGCGAGTTGAAGCACCCGGAGGCGTTCGCCGAAATCGTCACCAGCGACCGCGGCATGCACGACTTGTTCAACTACGTCGAAGCGGTGTCGCCCAGCCATCAGCCGCTTTTGATCACCGGCGAGAGCGGAGTGGGGAAGGAACTGATCGCCCGCGCCGTGCACGCCTTGAGCGGCTGCCAAGGGCCGCTGGTCGCCGTCAACGTCGCGGGGCTCGACGATACCGTCTTTGCCGACACGCTATTCGGGCACGTGCGCGGCGCCTATACCGGCGCGGACCAGGCGCGCCTCGGGATGATCGAACAGGCGGGAAACGGGACGCTTTTCTTAGACGAGATCGGGGACCTGAGCATCGCCTCGCAGGTGAAACTGCTGCGCCTGCTGCAGGAAGGGGAGTATTTCCAGCTGGGGAGCGACCGGCCGAAACGGATGAACGCGCGCATCGTGGTCGCGACGCACCGCGATCTTTCCGCCAAGGAGGCCGCCGGGGCTTTCAGGCGCGACCTTTACTACCGTCTTTGCACGCATCGCATCCAGATCCCGCCGCTTCGGGAGCGGACCGCCGACATCCCGCTTCTGCTCGACTATTTCCTGGAGCAGGCGGCGGAGTCGCTGGGTAAGAAGAAGCCGACTCCTCCCAAGGAGCTGGCCCAGATCCTCGCCACCTACAGCTTCCCAGGCAACGTGCGCGAATTGCGCGGCATGGTCTACAACGCGGTTAGTCTGCACAAGGAGAGGATCCTCTCCATGGACAGCTTCCTGAAGGCGATCGGCCGCTCCCGCGTGGAGCAGCCGCTTCCCGCACTGCACGAGAACCCGTTCCAGTCCTTCGAGCGCCTCCCCACCTTCGCTGAAGCGGCCGAACTGCTGGTGGAGGCGGCTGTTTCGCGCGCGAACGGCGTCCAGGCCATCGCCGCGAGGCTCTTGGGTATCTCGGCCCCCGCGCTGAACAAGCGGCTCAAGCTCAAGCGGAAGTAGTTAACACTTCTCTCCCCTCATTGCGGTTCCCTCACCCCGACCCTCTCCCAGAGGGAGAGGGAGAATTCCTGGTTCCCAAGCTGGACCTTGGGAACGAGATCAAGATCAAGTAGTTTCATCCTTCCCTCACTCCGGCCCTCTCCCAGAGGGAGCCTGACTTTCGTGGAGTATTCCCTCTCTTTTCATGCAATATCAACCACATCCCTCAATGGTGTTAACCAAGGTTAAGGCCTTAACCATGGTTAAGTCGGTTATCTTTCCGCTTTCACGTCCCTTTTGTCGCTGTTCCGCAATGGTATTTACTTTGGTTAATACCATTGCGGTGCCCCTTTTCTTCTAAAACACTATTTTCTTGTGTTCTCACAGTAACTTGTAAATGTAAACAGATGATTGGTACTCCTCTTGCTGATATGTGGTGTCGAGAGCCGCTGCGATTTTTATGCGATGACGCTTCATTGAAGTTGAAATAGTCACAGTAAAAGGAGAGCCCATGAAAACAAAGAAGTTTTACCAGCATCTGTACTTCCAGGTATTGACGGCGATATCTATCGGCGTAGCGGTCGGTTATTACATGCCGGACACCGGTACCGCGATGAAGCCGCTGGGTGACGGGTTCATCAAGATGATCAAAATGATCATCACCCCCATCATCTTCTGCACCGTGGTCACCGGCATCGCCGGCATGGACGACATGAAGAAGGTCGGCCGCGTTGGCGGCAAGGCGCTCCTCTACTTCGAGGCGGTCTCCACTCTCGCGCTTGCCATCGGGCTCATGGTGATCAACGTGATCCAGCCGGGAGTCGGCATGAACGCCGATGTCACCAAGCTGGACACCAAGGGGCTCGCCACCTACACGGCTACCGCCGCCAAGTCCCACAGCTTCGCCGATTTTGCGCTGGGGATCATCCCCAATAGCGTGGTCGACGCCTTCGCCAAGGGCGAAATCCTCCAGGTGCTCTTCTTTGCCATCCTGTTCGGCCTGGCGCTGTCCGCCATGGGCGAGAAGGGCAAGCCGGTGTACCGCATGATCGACGATGTGGCTCACGCCTTCTTCGGCGTCGTGAACATCATCATGAAGTTCGCTCCCATCGGCGCCTTCGGCGCCATGGCCTTCACCATCGGGAAGTTCGGCCTGGGCTCGCTGACCAAGCTCGGGATGCTGATGGGGAGCTTCTACCTGACCTGCCTGCTCTTTATCTTCGTGGTGCTCGGGACCATCGGAAAGCTGTGCGGCTTCAACATCTTCAAGTTCATCTCCTATATCAAGGAAGAGCTCCTCATCGTGCTGGGGACCTCCTCTTCCGAATCCGCGCTTCCCCGCTTGATGGCGAAGCTGGAGAACCTCGGCTGCTCCAAGTCCGTGGTCGGTCTGGTGATTCCCACCGGCTATTCCTTCAACCTGGACGGCACCTCCATCTACCTCACCATGGCCGCGGTGTTCGTGGCGCAGGCGACCAACACCCCGCTGGATCTGACCCAGACGCTGACCATCCTGGGCGTGCTGATGCTTACCTCGAAAGGGGCCGCAGGCGTCACCGGCAGCGGTTTCGTCACCCTGGCAGCAACCTTTGCCGCCATCCCCACCATCCCGGTTGCGGGGCTTGCCCTCATCCTCGGGATCGACCGCTTCATGTCCGAGGCGCGTGCCCTCACCAACCTGGTCGGCAACGGCGTCGCTACCGTGGTCGTCTCCCGCTGGGAAAACGAGCTGAACGCGACCCGCATGTCGCAGGTGCTGAACAAGGAATTGGATGAGGCTGCCGTGGAGGCTGACCTGCTGATGATGGACCCCGAGCCCGAAGAAGCTTAGGGCGTGTAATTCCCTCCTGCATATTCTGACCTCGTGTCGAACCCCCATCCCCATTGCAGGGATGGGGGTTTTTTTATGCTGAAAAATGCGGTCACGATCAGTTTCGTTTACGGTGTGTTTTATTTTGGTCACACTCTTGTTTGTGCGTGGGTAGACTTCGTGCTCGTGTTTTACCACATACCCAATGACTGGTAGCTGCGGATGTGGCAGATTGTCGCTGGTAGTGTCTTTGTTTGTATGATGATCTAACTCACTGTTACTGCGCGAAAAAATATCAAACTCACCTCGCCTTTAGCTGTAGCTTTCAGTGGTGTTTTCGGTAGGACCAATTTTCTCATAAATTGTTTATAAAACTGTTTGCTAAAACGATGCTGGCATATTATGCTATGCCCCATTCTTTCTTGGCCGCTTTTGAACCAAAATAAAACAAGCGATGGTTAATGCTGTTGGCAGTTTGCTGGTGATATGTCAGAACCCGATCTTTAAGGAGGGAGTATGAACGTCCACGAGTACCAGGCTAAAGCAATTCTGCGCAAGTTCGGGGTGCCGGTTCCGGATGGCCACGTGTGCTACAACGGTGCCAGTGCCAGGGAATGGGCCAAGCGGCTCGGCGAGGGACCTTGGGTGGTCAAGGCCCAGATCCATGCCGGGGGCCGCGGCAAGGGGGGAGGCGTCAAATTGGCGCGCACCTCGAGCGAGGTGCAGATGATCGCCCGCGACATGCTCGGCATGACCCTCAGGACGCACCAGACCGGGCCGGAAGGGAAGGTGGTGCACCGGGTCCTGGTCGAGTGCGGCTGCAACATCGGCAGCGAACTGTACGTGAGCCTCTTGGTGGACCGCGCCACTTCACGCGTCACGGTCATGGCCTCCACCGAGGGGGGGATGGACATCGAAGAGGTGGCCGCGAAGACCCCGGAGAAGATCTTCACCGAGGCGGTCGATCCGCTGGTGGGGCTGACTCCCTTCCAGTGCCGCAAGATCGCCTTCAGCTTGGGGCTCAGGGGGAAGCTCACGGGGAAGGCCGTTAAGGTTTTCACCTCCCTCTACAACACCTTCATCGCTACCGACTGTTCGCTCTTGGAGATAAACCCCTTGGTCGTCACGGCCGAAGGGGAACTGATCGCGCTGGACGCGAAATTCGGCTTCGACGATAACGCGCTCTTCCGCCACCTGCAGATAGGCGACATGCGGGACTTCGACGAGGAGGACGCGAACGAGATCGAGGCATCCCAGCACGACCTCTCCTACATCTCCCTTACCGGCAACATCGGCTGCCTTGTCAACGGCGCCGGCCTCGCCATGGCCACCATGGACATCATCAAGCACTACGGCGGCGACCCGGCGAACTTCCTGGATGTCGGGGGCGGGGCCACCATCGAGCGCGTCACCGAGGCCTTCAAGATCATCCTGTCGGATAAAAACGTGAAGGGGATCCTGGTCAACATCTTCGGCGGGATCATGAAGTGCGACGTCATCGCTACCGGGGTCATCGAAGCGGCGCGGCAGGTCGGCATCCAGGTGCCTCTCGTGGTCAGGCTGGAAGGGACCAACGTGGAGTTGGGCAAGCGGCTTCTGGCTGAAAGCGGGCTGAACATAGTAGCTGCCGACGGCATGGCCGACGGGGCGCAGAAAATAGTGCGGGCCGTAGCGGCCCAAGCCTAGGGGGGGATGACCATGAGCATAATGATCAACAAGGAAACCAGGGTCATCACCCAGGGGATCACCGGCGCCACGGGGCTCTTCCACGCCCAAGGGGCGCGCGAGTACGGAACGCAGATGGTCGGTGGGGTAACGCCGGGGAAGGGGGGGACGGTCATAGACGGTTTCCCGGTATTCGATACGGTAGCCGAAGCGGTTCACGAGACCGGCGCCACCGCGTCCGTCATCTACGTACCGCCCCCCTTCGCTGCGGACTCCATCATGGAGGCGGTCGACGCCGGCGTTGAACTGGTCTGCTGCATCACCGAAGGGATACCGGTTCTAGACATGGTGAAGGTGAAGCAGTACCTGGTGGGGAAGAGGACCCGCCTGGTGGGACCCAACTGCCCCGGGGTGATCACTCCCGGCCAGTGCAAGATCGGCATCATGCCCGGTTACATCCACAAGCCCGGCAGGATCGGCGTCGTGTCGCGCTCCGGCACCCTCACCTACGAGGCGGTATGGCAGCTCACCTCCATCGGGCTCGGGCAATCCACCTGCGTCGGCATCGGCGGCGACCCGGTGAACGGCACGAGCCATATCGACTGCTTGAGGCTCTTCGAGGCGGATCCCGACACCGATGCGGTGATCATGATCGGGGAGATCGGGGGGAACGCCGAGGAGGAGGCCGCGCGCTTCGTGAAGGAGAATATGAAAAAGCCGGTGGCGGCCTACATCGCCGGCGTCACCGCTCCCCCGGGTAAAAGGATGGGGCATGCCGGCGCCATCATCTCCGGCGGCAAGGGGACCGCGACCGAGAAGGTAGCTGTCTTGAGGGAATGCGGCATCAGCGTTGCCGACAGCCCGGCGGAGATGGCCCAGGCGCTGCTGCAGGTCTACAAGCCGTAAGTACTTACTGCCACGGCGAGGTGGCAATGGGGAGTGCGTATGAGAAAGAAGAAGAAGGAGAACGTACGCTACCATGTGGTCTCGGTACGGGTAACCCATGAAGACCGCGAGACCCTGGAACACCTGTCGAAACAGACCAACATGAAGGTCTCGGACCTGATGCGGGAGGCGCTATTGGCGGTCCCCGCGAAGGATCCTTCCTGACCGGGGAACGATCCTCTCCCCCCTCCTTTGACGGGAGGGGGCCGGGGGGTGGGTGAAGCTGCCAACGAAGTCGTACATGGCGCTTTTACCCCCCACCCCAACCCTCCCCCGCAAGGGGGGAGGGGGCTTGCGACGAAGGCCGGGGAGACACTTCCCGGCCTTTTTTACGTCTGGCTTCTTTGCGCCAGAATGCGGCGCAACCCATGAGAGTATTTAAAAGAAAATTGACAATTTCGACGATATGCATATTATCGTCCCTGCCTCGGATGCCGGTCAGGCGAACCTTGTACCGGAAGCGTCGCTTTGACTTTGATGTTCTTGGATTTTCTCCGTGGCTGACGGTTCGTTTCTTGGGGGACATATGCGACATCTCGTGATTAGTACCCTGCTTCTCGCATTTTTGACGCCGGCCCTCGCCCCTGCTGCGAGTTACCAGTGGCGCGACGACCAGGGCGTGACCCATTTCACCGACGATGCCGACCGCGTGCCGGAGAAGTACCTGAATCGGGCGAGGGAGATTCAATCGGTCGCCGGGGAAAAGAAAACTGCCTCCCCGACACCACCCGCAATTAAAGGGGAGGGTGCTCCCGCGGCAGCGCCCGCGCCCACATCTCCTGAGGGGGATCACGCGAGCGCGGAGTTGAACAAGCTCAGAGAGGACCTGGCGGCGAAGCAGGCCGAACTGGCCCGCCTGCGTCGCAAGTGGCAACTGGCCAAGGGGCGCAACCCTTCTCAGAAAGAGATAAAGGAATTCGAGAAGAAGCGAGCCGATGGTAAAGCGACCTTCGAGGACAACCCCTACGTCAACAGATCGCCGCTCTCGTCCCCCATTCCCGCCCGCATCGCTTACTTGAGGAAACTGGAAGAGGTGCAAAAGGACGAGGAGCGGATCCGGCAACTGGAGCAGCAACTTAAGGCGCAGGGAAAGTAAAGGCAGATAGGCGTAAGGAGCGAGGATGGAACTGGTTCGGCAGGCGTTGGCGAAGATCTCGGTGGAACGGATAAGAAAGCACATCGAGGTGCTGGAAGGGGTGAGGCACCCGGTGGCGGCCCCGGCCGCCCTGGAGCGCGCGCGGGCTTATGTAAGCGACAACCTGAAAGCCTTGGGGTACAGCATCGAACAGCACCTGTTCCTCGACAACGGCAGCGAGTTCAGCAACGTGATTGCTACCCGGCGCGGCAGGCTTTTTCCCAGGCGCCGGCTGCTGGTGCTGGCTCATTACGATACCGTTTCCAACTCCCCCGGGGCCGACGACAACGCAAGCGGTGTGGCGGTTCTCCTGGAGATAGCCACTGTTTTGAGCGGGCTCTCCATGGAAAAGACGGTCCAGTTCGTGGCGGTGAACCTGGAGGAAAATGCCGACGAAGAGGTTTCAGGCAGCGGACTCAGGGGGAGCCGGGCGCTCGCTGCCCGGGCCAAAGAGGAAGGGTGGGATATCGAGGGGGTGCTGGTGCTGGAATCGGTCGCCTTCGCATCCGACTCCGCCTTGCAGACCGTGCCGGCGGGGCTGCCGCTGGAGGTGCCTTCTCAGGGGAACTTCCTCGCCGCGATCGGCAACGAAAACTCAAAGGCGCTGCTGCAGGGGTTTTCCCAGGCGATCAAGCGCCATGGCGCCGCTCTTCCGTTAGTTCCCCTGGCGGTTCCGGGCAACGGGGAGATGTTCCGCGACACCAGGAGGTCGGATCATGCCCCCTTCTGGGACCTCGGTTTCCCCGCGGTGATGCTGACCGACACGACAAATTTCAGAAATCCCAACTACCACGAGCCGAGCGACACGCTCGACACCCTCAACCTTTCCTTCGCGGAAAAGGTCTGCCGCGCGACTGCCGGCTGCCTGCTGGATCTGGCTGGGGGCGTCGAGGAAAGAGAAGTCTGACCTCTTCCGGCACCGCCGCCAATGGCATCGCCTGGAGCTGCTCCATAAACCGTTTGAAAAGCTCATGCCTTAGCTGCTCCATTACGTCCAGCAGTTTCTCCTTGGCCGACCCCTCGGCCATCCTTTCCCGCACCATCCCGGTAAAAACGTCCAGGTCGTGCAGTTTCCCGAGCACCTCCTGGTGGCTCTTCAGCTTGTCCCTCAAGGCACCCGCCGATGGCAGCTGCGGTTCCATGAGCTCCACCCGGTAACGCATCTTCTTCACCGCAATCCTCAGCCTGTGCTGTGCTGCGGGATCTCCTTCAATGGCCGCCGCCGGGAGGAGTAGCGCGAGAGTTTCGGCGCGCTCCGTGAGCGCCCCCTCCGCGAAGGTGCGGAAGTCGAGGAAGGGATTTGCCTTCTGGCCCCGGAAGAGGTTGAGCCGGTCGTGCAGAGCGTCCAGCAGCGTGGTGGTCTGCCTGCGCTCGCGGGGGTGGCGCAAGGTCGCGGCGAGTTGGCTGCGCGCTAGCTCGCGCTCCTGCTCAAGTGCGCGCAAAAGCTCGTCCAGCACCGCCGTGTCGGTCTGTGGCCTGCTTTGCTTTAGTTCAAGGAAAAAGAGATGGGCCTCGTCGGCATTGCGTATCGGGCCCAGCATCCGGGTCACCTTTCTGACCCGCTTTGACAGCTTGCTCGCTGCATCCGAGGGAGAGCAGGGTTCGAAGAGTGCCAGTGCCTCCCGCAGGCGGCGTGAGGCGACGCGCAGGTCGTGGAGTTGTTCCTCCTCCAGCGTCTTCGATACTTGCTTCCAGTTGGCGAAAAAGAGTTTTGCGGCTGCGGTAAGTATGGTGCGGGAGGCGAACCAGGTCCGAATGGAATCTGGTTCGCCTGTGCTTGGAATGGTGCGGGCCATGACCTTCGCCTTTCATGTAAGTGCCGATACTGTGACAGGCAGGATTATAGCACCATCTTCATGTCAGGATCTCTGTCTTAAGAAGATTTGTTAACTGTGAGGAGAAATTCCATCACGGCAAGAAGGTTGGCCAGTCTGCGGAAGAGCTTGTTCTTCTCCTGAACGTCGCGGGTTGACTTTAGCTTTGTCATAAGAATCTGGTACTGGTCGATCACTAGGTCGAGCGGCTTCGGGGTCTTCAACGCTTTTCCTCCTTTGTTTGATTTTTGGTTAGAGAAATATAACCATTGTTTTCGACGTGTCAAGGTGTCGGGGCGCTGCCGCTGCTCCACTTCGAGGGCGTGACGCAGACAAAAGCTCCACCACAGAGGAGAATCAAAAACGAAATACAGTACAGGCAAAACTGAAAACGTCAGCTTTGGCCTTGGTTCTCCTCTGTGTACCTCTGTGGTGAGTGGGGTTCAACGGTGCGCGGGAAAAAATCGGGTAAAAATTTGCATTTTTTAATTTCATGATATAGTGGGGCGGTTGTTTAATAAACAAGGGGAGGCTCATCATGAAAAGAGTGCTGTCCATCATTGTTAGTGCCCTGGTTGCCGTGTCGTTTGCTGGTATTGTCTCGGCCGTAGATAGTCCCAGCGTGCCGGCGGAAACCATGGACACCAAAGGCCAACCACCCTATGACGTCCCGACCGCGGGTGCGGCGGGGGACAAGACCAAGACCCAGGACACTACCAAGAAGAAGAAAAAGAAAAGAAGCAAGAAGTCGAAGAAATCGACGCGCCGGGCAACTACCGGGACCACTAACACTACCGAGCCCAACTACGGCACACCTGCTACCGGCGGCCCGAGCGGGACCATGGGAACCCCGGGCGGCACCGAAGGCGGGGCAGGCGCAGGCGGCGCGGGGACCGGTGGTGGCGGAAGGTGACGCTTTGGTTCCTGAACTCGGAAAGGCCGCATCAAACGATGCGGCCTTTTTGTGTGCGAGAGCTATATGCGAAATAGCAGATGCTGCGACCGGTAGGGGGGGCGGTTCAATCGGTTCTTGGACCGAATTAATCGTTGCGCGGGGAGTGGGTAGATGCTATAAATATTCGCCTTATTGGCTGTTGATACCGTCCGCGCTGCGGTTGTGGCTTCGGGTTTGCACATGTGGCCTTGCCGGCGAGAGCGCCGAAGTATCGAGGGTCTAGTCCAAGGGCTAGACCCTCTTTCATTATCCAAAACGATGGAGGCATCTATGGGTGCGATTCTTGTTACAGGTGGGGCTGGCTACATTGGAAGCCATGTAGTAAGACAGCTTTCCGAGGCGGGCCACGAGGTGATTGTCTTCGACAACCTTTCGACCGGGAGCGCCGACGCCTTGATCAACGGGGAGCGGCTCATAGTCGGCGACCTGGCGGACGAAAAAAAGATAGGCGAGGTGCTGCGGGAAACCGGGTGCAAATCGGTGCTGCATTTCGCCGCCGCCATCGTAGCACCGGAATCGGTGCTGCTGCCGCTCAAGTATTATTCCAACAACACCCGCAACACCCTGAACCTGATCAAGGCCTGCGTCGACAACCAGGTGGAGCGCTTTATCTTCTCCAGCACCGCCGCCGTCTACGGCATTCCCGAGGGGGGGCATGCCGCCGAGGATAGCCCCACCGTCCCCATCAACCCCTATGGCACCTCGAAGCTGATGAGCGAATGGATGCTGAGGGATGCCGCCTTCGCCTACGGGTTTTCCTACGTGGCGCTACGCTACTTCAACGTGGCCGGCGCCGATCCGCAGGCGCGGATGGGACAGCGCACCCCGGACGCGACGCACCTGATCAAGGTCGCCTGCCAGGCGGCTCTGGGGATGCGCGACAGCGTTTCCATCTTCGGCACCGACTACAATACCCCCGACGGGACCGGCATCCGCGACTATATCCACATCGAGGATCTCGCCGCCGCCCATCTCTACGCTCTTAAGTACCTGGAGCAGGGGGGGACGTCGAGCACCATCAACGTCGGATATGGGCAGGGCGGGAGCGTCCGGGAAGTGATCAAGGTGGTCAAGGAGGTAAGCGGGGTCGACTTCAAGGTAGTCGAGGGGCCGCGCCGCCCGGGGGATCCGGCTGATCTGGTGGCCGTCGCCGACCGCATCCGCAGCGTGCTCGGCTGGACCCCCCGCTACAACAGCCTGCGCACCATCATCGAGGATGCCTGGCGCTGGGAGAAAAAACTGTTCGAAAAACAGAAATAGCCGTACAAGGCTTTCACTAAGGAGAGCGCATGATCAAGAGCATGACGGGGTATGGCAAGGGAGAGTCCACCCACGAGGGGGGAAGGTTCGTAGTCGAGGTGCGCTGCGTGAACCACCGCTACGGCGAGGTGACGGTAAAGCTCCCGCGCGCGCTGATGCAGTTCGAGAACGAGATCAAGAAGCGGGTGGCCGAGAGGCTGGTGCGCGGCAAGATCGACGTATTCATCCAGGTCGAAAACGCGGTGTCGCTCGGGGTGCCGACGGCGAACCTGCCGCTTGCGCGCGGCTACCTCAAGGCGTTCACCAGCATCAAGGAGGCGCTGGGGCTGGAAGGGGAGGTGAAGCTCTCGCTGATCGCCTGCCAGCGCGACGTGGTCACGGTGGCCGCCGAGGCCGAGGCTACCCTGGAGGAGATCCCGCCGGAGCTTGTCGTCGCCTTGGAGGACGCGCTGCGCCGGGTGGACGAGATGCGGCTTTTCGAGGGGGAATCGCTCTACGCCGATTTCCAGAAGCGGCGCGAGGTGCTGGCCCAGCTGATCGCCAAGGTGGGGGCGCGTTCCCCGCTCGTGGTGCAGGAGTACGCGCAGCGCCTCAAGGAGAGGATCGGGCAGCTCCTCACCGAGGGGAATGTTCCGGAGGAGCGCCTGGCAGTCGAGGTCGCCCTTTTGGCCGACAAGTGCGACGTGACCGAAGAGCTGGTGCGCCTGGAGAGCCATCTGCGCCAGTTCGACGAGACGCTCAATAGCGGCGAGCCGGTGGGGCGCAAGCTCGATTTCCTGCTCCAGGAGATCAACCGCGAGGTGAACACCACAGGCTCCAAGGCGAACGACGCGCAAATGGCAGCCCTGGTGGTGGAGCTGAAGGCAGAGCTGGAGAAGATCCGGGAGCAGGTGCAGAACATCGAGTAGCGGCTTGGGCCTTGCCGGGAACTCCCGGCGGGCATAACGCATAAACGGATGGAGAACCATGAAACGAGAAGGCGTACTGTATGTGATATCGGCACCCTCGGGGGCGGGCAAGACCTCGCTCTGCAAGGAAATAATTGACATTTTCCCGAACCTACGGCATTCTGTCAGCCACACGACGCGCCCTCCCCGTACCGGAGAGGTGCACGGGCGTGATTATTTTTTTGTGGGCAAGGAAGAATTCAACCGCATGGTCGAGGCGGGCGAGTTCGCGGAGTGGGCCGAGGTTCACGGCAACCTGTACGGCACCTCGCTTGCCACCTTGAAGGAATCCCGCACCGACGGGATCGACCTGATCCTTGATATCGACTGCCAGGGTGCGCGGCAGCTCAAGGGACGCTTCGAAGGGGGCGTTTACATCTTCGTGCTCCCACCGAACATCGAGGAGCTGCGCCGCCGCCTCGACCACCGCTCCTCCGACTCCCCGGAGGTGATCGAGCGCCGCATCAACAACGCCGCCGGCGAGATCAAGGAAGCGCGCTGGTACGACTACATCATCGTCAACGACCGGTTCAGCGAGGCTGTCGAGCAGCTGAAGAGCGTGCTTATAGCCGAGCGCTGCAGAACCACCCGACTCATCCAGGGTCTTTCCGCGACCTTCGAGATCTAACAGTTAAACCACAAAGGGGATTCAAATTATGGCAAGGGTAACCGTAGAAGATTGTCTCGAGAAGGTGGACAACCGCTTCCTTCTCGTCATGCTCGCCTCCAAGAGGGTGAAGCAGCTTTTCAAAGGGGCAAGGCCGCTCATCGACAACAGGGGCGCCAACAAGAACGTGGTCGTCTCCCTGAGGGAGATCGCCGCTGGCAAAATCGGCTGTGAAATAGGCAAGAAAGGTCGTTAAAAGACAGGAAGGGGGACTCGCTGCGCGGTCTCCCTTTTTTTCACGAGCTGGGGGCTAACGGCTAAAGGGGAATCGGGACCTGCTGCCGCTAGCCCCTTCTTTTTCAGCAAAGACAGGCGCGATGATAAGACTCAACGACATACTTGAAAAGGTCGCCTCCTACAATCCCGGTTGCGACCTCGACCTGCTCCGCAAGGCCTACGTCTTCTGTGCCAAGGTGCACCAGGGGCAGACCAGGCTCTCGGGAGAGCCGTACCTGATCCACCCCATGGAGGTGGCCGGGATACTGGCGGACCTGCGCCTGGACCTCCCTGCCGTGGTCACCGGGCTTTTGCACGACACGGTCGAGGACACCCTGACCACGCACGAGGAGCTGGAGTCGCTTTTCGGCGCCGAGGTGGCGAGGCTCGTCGACGGCGTCACCAAGATCGGCAAGATCCACTTCAAGACCAAGGAGGAGAGCCAGGCGGAGAACTTCCGCAAGATGCTCCTCGCCATGGCCACCGACATCAGGGTCATCCTGGTGAAACTCGCCGACCGTCTGCACAACATGCGCACCCTGCAGTACCAGCCCGAGCCCAAGCAGCGCACCATCGCCAAGGAAACCCTCGACATCTACGCCCCCATCGCCAACCGGCTCGGGATCTCCTGGGTCAAGGGGGAGCTGGAGGACCTTTCCTTCCGCTACCTGGAGCCCCAGCTCTACTACGATTTGGCCGGCAAGGTGGCGAAGAAGAAGCAGGAGCGAGAGTCCTACGTCGCGACGGTGAAGGAGATCATCAAGAAACAGTTGGAGGAGCACGGCATCAAGGGGGACGTCTCCGGGCGCTCCAAGCACCTCTACTCCATCTACCGCAAGATGCAGAGCCGCAACGTCGACATCGACGAGATCTACGACCTGATCGCCATCCGCGTCTCGGTGGAGGACATCCGCGAGTGCTACGAGGTGTTGGGGATCATTCATTCCACCTGGAAGCCGATCCCGGGACGCTTCAAGGACTACATCGCCATGCCCAAGGGGAACATGTACCAGTCGCTGCACACGACGGTCATCGGCCCTTACGGCGAACGCATGGAGGTGCAGATCCGTACCGTGGAGATGCACCGCGTGGCGGAGTCCGGGATCGCGGCACACTGGAAGTACAAAGAAGGGAAGGGGTACGACGACAAGGACGTCAAGCGCTTCACCTGGATCAGGCAGCTCCTCGAATGGCAGCAGGAACTCGACGACTCCAAGGAGTTCATGGACACCGTCAAGGTCGAGCTCTTCCCCGAGGACGTCTTCATCTTCACACCGAAAGGGGACGTGAAGGGGTTCCCCAAGGGGTCGACCCCCATAGATTTCGCCTATTCGGTCCACACCGACGTGGGGCACCGCTGCGTCGGCGCCAAGGTGAACGGCAAGCTGGTCCCGCTCAAGTACGAGCTGAAGACAGGCGACATCGTCGAAGTGATTACCTCGCCGCACCACACCCCCTCCAAGGACTGGCTGAAGATAGTCAAGAGCTCCCGCGCGCGCAACAAGATCAGGGCCTGGGTTAAGACCGAAGAGCGGATGCGGAGCATCACGCTGGGTCGCGAGATCTGTGAGAAGGAGTTCCGCCGCTTCTCGCTCAACTTCGGGAAGCTGCAAAAAACCGGCGAGTTGAAGAAGGTGGCCCAGGAGTTCGGCTTCGTGGCAGAGGACGACCTGATGGCGTCGGTGGGCTACGGCAAGCTCTCCGTGAACCAGATCCTTTCCAAGCTGATCCCTGCCGAAAAGCTCGATGCCGCGAAGGAGCAGAAGGAAACGCGCATCGGTAAGGTGATCGAGAAGCTGAAGGGGAAATCCTCCTCGGCGATCGAGATCAGCGGCGTCGAGGACGTGCTGGTGCGCTTCGGCAAGTGCTGCAACCCTCTTCCCGGCGACGAGATCACCGGCTTCATCACCCGCGGGCGCGGGGTCACCATCCACACTGCGGACTGCCCCTTCGCCATGGCGCTGGAGCCCGAGCGCCGCATCGAGGTGGCCTGGAACAAGGGGAGAAAGAGCGCGCTTCCGGTCAAGATCCGCGTCGTCTGCAACGACGAAAAGGGGATCCTGGCGAACATCGCCACCGCCATCACCAACTGCGAGGCCAACATCTCCAGCGCCTCCATCCAGAGCACCCTCGACAAGCGGGGCGAGAACCTCTTCGAGGTGGACGTAACCGACCTAGACCACCTGAAGAAGGTGTTCGCCGCCATCATGAAGGTGAAGGGTGTCATCAAGGTGGAAAGGCTGAGAAGCTAGGAACAACATTCAAGGCAGCAAGGGGGATAGCATGAAAAAGGAGATCATCGTAACGGAGCAGGCGCCCAAGGCGATCGGCCCGTATTCGCAGGGCGTGAAGGCGGGAGGGTTTCTCTTTCTTTCCGGCGCCATCGCTCTCGACCCGGTGTCTGGGGAGATAGTACAGGGGGGGATCGTCGCCGAGACCGAGCAGGTGATGAAGAACATCGGCGCGCTTTTGCAGGCGGCAGGCGTCGACTTTGGCGACGTGGTGAAGACCGTGATCTACCTAGCCAACATGGCGGACTTCGCCACGGTGAACGGGATCTACGGCCGTTTCTTCGAAGCCGAGGCTCCGGCACGGGTCACCGTCGAGGTGAAAGGGCTGCCGCGCGGCGCGCTGGTCGAGATCGAGGTGACCGCCCTCTGCGGCTAGATGTATCCTGCGGGCAAAAATAAAGCCGCGGACGCATGCTGCGCCGCGGCTTTAATTGCTTTGCGGAAGATCTACTAGAGGGCCTTGGTGACGTGACCGGAGCGGATGCAGCGGGTGCAGACCTTGATGCTCCTGACGGTACCGTTTTTAACGGCCTTGATCTTCTGCAGGTTCGGGCGCCAGATTTTGCTGGTCTTGTTGTTAGCGTGGCTGACATTATTCCCGAAGCTAGGGCCTTTACCGCAAATCTCGCATATTCTGGACATTTCTTTCTACCCTCCGGTGGTTACTGAAGTCGTAATTAATAGCAGAGTCGCACTTTCGATGCAAGCAAAAAGTGGCGAACGATGCTTTTTTTCGGGTGCTAAATCATGGCTTTATTGAAGGGACTGTTTTCGCTCATGGTGTTGATACTGATCGTCCTGAGTGTTTTGTTCGTGGACTTCGTCTATAAGACCTTTTCACTGTCTCAGCGCGACGTGCACGCCGACGCCATCGTGGTCTTGACCGGCGGTCGGGGGCGGGTCGAGGAGGGGGTGAAGCTGTACCGGGCCGGACAGGGAAAGCTCCTCTTTCTGATCGGGGTCGATCCCCTGGTGAAAAAGCACGAGCTTTACCAGGGAGCAGGCGCTGAGAACGTCTATCTGGAGAAGACGTCGAGGAACACCTTGGAGAACGCCATCTACGCCCGGGACATGATCATGAAGCACAAGGTGAGCTCCATCAAGCTGATCACCTCGCGCTACCATATGAAGCGCTCCACCATCCTGTTCCGGAACGCGTTCCCCAAGGACGTCGCCATTTATCCCCATCCGGTCGACTCCAGCAACTTGAAGGAAGAGTGGTGGAACCACAAGGGGAGCTTCAAGCTTCTCTTCTCCGAATTCTACAAGTACTGCATCCTGCGTGTCTTCTTCCTGTTCGCCCCCGGCGAACTCCGCCCGCTGCCGGGCACGGGGTAAACCGCTCTCACGCAAAGACGCAAAGGCGCAAAGAACTGCAAAAGCAAAAAAGGCGCTTCACAAGGGGGACCCTGTGCAGCGCCTTTTGTCTTTCTTTGCGTCTTCGCGTCTTTGCGTGAACTGGTTTTGCTATTCCGCTTTTTCCTCGATCCTCGGGAAGAGCGCCTCGGCCTTGGCTATGGGGGTGCCGGGCTTGAGCCCACCCCAGGCGAGGTCGCCGGCGTCGGGCGCCTGCGGCCAACCCAGGCAGCAAAGCCCCTTCTCGGAGGTCTTGGGCATGAAGGCGGAGAGAAGCGAGTAGACCACCCTCTGCGACTCCAGCATGTAGTACATGACGGTCGCCAGGCGCTCCCTTTTTTCCGGGTCCTTGGCGAGGGTCCAGGGGGCGGTCTCGTCGATGTACTTGTTGCCGGCGGAGATGACCTCCCAGATCGCCTGCAGCGCGCGGCTGAAGGCTAGGTCCTCGATGAACCCGTCCACCTGGCCGATCATGGCCGCGGTTTTCTCGCGGTAGGCCGCGTCCAGGTCGGTCTCCTCGCCGGGGGCCTGCAAAACGCCTCCGAAGTATTTCCCCAGCATCGCGGTGGAACGGTTCAGGAGGTTACCGAGGTCGTTGGCGAGATCGGAGTTGATCCTGTGCACCAGCGCCTGGTGCGAGAAGTCGCCGTCCAGGCCGAAGGGGACTTCGCGCAGCAGGAAGTAGCGCACCGCGTCCACCCCGTACTTGTCGACCAGCATGTTGGGCTCGACCACGTTCTGCAGGCTCTTGCTCATCTTCTGCCCTTCGACGGTCCACCAGCCGTGGGCGAACACCTTCTTGGGGATCGGGAGCCCGGCCGCCATCAGGAAGGTGGGCCAGTAGACGGTGTGGAAACGCAGGATGTCCTTGCCGATCAGGTGCACGTCGCAGGGCCAGTACTTGCCGAAGTTCCCTTGCTCGTCGGGGTAGCCGAGCGCGGTGATGTAGTTCGTCAGCGCATCGAACCAGACGTAGACCACGTGCTTGTCGTTGCCCGGGACCGGGATCCCCCACTGGAAGGTGGTGCGGGAGACGGAGAGGTCGCGAAGCCCTTCCTTGACGAAGGAGATGATCTCGTTTCTGCGGCTCTTGGGCTGGATGAAGTCCGGGTTCGCCTCTATGTGGGCCAGAAGCTGGTCCTGATACTTGCTCATCCTGAAGAAGTACGACTCCTCCTTCAGCTTCTCGGTAGGCCTGTTGCAGTCAGGGCACTTGTAGTCGATCAACTGCGTCTCGGTCCAGAAGGTTTCGCACGGGGTGCAGTACCAGTCCTCATACTCCCCGAGGTAGATGTCCCCTTTCTCCATCACCCTCTCGAAGAGCACCGAAACGCCTTTCTTGTGGCGCTCCTGGGTGGTCCTGATGAAGTCGGTGTTGGAGATCTCCAGCTTCTCCCAAAGCGACTGGAAACGCTTCATGACGCGGTCGGCCAGCTCCAGCGGGGTCTCGCCGGCGGCGATGGCAGCCTTCTCCACCTTCTGTCCGTGCTCGTCGGTGCCGGTCAGGAAGAAGACGTCGAAGCCCTTGAGCCGCTTGTAGCGCGCCAGTACGTCCGCGGCAAGCGTGGTGTATGCGTGGCCTATGTGCGGGACGTCGTTTACGTAGTAGATGGGGGTGGTGACGTAGTAGGCGGGCTTCATTGTGGTTTCTCCTTTTTTCTTTCCTTAACGTCCTGGGGCCTGTTGCGGCGCTGCTTGCCGGAGCCCTGCGGGCCTTTGCCCTTGTCGCCCTGCTGCTGCTCTCCCTTGCCCTGCGGTTTCTTGACGCGGTCGCTGACGTTCTCGGGGCTGATCTCGTCGCCGTTCAGCGTGACCATAGTGTCGTCTACGTTTCTCACGGTGACGGTCTGCTGCAGCACGTTCACCTTCACCACTTCGCCGTCGACGCAGCCGCACTGGACCCTTTTGCCGCACTTGGGGAGCCCCTTTCTCAGGCTGCAGTAGGTGTCGAACTCGTAGGAGAGGCAGCAAAGAAGCCTGCCGCACTGCCCGGAGATCTTGCTCGGGTTGAGCGCCAGGTTCTGCTCCTTGGCCATCTTCACCGAGACCGGCTCGAACTCGCGCAGGTAGGAGGAGCAGCAGAGTTCGCGCCCGCAGATCCCGATGCCGCCGACCATCTTCGACTCGTCCCTGACGCCTATCTGGCGCATCTCGATCCTGGTGTGGAAGGCATGCGCCAAGTCCTTGACCAGTTCGCGAAAATCGACCCGGCCGTCGGCCGTGAAGTAGAAGATCGCCTTGCTGCCGTCGAATAGGTACTCGACCCGCACCAGCTTCATGTCCATGCCCCGTTCCTTGATCCGGGTCAGGCAGAACTTGTGCGCCTCTTTCTCTTTTGCCGTGTTGGTCGCCAGCGTCGCCAGGTCGCTGGCCTCCGCCAGGCGTTGAACCGGTTTGATTCCTTCCGGCACCAGCGCGTCGTCCACTTCGATGGGGCCGGCAACGACCTGCCCTATGCTCTTGCCGCGCTCGGTCTCGACGATGACCCGGTCGCCCGGCTTGACCGTGGTCTTGCCGAGGGTGAAGTCGTAGAGCTTGCCTGCTGTGTTGAATTGTATCCTTGCGATCTTAGCCAAAAAATCCTCCAAAAGAGAAACAGGCCGTGGTCTGAGGTCCTGTCGTTTGCTGTGTCTGGGTGCTGCATTGCCCGCCGGCCAAGCCGGCATCAGGCGCTTCTACTGCTATCTTAATCCCGCCCGGGAGCTGAAGCTCTCGCGGCCCTAGCGCGTCGCAAGCTTCATGAAGAAAACTTCCAGGGCGAGCCGCGCGTTCACGTTGCGGGCGAGCATCCGGCGCATTGCCGCCAACTGCTCGATCAGCTCCATCACCCGTCCCTCGCGGCAGCGGGACGCCTCCCGCTCCACCAGTTGCGCCAGGTCCGCGTTGGCCAAGGCCTCCGGGGCTGAGCGGTAGATCAGCACGTCCCTCAAAAACGAGAGCAGCAGCTCCAAAAGCCCAGGGAGCCCTTCTTTGTCGGCCGCGAACTCCTCGGCCGCGGCGAAAAGCTTGGCAATATCTTTAAGCTCCAGGGCGAGCACCCGCTCCAGGAACCTCACCCTACCTTCGAGCACGCCGTCGGTGGCGATCTCGATTCCCCTTCTGAGACTCCCCCCGCAAAGGGTGGCGGCCACCCGCGCCGCCTCCGCCGGGAACTGCTCCCTCACCAGCCGCTCCTCGATGAGCGCGGCCGGAAGCGGCTGAAAGGTGAGCGCCTGGCAGCGCGACAGGATGGTCTGCAGCACAGTCGAGCGCTCCGTGGCGATCAGGATCATCAGGGCGTTCCCCGGCGGTTCCTCCAGCGTCTTCAGGAGCGCGTTGCCTGAGGCGAGGTTGAACTTGTCGGCCCCGTCGATGATGCACGCCTTCTTGGGAGCCTCGAAGGGGCGGTAGGATAGCTCTTTTTGCAGCTCACGCACCTGGTCGATCTTGATGAACGCGCCGTCGGGCTCCAGGATGTGCAGGTCCGGGTGCTGCCCCGAGGCGATCTTGCGGCAGGAGGAGCAGACGCCGCAGGCTTCGTCGCGGCCGCAGAAGACCGCCTGCACGAAGGCCAGGGCGGTCTTTTTCTTCCCGCACCCCTCGATTCCGGAGAAGAGGTAGGCGTGGGAAACGCGGTTCATGGCGATGGAGCGCCTGAGCACGGATACGGCCAAGTCCTGGCCGAGTACCTCGGAAAAAGGCATCTAGCACCCTGCCTTGACTGCTGCGAGTCCGGCCTTGCCAAGGCTCTGCATCCTCTGGCGAAGGGCCTCTGCGACGAGGAGCCCGGTCTGCCGCACGTCTCCCGAGCCGTCGACAACCACGAAGCGTTCCGGGAAAGCGGCCGCCAGCGTCAGGTAGCCGTTGCGTACCTTTTGGTGGAAGAGCAGGGACTCGCGCTCGAAACGTTCTTCCTTCGCCCCGCTGGTCGCCTCGATCCGGGCCAGGGCGCGGGAAAGTCCCACTTCCACCGGGCAGTCGATGAGCACGGTGAGCGCCGGCTGCACCCTCCCGGTGGCAAGGGTGTTGAGTTCTTCGATGACGGTGAGGTCGAGACCCCTGCCGTGCCCCTGGTAGGCGACGGTCGCGTCGGTAAAGCGGTCGCAAAGGACCGTCTCGCCACGCTCAAGCGCTGGGACGATGACTTCCTGCACGTGCTGCGCCCGGGCCGCCGCGTACAAAAGGAGTTCAGCCAAAGGGGTGATGGCGCTGTTTTTGGCATCCAGCAGGATGGCGCGCATCTGGTCGGCGACCGGGCACCCTCCAGGCTCCCGGGTCACGGTCACCTTCTCGCCCGCAGCTTCCAGACGCTCCTTCAAAAGCCTCAGCTGGGTGGTCTTGCCGCACCCTTCTATACCTTCAAATGTAATGAAAAAGCCCATAGCTCTTGTCTCATGATCCTTATAAAATCACTGAATTATATGGGAGGGGGGATGAATATGCAAGACTTAAATGGCCGCAAACCCGCGTGGCTAGTGCCTTGGTACGGCCCCCGGCAGCAACGGGGCGCGGGGTGCGCCGGAGATGGCTATTGCCTGCTTTAACCCTTTGCCTTATAGTTACGCACATTAAACTCAGGAGAGCAGGTTTTCATTATGAGCGACATGCTGCATGACCCCCTGGAGGGGATCGAGGGGCGCCTAGGCTACCGGTTCAGCGACCGCGGTCTTTTGGTAGAGGCGCTGACCCATCGTACCTACGTCAACGAGGCGGGGGGAAGGGACAACCAGCGCCTCGAGTTCTTCGGCGACGCCGTGCTCGACTTTTTGCTCTCCGACATGCTGCTGGTGCGTTTCCCCGACAGCCGGGAAGGGGAGTTGACAAGGATTCGGGCGGCGCTGGTGGATGAGGCGAGCCTGGGGAAGATCGCTTCGGAGCTCGACCTCGGGCAGGCGCTGCGTCTCGGGCGCGGCGAAGAGAAAGGGGGAGGGAGGCAGAAACGCTCGCTTCTGGCCGATGCCTTCGAGGCGCTTTTGGCCGCGCTCTATCTCGACGGCGGCCTGGACCCGGCGCGCCGGGTGGTCGAGGCGCTTTTCGCGCCGCTATTGTCCAGCCGCGACCTCCTCTCCGGACGCGACGCAAAGACCGAGCTGCAGGAAACAGCGAGACTCTTCAAGGGGGAGCTCCCCCGTTACCAGTTGAAACAGGTCACCGGCCCGGACCACGACAAGCGCTTTACCGTCGAGGTCTACCTTGGCGAGGAGCTGATGGGTGAGGGGGTAGGGAGGACCAAGAAGGAGGCGGAGCAGGATGCCGCCCGCGCAGCCTTTCTACTTTTGAAGGGGGAGGGGTGAGCGTCGTCCCCTTCTTCATCCCGCACCTGGGCTGTCCGCACCGCTGCGTCTTCTGCGACCAGGAAAAGGTGGCGGGCGCCTCGGGTGGGCTTCCGGCGCCGGCCGAACTCTTGGCGCGGGTCGCGCAGTACGCGGAAAAGGCGCGCGGCAGGGACCTGGAGGCCGCCTTCTACGGCGGGACCTTTACCGCCCTTCCCCGCGCCGACCAGGAGCGGCTCCTCTCCCCGCTGCAGCCGCTTCTGGCTCAAGGCGCGCTGAAGTCGTTGCGGGTCTCCACCCGGCCCGACTCGGTAGATGCCGATACCGCCTCCTTTTTGAAAAGCTTCGGCGTCGCTACTGTCGAACTGGGGGTGCAGTCCATGGACGCCGAGGTGCTGAGGCTCTCCGGGCGCGGCCATGATGCAGCTAGCGTCGAATCCGCGGTGGCAGCACTTAAGGAAGCGGACATCGAGGTCGGCATCCAGCTCATGCCCGGGCTCCCCGGTGACTCCCCCGCCCGCTCGCTGAATTCCCTCTCACGCGTGCTGGCGCTTTCCCCCTCCTTTTTGCGCATCTATCCCACGCTGGTCATCTCCGGGACCGAGCTTTCCCGCATGTACGAAGCCGGAAGCTATCACCCCCTCTCCCTGCAGGATGCCGTCAGCCTCTGCAAGGAGATGCTCGTGGCGGCGAACCGGGAGAGTATCCCGGTAATACGCATGGGACTGCAGCCTACGGCCGAACTGGAGGCGCCGGGAGTGGTTCTGGCCGGCCCTTATCACCCGGCGTTTCGCCAGCTGGTGGAAAGCGAGCTCTGCTTCGACCAGATGAGCCGGCTACTGTCGGCCCTTCCCCGCGGTAGCCGGGTCAGCTTCGTGGTGCCTAAGGGGAAGACATCGGACCTGGTGGGGCAGAAACGGGAGAACCTTTCCCGGATACGGCGCCTGTTCCAGACAGATGTCGTCGCCGTGCGCGAGGACCCTTCCCTTGCGCCGCACACAGTATCGGTGGAGTGGGACGGCGGGGCCATGAGTGCGGGCTTGTGACACAAAAGAGAAAAAGGGGGACAGGCTACTTTTTGATTTGAAAAAGTAGCCTGTCCCCTTTTTTCTTCGTATACTCTCCCCTTGTGTCTGAACCCAGACCTGCCGTGCAAAGAACGCTTTCCTTCCAGCACCTTTTCCCGTATCTTGTACCGCTTCGAATAGTTGCAATAGAGCCAGGAGGCATGGAAATGTCAGAAAAGAAGTTCCGTTCCGGGTTCGTCTCCATCGTGGGGCGTCCCAATGTAGGTAAATCCACACTTTTAAACCGGATCCTGGGTGAAAAGCTGATGATCACCTCGGACAAACCGCAGACCACCAGGAACCGCATCAAGGGGATCCACAACGTGCCGGGGGGCAGATCGTCTTCATCGACACCCCGGGCATCCATCGCGCCAAAAGCCGCCTGAACAAGTTCATGGTCGACGAGGCCCTCTCCTCGGTGCAGGGGGTGGACCTGATCCTGTTCCTCGTGGACGGCGCCGTAGATCCGGAAAAGGAAGCGGGCATGATCAAGGAGGTGCTCTCGGGGGTCGACGCCCCGGTGATCCTGGTCATGAACAAGATCGACCTCGTCCCCAAGGGGGAGCTGCTGGAGCGGATGTCCTGCTACGGCGATACCTATCCTTTCAAGGAGATTATCCCGGTTTCCGCTGGTACCGGAGACGGAGTGGAGCAGCTGGTGCAACTGGTGCACGGCCTGCTCCCGGAGGGACCCTGCTATTTTCCGGACGACATCCTGACCGACGTCCCGGAGCGCTTCATCGTCGCCGAGATCGTGCGCGAGAAGATCTTCCGGCTCACCCACGACGAGGTCCCCTATTCCACCGCCGTAGTGGTGGACAGCTTCAAGGAGCGTGAAAACGGCGTGGTCGCCATCTCCGCCACCATCAACGTGGAGCGGGACTCGCAAAAGGGGATCATCATCGGCAAGAAAGGCGAAATGCTGAAACGAATCGGCACCCAGTCCAGGCAGGAGATCGAGCGTCTGCTCGACACCAAGGTGTTCCTTGAGCTCTTCGTGCGGGTTAGCGGCGAGTGGAGCGACAATAGCCGCATGCTTAAGGAGTTCGGCTACGAGTAGCCCGGCTTACGCGGGGCGAATACCGCGTCATTTTGCGGGTACCTCACCCTTGTCAGCCCGAAATAGTCGTGCCGCCACTGTTTCTACAGTAATATAACGCTGTTTATGCAAACCAGCACTGTTCTCGTACATATACGCCATTCCCTAGTAAACATTGTGGTTTTTCAGCAGACAATTGTTTTATATATTAAATTTCTTTTTTTTGACAAAGATCATATCCGCGTGTAATGTGCTCCGCTATTATCGTTACGCCATATCACGGCACTTTTTCGCTAAATGGCTGACACCATAAGAAACGGCAAGGAGAAGAGAACATGGCACTAAAGAAATATGCCGGCTACGCCTGGAACTTGATCAGCTTGGTTGGCATGATACTGGCCGTCACCGCGACCGGTCTCATCATCGGTTTCCTCTCGTACGAGGGGATCACCGGCGTGGAGAAACCTTACCTCGGACTGATGACCTACTTCCTCTTCCCGGGGATGCTCATCGTGGGCCTTATCCTGGTTCCGCTCGGCGCCTACCTGGTGCGGGAGAAGAGGCGCAGGCACCCAGAGGCGGAGATCCACCCCTTCCCCACGGTCGATTTCAACGAGCCGCACAAGCGGCACATGTTCCTCTTCTTCGTAATCGCCAGCATCATCTTCGTGCTCATCGTCTCGGTCGCCTCGCTCAAAGGGTACGAGTTCACCGAATCGACCACCTTCTGCGGCGAGCTTTGCCACGTGGTCATGGAGCCCGAGCACGTCGCCTGGAGCAACTCCCCGCACGCCAAGGTTAAATGCGTAGAGTGCCACGTAGGCCCCGGTGCTGCCTGGTACGTCAAGGCTAAGATCTCCGGCATGAGGCAGCTCTATGCGGTCCTCTTCAAGACCTACCCGGAAACCATCGGCACCCCGATCGACAACCTCCGCCCGGCTCGCGACACCTGCGAGCACTGCCACTGGCCCGAGAAGTTCTACGCCGGCCGCCAGAAGGTGTTCTACCACTACGCGCCCAACGAGGAGAACTCCCCGCGCGAGATCAACATGCTGATCAACATCGGCGGTACGCCCAAGAGCGAGCATGCCAAGGGAATCCACTGGCACATCGGCCAGGAGGTTACCTACATCGCCACCGACAGGCAGCGCCTGAACATCCCGTACATCGCGGTCAAGGAGAAGGACGGCACGATCACCGAGTACATGGATAGCGAAAAGCCCCTGAGCAAGGAAGAGGTGGCCAAGTCCCAGAAACGCGTCATGGACTGCCTCGATTGCCACAACCGCCCGGCCCACATCTACCGCGCCCCCGGCATCGAGATGGACGAGGCTTTCGCGGCCAGAAGGATCGACGGGAGCCTGCCGTACCTGAAGAAGGTCGCGGTGGAGATCCTCACCAGGCCTTACGCCAAAAAGGAAGAGGCCAAGGCCACCATCGCGAAGGAGCTGCCGGAGTACTATGCCAAGAACTATCCGGCGGTCTCCAAGGGCAAGCAGAAGGAGATCGACCACGCGGTCGTCGTGGTTCAGGACATCTACAACAGGAACTTCTTCCCGAGCATGAAGGTCTCCTGGAACACCTATCCGAACCATATCGGGCACTTCTACACCCCGGGCTGCTTCCGCTGCCATGACGGCAAACACAAGACCGCGGCGGGCAAGGTCATCTCCAAGGACTGCAACATGTGCCATACGGTGCTGAGCCAGAAGCAGGAGAACATCCCGGCCGGCAAGCAGGTGAAGGAGTTCGTGCACCCGGTCGACATCGGCGACGAGCTCTTCAAGGCCAACTGCAGCGACTGCCATGCAGCCGGCGGGGAGGACGTCCCCGGCGGCGAGCAGCACGCGAAGCACTAGCATCTTGGCAGAAAAGCCAAAAAAGCCCCCGGAGCGATCCGGGGGCTTTTTTTATGGAAGGGGACAGGCTACTTTTCTAATAAAAAAGTAGCCTGTCCCCTTTTTATTAGACGAGCGATCCGGCAACCCGCCAGTAACACAGGCGCTTTTCTACATTAACGACCTTGTGTCTTGCCGCTAAGGGTGTTATAAATTTTTCCCAGCCCCTACACGTGGAGTGACAGATGTTGATGAAGGCGTCGGAAGTGGCCACGCTGCTCAAGGTGGACGAGAGCGTGGTGGCCAAGTGGATCAAGAAGGAAAAGCTGCCGGCCACCATGGTGCAGGGGAGTTACCGGATCAACCGCGTCGATCTCCTGGAATGGGCGACCGACCACAGCATCAAGGTACCGCCCGAACTGTTCGAGGCGGCGCAGGCGGATGTCGTGTTGCCGACCCTGAGCCAGGCACTGGAGGCGGGCGGGGTGCACTGCGGGGTTCCCGGGGACGAAAAGCTTTCCGTGCTGAGAAACGTGGTGAGCCTGATGAAGCTCCCTCCCAGGATGGACCCGGAGTTCCTGCTCCAGGTGCTTCTGGCGCGCGAGGCCTTGGGGACCACCGCCATCGGGGACGGGATCGCCATCCCCCACGTCCGCAACCCGATCCTCTTGCAGGACAAGCCGGTCCCCGCCATCTCGCTCTGTTTCCTGGAGCATGCCGTGGATTTCGGCGCTCTCGACGGCGAGCCGGTCAGGATTCTCTTCATGCTGACCAGTCCGACCGTGAAGGTGCACCTGCACCTTTTGTCGCGGCTAGCCTACGCCCTGCACGATGCCGAATTCAGGGCGACTTTGAACCACGCCTGCGACCCCGCGGCCATTCTGGAAGCCGCCCGGCGCTTCGAGCGCGGCAAAAGGAGCTGATCATGATCTTTTCCGGCGAGCCTGCGACCTGTATCTACCTGTTGTTGCTCGCCGTCGCCTGCCAGGCGCTCTCCGGCCTCCCCCTTCTTTTCCGGCGCGGCTCAGCCCAAGCACAGCGCCTATCCGCAGCACTTCTCGCCGCAGCTTCCCTGGCCGGCCTCTCCGGCGCCCTGATAGCTCTTCTTTCCCCCTCCATCGCCACAGTCACCATCGCTTCCGGCCTCCCCTTCGGCCCCTTCGAGGCAGGGGTGGACCCCCTTTCCGGGTTCTTCCTGCTTCCGATGTTCATCGTGACCGGCTGCGCGGCGCTCTACGGCGTAGCCTATTGGCCCGCCGCTCTTCATGCCGGCAACTGCGGCAAGCTCACTTTTTTCCTGGGGCTTTTGGCGGCGTCCCTCACCACGCTGTTGATCGCGAAGAGCACGATTCTCTTCCTGCTCGCCTGGGAGGTGATGGCCTTCGCGGCCTACTTCGCCCTCACCACCGAGGATGAAAAGCCCCAGGTGCGGGAGGCGGGGACCCTCTACCTCATCACGGCGCACCTGGGCGCGCTGGCGCTCTTCGCCATGTTCTCGCTGCTCAAGGGGGAAACCGGGGAATGGCTTTTCCCCGCGGCCGGCACGCTTTCGGCGCAGACGGGGCCCGCCGCCGCCATCTTTCTCACCGCCATCCTGGGGTTCGGCCTGAAGGCCGGCTGCATGCCGCTGCACATCTGGCTCCCTTCGGCGCACGCGAACGCCCCCAGCCACATCTCCGCCATCCTCTCCGGCATCGTCTTGAAGACCGGCATTTACGGCATGATGCGCGTCTTTTCCGCCTTTTCCGATCCCCCCCTTTGGTGGGGGGGGACCGTGCTGGTCCTGGGGCTTGTCTCCGGCGTCCTCGGGGTGGCCTTCGCCATAGCGCAGCACGACATCAAGAGGCTCCTGGCCTATCACAGCATCGAGAACATCGGCATCATCATGATGGGGATCGGCATCGCGCTCATAGGGGAGAGTCAGGGGAACCCGGCGCTGACGGCGCTGGGGGTGGCGGGGGCGCTGCTGCACGTGGTGAACCACGCTCTTTTCAAGGCGCTGCTCTTTCTTTCCGCCGGTTCGGTCATCCACGCCACCGGCACCAGGGAAATCGACCTCATGGGCGGGGTGGCGCGCCGCCTCCCGTACACCGCGCTCTTCTTCCTGGCAGGCGCCGTCGCCATCTGCGGGCTCCCCCCGTTGAACGGCTTCGTGAGCGAGCTGATGATCTACCTGGGCTCCTTTACCGCCATCAGTTCCACGGGGGGGCTGTCGGGGATGTTCCCTGCGCTTACCGCCCCCGTGCTGGCGCTGGTGGGGGGGCTGGCCGTGGCCTGCTTCGTCAAGGTGTTCGGGATTGCTTTTCTGGGGGCGCCCCGCTCCGAAGAGCATGCGGGGGGACACGAGGCGCCCGGGGGGATGTTGGCGCCGATGGGGGTGTTGGCTCTTTGCTGCACCTTGATAGGGGTCGCGCCGGGACTTTTAGCCAAGCCGCTCAACAACGCGCTCTCGGTCTACCGCTCCTCCCTCTCCGGGGAATGGATCGAGAACCTGGTCCCGTTTACCTGGGTCTCGGCGCTGGCCGCAGGGCTTATCACGGCCGCGCTGCTGGCGGCGTATCTGCTGCAGCGGCGCGCAACGAGGCTCCCGGTCGGCTCAGGCCCCACCTGGGGCTGCGGCTACCTGAGACCCACGAGCGCCATGCAATACACCGCGAGCTCCTTCGGCGCGACCTTGGTGAGCTGGTTCAAGATCGTGCTGCGCCCCGAGGTGCACCGGGAGGAGGTGACGGGGCTCTTTCCCGAGCGGGCCCGGTTTGCAAGCCACGTCCCTGAGACCGTGCTGGAGCGGATCTATCTCCCCTTCCTGGAATACCTGTTCGAAAAGGCGCTGCCGGTCCGCAGGCTGCAGCACGGCAAGCTGAACATCTACATTTTCTACACCTTCATCACCCTCGTGGTGCTTCTGGCGCTCACCAGCCGCTAGGAGTGAGGGGAATCCCCCCTGTCCCCCCTTCGCAAAGGTTCATCGGAAAATATCAGGGAGAGCCGCTCCAGGTTCCCCTCCCCTTGCGGGAGGGGGGGACTCTTCTCCAATTAGTGCGTCTCCTTGAAGACGGGCATCACCTTGTTCAGGATCCAGAACAGGCAGAAGGGGACCACGGCCACCAAGAGTGCGCCGCCTAGCCCTTCCTTGAAGGTTTCCATGCTGTCGGGCCAGATGGGCAGGGTGTAGTGCATGAAGCCCGAGAAGGACGAGGAGAAGGCCTGGCCGCCGATGACCACGTTCCAGCGCATCATGAAAACCCCGAGTAGCACCAGCGCCGTCCCCAGGATGGCGCGCCGGATGGTGAGCCCCGGGACGAGGAACAGCACCAGTGGGACCAGGTTCCCCAGCCCGTACTGCACCACGAAGATGTTCACGAAATCCCGCTCGTAGATGACGCTTCTCAGGATGTCCCATGATTTCACAGCCGTGTACCCCCTGAAGACCAAGTCGAGCAGCTCCAGCGTGATGGCTGCGACCATGAACATGAGCAGGTAGCGCGAGGTCATCACCACTACCTGACTCTCGGCGCTCTTCAGCTCCTCCTTGCTGGGGAGTTCGGGACGCCTGGCCGCCAGCGCCTTCCTGATCTCCATGGTGACGATGTAGGTCAGGATGCAGAGCGCAATCCCCGAAACCACCGCGGAGCAGATGAAGATGACCGGCATGAGCGGCGTCATCCAAAGGGCGTTCGCCTTCACCGAGCCGAAGATGAATCCGGCGTAGCCGTGCAGGAAGCAGGCGACGGGAATCCCGGCGGCGGCAAGCTTCTTCACCGCCCGCTCGTCCGCCTCCAGCGCCTCGTGGCTCACGTCGTAGGCGCCCATGGTGAGCGCGGAGAAAAGGAGACAGGCGAACTGCTCGCCCGCGCCGCGCCGCTCTTTAGCCTTCAAGGCCAGCGCTGTTTCGACGAAGTGCTTGCGGTAGACGAACCAGAGCTCGGAGGCGACGATCATGCCGTAGGTGGTGAAGACGATGCCGAAGGCGGCGATGGCCGAGGTGAAATGAGGCGTCAGCATCACCTCGATACCCCTTAGCGGCTGCTGCAGGTGCAGCATGAGCGGTAGCATGGCGACCGGCAGCAGCGCGAAGGAAAAGACCAGCGAAAAGCGCGCGATCCCTTTCAGCTGTTTCACGCCGAAGACGTGGTACAGCGAGGAGAGCACGAAGGCCCCGGCCACGAGGCCGGTCATGAAGGGATACATCACGATCTGGATGGTCCAGTAGATGTACTCGTTGGGGTAGGTGAAGAATTCTTTGAGGGTCCAGGCTTCTCCGTGCACCATCATGGCTACTTCACCTCCTTGGAAAGCCCCAGGTAGAAGACCTGCGGCTTGGTGCCGTACTCCTCTTTGAGGACGTTGACCCGCTCGGTCATGATCACCTTGGTGACCGGGTCCTCGGGGTCCCTGAGGTTCCCGATGCGCCTGGCCCCGAAAGCGCAGCTGTCCACGCAGGCGGTCTGCATCCCCTTGCTGATCCGGTGGTAGCAGAAGTTGCACTTGTCGGCCACGTGGTACACCGGGTGGAAGAAGCGGACCCCGTATGGGCACCCCATGATGCAGTAGCCGCAGCCGATGCACCAGCTACGGTCCACCAGCACCACACCGTCCTCGGTTTGGTAGGTCGCCCCCACCGGGCAGACCTGGACGCAGGGGGGATTGTCGCACTGGTTGCAGAGCTTGGGGACGAAGAACGCCTTCTCGAGATCCTCGTCGCGGACCTCCTCCAGCTTTCCGTGCCCTATCTCGACCTCCTTCCTTGGGAAGCCGTCGCGCGCCCCCTTGGGGGAGTCGATGTGGGTCTTGCTGTCGCTGGTGACCAGGTAGCGCTCGACCCAGGTGCGGGTCACGTTGGCGTCATAGGGAACCTCGTTCTCCACCTTGCACCCCTTGACGCAGAAACCGCAGCCGACGCATTTGCGGGTGTCCACCAGGAACACCCAGCGCGCCCCTTTTTGGTCCTTCTCGGCCAAAAGCCGCTTCGGGTCGAAGAGTTCCAGCGCCGAGAGCGGGAGCGCGAGGCCCCCGGCGATGAGCAGCGTGTTCTTGCAAAAAGTTCTTCTGTCGATCATCTCTGGTGCCCCTCCTTCCTCGGGTCGTGCGGCCAATGGCAGGTGACGCAGTCAAGGCCTACGTGGTGCGTCTTCGGATCGACCCCCTTCATGACGCCGCGGCTGCTGGTGGGGTAGGGGAGGCGGGTGTGGCAGCGGGCGCAGAGCTCGCGGCTGCGGTCGATGGTGAGGTAGCGGGGATCGTCCGGGTGGTTTCCGGCGGCGCCGTGGCAGTTCTCGCAGTTGATGTTGCGGTGCGGGGACTCTTTCATCTCGTCGTACTTGTCCCGGTGGCACTCCATGCAGTAGACGGCGGTCCGGTACTTCACCTTGACATCTTTCCACTGCTGCTCGTTGCTGGGGCGGTGCCAGCCGTACATGTACCCGCGCGGCCCGATGCCGAAGTCGGCCGGGACCAGGACCTTCCTGGCCAAAAGCACCAGGGCCACTACCGCAAGCACCACGTAGAGGGGGCGCCAAACATGATTCTTCACAGCTGCTCCTCCATAAGGGGTCGGGAAACTTACTGACATCCGGCCGGGAATTTCTCCAGCCGTATAACGCTGTTCGTAAGAGGGGGACGTTTTGCCTTTAATGATAACTGTTGTCGGCAGGAAAACAAGTAACTTGAGGCGTATTGCCATATAGTGTTGTTTTACGGGAGCCTCTTAATATTAGAAATCTTTTTTTGACAAATTTGTTCTCACGGAGTATGTTGAGCCACTCGGACCCCCCTTTGGGGCGCTACCGGCGGACTCCGCGCCGTGCCACCACCGCAGTCACGCAGCAACTTTTTCGCTCCCCTTTCCTGACCGGCTCAGCCCGCGCGGGAGAGGTTGAAACTTGATGAGAGAATACTGCTCCCCAAAGGGAGCGGCGTGACGATCCGTTTCGAAAGGATTGGCTATGCTTTTTGACATGTTGCGGGACCCCGCCCTCTTGGTCCTCTGCGCCATAACCCTTGCCGGCTGTTCCGGCCTTCCCGGTGTGTTGCTAAGGCATGGCCCGCTGGGACAGCGATTGGCCGCGGCAGCCGCGCTACTCTCGTCGCTGATTGCTTTACCGTCGCTGGTCTATCTGCTCTTCTGGCGACAAACATCAAGCTTCACCCTCAACTGGAACCTCCCTTTCGGCCCCTGCGAAATCGCTCTAGACCCTCTCTCTGCATTCTTCCTGATCCCCATCTTCCTTGTCTTTCCGGCAGGCGCCCTCTATGCCCTTGGTTACTGGCCCGCAGCCGAGCGCCGCGCCTCGGAGCGGAGCGTCACCTTCTTCTACGGGCTCTTGGCCTGCGCCATGGCGCTGGTGGTGGTTGCCCGAAACGGCGCGCTCTTCCTGATCGCCTGGGAGGTGATGGCCGTCTCCGGCTATTTCCTGCTGGTGGCGGAACACGCCGAGGAGGAGGTGAGGGGAGCGGGGACGGTGTACCTGGTGGCGAGCCACCTGGGGGCGGGGGCGCTGATGGTCCTTTTCTCCACGCTCTTTTTCTCCACCGGCGCCTTCCAATTCCCCGCCGCCGGCTCGCTGCAGCTAACTGCCGGGCTCTCGACCCTTATTTTTTGCGCGGCACTCGGCGGCTTCGGTTCCAAGGCGGGGCTCATGCCGCTGCACATCTGGCTCCCGTCCGCCCACGCCAACGCCCCGAGCCACGTCTCCGCCCTTCTCTCCGGGGTGATGCTGAAGGTCGGCATCTACGGCCTCTTGCGGGTCATCTCCTTTTTCCCCCATCCCCCTTTCTGGTGGGGCGCGCTTCTCACCGCCGCCGGCCTCACCTCTGCCTTGATGGGAATCTGCATCGCCTCGGCGCAAAAGGACATCAAGCGGCTTTTGGCCTACAGCAGCATCGAGAACCTGGGCATCATCTGCACCGGGATCGGCGTCTACCTCCTCGCCGCGGTAAGCGGCAACCGGCTGCTTGCCTACCTGGGGCTCGCCGCCGCCCTGTTCCACGTCCTGAACCACGCCATCTTCAAGCCGCTCCTCTTCTTTTCGGCGGGGAGCGTGATCCATGCCGCCGGCACTCGCGAACTGGACCGCATGGGGGGGCTCGCCAAGCGCATGCCCCGCACCGCCTTCCTCTCGCTTTGCGGGGCCGTCGCCATCTGCGGGCTTCCCCCCTTCAACGGCTTTGCCAGCGAGATGCTCCTGTACTTAGGCTTCTTCGGGGAGGCCCAGGCGGGGGCGCCGTACCTTGCGCTGGGGGCGCCGGTGCTGGCGCTTGTCGGCGGCGTCGCCGTGATCAGCTTCGTGAAGCTCTACGGCATCGCCTTCTTGGGCGCCCCGCGCACCGATGGCTCCGCCCGCAGCCACGAGGCCCCCTTCAGCATGCTCGCCCCGATGGGGCTTCTTGCCCTGCTCGCCTTAACCGGGGGGCTCTTTCCGCAGCTTTTCCTCGCGCTGGTGAACCCGGCAGTCGCGGCACTCGCAGGCCCCGGCGCGGACGCCGTAACGCTTCCGGTGGCGCCTGCGTGGTTCGCGGTCGCCGGAGGAAGCCTGCTGGTCCTCTCCGCTGCCCTGTTTTTCTTCCTCAAGGGGAGGGCCAAGGCGGTCCCCGCCGGCGCCGGACCGACCTGGGGATGCGGCTATATCCGCCCGGCCGCCAGCATGCAGTACAGCGGGAGCTCTTTCGGCGCCCTGTTCGGCTCCCTCGCCTCGACGCTGGTCCGCTCGCGCATCAGCGCCGGCAAGGTGGCCGGGGTGGCGCCGGCTGCAACTAAGCTGAGCTACACCCCCGAGGAGACCGTGCTGCAGCGCATCGTGCTGCCGACGATAAGCATCATAGGCGTTGGCTTTGCCTTCGTGCGGCGCCTGCAGCACGGAGAGGTGCACGTCTACATCCTCTACATCTTCGCCACGCTGTTGCTGCTGATGTTGTGGGTGCATTAGAGAGGTGGAGCGTCCAGTTGCCAAGCTGGAACTTAACGACAGTTTTCAGCTCTCCCCCTCCCTTGACGGATGTATAGACTGGGGACATGGTTTACAAATGTTCGGGGACATAGTTAACACTTTTGCCAAGAATGACCTTTCCTCGGAGGAGGGAGACCATGCCTTGGCGACCGGTGGATACTATGACCCTGAGATTCGAGTTCGTTCATTTGGCGTTGCAGGAAGGCAGCAACATAGCCTTCCTTTGCAAACGCTTTAACATCAGCCGTCCGACCGGCTACAAATGGATTAGCAGGTTCCTTGAAACCGGCGTCGAAGGCCTAATTGACTTATCTCGCAAGCCACTGACCTGTCCACATAAGACGGTCACTGCGACCGAAGATGCTATTCTCAAGCTTCGCGAAGAACATCAGGCTTGGGGAGCACGTAAGCTACGTAAGCGTCTTGAAAAACTTGGGCATCAGGGGGTGCCTGTACCTTCGACCATAACAGCAATCTTGCGCCGCAACGGCTGCATTGATCCAGCTGAGTCAGATAAACATACTGCTTTCCAACGGTTCGAGCACCCATACCCAAACGACCTATGGCAGATGGATTTCAAGGGCAGTATTCCGATGAAGCATCATGGTCGCTGTCATCCGTTGACTGTTCTGGATGACCATTCCCGGTTTAGTGTGGTGCTTGTAGCCTGTGCCAATGAGCGAACAGAAACGGTTAAAGCTGCTTTGATTGAGGCATTCAGGCAATATGGATTGCCATATCGAATGACCATGGACAATGGCAGCCCATGGGGTAACGATCAATACAACGACCTTACGCCATTAACGGTCTGGCTTATCAGAAACGAGATACGGGTCAGCCACTCTCGCCCCTATCATCCTCAAACACAGGGTAAGGACGAGCGGTTTCACAGAACTCTGGTTGCAGAAGCAATCGCTGGAAGAGTCTTCGAAGACCTAGCTGACTGCCAGCTTAGATTCGACACCTTCAGGCATTGCTACAACTTGGAGCGCCCACACGAATCACTAGGTATGGAAACTCCGATGACGCGTTATAAGCCTAGCCGGCGGACTTACTCAGAAATACTGCCCGAGATTCAGTACGCCCCAGACGACGAGATCCGAAAGGTCCAGGCCGAGGGTAAGGTGTCATTCAAAGGCCGATGTGTGCGCCTCGCGAAGGCGCTCAGGGGGCAGCCGGTGGCATTTCGGCCAACCATACGCGATGGCGAATATGGCGTTTATTTCTGCAGCCAGAAAATCGCAGAAGTCGATCTCAAAGAACAAAAAGTGTAAACCATGTCCCCGAACAACTGTAAACCTTGACCCCGGTCCATACAACGGGAGGGGGCAGGGGGGTGGGTGAAGTTGCCCACAGCGCAAATGTGGCACCTACCCCCACCCCCTAACCCCCTCCCGCAAGGGGAGGGGGGACCAAGTGCCGCCGTTGCCGGAGTTCTCCGGGTGAACGTTGGCGCAAACGGATGGGCGCAACTGCTGTGAATTGAAAAGGCGCAATTGAGATTAGCTTTAGGAGACTCGACATGATCGACACGCTCTTCCATATGGTGCTGGTTCTGGCCATGCCCCCGCTGCTTTTGGGGGTGATCGGCAAGACCAAGGCGGCCTTCGCCGGCAGGGTGGGGGCTCCGTTCCTGCAGCCCTACTACGACCTGTCGCGGCTGATGCGCAAGGGGGTGGTCATCTCCGACACCACCACCTGGATCTTCAAAGCCGGCCCGGCGGTCACCCTGGCGGCCACCCTCTTCGCGGCGCTGTTGGTGCCGCTCGGCAAGCACGCCGCACCGGTCTCCTTCGAGGGGGACATGATCCTCTTCGCCTATCTCTTCGCCCTGGGGCGCTTCTTCACCACGGTGGCCGCCCTCGATACCGGCTCCAGTTTCGAGGGGATGGGAGCGGCCCGCGAGGTCACCTTCTCCTGCCTCGCCGAACCGGCGCTCTTCTTCGCCCTGATCACTTTGACCAGGCTCTCCGGGACCATGAGCCTCACCCCCATGCTGAACCACGTCACCTCTCCGGTGTGGGTTGCCGCCGGCGCCTCTTTGATACTGCTTCTCGCGGGGCTCTTCGTGGTCCTTTTGGCGGAGAACTGCCGCATACCGTTCGACGACCCCAACACCCACCTGGAACTCACCATGATCCACGAGGTGATGGTGCTGGACCACAGCGGTCCCTATTTCGGCTGCATCCTCTACGGCGCCGCCTTGAAGCTCTATCTCCTGGGCGCTCTCTTCGTGAACATCGCCGTCCCCTTCGCCTCGGGGAACGCGTTTGTCGACTGGGCCCTCTTCGCGCTCTCCATGCTGGTTCTGGCCGTCGCCATCGGCGTGGTGGAATCGGTGATGGCGCGCCTGAGGCTGATCCGCGTGCCGCAGCTTTTGGTGGCGGCCATGATACTGACCGCCTTTTCCCTGGTTCTGGTAGTGAGGTGACCCGATGAACTCCCTGGCCGACCAATTCCTGGTGCTCTGCCTGCTTTTGAACTTCGCCGTCCTCGGGACCAGCAGGCTCAACTTCTCCGTGCGCTCGGTGGCGCTGCAGGGGGTGCTCTTGGGCATCCTTCCGGCGCTGGTGCACCCCTTCTCCTGGCACCTCGCCTTCATCGTGGTGAGCATCGTGCTGGTAAAGGGGGCGCTGATCCCGTTCCTGATCATCCGTGCCATCAAAAGGGCCGAGATCGAGCGCGAGTTCCAGCCCTTCATCGGCTACATCCCCTCGCTGGTGTTGGGGGCGCTCTTCACCACGCTCGCCTTCATCTTCGCGGCGAAGCTGCCGCTGGCCCCGGAGCACGCGGGGCTTTTGGTGGTCCCGGCGTCGCTGGCGACCCTCATGTGCGGGTTCCTGGTGCTCATGGGAAGGCGCAAGGCGATCTCGCAGGTCCTGGGTTACCTCCTCATGGAGAACGGGATCTTCCTCTTCGGCCTGCTTCTGGCCGACGCCATGCCGGTCATGGTAGAGGCGGGAGCGCTTCTGGACCTTCTGGTAGGCATCTTCGTCATGGGGATCGTCATCAATCACATAAGCCGCGAATTCTCGAGCATCGACACGTCGAGGCTCAGCGCGCTCAGGGAGGAATAACGACATGATGTGGGCCCTGGTCCTTCTCCCCCTCGCGGGGGCCCTGATCGCCTGGCTGATCCCCGACAACAGGAAGCGCGCCCTGGTGCTGCCGGTATTCGCGCTGGCGCAGCTTTTCCTGGTGGGAGCGCTCCTCGTCGACACCCCTCCCGTCTCCCCGGCCGGGTGGATACTGCTCGACCCGCTGGGAAAGCTCGCCCTGATCAGTAACAGCGTCCTCTTCGCGGTATGCGCCTTCTACGCCGTCGGGTACTTAGCCTACCGCAGAAGACGTCCGAACCGGGTTCTTTGCGCGGCGCTCTTGGTCTGCCTCTCCGCCATGACCCTGGTCACCATCTCGCAGCACCTGGGGCTCCTCTGGATCGCTCTCGAAGCGACCACGCTTACCATGGCGCCGCTCATCTACTTCAACCATAACGCCCGCTCCATCGAGGCCACCTGGAAGTACCTACTGATCTGCTCGGTCGGGATCGCCATCGCCCTTTTGGGACTCTTCTTCCTGGCTTACTCCACCATCGTGGCCAAGCAGGACGTGACCCTTCTGCTCCCTTCGCTCATCTCCGACGCCGCGGCGCTCCACCCCGGCTGGCGCCACGCGGCCTTCATCTTCCTCCTGGTCGGCTTCGGCTCGAAGATGGGGCTCGCCCCGCTGCACACCTGGAAACCGGACGCCTACGGCGAGGCGCCGGGGCTGGTGGGGGCGCTGCTCGCCGGGGGGCTGGTGAACTGTGCGCTCCTGGCGCTCTTGAGGGTGTACCAGATCGCCGTCGCCTCGACCGAAGGCGCCATGTTCCAGGGTGTGCTCCTCGTCATGGGGCTTATCTCCATGGCGTTTGCCGCCGTCTTCATGGCGAGGCAGAGCGATTTCAAGAGGATGCTCGCCTACTCGAGCGTCGAGCACATAGGCATCATCACGGTGGCGCTTGGGCTGGGCAAGGGTGCGCTCTTCGCCGGACTTCTGCACATGATCAACAACTCGATGACCAAGGGGGTCCTCTTCCTCTCCTGCGGCAACATACACCGGGCCTACAACTCGAAGAGCACCACTACGGTGCGCGGTGCGCTCAGGCGCACCCCCTGGTCGGGGGCGCTCTTTCTGGCCGCCTTTCTCGCCATCACCGGCTCCCCCCCGTTCTCCCCCTTCGTGAGTGAGTTCCTCATCGTCTCCTCCGCCTTCGTTCAGGGGAACTTCTGGACCGGGGGGCTCTTCCTCGTCTTCCTGGCGCTCATCTTCATAGGCATGGCTTCGACCGTGCTTCCGGTGGTGCTGGGCGAGGTGCCGGCAGACATCGAGAGGACCAGGTACCGCGACACGCTCCCGACGGTACTTCCCCCCTTGCTGCTCATGGGAATCATCCTGACCATGGGGCTCTGGCTCCCGGCGCCGTTGCAGCAGCTGTTGCATGAGGCGGCCGGGCAATTGGGAGGTGGGGCATGACGCCGGGGATGCTCTTCACTCAAAACGGGAGCGCCGTCGCTCGCAGCGAGATACCGGAACGTTCCGGCGACCGGTTCTGCGAGACGCTCATCTCCGCGGTCGATGGGGGATGGCGGGTGGTTTCCTACTTTGGCGCCGCGGAGGCCGGCTCCCTGCGGCTTTACTGCATCCTCTCCTTCAAAAGCCACGCGGCGCTCGGCATCATGAGCACCACCGTCACCGGCAACAGCTTCCCCTCGCTGGTCGAGGCTGTCCCCCAACTGCACCTGTTCGAGCGCGAGATCGCCGAGCAGTTCGGCATCTGCTTCGAGGGGCATCCCTGGCTAAAGCCGGTCCGGTTCGAGGCCCAGCTTGCCTCGCTTCCGGCGGTGCCCCCGAAGGCTCCCGAAAAAGCCGGCATCATGGATTTCTACCGCGTAGCGGGAGACGAGGTGCACGAGGTCGCGGTAGGGCCGGTGCATGCCGGGATCATCGAGCCGGGGCATTTCCGCTTCCAGTGCTTCGGCGAGGAGGTGATGCACCTGGAGATCTCGCTGGGCTACCAGCACCGCGCCGTCGAGCGCATGGTGCTCGGGCGCCCCGGTCTGCGCACCCTCAAGTGCATGGAAACGGTCGCCGGCGACACCACCATCGGCCACGGCACCGCCTACGCCATGGTTGTCGAGGCCCTTTGCGGCGCGCGGGTACCGGCCAAGGCCGAGGCGATTCGCGGCATAGCGCTGGAATTGGAGCGGCTGGCGAACCACACCGGCGACCTCGGGGCCATAGCCGGCGACGTCGGCTACCTTCCCACCGCGTCCTTCTGCGGCAGAATCCGCGGCGACTTCCTGAACATGAGCGCCGAGCTTTGCGGCAGCCGCTTCGGGCGCGGCCTCGTGACCCCGGGCGGGGTCCAGTTCGACGTGGGGAGGGAGCTGGCGGACAAGCTGAGGAAGAGGATAGACGTGGCGCGCCGCGAGGTGACCAACGCGGTGGAGCTCCTCTGGGACAGCCCCTCGGTGATGGGGAGGCTGGAAGGGACCGGGGTGGTGAGCGAAAAGGACGCGCTCGATCTAGGCCTGGTCGGGCCGGCGGCGCGGGCCAGCGGACTCAACCGCGATATCCGCCGGGACCATCCCTTCGGCATCTACAACGTGACGCAGCTCCCGGTGGAGACGGCCAAGGGGGGGGACGTCTATGCCCGCACCCTGGTGCGCTGGCTGGAGATCGAGAAGTCGCTCCATTTCATAGAGGAGCAACTGGCGCAGCTTCCGGGGGGAAGCATCGTCTCGCCGACGGCGCAGCTGGGTGAAAACCGGATGGCGTTGGCACTGGTCGAGGGATGGCGCGGCGAGGTCTGCCACGTCGCCCTGACCGACGGGAGCGGCGATTTCCAGCGCTACAAGATCACCGACCCCTCCTTCCACAACTGGAGCGGTCTCGCCATGGCGCTGCGCGGGGGGCAGATTTCCGACTTTCCTCTCTGCAACAAGAGCTTCAACCTCTCTTACTGCGGGTTCGACCTTTAGCGACCTCTCCCGCGCCGCGCGGCTAAGGCGCGGCGCCGGAGATCAAACAGGAGTTGCATCATGTTCAAGGCCATCATCGCACGCTGCAAACAGGGGCACCGGACCATGGCTTACCCCAGGGAACCGCTGGCCCTGCCGGAGCGTTTCCGCGGCTATCCCGAGATAAAGGCCGACCTCTGCCCGAAGGATTGCCGGGCCTGCGCCGATGCCTGCCCGGTCGATGCGCTCGAGTGCCAGCCCGACCTATCGCTGGATCTGGGCAAATGCCTTTTCTGCCCCGAATGCTCCCGGGCCTGCCCCCAAGGCGCCATTACCCACACCCCGGACGCGAGGCTGGCTGCCAACCACCGGGAGGAACTGGTGGTGAGGCCCGGGGACGAGCACCGGCTGGCGCAGGCGCTGGAAAAGAAGATGCTCTCGCTTTTCGGCCGCTCGCTCAAGTTCCGCTCCGTCGTAGCCGGCGGGTGCAACGCCTGCGAGGCCGACACCAACGTCCTCTCCACCATCGGCTGGGACTTGGGGCGCTTCGGCATCCAGTTCGTGGCCTCCCCAAGGCACGCCGACGGCCTCTGGGTCACCGGACCTGTCACCGAGCATATGCGGGAGGCGCTCCTCCTGACCTACGAGGCGATACCGGCGCCGAAGCTGGTTGTGGCCTGCGGCGCCTGTGCCATCAGCGGCGGCCCCTTCCGGGGCTCGCCGGAGGCGCACGACGGCGTAGAGGGGATGCTGCCGGTCGACCTCTACATTCCCGGTTGCCCGCCGCATCCGGTCACCATCCTGGATGGGCTCCTGAGGCTTTTGGACCGGATGCCCTAGCTCGTTGGAAACCTTTGCCGCGTTGCGTTGCGGACCCGAAACTGGAAGTGGAGAGCCGGAACTGCCGAGAAGCTTGTGAAACCGAGTCATCTGAGGTAGTATCCGGCCTCTCAAGTCATCACCATGGAGGGCTGCCATGACAATTTCAGGCGCCATTGCCGCCGGCGCGCGTCGTCTAGCTGGAGGGAGATTTCGTCCGCTACGGACATCCGCGCTTCTTCTCGCCACCATCCTGCTTTTGTCCGGCTGCGGCGATATCGTCTGGTTTCCGCCGTACGTGCGGCTCGGCACCACCCCGGACCAGTTCACTTTTCCCGCTAAGACCGGCACCGACAAGAGTGTCACTGTCACCTCCGAACCCATCACCGTGTCCGGCCTCACCGTGGATGCTCCCATCTTTGTCACCGGTTCCAGTGGGAGCGAGAGTGCTTACTCCATCAACGGCGCTAGCGCCACCAGCACCGCGGGCACGGTGAAAAACGGCGACAAGGTGACGGTGAGCCATAAATCGGCCGCCGACTTGGGCACAGCGACCCAAACCACCCTGACCATAGGGACCGTCAGCGCCAATTTCGTCAGCACGAACAGGTTCGTCGAGAGCCCAGTCTTCAGTACCCCGGTGCTGGATGCCGCCTCGTTCCGCGTCCAGGCGACGCTAGTAGCCGTGGGGGACGGCACCGCCGGTCTGCACGTCATCACCATCAAGGACTCCCTAAACAGCACTGGTGCCCAGTTTTCCGTGAGCGACAACGATATCCCTACTTTTTACAGCTCCAGCCAGACGGTGCCCTTCCTGAACAACCGGCGCATCTTTGTCAGGAACCTGACCACAAACGTCGATGCGGGGGCCACCACGATCCTCACCATAGACGGGGCCGATTTCGTGGTCAAACTGACCCCTTGACCCGGGGACCGCTCATTAAGCGTGAAAAAACAGCCATTTGGCTTGATGGCGGCAGTGAGGCCCCGGGCTCACTGGGACTCTCTCTGCTAAACGGTGCTGCAAAAATAACGGAAAATAAATAGCTTGCATTGGCGATATGAACTCTGTTAATGTGTCGAAGGTTTCGGATGACCGAAACAAAACTCAGTAGAAAGACATGGAGAAGGTAAAAGTAAATGGCAAATGGTACTGTAAAATGGTTTAACGACAGCAAGGGGTTTGGTTTCATCGAGCAGGACAATGGCGACGACGTGTTCGTCCATTTCTCTGCCATCACCGGCGACGGGTTCAAGTCCCTTGCTGAAGGCGATAGCGTCACCTTCGACGTGGTAAAAGGGCCCAAAGGGCTTCAGGCTGCTAACGTCGCAAGGCAGTAAGTACTTCTAGTTTCAGCGCTGATATGAGTCCCGGAGATAATCCGGGACTTTTTTTTGTCCAGAGTCAGCGTTATCCCTTCCTATGACTTCCGCTTTAGCACCTATGACAGACTGACCCCTCCCTGATTGTTTCTGCCAACGCCTCATGCCATTCGTCTCGCAGCCGCAAAAGAATCGCCGGTACCGGCGTCCCCCGCCTCGATATAGTTAGCAGACTTGCCCTTTGAAATTCATTGACAGCAAATATCTGTAATATTTATAATTAGCCAAATTTAACCAAGTGCTGGAGGTGGAGCATGCAAGTCAGCAAACTCAAGAAATTCTGTTGCCTTGTGGTAGTTGCTGCTGGGGTGGGGATGGTCGATCACGCCCTTGCGGCAGAGCTGCCGGTCGCCCTGGAGACCGGTACGGAGCTGAAGGAGATGCCGGTACTGGATGGGGAAAGCTGGCAGAGCATGTCTCCGGACGCGAAGATCGCCTTCATCTGGGGGGTCGGACACGTGGTAACCGTCGAGGAGGCAGTGGTACAGCGGCACCCCGAGTTGAAGAGGCAGGACTTCGTGGCCAAGTTGGGTGAAGGCCTGCGCGGCGTTCCCATGAGCAGCATCATCGACCGTATAGACAGCTACTACCGTCAAAACCCCGGGGACCGGGACCTGCCGGTGTTGCGTGTCATGTGGTCCCAGATCGTGAAGCCGCGGTTAAAAAGCGGCATCGCGGACATTCCCTTCGAAGGGGAGGGGACCGCGCCCTAGCCGTGGGGGAAGCCGCGGGGTGCGCGTGAGGCGTAGGTGGTAAGGGGTAACAGAGACGGTCGTCAAGGAGGAGAAATCCATGGGACTGAGAAGATGCGCAATACTGGCACTGTTTGTTGCTGGATGCTCCGGTTGTGCCGGGATGTCGGAGAGGGAGCAAAGGACCTTGACCGGTGGGGCGATAGGCGCCGGCGGCGGGGCCGTTTTAAGCGGGATCTCCGGGGGGAGGCCGGCGGTAGGCGCGGCATTGGGCGGGGCGGCCGGCGCTTTGACCGGCTACATCCTCGGGGACAGGAATGCGCGCCACAGGAGATAGCTCGTATCGCCGCGGAAATCCGACGGCGGGAGCTACCTATTCTACAGGCAAAACCAATCAAAGGAGGTTAGACCATGAGATCCGGTAAAGTCCTTTCCATCGCAGTGGTTACCGTAATGCTTCTCTGGGTGTGGTCCACCGCCGCCTTCGCGAAGAACGAGGCCAAGAAGGTTCAGGAGTCCGCCGACGTCCTCGCCCAGATCATGAAGATCCCCGAGAAGGGGATTCCGCCGGTCCTTCTGCGCGACGCCAAGGCGATCGCCATCATTCCGGGCGTCATCAAGGGCGCCTTCATCGTGGGCGGCCGGCACGGTACCGGCGTCCTCTCCGTGCGCAATGCGGACAACAGCTGGAGCGACCCGGTCTTCGTGAGCATAACGGGGGGGAGTGTCGGCTGGCAGGTGGGAGCAACCTCCACCGATCTCATCCTCGTCTTCAAGGAGGTCAAGGACGTCGATAAACTGCTGCAAGGGAAGTTCACTCTGGGGGCGGACGCGGCTGTCGCGGCCGGCCCGGTGGGGCGCAAGGCAAGTGCGGCGACCGACGTCACCCTCCAAACCGGGATACTCTCCTACTCGCGCAGCCGCGGATTGTTCGCCGGCGTCTCGCTGGAAGGGGCTGCGCTGCTCGTAGATGACGACGCGAACCATGCCTACTACGACAAGAGCGACCTCACCGCGAAGGATATTCTTGCCGGCCAAGGGCTAAAAAAGGAGCCGGCGACGGTGAATCTGCAAAAGGCACTGGCGAAATATTCCACCACGAAGTAGCAGCTTTAAACTCACTTGTACCTTCGTTCAAGCGTGCCCGGGACCTGGTCCCGGGCACCTTTCATTCTCGCCCGACGAGACCGGAATCCGGCGCGGGCGGAGCCGAAGAAACCTAGCCGCATCTTCCTTGGCGCACCCTCCTTCTATCCCCGCCATTCTTTAACATTCAAGTTCCCCCGATAGCAGTCCGAGAAGGGAAGTGTCTCCCTGTTTGTCCCGATGGCTTTGGGCAAACCTCCCGATCCGCCGAGTGGTAAGGCGGGCAACCCTTTATACGGACAACTACCTAATGCTGCTACGGTTCCGTGACATCTCCATCAGGCGAAAGATGCTCGCCATACTGCTTCTCACCAGCGCAGTGGTACTCGCCCTTGTCTCCACAGCTTTCGTCATCACCGAGGCGACCGGTTTCCGTAGCGGCATGCAGACCGAGTTGAGCGCGCTGGCAGAGATCGTGGGAAGCAACAGCTCAGCCGCCGTAGCCTTCAACGACCGTAAATCGGCGGCCGATACCCTGGCCGCGCTGCGCGCCAAACCGTACATCCTTACCGCGCTGGTCGTGCTGAAGGACCACACACTCTTCGCAAGCTATGTAGCGCCGGGCGCGACGCTGCAACTTTTGGGCTTTGTCGACGGTTCCGGCGAGGGCGCGCGGGTGGATGACCGGAAGTTGAGGGTCGAGTTGGCCCGCGCCAGCTTCCCGCTCGCCTTCGGCGGCCACATCTTCGGCATCTCCCCCATCATCCTGGACGGCCAGCAGCTAGGAACCGTAGTGATTCAGTCCGATGCCACCGAACTAAAGCACCGGCTGAAACCGTTCTTCCTCATGCTGGCGGGCGTGCTGCTGGGCGCGCTGTCGCTGGGGTATTTTCTCGCCGCGAAGCTGCAACGCATCATCTCCGAGCCCATCTCGCACCTGGCGCAAGTCATGAAAGCGGTCTCCACCGACAAGAGCTACAACCTGAGGGCGCAAAAACAGGGAAATGACGAACTGGGGACGCTGATGGACGGTTTCAACGAGATGCTGGTACAGATCCAGGAACGCGACCAGAAGCTGGAGGCGCACCGCATCGAACTGGAGGAGGTGGTGCAACGGCGCACCCACGAACTTTCCGCGGCCAACCGGGAGTTGAGCCAGACTGTTGCTGAACTGCGCTTCTCCAAGGACGCGGCCGAGGCTGCGAGCCTCGCCAAGTCCCAGTTCCTGGCCAACATGAGCCACGAGATCCGCACCCCGATGAACGGCGTCCTGGGAATGGTGAGCGTGCTTTTGGAGAGCGGTCTTGCCGGCGAGCAGCGCTGCTTCGCGGAGGCGGTCCGCAACTCCGGCGAATCCCTTTTGTGCATCATCAACGACATCCTCGACTTCTCCAAGATCGAGGCGGGCCGCATGCATCTGGACCCCGCGCCGATGGACCTGCACGGCATGATGGCGGAGGTGCTGGAGATGTTCGGCGCCGGCGCGCGCAGCAAGGGGGTGGGGATGGAATGCCGGACCGCCCCGGATGTCCCGCGCTACGTCGAAGCGGACCTGGCCCGGTTGCGCCAGATCGTGGTGAACCTGGTCGGGAACGCGGTCAAGTTCACCAGCCGCGGCGAGGTGCAGTTGCACGCCTTTCAGCTGGAAGAGCGGGGGGAGGAGCGGGTGCTCCGCTTCGAGGTCGTGGACACCGGGATCGGCATCCGGCCTGAGGCCCTGGCGCACATCTTCGACAGCTTCACCCAGGCGGATTACTCCACCACCCGCTCATTCGGCGGCACAGGGCTTGGCCTTGCCATCGCGAGGCAGCTGGCCGAGCTGATGGGGGGGGAGCTGGGCGTGGTGAGCGAATTCGGCGCCGGTTCCACCTTCTGGTTCACGCTCCGCCTGAAGGCGCTCGCCGAGGCGCCGGAGGGGATGGAGCTCCCCCACCGGCAGCCGGCGTCGCAGAATAAGGTGCGTTTCGCCGCGAGCCTCCTGGTGGCGGAGGACAACCCGGTGAACCAGGACGTGGTCCGGCACATGCTTGGCAGGCTGGGATGCTCGGTGCAGATCGTGGATAACGGTGCCGAAGCTCTCAATGCCGCTCGGGGGGGAGGCTTCGACCTGATCTTCATGGATTGCCAGATGCCTCAGGTCGACGGATTTACCGCCACCAGGAAAATCCGGGAGTGGGAGGCAGGGGAAGGCCCCGGGCGCGTCCCGATAGTGGCGCTCACCGCCAACGCCATCACCGGGGACCGGGAGATCTGCCTGGCAGCGGGTATGGACGACTACCTGAGCAAGCCCTTCGGATCGGAGCAGCTATGCGACGTCTTGCAGCGCTGGCTACCCGGGAAGATGGTGGAGGAAGAAGCAGCACCCTGGGTCGAAGCGGCCGCTTCCCCCGCGGAATCCGCATCGGCCGGGGAGGCGGGCGAGCCTACGCAGCCGCCGGTGTTCGACCGGGCGGGGCTGCTCTACCGGGTGGGCGACCCCGAGTTTGTGGGCATATTTGTAGAGAAGTACCTGGCTAGCACGGAGCAGTTGCTGGAGTTTTTGAGACAGGCCATAGCGGACGGGGATCGGGACGGCATGCACCTGCATTCCCACAGCATCAAGGGTGCGGCGGCCAGCATAGGTGCCGAGGTGATGCGGATAATTGCGTTCGAGATGGAGAAAAAGACAGCGCAGCAGGAAGAGCTTGAGGGGATGACGGGGCTTTACCAGGATCTCGAGGAGGCGTTCGCCGAGTTCAGGAGGGAAGCGGCCCAGCCGGAATGAAGCCGACGCAGCTCACCTCCTCCTCCAGCTGCACCCCCAGCGACGCCCGCACCTCGTCCTTCACCAGTTCGGCGAGCCTGACCATCTCCTGGGCGCTGGCGTTGCCGGTGTTGATCAGGTAATTGGCGTGCCTTGGGCTGACCATGGCCGCTCCCACGGAAAGGCTGCGCAGCCTGGCCCTGTCGATGAGCCATCCGGCCGGGATCCTGCCGTCCCTGCAGTGGGTCCCCTGCTCGGTCTCGAACCTTTGGATCAGCTCGGGGTCGCGCACCACCGGATTCATGAAGAACGAGCCTGCGCTCAGGTCGCATTGCAGCTGGCGGGCTTGCCGTTTTCTCACCGTCGCCTCCGCCCGGCTCAGGATCTCCTGGGGGGCCCCCGGCTCAAGGAGCAGGCTCGCCGCCACCACCACCAGCCCGTGGTCCTTCTTAAAACGGCTGTTGCGGTACTGGAACTGGCAGGCGTCCCGCGCGAGCGTGACCAGTTCCAGGGTGTCCGCCCGCAGCGCGTGGACCCTCTCGATCACGTCGCCGATGCAACTGCCGTAGGCGCCCGCATTGCCGCGCACCGCCCCCCCGAAGAGCCCCGGAATGCCAGCCAGCCGCTCGATCCCCGCCAGCCCCCAGTGTGCCGCATGCTCCACCAGCGCCATGAGGTCGACTCCCGCCTGCGCCTCGACCCGGTTCCCTTGGACCTTGATCCCTTTCATCTGCAGCCTGATCGCGATGCCGTCGAAACCGCGGTCGCTCACCAGCAGGTTGGATCCACCCCCGACGATGAGGAAGGGAATCCCTTCTGCCTTAGCGAAGGAAAGCGCCTGCTTCAGCTGTTCCAGCGTCCGGGCCTTGGTCAAAAACCTGGCCGGGCCACCGATCTTGAACGAGGTGAAGGGGGCGAGGGGGATGTCCCGCGAAAGCTCTAACGGCTGGTTGTCTTTTCTCTGGTCGGTATACATAGGCCCTATAATAGCAACAGTTTACGCTCAAGCCAACGAAGGGGCATTTTCAGCTCAAGTAGCGCCGGCGGGTGGCGATAAGAGCTGAGGTGTTGACAAGCGGGACAACCGGCGGGACAGAAGGTGCCGCGAAAAGGTGGACCATCCCTGCCAGAACGGCAGCGCTCCGCCATCCTGCAGCTCCTCTTATATGGTGCGCTCTGGCGGCCGATACCTATCAGATGGCGCACTTGGGGCACGCATCGCTTTACCGCGATGGGTGCCCCTCTTTTTGAGCCAAACCGGATGCATCCGTCGCCTTCCCCGCAGCACCGGCCGTTGAAGCGGGCTCATCGCCGTACAAAAGGTACGCTTCGCGCAGTGCCAGAAACCTGGAGAGCTCGCCGTTGCAGCGTGCCGAGATGCCGGCGGCGCTCTCACCCTGCTCCACCGCCTTGCGCAACTCAGCCGAACCCGCCATGTCGTCGAACCCCGCCCTGAAGAAGGAGGGGCGCACCGGCTCCGGTACCAAGGCGTGCAGCGCGCTCAGGACCGCGATTCCGGTCTCCACCGGCAAGACCTTGCTGTAGTCGGTGATATCGATCCTCACCCCATTCACCTCTCGGTCCCGGTACTTGGGCACGCTCGATACCCCGGGGATCCTCACCGGCGTAAACTGCACCGGCTCGAAACGGATTCCCCGCAACTGTTCGCCGTTCAGCCGGGCCGCGAGCGCCAGGGGGTCGATGCCGGGCCACCCCGCCAGTTGGAAGGGGAGAGTGCTGCCGCGCCCCTCGGAGGCGCTGGTCCCCTCCAAAAGGCCGGTTCCCGGGTAAAGGAGCACGGATTCGAACGAGGCGAGGTTGGGGCTGGTCGCCACCCACGAAAGGCCGGTGTCGGGCCAGCGCATGGCGCGCTGCCACCCCTGCATCCGCACCACCTTCAGGTCGAGTTGCGCGAGTCCCGGCAGCATCGCCTCCCCTTTAATCATGCCGGCAAGCTCGCCCACAGTCATGCCATGGGCAATCGGGATCGGGTAGAGCGAGGTGAAGCTCGCCGGTATCCCGTCCCTCAGGAACCCTCCGACGTAATCACCTCCCAGCGGGTTGGCGCGGTCCAGCACCATGAAGGGAATCCCGTCCCGGGCGGCAGCCTGCATGGCAAGCCCCATGGTCGAGATGTAGGTATAGAAGCGCACCCCCGCATCCTGGATATCGAAGACGATCAGGTCGATTCCCTTGAGGTCCTCCTGGCGGGGCTGCTTCACCGCACCGTAGAGGCTTATCACCGGGATGCCGTCGCTGGAGTCGTCCGCCAGGTGCACCCCGTCTTCGGCGGTCCCTTTCAGGCCGTGTTCCGGGGTAAAGATCACCGCCGGCTGTAAACCCTTGCTTTTCATAAGGTCCAGCAGGTGCACCTCCCCCACCATGGCGGAGTGATTGGTCACCAGGGCGAAGTTCTTCCCCCTGAGCGGCAGGAAGTTCTGCTCGGCGAGTACCTCCGCTCCGGTTTTCACCAGTGCGGCCTGGGAAGGGGGGGGGGAGAAAAGGGTCAGCATCAGTGATAGGGACAACAGGTAGGGCAAAACGCGAAACAGTCGCAACTCTAAGTACCGCCTTATGGGTCAATTGAACGGGGTCGATGCTGATACTCCAGCGGAACCTGTCCTGGGGTATCGTATCGGTTTGGGATGGAAATACTGAAGCAGCTTACAGAAAACGAAGCAGGAGGGCAAGGGGGTCCGCGTCTAATCCCGGCAACCCACCCAGCTCCCCTGCCTGTCGAACGAAGCCCAGGAGCCGCAGCGCTCCACGTTCAGCACCGCGTACCGGTCGAGCCCCAAGCAAAGCGCGGCATAGATCTGTGCCGCCGCCAAGACCTCGGGGAAGTCGACCTGTTCTTCGGGGGTGTGCGAAATCTCCAGTGCGCCGGGGCCCAGGATCAGCGGTCGGCAACCGGCGGCGTAGAAGAGGTTGCCGTCGGAGTGCGAGCGGAAGGAATCGAATTTGAGGGTGCGCCCAAGGCGCTGGTAGACCTGTTCCAGGATGCAGGAAAGTGGGTTGTCGGTACCGAGGTTGTAGCCGGCCGAGGCGAAATTGAAGGCGACGTTTAAGTCTAGACCGGGTATGTATTGACCTGCGCTGGAGACGATATGGCTAATTCCCCGCTGCACGGACTCCGGGTCGAGCTCTGGGGGAAGATGCAGGTCGATCCAGGATTCGCACCGGTCCGGGACCACGAACCCCTTCTGGGAGGAGTGCATCTCCCTGATGGAGTAGACGATGCTCCCTTGCTCCCGGTGGAACAGCGGGTCCTTGCTTAAGTGCAAAAGCACCCTCAGCATCGATTCCACCGCGTTGTGCCCCAATTCCGGCAAGGAGGAGTGGCTCCTCAACCCGTGGGTGACGAAGCCGGCCTCCAGGTAGCCGTAGTGGGCGAAGCAGGCTGAGAGGCCGGTAGGCTCCCCGATCACCGCCCAGGCGGGACTGCAGTTTTTCAGGAAACTGGCGCTGCCGTCGCCGTTCTCCTCCTCCCCCACCACAAGCAAAAGCCCCACGTTCGGGCGCCGGCCCGGTTTCAAGGCCTGGGCCATGGCGAGCCACGCCTCGATCATGGCGGCGCACCCCCCCTTCATGTCGGCGCTCCCCAGCCCTCCGATGGCGTCGCCTTCCACCCTGGCGCCGAATTCCTCCAGGTCCCACGCCGGAACCGTGTCCACGTGCCCCACGAGGTAAAGCTCAGGCTCGCCTTCCCCCATGGTCACCCGCAGGTTGTAGCGCTCCTCCTCCACCTCCTGCCGCTCGACGTAGAACCCGGCGCCAGCGAGCAGGTCCTCGAGGTAGAGCTGGATGTCCTCCTCCTTCCCCGAGGGGGAATATATGTCCAGCATCTCCAGCAGGGTTCCCTTGAGACGTGCCGGATCGATGGCGGCGAAAACCTCCTCCAGGCGCCCGGTCATGGCTTTTTCACCGGTTTCTTCTTGCTTCTCTTGGACAGGTTCAGGGTCATGTACACGTGCTCCTGGATGTTGTCGAAGCCATGCTTTTGAAAGAACTTGATGGCCGGCTTGTTGTCGGCCGAGGTATCGATGATGATCATGCGCACCCCCTGTTCCTTGAAGCGCCGCTTCAGCTCCTTGAAGAGGCGCTCGCCTACGTGCATTTTCTGCAGGTCGCGCCGCACCCCGAGCCAAACGAGGTAGCCGTATTTCCAGGGGGAGCCGTGTTTTTTCACCGTGGTCCCCAGGGCGAAGCCGAGTATCCGCTCCTCGTGCTCCGCCACTATGCAGAGCTCGTTGTCGCTGTTGAAAAGGGTGGTGATCTCGTATTCGTCCCAGGTCCTGTAGAGGCTTTGTGAATATTCGGCGGTGAAAAGTTCCTCGCCTATGTGAAACACCTCCGGCAGATCGTCAATGCTCATTTCCCTGATGCGGGGAGTCTCTTCGTCGTGCGGATGTTGTGGCAGCATTGCGTACCTCGTGACACGTTTTATTTACCTCACGGACATTATAACAGGTCCCTTACTGCGAGCCGAGACACTATTTTTTTCTGATTCTGTCGGGCAGGTGCAGGTTCCGTTGCTTTTGTCGGTTCTCTTTGCGAGAGATGGATGATCTGGACCGCTGTGAGAAGGGGGCGCTTCTTTGGTGACTCCCTGCGGCAGGGTCGACCCGGTTTTTCTGGCTCAGCGCGGCGGGCGACTTGGATAGGGAAATTTTCAAAGGGAAGAGACTTAAACTCCATCGATGGCAAAAGATGTTGCTACTGGTTTTTCATTTGCAGTTATTGCGGCCCTCTTCCCAACTATTGCTGCGCGGCATGGTAGAATTCTCGGGTTCGCGGGACCGCCTCACCTGATCCGCGGCGCCTTCGGCAGTACCCATTCCCAAAAAAGAGTGTCCAGCTCAAGCTGTCTTGCCGTCTGCGCAAACCTCTACGTTGGCTTTAGCCGAGGTTGGCGACGGCGCCGGTACGAAGGCCCTGGTTCCATCGGCGCAAAGGGCGATGCCGGGTCTGTTGCTGACACTGATGAAGGCCGGCCCGATGCCCAAGAGGTTTCCTCCATACCTGGCTCTTATCTGCCTCGCGGCGCTGCTTCTCCTTGCGTCCGCCGCCCTCGCCGCCGATCCGGTCGAGATCGAGGTGACAGGTGTGGAAGGCGATGCCCTGGAGAACGCGCGGCAGGCGCTGGCGCTTCCCTACGGCTTGGTCCGGGACGGGAAGGTGGATCGGCTCTGGCTGGACCGCTTCGCCAAGCAGGCGCCGGACAAGGTACGCCAGGCGCTGCAGCCTTACGGCTACTACAAGTCGGAGGTTTCTGCCCGGGTGGTTCAGACAAGGGACGGCAAACCGAGCCTGCAGGTCGTCGTCATCCCCGGGGAACCGGTGCGGGTCACCGAGGTGACGGTGGAGCTCAAGGGGGCAGGAGCGGAGGAGAGAAGGCTCTCGCGGGTGCGGGATGCCTTCCCGGTGAAAAGGGGGGAGGTGCTGCTGCAACCCGACTACGAGCGGGGCAAGGGGGCGCTGCAGTCTATGGCCCAGAAGCTGGGGTATCTCGATGCCGCTTTCCCCCGTCACGAGATCCGCATCGCCGAGGACCGTTCCTCCGCGCGGATCGCCCTGGTGCTCGACACCGGCCCGCGGTTCTATTTCGGCCCGGCGGTGATCCAGGGTGCGCCGGAGTACCCCGAGTCCTACCTGAAGCGTTTCGTCGCCTTCAAGGAGGGGGAACCGTTCTCCTACGCGAAGATCGGAGAGACGCAGCTCAATTTCGCCAACTCCGAGCGCTTCAAGCAGGTGGTGGTCACGCCGGAGCGCGAGCGGGCCGAGAACGCGCGGGTACCTGTCGTGGTGCAGCTCACCGAGGCGCCACGCCGCACGGTAAGGCCCGGGATCGGGTACGGGACCGACACCGGCGCCAGATTCTCCACCCACTACCGCGACTTGAACCTCTTCCACAAAGGGCACGACCTCGACTTGAGCCTCTACGCGGCGCAGCGCCTGCAGGGGTTCGCCGGCCGCTACACCATACCGAGCAGCAGCGATTACCGAAGTTCCACCGCCTTGCAATTGAACCTGCAAAAGGAAGACGTCACCAGTTACTTGAGCAAGATAGTCGCGCTGGAACTGGATCGAAACATAGGGTTGGGGCGCGGCGAACTGGCGACGGGGTACGTTAGGCTGCTGCAGGAAGTCTTCACCGTCGGCAACGTGAACGCGAACTCCAGGCTGGTGCTCCCGGGATTCCGTTTCTCCAAGGAAACCTTCAACGACTTGGTCCGCCCCAGGCGCGGTTACGCCTATACCCTGGAACTGCGCGGCGCCCACCCGTACCTGGGATCGGACACCGGGCTCATCCAGGGGATCGCCCATGCCAACCTGCTGGTTCCGCTACCCTGGCGCCTGTCCCTGCAAACGCGGGGGGATGCGGCGTACAGCCTGCTCAATGACCCCTTCTCGGACCTCCCGCCGTCCATCCGCTTCTTTGCCGGTGGCGACCAGAGCGTGCGCGGCTACACCTACCAGAGCTTAGGCCCCCGCGATTCCTCCGGGAAGGTGGTGGGGGGGAGGCACCTGCTGGTCGGGAGCCTGGAGCTTTTGCGCGCCCTTTACAAGGACTGGGGGGTGTCGGTCTTCTACGACATAGGGAACGCCTTCAACAACTACGCGGACATGCGCCTGAAAGACGGGACCGGCGTAGGCGTCCATTACTACACCGCCGTCGGGGGGCTGAACCTCTACCTCGCCAGGCCGCTGACTTCCGGGGCGGGGAGCTACCGCATCCATTTCACCGTGGGGTTCCAGCTATGAAACGGATCGCGCTCTACTTAGGCGGAGCCATCCTGGCCCTCGCCCTGGTCGTCTTCGCCGGCCTCGTCTGGCTGGTCGATACCAGCTCAGGCGCTCGTTTCGCGCTCACCACCCTCGACAGCTTCGCGGGCGTCGAGGTCACGGTGCAAAAGGTGGAGGGGAGGCTAAGGGATCGCCTGCTGCTGCAAGGCGTCACCGTTTCGCGGCCGCGGATGCTGGTCCGGGTAGAAAAGCTGCGCCTGGTCTGGGACCCCGAGCGCCTATTGGGCGGGAAGCTCCTGGTGCACGAGCTGGCCCTTCGGGGGGTGCGCATTGAGGACGATACCCCGCTCAGCGAAAAAGCCCCCGAACTGCGCTGGCCCCGGGTGAGCGGGGCGGCACGCAGCATCGATGCGGAGGTGACCCGCTTCTCGCTCAAGGAGCTCAGCTACCGGCACCTGCAGCAGCCCCCCTCGGAGCTCAAGGAGCTCGCGGCGTCGCTCGCGCTCAAAGAGGGGACGCTGACCCTAACCGGAGGAAGCATCTCGGCCTCCCGGGGAACCGCCTCGGGCGAACTGGCCGCGGGGCTCTGGCGCCCATCGCTCTCGCTCGACCTGCGCCTGAGCCCCTCGGCCGCGGTGGCTGATATGGACGCTTTTTCGGTGCAGGCGAGGCTTATGCCGGGGACTCTCCCAGAGCAGATGGCGGGGCCGCTGGTGCTTTCGGGTAGGCGAGGGGGGGCACCGCGCCTGGAGCTTACCAGCGAACTCGGCATCACCAGCACCGGTTTCAACCTGAGAAATCTCAAGCTGGTGCGGCCCGGGCGTCGCGGCACCCTGTCCGGCAGCGGAAGCATGACCCTCACCAAGACCGAGCCGGTATTGAACCTCGCCCTCAGGGCGGCGGAACTCGACCTCTCCAAGGAACTCAATACTCCCGACCTCATCTCCGGCACGCTCAACTTCTCCGGGACCCCGTCCAACTACCTGGGGAACTTCTCCCTCGCCAACCAGGGTAAGGGGTGGCGCAAGGCGACCCTTGCCGCCGGCTACCGCGGCGGCAAAAGCGGGGTGAAGCTAGCTCCGCTCTCCGGGCAGTGGCTGGGTGGAGGGGTGCGCGGTGCGCTGGATATCGGCTGGGAGAAGGGAGTGCTGGTGAGCGGGAAGCTCGCGGGGAGGAGGCTCGACTCCTCGCAACTGGCGGCAAGCTGGAAAGGGGTCGTCAACCTCGACCTCACCGGCAGCGTCGACGTGCCGGAACAGGGGGAGGTCCGGGGGAGCCTGGACGCGCATCTGCTTCAGAGCAGGCTGCAGGGTCACGAACTGCGCGGCGACCTGCAGGGGAGCTTCCTCGGCAAGACGATGCTGGTAAAACGCCTGGTCCTTGCCGGCAAAGGGTTCAGCGCCCGCGGTTCGGGGCAACTCGACCGCCGCTTCGATTTCGCGGCCGACGTGAGCGATCTCTCCGGGGCGGTGCCGGCCGCTTCTGGCGAACTGCGGGCGGGGGGATGGTTCAGGTGGCGCGACGGCGTCTTGAGCGGTGCGGTGAGCGGCAACGGGCGCAACATAGCCGCCTCCGGCGGCCGGGTCGGCTCCCTGGAGGTGAAGGCGAGCCTGGGCGAAGAAAAGGGGTACCCGGTGCATCTGGACGCGGCCTTGAAAGAGGTCTCTCTCGGCAAAGCGCAGGTGGAGACAGCGCACCTCTCGCTGGCGGGGACGCTGGCGCGGCACCAGCTCGAAGGGAGGCTGGCCTCCGGGGAGAATCACGCCGAGCTGAGCATTGAGGGGGGCTACGCCGGCGGCGAGTGGCGCGGCCGGCTGCTGCGCTTCTCCGGCGCCGACAGCGTCGGCCCCTTCGCCCTCGCGGCCCCGGCGACCGTGGTCGCGGGAGGGGGGCGCTTCGCCCTTTCGCCGCTGATACTGGTCGGGGCGCAGGGGGAGCGGGTGGAGCTGGCCGGGAACCTGGAGCGGGATAAGACTGGTTCCCTTCGAGCGAGCTGGAGCGCGCTAAACCTCTCCCGCGCCAACTACTGGCTAAGCGGCGGCGAACTTAACGGCAAGAGTTCGGGCGAGGTGGAGGTCGCTTTCCTGCGCCGCAGGCGGATCGACGTCTCCGGGCATGCGGAGGCTGACGGGGGGATGGTTATCGACGGGCAGCACCTCGACCTGGAGCGGTTCCAGGCCACCATTAACGGCGGGGCCGGCGGCCTCACCGCCCTGGCCGATCTGGCTCTCAAGGAGGGTGCCGGCGCGGCCCGTCTCGACCTCCACTCAAGCGATCCCGCGTCGCTCTCGCTGCCAAACCGCGGCGATCTCGCCATTGCCCTTTCTGGAGTCGACCTCGCGCTGCTGCGCCCCTTCCTCCCTTCCGGGATGCTGGTGGACGGCAAGATGCGGGGGGACGTCACCGGGAACCTCCTTCCCGGCGGCAGGGTCGACGTGAAAGGGGAAGGTAGCGTTTCGGAGGGGCATCTGAACTGGCTTTCCCAGGGCGAGGAATTCGACGCCTTGCTGGACCAGGCCAAGATCGGCTTTGGCTGGCGCGGCCGGATCAACCCCGCCAAGGGGAGGCGCGCAGAGCTGACCCTGAGCGCCCGCGCCGCGGCCACGGGAACCTACACCTCGAACGGGGAGCGGATGCTGGTGGCGAAGAGCACGCTGCGGCTGGACGCGGACAACACCGGCAGCCGTGCCGCCGTCGACCTCACGCTGGATCAAGGGGGGAGCCTGACCGCCACCTTCTTCTCCAACTCCCCGGCCGGGTTCAATATCCCGGAGACGGGCGATCTTTCCGCGCGCTGGAGCGGCATCCGCCCCGAACTCTTGAAGCCGTGGCTTCCGGGGACGCTGGACCTCAAAGGGGAGCTGAGCGGACAGGCCAACGGCAGGCTCATGCCGGGGCAGCGTCTCGAATTGAGCGGCGAGGCAGGCTTCTCCCAGGGGAGGGCGAGCTGGCAGGGGGGCAACGGAGTGATCGGCGCAAACCTCCGCTCGGCCACGCTCACCTTCGCCTGGCGCGGCGAGACGCTCACCGGTAACCTGGCGCTGGCCCTTGCCGACTACGGGCAGGCTCAGGGGAACATCCTGCTCCCCATTCCCGCCCGGCTCCCCGTGGCGCAGGACCCGCGAGGCGCGGTGCGGGGGAGTTTCGCCGGCAAAGTGAAGGAAAGCGGTTTCCTCACCTCGCTTTTCCCGGGGCTGGTCCAGGAGACCCACGGCGCCCTCGATCTCGACCTCACCCTGAGCGGCACCTGGGGCGACCCCGCGCTGGTCGGGAGCCTCAGGCTCGCCGATGCCGGAGCCTACCTCCCGAGCGCCGGAATCCGCCTCACCGGCGTTGAACTCTCCGCCCTCCTAACCCACAACCAGATACGCATAGAAAGGCTGCGCGCCCGCTCCGGCGAGGGGGAACTGGTGGGGAATCTGTTGGTGCAGCTAAACGGCAGGGAGATCGCCGGGTACACCGGCACCTTGAGCGGACAAGGGTTCCAGACCGTCTACCTGCCGGAACTCCGCATGACGACCTCGCCGCAGCTAACCTTCAAGGGCGAAGGGGACCGGGTGACCCTGCAGGGCGAGATCGGGGTCCCCGAGATGCTGATCCTGGGGTCGCCGGCGCACCAGGCGGAAACGGCGAGTTCCGACGTGATCCTGGAGGGGGCGCCGGCCGAAAGCGCGCGAAAGCCCTTCCCGCTGGTGCTCGATGGGCGGGTCAAGGTGGTATTGGGCGACAAGGTCCGGGTAGAGGCCTCCGGCATCGACGCGCGCCTGGTAGGCGACATGGACCTCGTGCTGAAGGGAATCGACAACATCGAGAGCTCCGGCGAGATCCGCGTGGTCCAGGGACGCTACCGCGCCTACGGCATGGATCTCGAGATCGTGCGCGGACGCATCTACTACGTGAACGACCCGGTAAACCGTCCCACGCTCGACATCCTCGCGCTGCGCACGGTCGGCGATGTCAAGGCCGGTGTCACCGTGGGGGGATTCCTGAACACCCCGGTGGTGAAGCTGTACTCCGAGCCTCCCATGCCCGAGGTCGACATCCTCGCCTACATGGTTTTAGGCCACCCGCTAGGCGCGAGCGGTGAGCAGGGGGCCCTTCTGGCAACCGCGGCAGCTTCTCTTTTCTCATTCGGCAAGTCCGAATCCGTGCAGGAACAGGTGAAGGACCGGCTGGGGCTGAGCACGCTCGGGCTGGAGACGGTGGACACCTCCAAGGCCGGAAGGATGGGTTACAAGGAGATATCTACCACCCCAGGCGGCGCCGCGGCGGCCGAACCCGCAGGCGGGCAGTCCCTGTTCACCGTCGGCAAATACCTGACCCCGGAGCTTTACCTGAGCTACGGGCGCTCGCTCATCACCGGGGAAAACCTCTTCAGGCTCCGTTACGACATCTACCGGCGTTGGCAGATAGAGACCCAAAGCGGCAGCGAAAGCGGCGCCGACCTCTACTATAAGCTGGAGTTCGATTAGGGAACGAACCGAAGCGGAACACAGAGGACCCTGAGGTCTACGCTGGACACGGAGGACTACCTCTCCCCCGTTGCGTTTTCCTGGTCCAGGAAAGTCAGATCGTATTTGACGGCCGACTTGGTGATTTCGTCTGAGAGTTGCGGGGGCATGATCTGTTTCAGCTCGCGAACCTTCAGCCGAAAAGCGGTCTTTAAGCTGTCGACCGTCGAAATGATGCTCTTTGGTGAGCCGAAGGGCCTGTTCGCCAAGGTGTGTACCTCAAGATAGATGTCATACATCTCTTGCAGCTTTGCACTACTTCTGCCCAACTTCTCCGGAGCCGGTTTCAGCTTGCTCATTACCAGGTCGATCTCGCGCTTCACTGTCGCCAGGTCTTCCGATTCCTTCCTGCTTATATCGTTCGACACCTCCCTCCCTGCATCGAGGTCCTTCTGCCAGTCGGCGGCGATGTCGCTGCATGTCCTGCCGCTCAACTCAAGCCCGGACCGGATGCCGTAAAGCGCGATCACGTAATTGGTCAGGTACTGCTGTTCGCTGTTTTTGTGCCAGAAGGAGTTCAGCGAGATACCAAGAACAGCTATTGCCGTTAATGCCAGCATGCAGATTTTCCGTCTGGCGGCAGAAGGGAATCTACCCGCCACCCGCCGCGTATCGGGAACCCCTTGTGCGGCCCGCTGAGCCTGAACCGGTTTTTCGTCGCGTCGTTTTGGGTTGGCCTTCGGTGCTCTTCTTGGCGTTTGCCTGCAGTGGGCATAGTCATAGAAGGGGCGCCCGCAGTATTGGCATCGATCGGAGTCCGGTTGCTTTGCGGCGCACCAGGAACAGACGACGATGGTGTCGTCCGTCTTTCCTGCCAGCCTGATTTTCCAGTTCACCAGGAACTCCGTGGAGCATCGGGCGCAGACCAGTGAAAAAGGCGTAATCGTGCTTTGAGGTATGTGCCCCCGGTGCCGGTGGTGGCAGTTAGGACAGATGATTTTCATGGCCTTTCAACCTCGCCTTTAAAGCCGCAACCGTCATGCCGTCTCCTGGTAGAGAAGGGGCGAAGACTCCAGGGTGCCGCGGTTACTCATTCTGAGGACCGCCTGTATTACTACCGGGTCGAACTGGGTCCCGGAGCTTTCCTCCAGATACGACAGCACCCGCCCGAACTCCCATCCCTGCCGGTAAGGACGGTCGGAGATCAAGGCGTCGTAGACGTCCGCCACTGCCAGGATGCGGGCAAGCGGCGAGATGGCGTCTCCGGCCAGCCCATTGGGATAGCCTTTTCCGTTAAACCATTCATGATGCTGGAGCACTATGGGAATGAGCTTGTGGTACGCCTCGATAGGGTTGAGGATCTCGACACCTATTTCGGGATGCTTGCGTATCGTTGCGAACTCTTCGTCTGTCAGTTTGCCCGGCTTGTCCAGTATCGATTCGGGAACGCCGATCTTGCCGATGTCGTGGAACAATCCGCCTCTATGCAGCGATTCCAGTTCCGTCGCGGAAAGCCCCAATTCCCTGCCGATGTTGAGGGCGATGTTGGTTACCCTCAAGGAATGGCCCGAGGTCCAGGGGGATTTGGCGTCGACGGCATTGGCCAGGGCTCGTATGGTCCCCAGGTTCAGGTTGTTCAATTCCTCGATGAGACGGACGTTCTCGAGCGCTATCGCTATCTGGTCCGCTATCTGCCGGGCCCGCAACAGATCTTCGCGGACGTGCTCGGGTTTCTGCCTGTATCCCAGGGTGAGGATCGCGTAAAGGCTTTTTTTGAAAAACACGGGAACGAGGAAAGTGTCCCGCGCCCCTTCCGCTGCGATGGGGGCAAGGAAAGCGCTAAAAGGCTTGCCGCCTGCGGCGACTTCCAGGCTCTCGCCGTTTTTGTGCAGCATCGACGTCTCTTGCGATTTCAGCACGGTGACGCTCTGCTTAATGGCCTCGGGCCCTGCAGGCGTGCAGCGGCTACTGAAATTAACCGTCATGTCCTTGATCATCGGGTGCATCAAAGAAACGCAAATCCAGTCGCATGGGATGATTGTGTGCAGGTTAGTCAAAACCGCTTCGACGATTTCCTCATTGTTGTGGCCTGACAGTACCTTTCGCACGATAAGAGACGTCTCGGTCAGAATGTAAAAATGCATCTTCAGGTGGTCCGACATCTCGTTGAAAGAGTCGGCGAGTCTTGCAAACTCGTCGTCACTGTTGATCGTCACCTTGTGATCGAAATCCCCTTGGCTTATTTTCTCTGCCCCTTCCTTCAGGATGGTGAGGGGAAGCAGATTCCTGCGTATCTGCCGGCTACTTATGAAAATCACCACGAGTAATGTCAGTGACGCCACCAGATAGAAGGTACGGGCAAATTTGCCGAAGGAAAGGTAAGCGTCATGGGCGGACTGACTGGTGACAACGGTAAGCGGTTCGGCGCAGAAGGAAGATTCCAGGAAGAGTTGCCAGTAACTGACGAGATAGGACCTGTTGTCCTGGCGCGCCTCAAAACCGCCGATGGTCGATTTTGTCAGCTCCGCCTTTACCCGCTCAATGAAAGCCGGCACCGGTGCAACAGAGGTGAACAGCGCCTTGCCTGCCGGATCGAGTATGCAGATGGATATGCCGGGTGGAAGAGTGTAGCCGACAACCTCCCAGAGGTAACTCCCGTTGACCTCTCCAACCAAAAGCGTTTCGTCTGGGTTCTTGTCCAAAGAGGTGGCGATGAAGATCCGACTGGGTCCCGTTCCTGCTGCCTGCAAGAACATCAGCATCTTCCCCAGGGCGAGATGCTCTTTCGCTGTCGCAGTCAGCTGCGGAAGCGGGCAGGGGGCGCCGAAGATGTTTCTAGCTTTCCCCCGGTTGAACATGGTGACTGCCGTGAGCCTTTCCTGCATGCTTTCGGACAGCGCCTGGCGCTCACCCCTCCCCGGTCTGGAAGGGACCCCTGTGACTGAAGACGCCTGAGCTTTAAGCTCGATCTGCAGCATGAGCAGGACTTGATGGATGGCCATGGCGGCGTTTTTGCTGGTGTGCCTCAGCAGAACACGGCTTTCGTTGCGGGTGCTTTCGGCGACCTGCCGCAGCGACAGCACCGCCAAGGCGCACACGGGGAGCAGTGCACAGGCGACGAAGAGGCCGAAGATGCGCCTTCCTACTCCTCTTCGTATGAATGCAAAGTTGAGTTTCATGCCCGCCCCCTGCTAGAAATCCGATGCCAGGCCGATAAACCCGCCATTGCTGGCACGAATGACGTCGTCATGGCTTTCCGCGGCGCTTAGCGGGGTGCGGCTCAAGCCGTCCGCACCCATGCTGTAGAGGTCGAAATCCGAGTTGAGGGGATTGAGGAAGCGGTCCTTTCGGAAACTCCCTTTACCTTTTACCGAGCCGTCTGCGATGTTCAGGTATCGATAAGGATGCCCCCAAGGGTCCAGAAGGTTCTCGTAGCCTGCCTCTGCCAGTGTATCCGGCTGGTGGTTGTTGCTGATTTTATAGGCCGTGATCGAGGTTTGCAGCGTCACGATCTCTGCTTTGCAGCGGGCGACGCGCGCCTTGTAGACATAGTCGGAGAACGCAGGTAGAGCTATAGCCGCCAGTATGCCGATGATAGCTACGACTGTGAGTAGTTCGATCAGGCTGAATCCTCGCTGGCCGGAGTGCATCTCCGGCGTTTCCGCTCCAGATAGGATCAAGCGTGTTACCTGCTGATTATTCCGCACGAATGATCTCCAAGAGAAGCTTCAACCCCAGACAAAGACCAAAGCTGCCATTGCAAGTGAACTCCATTGCTACTACGTGTGCAGTACCACCCTGTCAGAAGTCTTCGGATAAAAAACTACAGGACTTTAGCTGTATTCCTGTAACGCCATCGACTCAATGGAGGAGATCGATGCCTGTTTATCGACGGAGAACTTGTTTTGACAGAGCTTGAAGCAAGCAACCTTGTGCAGCCGCATATTTTTCTTTTCTAATTGTAAACATTTAGGTATATTCGCTGAACTTTATTGAATGATAGGGTTCTTACCTTGTCTATGATGCACTTTTATGCCTAAAGGAGACGAATCATGTACGGCGGACAAAACCAGGAGGTCCTCGACACCAGCCTTTGCTACCAAGCCTTGGGAGTCTGTATCAGCGACTCCCCTCAGCTGATTGAAGAAACGTACGAGCGGCTGGTGCGGAAGTACAAGGCGGAATTCAACTCTATCGACCCGAGTATCAAGGAGGTGGCTCGCGAGCAGCTGGCCATCATCGAGAGGATGTACCACACCATCACATGCTCGGTAAGCTATGCCAGTAAGTCAAAAGATCAAAATAAGACGGTCAGTGCGGTGGGCAACAGGACCCGGGGCGAGCGCCGTATCACTTCCGACCTTGCCAACTGCCCGTCATGCAGTGCGCCTGTAAGCAAAGCTGCGCAGAGCTGTCCTTTCTGCAAGGCAGTTTTACTGACTCCCTGGAAGAAGTTTCAGCGCAAGTACTTCACCATGACGAACCTGCTCCTGTTCCTGATCGCGACGGTATCGATATCCCTGGTGGCGGCCTTGGTGCAGAGCAACTTCATGCACTAGGGGATCTCTCCCCAGGGGAACAAAAGGAGAAACCATGAAGCTCTCATGCTGTAGTGTTTTCTGTTGCAGTGGCACGGTATCCCCCTATGCCAAAGGGATGCTCGACGCAAGGATTTCCCAGGACCAAATCGGAAGCGTGTACGACAGGCTGTCGAGCATCTACGACATTTGGGGGAATCTTGCCGAGTCACGTGCCAGGCATCGGGCGATTGAGCTTGCCGAGATCGAAGATGGCCAAAGAATTGTGGAGGTAGCGGTAGGGACGGGACTTGCTTTTAACGAGATCGTGAAGCGAAACCCAAACGGCCGCAACACCGGAATCGATCTGTCCGCCGGCATGCTGGAGAAGGCGAAGAACCGCTTGAAGAAGCTCTCAGGCGTCCATTACGACCTCACTATCGGCACTGCGTTCGACCTTCCTGTAGAAACGGGGTGCGCAGACTTGCTCGTCAACAATTACATGTTCGACCTGATTCCTTACGATGACATGGATAGAGTACTGGCAGAGTTCCGGCGTGTTCTCAAAAGCGGCGGCAGGCTCATCCTGGTCAACATGACGGTCGGCGAGAGTCTGCCCAGCCGGCTCTACGACTTCGTTTACCGGCTATCTCCCAAAACCATGGGAGGGTGCCGCGGGGTGCGGCTGGCCGACAAGCTGAAACAGCACGGTTTCACGGTCGAGGTGAGGGAGTACCATCAGCAGATGCTATTTCCTTCCGAGGTGATCCTGGCTCATAAAGCGCGGTGACGAGCCTGAGCGTGCCGGAACAAACCGATCGAAACAATCTGAAGGTTCTCCCCGAGCTGTTCGACCAGTTGTACCGCGACAACCTGGACCTGGTGTACAAGCTCGCCTTGGGGCTTACGGGAAATATTGCCGACGCCGAGGAAGTGACCCAGGAGGCTTTTCTCAAGGCGTTTCGTTCCTACCATACCTTCCGCGAGGAGTGCGCTTTCTCCACCTGGATCTACCGCATCGCCATCAACGTTTCCAAGGACTACCTGAGGCAGCGGGCCAAACTCCCCGTTCCCGCGCTTACCGAGGACTTGGGCTACCTTCTGGAAGAAGTGCTCGACCCAAATCCCGACAACAACCCTGAAACTGCGCTTTTGGCGAATCTAGCCAGAGACAAATGCCTGCACAGCTTGACCGAATGCCTTCCGCTCGAACAGCGCAAGGTCTTTTGCCTGGCCATCACCCTGGGGTTGCCTCACAAGCTGGTCGCCGAGATCCTGGAATGTTCGGTAGCTTCGGTGAAAACCTCCCTGCACCGCGCCAAGGCGCGCTGGTTTGGCTATATGGACGACCGGTGCCAACTTATCAACAAGTCGGGGAGTTGCTCGTGCAAGCAGTGGGTGAGGTTCGGGGTGTCACAGGGGTGGTTCAGCGCGGAGGCTGCAGCCGCTTCGTCTTCCGCCGATATGGTGCAGGTAAAGGAAGATATCGGTGCGATGAAGGCGTTGCGCGTCATCTACCAGAGTAGTTGTCGGAAAAACGCAGACGAAACCTACGTTAAGAGAATCCGCGAAGGGATTGAAAGCAAGGAATGGGGTATTTTCTGCTGATTGAAATGTAACTTTTTGCCTCCGGTTGCGTCTAATAGACATCACCAAACAAGGAGGCTGAAGACATGACAGCAAAAGGTACAAAAGGGACGACGGGTAACGCAGGTATCAGGCCGCTGGCCGTTGAGGCCAACGGGCGCACCGTGCAGGCTCTCGAAGCGGGCGAGGGGGCGTTAGCCATAGCCATCCACGGCTTTCCGGATCTGCCGCTCTCTTTCCGCCACCAGATGAAGGCTCTGGCCGAAAGCGGCTACCGCGTGGTCGCCCCCTGCTTGCGTGGGTATTCCCCTTTGGATGTCGCATCGGACGGGCCCTTCGAGGTTGCCGTACTGGTCCAGGATCTGCTGGCGCTGATAGACCGGCTGACCGACAAGACGGCGGCTCTGATAGGTCATGACTGGGGGGGCGCCGTGGTGCGCGGCGCGGCGATAATGGCTCCGGAGAAAGTGGCCGGAATCGTCACCATGGCAGTTCCTACGGCGGATAATTTTGCGCGGGCGCTGTTGACGAGCCCCATCCAGCAGCGGCGTTCATGGTACATGTATTTTTTCCAGCTCCCCATTGCGGAAAGGGCCATGGCCAACGACGATTTCAGGTTCCTTGAAGAGCTGCGGCGGGAATGGTCGCCGGGATGGGATTGCCCGCAAGAAGTGATGTACGAGGTGAAGGCGGCGTTCCGAGCCCCTTCCGTACTGAAGGCCGCTTTGGGCTATTACCGTTCCCAGTTCAACCCGGCTCTGCAGCAGCCGGAGCTAGCCCCCCTTCGCAGGCGCTTGGCCGAACCCGTTCCGGTTCCGGCCCTGCACCTGCACGGTGCCGACGACGGCTGCATCGGCGCGGAGACCGTAGCCGGCATGGAAAGCGCTTTTAAGGGGCATTTCGAAAAACACATCATTCCGTCTGCCGGTCATTTCGTGCACCAGGAGCAACCGGGCCTGGTCAACGAGCTTATCCTGGAATTCCTGAAAAAAGAGTTCTCCTGAAACAAAAGGGGACAGGCTACTTTTTATAATCAAAAAGTAGCCTGTCCCCCTTTTTGTATAAAAACAGATAACATCCTGAAAAGACTGCTAAAGAGCGCAGGCGTGGCGCTACAGTGAGTGGAGTAAGGACAAACAGGTGACTGGAAGATAAAAGGGGACAGGCTACTTTTTCGAATCGAAAAGTAGCCTGTCCCCTTTTTCTGTCGTCGCTTGGCGGCGCAGTGCTGCGCCTAGTTTTTCCCGATGTACCTGCTGAGCACGTTGTAGTTCACCATCCATTCAGCCATGGAGCGCTTCGGCAGTTCTTTCAATAACTGCGCGGAAATGACCTGGGAATCCTGCGATTTCGTGGCCAGCTCCCGCGCCCTCTTGTCGAACAGGACGATGTAATTCTTCATGTCCCGGAGGTCCTTCTTGGTGGAAAGCGGGCCGTGCCCCGGGATGATGCCGTCGATCTCCATGTCGAGCAGTTTGTCGATGCTGCCGATCCACCCTTTGAAATCGCCGTCGGCAAGAAAGGGATGGAAATCGGTGAAGAGGATGTCGCCGCTGAAAAGGATCTTCTGCGTCGGGAGGTAGACCACGATGCTTCCGGCGGTGTGCGAGGGCGACAAACGGATCAGCCGGATCTCCTCCCCTCCCAGGTCTATCAGCATCTGATCGCTGAAGGCGAGGTTAGGGAGCACGACCTCGGTACCGGCCACGTCCTCAGGTTTCAGCCCCTTGCTCCCGATGTTGCGCAGCATCAGCGGCCCGTTCGCCTCTAAACTGGCCCGCTCCGCCTGGTGGGAGATGATGGCGGCGCCCAGATTGGCGAAGACGCAGTTCCCCAGGGCGTGGTCGAGATGGGTGTGGGTGTTGACGACGTACTTGATCGGCTTATTGGTGACCTTGCGGATGTCGGCCAGGAAACGCTTTCCTTCTTTGGCGGAGATCAGCGTGTCGACGACGAGGACACCGTCCCGCCCGATGACGATCCCTGCGTTGGCGGCGAAGCTGTTGCCGGGGGATGCATCCTTTACGCCGACGTAGGAATAGACGTTGTTGGATATCTTGGTGAGTTCCGCGCAGGCGCTGTTAACGAACAGCAGGGTGAGGACCAGTGCGGAGAGTGCGGCAAGTGCGGCTGTCTTTTTCATCCGAAGTTCTCCTTTTGCATTTTGATTTAAGCATCACATGGGATAACGGCTCGATATCGGGCAGGTGCGTCCGGGCTTATTTTTCTTTCGAGGTGCTACCTCGGTACAGGAGCAGAAACAGCAAGGTCGCCGCAAAGGTGATGCAACCGGCGGCCAGAAACCCGGTGGCAAAGCCGGTCCTTTTGATCACCACCCCCATGGTGGCGGAACTGAGCATCATGCCCAGATAGACGCAGCTGTTGTAAAGCCCCATCCCCAGGCCGCGCTGGCCGGCAGGCATCACGATCGCCACCAGCGAACTCAGCGCGGTGAAACTGGTCCCCATCCCGGCCCCGAGAAGACAGGCGCCGAGGATCATGGCGGCGAGGGTGTGGCTGGCGCCGGTCAGGGCGAGGGCGACGGCGCAGACGACGAGGCCGATGCCGGACATGGCGCCGCGGTCGATGCGGTCGCTCAAATGCCCGAACGGGATGCGCAAGAGGACGTTGACCAAGGCTTGGGCCGCGAAGACGATTCCTATCTGGTCGACGCTCAGCCCCGCCGCGCGCGCATGCAGGGGGAGAAAGGAGAGGTACATGCCGAAGCCGAAACAGCCGCCCAAGGTCCCGGCGAGCGCGGCCATGAGCCGCCCGTTGGAGAATATGGAGCTTGGCGGATGCTGGCCTTCGCCGTGGGTGCGGTGGGTGGCGTGGGTGTCCTTGGGGAGAAAGCAAAGGACCGCTATCAGCGCCACGGCGATCAGCACGCCGGAAACCAGGAAGACCTGCCTGAACCCGAGCCTCTGCCCGAACCAGCCGCCGGCGGCCGGGCCGATGGTCATGGCGAGGTAGACGGCGGTCGTGTACCAACTGTAGGCGCGGCCGACGTGCGAGCGCGGGACGATCCTCGCAACCGAGGACATCATGGTCGGGGTGAAGGCGGCGAGCCCGACGCCGAAGACGAGGTAGATGGCGCCCAGTGCGACCCAGTTGCCGCTTAGCGGGATGAGTAGCGACGCCGCGCTCATCAGCGCCAGTCCGGCAAGAAGGACCGGGGTGATGCCGACCTTGTCCGATATCAGCCCGGAGGGTACGGCCAGAAGCCCCGCGGAAAGCATGAAGGCGGCGTTGATCAGGCCGATCTGCGTGGTGCTGGCGCCGATGCCGCTGGCCAGAAGCGGCAGGACGGGAATCCGCATGTAGGCGCCCAGGAAACAGACGAAGCCGATCGCGCAGCAGATCAGGACCTGTGCCGCCTGGCGCTCTCCCGGGGTTTGGTGTTGTTCGTGTGGCTGGTTGTCTGTAGCAGAGTCGCTCATAATCCGGCAAAACTAGCGCCGCAGGGCGGGGGGTGTCAATAACAAACTACTTGCCCCGCAGGCAAAGGGTGGGCTTTGGCGGGTAAGCGGGGCGGCGGCGAAGAGGAAACTGTCAGAGGGTAGGGGATTTTCTTAGGTGAGCGGGCAACTACCGGCGCCGGTTGGCGTCGTCGTAAACCTTCGCTCCGCGCAGGCGCTGGTCGCCGATCTGGTGCGCGATCTCGTGCCTTTCCAGCTTGTTGTTGACCTTAAGTTCCTCATAACCCATGTACCCGGCCTTTGCCAGTTCGGCGACGATCTTCACGAAGCTTTCCTTGTCCTCGCGGGAGAGGTTGTGGAAACCGTCGAACCTGTTGGAGTTCCCCAGATTGAAGAAGTCGTCGACGGCGCTGAAGACGTCCTGGGAGGTAGAGATGTTGACGAAGTCATGATCTGCAGCAGCTGCGCCGCTTGCTTGCTCGCCGTCGGAAAGTAAGGCGAGAGCGCCGGGCCCCGAGGTTGTCTTGTCCTCTCTCCTAGCCGGCTTATCAATGGCTGATGCTTCCATGATGGCTTTGTATGCCGAGAGCGCCCGTATCATGTCGTACCTCCAGAAGCAGGTTGACTGTAACTACGCAGCCTGAGTCAGTGCATTCTTGTAATTTTACGCTTATTTGTCAATGGTAAAGGTGGCAGTGACAGTGTACTAAAACTCTATTGCCTCGATGCTCCTGAAAAGCCTGCCGCCGCTGTACTCGATGAAATGGAGCAACTGCAGGTTGAGGGGGAGGCCTGGCAGGTCGCCGCAATCGCGGATGTCGGTCCGCAGCCCGAAGCATCTTTTGCCTATCCCCGCTCCGAATCCCACTTCCGCCACGGTCCCGCTGTCGGGCTCGGTTCCGTCCAAGACGGCGAGGACCACGTCCGCCGCGCGTATCCCCTCTGCATTGACCCGGCCGGCGCATCGTGCTGCCTCCTCGATGGCGCCGGCGCGCTCCGGGCCGAAAGCTGTGCCAAGCGCGTCCTCTATGCGCCGCCCGACCTCCTCTTGGTCCCAGGGGTCGAAGACGGTGCAATGCAACTGGTTCAGGCGCTCTTTCACCTTGCCGCGGTAATGGTCGTTCTCCGGGCTGAAGCCTAGAGGCGAGGCCAGATATACTTTCATCTGTTTTCCGGCCCTGAAGCCGGGCGAATTTTCTGTCATAGGCGAAACCTCCCTCGATCCTGGCAAAACTAGCCCCCGCGCCGTGACCTGTCAATAATTTAAAGCCTGTTTCAGAGGGGCGGTACATCGATACAGGGAGAGGCCAATATTTGATTGTTGGCTGCAGCCCATGCGTGATATGCTGCGTCTGTTTGAAATAACTCATCGGGAATGGTTGTCATTGCCACTCCTGAGAGAAGCGAGGCTGACAGTGAGAGGTCAAAGTTTATTGGATTCCATCGGTGGTACACCGGTCGCTGAAATCTACTCCCTGTGCAAGAACCCTGCGGTCCGCATAGTGGCGAAACTGGAAGGGAACAACCCAGGGGGGTCGGTAAAGGATCGGCCTGCGCGGCAGATGATACTGGCCGCCGAGGCGAGCGGCGAACTGACGCCGGACAAGGTAATCCTGGAGCCGACCTCGGGCAACACCGGCATAGCCCTGGCGATGATCGCGGCGGCGAGGGGGTACCGGATCAAGCTGGTGATGCCCGCGTGCGTGAGCGTGGAGCGGCGCAGCGTGCTGGAGGCGTACGGCGCGGAGATCGTGCTCTCGCCGGGGTGCGAGGCGACCGACGGCGCCATCAGGCTGGCCCACAAGATCCTGGCCGAGGATCCGGCAAAATATTACATGCCCAACCAGTACGCCAATCCCAACAACGTGCTGGCCCACTACAAGACCACCGGCCCGGAGATATGGCATCAGACCGGCGGAGAGGTAACGCATGTGGTGGCGGGAATGGGCACGAGCGGCACGCTCATGGGGCTCGCCTCCTACTTCAAGGAGGTAAAGCCCTCGGTCCAGGTGGTAGGGGTCGAACCGACCCTGGGGCACAAGATCCAGGGGCTGAAAAACATGAAGGAGGCGATCGTTCCCCCCATCTACGACTGTGCTGCCTACCACCGCAACCTCGTGGTGGAAGACGACGACGCCTTCGAAACGGCCCGGCTTCTCGCGGCCCACGAGGGGATCTTCTGCGGCATGTCGGGCGGTGCCGCGGTCTTCGGCGCGCTGCAGCTGGCCTCGGAACTTTCCTCCGGGGTGATCGTGGTCATCGTCCCGGACCGCGGGGATCGTTACCTCAGCACCAACCTCTTCAAGTCCATGTGCGCGCAGTGCCCCCCTGACGCTGTCTGCCCAACTGAAGAAAAAAGAAAGCCCCGGCATCCCGCCGGGGCTTTTTGTTTGTCCTCTTCCCCCATCTCTGATCCTCCTGTTTCCGACTTCCTCAACCGGCGGGGCACCGGCCACCGGTCCCCGCTGCCAGTTGCGCGAACTGCTCGGGCGTGTTGATGTTGCAAAAGGCAGTGCCGTCCGGGTCCAGGGGCGCGAGTTCTCCGGGGGGGACCAGCCGCACTTTTACCTCCGGGTACCAGGCGTAGGCGCAGAAATCCCCCCTTTCCAACTGCAAGCGGATCGGCTCCAGGCACCCCTTCTTGTAGAGCGCGAAAAGCGGTTCATACCCCTGGGGCGTCTCCGGCACCACCGCAGCATAGCCGTCGCTTAGGGAGCAGAGATAGCGGAGCACTGCCGCGTTCGGGAAAGGGAGATCGCAGGAGGAGACGAAAACGGCCTCGGTATCGGCCAGGCTCAAGGCGGTATAGATGCCCCCCAGGGGGGATCCGGGATAGAGGTCGGGGAGGACCGGGAGATCGTAGCCGGCGAAACGCTCCGGCGCGCCCCCCGCCAGGACCACGCGCGAAAAGCTCTCCTGGAAGAGTTCCAGGACGCGCTGGAAAAGAGGCTTCCCGGCGACCTCAAGAAAGGCCTTGTCACGACCCATGCGGCGGCTCTTCCCCCCGACGAGAATGACACCTGTTACATCGCCTTTTTCCACCTCTGACACAATCGCTCCGGTTTTATCGATGCAGACGGCAGGTCCGCATGCTGTTGTTGTCAGCACTCTCCAAGAAAGCCAGCAAAGATATATGCGGATAGTTTCGGCGGGTCAAGTGAAAACAAGCTGAACTATCTTCCTCTTTATCTGGCCCTTTGGTAGAATGAATCTGCCATAGGAAAGTCTCCAAGCTTCTTTGTCTCGTGACGAGGCATGTGATGAGACTCTTGATACGGACATGCATCTTTCTTGTAATGATAGTGGGCATATGCTCTCTCCCCTCTGCTGCAGTTCAAAAACTCCAATCCCTATGCGACCTGCACTACCCCAGTGACTATCTCTATGAGTGGGACTGTGTAAAACTGACCTCAAAGGACACTCCCTACCGGATCTTCGGCAAGCTCTGGCAGGACGGGCTGCGCTTCAACAGAATGGACCGGCGCCATTTCATCGCGGGAATGTCCATAAAGGTACCCAAGCGGATCGAGGAGATCAGGGGCTTCAACCCGATGCCTCCCTTTTATTACGAGGCGGAGAAGCAACCGCAACTCATCCTCATCGATCAAAACGAGATGTTCTTGGGCGCCTATGAGTACGGAAGCCTGGTATTCTCCGCGCCGGTCGCCGTGGGGGTCGAGGAGTACCGCCTCAAAAACGGCAGCTACCAGATCGACACGGTGGACCCGGTCCACGAATCGAGCCTCTACCCGGTGGAAGGGACGGAGCGCGCCTACCCGATGCACTACGGGCTGCGCTTCCACATCGACAAGCGGATGGATGGCTGGACCTCGTACTGGATCCACGGCAGGGACCTTCCCGGATACCCCGCCTCCCACGGCTGCATCGGCCTCTACGACGAGGAGATGCAGGCGGAGTACTACGGCGAGCCCGACCGGCCGCTACTCATGGATGCGAAAAAGCTCTACCGCTGGGTGGTGGGCGACAAAGATACCGGAGCCTTGCAGAAATTCCGGGGGCCGGTGGTGATCATCATGGGCGAACCGCAGATTCCCCCCGAGCAGTTGAAGCCCGTCGAGCTCCCCCCGCAGCTTCCGCCGACAACGCCTCCTGGGCTGTGACCGCAGCCTTCATGAACGTCCTGCGAAACTAATATCCCGGCAGCCACTGTTCATTTCGTTTTTCCGGTGTATAGTTTCGTTCGTGCCTGCTGAAGCAGGCCGGCTCCACGCTGTTCGTCATATCTATTCAGTACCCGTTTTTGATTACACCAAAATCCATATCCATCCAGCTTTTCCTGTTCGACCTGTTTCCAGGCCGGTTGCTAAGCCGCGTCTGAAAACTACTTCAGTGCCTCCAAGGGGAATAACAATGATCGTCAAACGTGGTAGCGTCGTTATTCATTCCGTTGCCAAAGAATGGGGCGTCGGCAAAGTCGTAGAGGTCAACGAGATCCGGGCGACCATCCGCTTCAACGACGGCATCATCAGGAAAATCGTCTCCTCGCACTTTCGAAGCCTGAAGCCGGCCGATCCGAGCTCTTACCTGCCGGCGGCAAAAGAGGTTCCGCCCGTAAAGCCGAGGAGGAGGACGGCGAGCCCGAAGACTAAGAAACCGAGCCTTTAGCTCAGGTGGCGCGAACGCGGGGCCGAAAAGGGAGGCTTACGGACGGCAACGAGAACATGGCGGCGACAGGAGCCTGTTTTTACAGTTGCGGAGCCTGGATTTCCCGTCATAATCTTTTTCATGAAAGGACATCGTCTGCCGCTTCCATGAGAGGAGAGAGCTATGAAATGCCCGGTATGCAGGAACCATAAGCAGGTGAACACCAACTTTCACTCCGACGGTTTCAAGGAAGGAATCACCGAGTGCAGCATCTGCGGCGCCGCCTGGTCGGTGAACCACGGCGTCACCGAAATCGTGAGAGACCCGCAGGTCGACTCCTTTCTCCAGGCGCAAAGCGAGTGCGTCGAGGGGGACGACTACAGCCTGAACCCCGACGGCAAAAAGCCGTAACCTCAACCCGCGCCGCTCGGCTGCGGTATCATAGATCCCCCCTGAAACCCCCTCCTCACCGGTGGGGGTTTGTTTTTGCGGCAGCGTTGACACCGCGCGAAGGTTTGCTGTACCCTGACCGAACTGTTCACGGCAAGAGGTGGTCTCATATGAAATCTTTCAGCATCATCGGCTGCGGCGCCGTCGGCAAGACGGTCGGCCGCCTTTTTTATGAGGCGGGCATACTCGAGCCGCGGGATATCCTGACACGCTCGCTGCCAAGCGCCAAGGACGCCGCCGCATTCATCGGGGCGGGGAGGGCGACGGCTTCCTGGCAGGAACTGCGCGAGGCCGACCTCTACCTGGTGGCCGCCTCCGACGATGCCATCGCCACCTGCGCCAAGTCCCTTGCGGAGAGCGGGGCGGTGCAGCCGGGAGCGGTCGTCTGCCATCTGAGCGGCGCCCTTTCCAGCGCCGTACTGGAGCCGGTCGCGCGTCTCGGGGCAGCGGTTGCCAGCGTGCACCCGGTAAAGAGCTTCGCGCACCCGAACCTTTGCGTCATGGACTTCGCCGGCACCTGGTGCGGCATCGAAGGGGACCCGGCGGCGGTGGATTTTCTCAGCGGCGCCTTCCGCGCCATCGGGGGCGAGCTCTTCACCCTCGACCCCAGGTTCAAGACCATCTACCACGCCGGTTCCGTACTGGTCTGCAACTACCTCACCGCTCTGATCGAGGCCGGCGCCAAGGCCTACCAAAAGGGAGGGGTCCCCCGCGAGCAGGCGTTCCAGGTCATGGAGCCCTTGGTGCGCGCCACGGTGGAGAACGTCTTCAGGACCGGGACGGTGCAGGCGCTGACCGGCCCCATCGCGCGCGGAGACGCGGCCGTCGTGTCGGCGCAACTGGAAGCGCTCGAAGCTTGGGATGGCGAAATGGCGCGGCTCTACCGCGACCTTGCCGTCGTGGCTCTGGACCTTTCCCGCAGGCGCGGTCAGGCAAGCGACTCAGGCCTTGAGGCTTTGGCAAGGCTGCTGGATAAGGAACAGGAATAACGAAGAACGCGAACAGTACCAGAGGGCGAAAAAGCAGGAGAAGAGATGATAAGGGTCATGGTCGTTGACGATCACAGCATAGTCCGGGAGGGGGTACGGAGCAGTTCCCCGATCTGACCGTGGTGGCTGAGGCCGATAACGGCAGGAAAGCGTTGGAACTGGTGGCCGAAGCAGCACCCCATGTGGTGCTGATGGATCTGACCATGCCGGGGATGAACGGCATAGATGCCACGCAGCGCCTTTTTGCGGGCTATCCCGAGGTCCGCGTGCTGATTCTCTCCATGCACAAGGACAAGCGCTTCGTCTCGCAGGCGTTTCGTGCCGGACCCGTGGATATCTACTCAAGGAGTGTGCCTCCGCCGAGCTGGTGCAGGCGGTGCGGCGGGTCGCCGCCGGCGAGATGTACGTCTGCCACGGCATCATAGGTGTATTACGTCACGCGCCTTCCCGAATCGCTGATACAGCCTGAAATACCGCTTACCCCGAGGGAAAGGGAAGTGCTGCAACTGATCGCCGAGGGCAGCAACGCCAAGAACGTGGCGTACCTGCTCAACATCAACGTGAAGACGGTGGATACCCACCGGCAGCAGATCATGAAGAAACTGGGGCTCTCCGGGATGGCAGCCCTTGCCAAATACGCACTCCGCGCCGGGTTTATCCCCCTCGATTAGCACCGCCCCCTTTACCAGTGAGGCAGGCAGACGCAAAAAAGGCAGCCTGGGTGCATGACCCGGCTGCCTTTTGGTTGCTGACGCTGTGTTTGGCGCTTAAGCTGCGGCGCCTTCCACTTCGCGCGCCAGTTCCAGCTCGCTGGAGGTGAACACCTTGTCGATGTCCAGGATGATGATGAACTGGTCGTTGTGTTTCCCCATCCCCTTGATGAACTCGGTATTGAGCTTCGTGCCGATGCGCGGCGGCGGCTCGATCTGGTCCGGCTCGAGATCGAGCACTTCCTGGACCGCATCTGCCATGGCGCCCATCACCACACGCTCCCCTTCCAGCTCGACCTCGACGATGATGACGCAGGTGTTTACCGTCTGCTCCGCCATCACCATCCCGAACTTCAAGCGCAGGTCCACTACCGGCACCACGCTGCCGCGCAGGTTGATGACACCGCGCATGTAGTCCGGCGTCTGGGGCACCTTGGTGATGGTGGTGAAATCGAGCACTTCACGCACCTTCCCGATGTCGAGTGCGAAGAGCTCGTCCTCCAGTTTGAACGTCAGATACTGTGTAGTCTCCGTGATAGTCTCGACTGCCATAGTTGTTCTCCTCTCTCAGGGATTGATGCTATAGGACTTGGGGCCGGTCGACAGCCCGGTGGTTCTTTTCTGTATAAAGTATCGACAGATACAGAAAAAATTTGAGAAGTTTTTTCCACATTATTCAGATATAATCCAAAGCCTGCTTTATGCCTTGTTACCGGTGGCTTATCCCGGACTATGAGCACCCCGAGGGAGGATCAATGCGGCATGAGATGAGAAGGAGAGAGCGGCAACTGGATGAAGCGCATGTATCTGCACTGCTGGAAAAGGGCGACGTCTGTCATCTGGCGATGGTGGACCGTGGAGAGCCTTACCTGGTCACCCTCAACTACGGTTACCGTGACTCGATCATGTATTTCCACTGCGCCATGCAGGGGAGAAAAAAGGACCTGCTAGAGTGTGGCAGCCGTGTCTGCTTCACCGTCGTCCCCCGCCATGAGCTGCTGGCGGCTGAAAAAGGGTGCGACTTCAGCATGAAATACGAAAGCGTGGTCGGCTACGGGGCCGTACGCGTGCTCGAGGACCCCGAGGAGAAGCGCCGGGGCCTCGCCATCATCATGGCCCAGTACGCACCGGGGGACTTCGTCTTCCCGGATGCTTCGCTGGCGAGGACGCTGGTGTTCGCGGTCGACATCGAGGAGCTCTCCGGCAAGAGCAACTATTGAAACGGTTGTGGGGAGTTGACGGTCTGTGCAGTTGCGGGGAGAGTGGGGCTTGCCGTATGCCAGGCGACAAAACGCGGCAGCATCGGATATCGATGCTGCCGCGTTGTTTGTTGGTGGCAGCGGCGGGAAGTCCTAGTTGCTCTCGAAAGCCTCATCCTCCAGCTTCAGGTCGACCGTCGGTCGCACCGTGCTGGAACGGGTCAGGCGCTGCCCCTTCGCCGCGGCTGCGGCGGCCGGCTTCCTGCTCGGCCAGCGCCGCCTTTTTGCCCTCGCCGTTTAAAAGCGCCATCGCCTCGGCGTCCTTGTCAGCCTGCGCCAGCGGAACCAATCGGTCTAGCACCTGGGTATACTCCTGCCTGCTTTTTTTGAACTCCTCGAAAAGCTTCCTCCCTTGCTCGGAGACGATCGTCTTTTGAAAGCAGCGCTCCGTTCAGTTTGTAGAACCAGGTCATTGCTGCAGTCTCCTCTATAACTATTTCGTTTCGTTCATGGGGAACATGATTGTTCCAGCTTGAAAGTCAGATACAGTATGGTTTCCTTAACTGTGTCAACTGCCACGGCTCTATCCCTTTTGCTGTGTGCGGTAAGTTTCTGTAGCAGATGCACTCGATGCGGAGAACCTTTGTGTTCGGTGATTGAACCTATCGAAAGTCCGAGGAGAAATTTAGCTTTTTCAATAAAAGTTGAACGTTTATAATGTAAACGATAATTCATCGCGTAACAAAGTTGGCAATATCCAGAGACGCGCTGGAAATAAACTGTTAACAATATTTGTAATCACAATGTAATAGTAATCGAACGCATCTGATTCTAACGGCAATATAATGCCAACTGTTGCAGCATCATTACAAAGATATAGTCACCTGCAATTCATGATCTGCCGTAGAGCGATTGTCTAGCATCGAGGTTCACATGAGAATACTGGCCATCGATCCCGGGTCCACATCCACTAAAATCGGCGTGTATCAGGACGGGCTCACCACCAAGGGGGGGATCGAGCATCCGCGCCCGGAGATCGGCTGCTTCGCCTCCGTCATGGACCAGTTCGACTACCGCATGCAGGTCGTCCGGCAGTACCTGGAACAGGAAGGTTTCGGAGCATGCGGGTTCGATGCCGTGGTGGGGCGCGGCGGGCTGGTGCGGCCGGTGCCCGGAGGGATCTATCTCGTCAACGACGCCCTGGTGCGGGATCTGCGCGACGCGGTAAGCGGCGAACATGCGGCGAACCTGGGGGGGGTACTGGCGCTGGGATTTGCCGAGCTCCACGGCGTTCCCGCTTTCGTGGTGGACCCCCCCGTCATAGACGAGATGTGGCCGCTGGCCCGCTTCTCCGGGCTTAAGGGGATCGAGCGCAAGAGCATGTTCCACGCCTTGAATCAAAAAGCCGTGGCGCGGGACGTAGCCCAGGAGATCGGTCGGGGCTACGACGAGGTCAACCTGATCGTGGTGCACATGGGGAGCGGTATTACGGCGGGGGCGCACCGGAAGGGGAGGGTGGTCGACGTCAACAACGGCCTGAACGGCGACGGCCCCTTCTCGCCGGAGCGAAGCGGAGGGCTCCCGGTGATCGGCGTGTTGCAGCTCATCGAAGAGGGGATTCACACCCCGGACGAACTCAAGGCCATCGTGGCGCGCAGAGGGGGGCTCTTCTCCTATCTGGGTTCTCCCGACCTGCGCGAGGTGGAGCGGATGGCGGCGCAGGGGAATCTCAAGGCCCGGCTGGCGGTCGATGCCATGATTTACCAGGTGGCCAAGGAAATCGGCGCCTTGGCGGCGGCGCTCGACGGGGAGGTCGACGGCATCGTCCTGACCGGCGGGGTTGCTTACAGCGCGAGCCTGGTGGAGCAGTTGACGCGCAAGGTGCGCTTCATCGCGCCGCTGTACCTGCGTCCCGGGGAACACGAGATCGAGGCGCTTTTGGCCGCGGCCCTAAGGGTGATGAACGGCGAGGAGCAGGCGAAGGAGTACACGGGGGGAGCGGCATGAAGATAGGGGGTAATCTGCAGGCGGTGCTGCAGGCGAGGGGGGTAGCACCGGAGAGCGTGCGCGAGGCGCTGGGATGGGATCGGGACACGCTGGACCGGGTGCTGGCCGACCGGCTCTCGCCCGGCATCTCCGAGCTCTTGCGGCTGGCCACCTTTCTCGGGGTCGGCATCTCCGAGCTTTTGGGGGGGGCGGAGCAGATCGGGAAAAAGGCGGTGAAGACCGGCGTAGGCGAGCGGGTCGGCGTGGACCGGAAAAATTTTCTCCACTACGAGAGCCTCGCCTCCGCCTTTGCCGGGAGGCACCTGGAGCCCTTCGTGGTGGAGGTGTATCGCGGTGCTCAAGGGAGCGAGGACGTGAGCCGCCATGCCGGGGAGGAATTTTTATTCCTTCTGAGCGGCGAGCTGCAGGTGACGGTTGCCGGGGAGGTGTTCCGCCTGGAGGCGGGGGATTCGCTTTATTTCGACTCGCAACTGCCGCATGCGCTCTCCTCTTTGAGCGAAAGCTGCCGGCTGGTCGCGGTCATCTACAAAGGGGCCTCCATGCTGCAGCTCACCAAGGGGCACGGCATGAAGAGCGTGATCGAGGCGGCTCGGCTGGTCCAGGGGCAGAGCCTGGTCCTCGTCTGTCCCGACGCCACCTCGCTGCGCGCGGTGAACAAGGGGATAGAGGAGGGAATCCTGGAAAAGGCGTACCTGGTGGGGAACCGCGCCTGCATAGAAGAGAGCTGCGGCCGGGACCTTCTCTTCCCGGGGCAGTACCGGTTCGTCGATCTGGAGCCGGGGGGGGAGTCCGAGCGGGAGGCGGCGCGCATCGGCGTGGAACTGATCCGTTCGGGTGCGGGGGACATGCTGATGAAGGGGGGGCTCAACACCGCCGTCATCATCAAGGCAGCGCTCGCCAAGGAAGAGGGGATCGGGACCGGCAGGCGGCTTTCCAACGTGAGCATCTTCGAGCTTCCCGGGGTGGAGCGGCTTGTTTTCCTCACCGACCCGGCCATAAATCCCGAGCTCTTTGCCCACGCCGAGGCGGCTTCGGGCGTCGACATCATAGACAACGCCATCGAGGTGGCCCGCGCCCTCGGGGTGGAGCGCCCGAAGGTGGCGCTTTTGGAGGCGAACGAGGTGCCGTCGGCAAAGATCCCGACGACGCTTTTGGAGCAGGCACTCTCGAAAAGGGAGTGGGAGGGGGCCGACGTCTACGGGCCGCTCTCCTACGACTTGGCGCTCTACCCGGAGGCGGTGGCCAAGAAGGGGATGGTGGGGAACCCGGTGGCCGGGCGCGCCGACATCCTCGTGGTGCCGCACATCTCGGGGGGGAATTTTCTCTACAAGAGCTGGGTCTTCACCATGGGGGCCGAGGTTGCCAACGTGGTCCTGGGCGCCAGCGCCCCCATCATACTCACCTCGCGCAGCGACAGCGATCTCACCAAGTTCCTCACCATCTGCGCCAGCGCCCTCTACAGTCATTTCCTCAGGGGAAAAGGCAAAGGTGAGAAGGGGTTATGTTGATTTCTAATCCGGGCACGCGTATGCTAATGAACGTTTCCGCCGACCAAAACGTGAGGAACAGCATGGCTTGCAACACGCTCATCATCGGCCACCGTGGCGCCTCCCGGGATGCCCCCGAGAACACCCTCGCTTCGATCCGGCTTGCCTTCGAGCAGGGGGCGGACGGGATCGAGGCCGATTTCCGCCTGACCGGCGACGGCCGGATCGTCTGCCTGCACGACGAGCGCACCGCCCGCACCTCGGACGGGGACCTTGCCGTGGCGCAGATGTCCCTCCCCGAGCTTGAACGGCTCGATTTCGGCTCCTGGAAAGGGGCGCAGTGGAGGGGGGAGCGCATCCCGACCCTGCGCGAGATACTTGCCCTCCTGCCACAAGGAAAGAGGATCTACATCGAGTTGAAAAGCGGCACCGAGATCGTCCCCAAGCTTAAGGAGGAGCTGGCGGCGTCAGGGGTGCCGGCGGAGCAGGTGCGTTTTCTCGCCTTCGACGCCGGGCTCATCAAGGCGGTGAAGGAAGAGCTTCCCGCCTACCGCGCCTGCTGGCTCACCGACTACCGCTATAGAAACGGATGGCGCCCGTCGCACCAGGAGATCATCGCCACCCTGGCCGGCTGCGGCGCCGACGGACTGGCGAGCAGTGACAAGGGCGCGCTCGACTCCGAGTTGGTGCGGGAGCTGAGGCAAAGGGATCTGGAGCTTCACGTCTGGACCGTGGACCGGGCGCGGGCCGCGCGGAGGCTGTTGCTCTTGGGGGTGGATTCCATCATGACCAACCGCCCGGGGTGGCTTAGGGATGCACTGGGGGACAAGCCATGAACCGCCAGGCGTATCTAGCCACCGGCCGGATGATCGCCCTGCTGGAAGGGTTCTCCAAGCTGAGGGTGCATGTGCACGGCAAGGAGAACATCCCCAAGGGGGGCGTGATCTTCGCGGTGAACCACTTCACCCGCATCGAGACCATGCTCCTTCCCTACCATATCCACCAGTTGACCGGGGTGCCGGTCTGGTCGCTGGCCCATGCCTCGCTGTTCGCCGGGCCATTGGGGCGCTTCCTCGACATGATGGGGGCCGTCTCCACAAGAAACCCAGACCGCGACCGCGTCATGGTGAAGACGCTTCTGACCGGGGAGGCCAACTGGATCATCTTCCCCGAAGGGCGGATGGTGAAGGACAAGGAACTCTTCCGGCAGCGCAGGCTGCTTCCCTCGATAGGCGAGCGCCCCCATTCGGGGGCCGCGACGCTCGCGCTGCGCACCGAATTCTACCGGCAGAGGCTGACGCAGCTGGAGCATAGCGCGCCGGAAGAGGTGGCGAGACTAAAAGGGCTCTTCCAGATCGCCGAATTGGCGCCGGTCGTACAGGGGAAGTGCTGGATCGTCCCGGTGAACATCACCTACTATCCATTGAGGGCGCGGGAAAACGCGCTGAGTTCGCTGGCCGGACTTTTCATGAAGGAGATGTCGCTACGCCTGAGGGAAGAGATCCTGACCGAAGGGAGCATGCTCCTCTCCGGGGTCGACATAGACGTCCGCTTCGGCGAGGCGATCGATCCGGCGCTTTATCTCCGCGGCAACGCGATCCAGGCCGACATCGCCTCCAGGGAGCCGATAGGGTTCGACGACAGGCTCCCCTCGCTGGACGACATGAAACGGGCGTCGGGAAAGCTCATGGAGCGCTGCATGGCCTCCATCTACCAGCTCACCACGGTGAACCACGACCACCTCTTCGCGTCGATGCTGAGGGCCTACCCCTTCAAGTCCATAGCCGAGGACGATTTCCGCCGCCGGGTTTTCCTGCTCGCCACCCAATGCCTGAGCTCCACCGACTGTCACAGGCACCGCAGCCTCACCACGGGGCAGGTCTCCCTGCTCACCGACGACCGCTACCATAAGTACAGCGAGTTCATCCAGATCGCGCAGGAAAAGGGAGTGGTCGTCCTGCGGGACGGCGAACTGGTCAAGGACCGAGCCAAGTTCTCCGCCCCCTTCGAGCTGCAGCGCGCGAGGATCGACAACCCGCTTGGGGTCATCGCCAACGAGGTGCTGCCGCTCACCGTCTTGCAGCGGGAGGTGCACCTGACCGCTTGGCTACCCGGCCGCATGGTGAAAAACCGGGTCGCGGCGCTTTTGGAGCGGGAGGCGAAGGATGAGTTCGCCAAGGACTACGCCCAGTTCTATCTGGAAAACGAAAGCAAGCCGCCCGAGGTCGGAGCGCCGCTGCTGCTCCAGGGGAGGTCGCGCCGTCTGGGGGTGGTCCTCGTGCACGGGCTGCTCTCGGTTCCGGCCCAGATGCTGGAACTTGGGCGCTACCTGCAGGAGCGCGGGTTCTGGGTCTACCTGGTGCGTCTCAGGGGACACGGCACCTCGCCGGAGGACCTGGCCCGACGGACCGGGCGGGAGTGGGTGGAATCGGTGGACCTTGGCTATGCCCTGATGAGCGCGCTCTGCGACCGGGTGGTGCTGGGAGGATTCTCTTTCGGCGGCGGGGTCGCGCTCGACTGCGCAGCCCGGATCCCGCAGGTGGCTGGGGTCTTCGCGGTCTGTCCCCCGCAGCGGCTTTTGGACATCTCGTCGCGCTTCGCGCCGGCAGTCAACGTCTGGAACCGGGTCATGGACGCCATAAAATACCAGTGGGCCAAGAAGGAGTTCGTCGAGTCGGTCCCCGAGCGGCCGGAACTTAACTACACCAGGATTCCGGTATCGGCGCTGCGTGCCATGGAACGGTTCATGAGGGGGCTCGAGCCGAAGCTGGCGAAGATCGGGGTGCCGGTGCTGGTGGCCCAGGCGGAATGGGACCCGGTGGTGGACCCGCAGGGGTCGCAGCGGCTCTTCGAGATGCTGGGGAGCGCGAAGAAGAAATACCTGATGTTCCCCCTGCAGCGCCACGGCATACTGGCGGGGTCTGGGTCGCACGAGGTCCATGCGGCCCTGGGCTCCTTCGTGGAGGAGCTCCTGGCGCGGGCCGTGTCGCATCCGGCCCTGGAAGCGCCCAAGCTCCCCGGCGCCGAGGCGACGACCCCCTGAACCTTCCTATGGAGAAATCACCTTTGAAAATGAACCTCTTGCAGAGCCGGCACTGGGTCTTCGACCTGGACGGGACCCTTACCGTCGCCATCCACGATTTCGCGCAGATCCGCTCGCTTTTAGGCGTCCCGGAAGGGTGCGACATCCTTGGGCACCTGGATGCTCTCCCGGAGCCGGAAGCGGCTGCGGCCAAGGCGCTTTTGGTGAGCATCGAGGAGGAACTGGCGGGAAGGACCGAACCTGCGGAAGGGGCCCGGGAGCTGGTGCAGCTGTTGCACCTGCGGGGGGCGCGGCTGGGGGTGCTGACCCGCAACACGCGGGAGATCGCGCTGAAGACGCTGGGAAGGATCGGGCTTATGCCCTTTATAGCTGCGGACGACGTGCTCGGGCGTGACGATGCGCTGGCGAAACCGGACCCGGACGGGATCCTGAAACTAGCGTGCCGCTGGGGAGTCTCCCCGGCGGCACTGGTAATGGTGGGTGATTATGCCTTCGACCTGCTCACCGGCCGCGCTGCCGGCGCCGGTACCATCCATGTCGATCCGGCGCGCAGTTTCCGGTGGCCCGAACTGAGCGATATCGCGGTCGGGAGCCTGACCGAACTGGCCCTGGCGCTGGCGTGAGGCAAGGCTCAGGCGAGCGCCTTCAACTCACTGTCGGTGATCTGCACGATCTCGTCGTAGATCGCCAGCCTGACGTGCAGGTCGCACCATTTCCTGGCCACGCTGCGTATCAGGTAGAAGCCGTTGGCGAGCGTTCCGGACAATAACGCTATGCCGAGCATCCTCTGCTCCTCGACCGAGATCAGCACCGCGCCGTAGATGGCGATGTTCAGCATGGAGGCGAGCCAGGCGATTTCGGGACCCTTGAACGGGTTCAGCATCACCTTGGTGAGGTCGATGTAGTAGCGGGTCATGCCGCGCACCCGGCGCATCGACTCTACGATCTCGTCTCTTTGCTGCTTCAGGTAAAGGCAGGCGAGGAAGTGCGAGATAGCCAACTGTTTCCCATGTTGCATCCGTTCCGCGAGATACATGTCGATTGCTTCGTCCACTGTCTCTTTGCTCATGACTGCCATCCTTCGGGTGCCCGCCGGCGCCCTTTGCCTGCAACTCTTCTCTATCAGGTTCTTCCCTCATCCGCCCCGATGCTCTTAAAAGCGAGCTGCTCTGATTCTGGCAACAGGTTAAATAAACGCAGGGGCCGCATAAGGCAAACTATCAGACAAAAGCTTCTTCATGTCAACTCTCCAGTTGTCCCTATACTCCTCTCTCATCGCCGTAAATAGGGTTTTGTTGACAACTTTCCGCTCCTGCCGTACTCTCCATCCCTGGCCGCCCGGAAGCGGGGGCGACTAAGGACGGGAGAGCGGACGGCATATGGTTAAAAAGTCGCAACAGACAAGCGCGCAGGGAGCAAGCGGAGTGATCGTCTCCCATTTCGGCGTGGCTGTCGAGGTGCTGTTCCAAAACGAGGAACGCCGCATGGTCCGGGTCAAGAGAAACTCGGGGCATGTGGTAGGGGACCAGGTCCGCGTCGTGGGGGAGGTGCTGGAGCGGCTCCCCAGAAGGACCGAGCTGCGCCGCAGCGACGCCCGCGGCGGGGTCCACATGGTCGCCGCCAACCTGGACGTTTTGGGGATCGTGGTCGCGCCGGGGACGCCGGCCGGCTTCCTCGACCGGGCCATAGTCGCGGCGCGTGCCGCGCAGCTTATCCCCTTCATCGTCTTCAACAAGTGCGACCTCCCCGAAGCCCGCGCCCAAAGCACCGAGCTCTCAGGCATCTACGCCGGCATCCTCCGCTTCTTCACCCTGAGTGCGGTCACCGGCGAGGGGCTCGATCCCTTGCGCGACTACCTGCACGAGGGGCATCGCGGGGCCTTCGTCGGCACCACCGGCGTCGGCAAGAGCTCCCTTTTGAACGCGCTCTGTCCCGACATCAACCTGAAGGTGGGGGAGCTGAGCGACGACCAGAACTGGACCGGCAGGCACACGACGACGGTTTCCTCGCTGCATGCCCTGGCCGGGGGAGGCGAGCTGGTGGACACCCCGGGGTTCAGGGATTTCGGGCTGGTGGACATCTCCACCACCGAACTCGTGGCCCATTTTCCCGGTTTCGAGGCGCTGGAGCAAAACGCCTGCCGCTTCCACAACTGCCGGCACCGTCAGGAACCCGGCTGTACCGTGAGGGACCGGGTCGGCTCCGGCGAGATCAACAACGACCGTTACCAGACTTACCTCGCCCTCCTCACCGAGGTCGAGGCGATAGAAGAGGCGGCACAGCGGCGCCACTGGAAGAAATAAGGAGAGTTACCGACCATGGCCCAGCCCTGGCAAGTATTGCAAAGCGTAAAGACCGCCGACGGCGTGCTGGAACTGAGACAGCGCGGCGAGAGCGATTTCCTGATCACCGTGAACGGGCTGGTGCTGATGAACAGCTCGCTGCACCGCTCCGAAGTAGCGCTGGGGGAGCTCGCCTGCGGCCACCTGAAACAGCAGGAGGCGCCGCGGGTGCTGGTGGGGGGGCTGGGGATGGGGATCACCCTGAGGGCGGTCCTGGACAACCTCCCGCCCAAGGCCACGGTCGTGGTGGCGGAGCTGAACCCGGTGGTGCTTGAGTGGTGCCGGGGTCCTTTGGCTGCGGTGACGAACCAGGCCGCCAGCGACCCGCGGGTGACCGTGGAGATAACCGACGTGGCCGACGCCATCAGGAAAAACGCCATGGGGAGGTCGCGTTTCGACGCCATCGTGCTCGACCTGTACACCGGGCCGCACGCGAAGACGCACAAGATCGAAGATCCTCTCTACGGCGCCATCGCCATCGAGATGACCCGTGCCGCGCTGAAACCGGGCGGGATCTTCGCCGTGTGGGGCGAAAACTACGACCAGGGATTCGACAAGCGGCTGCGCGCTGCAGGCTTTTCCGTCACCTGCGACCGTCCCGGCCGCGGCGGACTGCGCCACGTGGTCTACCTCGCGCGGGTGCAGCAGCGGTCGGAACCTGGACGGCAGGGGAAGCGCTGATCTCAACCAGCGCTTCTCGGCCAAGCATCTCCGGGCCCGCCTCGTCGGCGGGCTTTTTTTATGCCGGCACCGGGATGGCGGACAGCTGGTTCTATTTCCACCCGGCTTCACCGGCGAGCGCCCCGAAGCCGGCTCCGGCGTACTGCACGGCGCAGGGGTCGCTTGCCCTGGGGGGCGAAACGGCGTGCACCCCGCCGCAGGCGGGGCATCCCTGGACGAAGGTCTTCAGCTCGAATCCCTTGCCGCATTCCTGGCAGCTCACCTGCAAAGCGCCGCCGGGCAGCGGCGAGACTGCTACCTGTCCCCCATGGGCCGCCAGCACGAACTCCACCAGTTCCCTCCCGGTGGCGTAAGGACCTCCCCCCCTAGAACTACCAGATCCGCAGTCGCACATCTTATCCTCCTTTTCGATAGCCTCTTGGCCTGGCGGGAAAGGTACCTTTTCTCCGGTGTCAGCGCCTTGATCTGCGTCAATAATTCCCCGATGGAAAGCCTTTTTTCCTCTTCCAGCGCTCTGTTGCCGACTTCAAATTCACCCCGCACTTGAATTGCAATGGAAATTTATTCCAGTATATTGTCTTAGGATTTTCTAACCCGGTCTCATTACTGAGGAGAGGGGCTGATGGAAGATACGAAAGAACTGGAATTCGCGGACATAGGGACAGTCAACTGCCACGACCACATCTGCCTCATCTACCATGGAGAGGGAGAGATCTACCACCCGGTGTTTCCCTTCATACAGAAGGGGGTGGCTATCGGAGAGCGCTGCATCTATCTGCATGGATCGGAGGACCGGCTGGAGCGTTTGCTGCAGAATGCGGTCTCCTCACAACAGGAGGACTCAGGCGCTCTGATACTGTTCCCGCTTGAGGATTTCTGGCACAAGGATGGCGCGTTCAAGCAGGAACGGGTGCTGAAACTCTTGCACAAGCTCTGCGCTGCCGCCATTGATGACGGCTTTAGCGGCACCAGGGTCATCTGTGACATGGGGTGGGCCGTCTTAGAGCCTAAGCGCCAGGAACTGCTGCAGCGTATTGAGAGGGAATTGACCGCATTCGCTTCACAAAACGACGTGACGCTACTTTGCCTGTACAACCGGGAGCTTTTTCCGGAGGAAACCATCCTGGAGCTGGCGAAGCTGCACCCGCAGGTGATCGTCGGCGGCAGAACCTGCAGCAACCCTTTCTATTTCCCTGCGGCTTCGGATCGCCGCATCAAGGGGGCGCGTTGCGAAGTGGACGTCTTTATGGCAACAGCGCAGAGAATGACGACGCTTTTGGCCGAGAGCGACCGTCTCAAGCAGGAGCTGGAACAGGCCTATGGCGCGCTGGCCCGCAAGATCTATGAGAATTGGCAGGAGGAGGACTCGCTTAGGGCCAACGAGAAGGAGATGCAGGAGAAGGACGAGGCTCTTTTGGAACACAAGAGGAAATTGCAGACCATCCTGCAGCATATACCGGCCATGCTGATGGCGTTCGACAGCGGCGACAGGCTTGCCGCCTGCAATCATGAGTTCGAACGTGCCACGGGCTTCAGGGTGGAAGAGGTTATCGGCAAGCCCATGTTGGAGCTGCTCCACGTGGAAGGGGAGCAGCGCGAAGAGGTGGTCTCGGCGCACCCGCGGGATGGGGGGGATTACCGGGGGAGGGAGTGGAGCCTGCGCTGCAGAGACAACTCGGTGAAGACCGTCGCCTGGTCCAATATCTCCCGCTATGTCCCGATCAGGGGGTGGAACAACTGGATCGTGGGACTGGACGTGTCGGCCAAACTCCATGCGGAGAACGCCCTCAAGGGGCTGCGCGACGAGTTGGAGGCGAGAAACGCCGAGCTGGAGGCGTTCGGCGAGGCCGTCTCCCACGACCTTAGCGGGCGGCTGGCCCGGATCGGCGAGGACTGCCGCGCAATGCAAAAGCTCTACGGCGGCGACCTCTCGACCCCCTGCCGCGAGATGCTGCAAAAGGTAGGCGTCGCGGCGCTGGAGCTGGCAGGCCCCATCGCTGCCCTGCAGCGGCTGACCGCGCTGGCGGCTGCCGGCCTGCAGCCCGAAGAGGTGGATTTGAGCGCCATGGCCTCGGAGATAGCCGAGAAGCTATCGGATACGGTTGCCCGCCCGGTCACCTTCAGGATCGAGGACGGTGTCACTGTGACCGGCGACCGGGAGATGCTCCGGTTGGCCATGGAACAACTGCTGGAGAATGCCTTCAACTGCACTGTGGGCGTAAAGCACCCGGTGATCAAGTTCGGCACCGCGCAGGTGAAAGGGGAGCGGAGCTTCTACGTCTCCGACAACGGCCCCAGGCCCGGCGAGCAGCCGGGCAAGGGAATAGTCGGCAAAGCAGAGGGGCAGGAGCGCATCTCCAGCGGCATCGGCCTTGCCACGGTACAAAGGATCATCAACCTGCACCGCGGCCGGTTCTGGTGCGCCGATCAAACGGGCAGGGGAGGTACCCTGTACTTCCAGGTTTAGCGGAGAAGAGGCACTATCATGAAAAGTGGTCGCACAACGCCGCTCCCAGTCGTGCTCGTCGACGACGACGAAGGGATGCTCATGCTGTACGCCATGCTCCTGAAGGGGCGCGGCATCGGGCCGGTGATGGCCTTTGACGACGGGGCTCAGTTGCTCCCGTTTTTGAGGCGCAACGAGGCGGCGGCCGTGATCCTGGATCTGTCGCTTTCCACGGTCAGCGGCAAGGAGCTCCTGGAAAAGGTGGTGGAGGAGTTTCCGCAGCTGCCGGTATTGATAAGCACCAGGATCGCCGAGGTGGGACAGGCCGTATCCTGCATGCGGGCAGGCGCCTGCGACTATCTTATCAAACCACTAGACAACTTAAGTTTTCTGGCGGCAATCGACCGGGCGCTTGGGCTTGCACGCGGACCGGCGCACCACTGGGAGAGGGATACGGCGTCTCACGAGATCGTCACCGAGGACCGGCAGATGTTGGCCCTTTTGCGGCGGACGAAAGCCGTGTCGCGTTCAGGGCAGCCGGTACTGGTAACCGGGGAAACCGGGGTTGGCAAGGAGCTCTTCGCGGAGGCGGTACACCGCTACGGCGGGAGCCAGGGGGAGTTCGTCACGGTGAACGTCGCGGGGCTGGACGACGCGGTCTTCTCGGACACCCTTTTCGGGCATCGCAAGGGTGCTTTTACCGGGGCCCAGCAGAACCGGGACGGCCTGATCAGAAGGGCCTCCGGCGGAACGCTCTTTTTGGACGAGATCGGCGAACTGCGGGAGGTTTCCCAGATCAAGCTCCTCAGGCTGATCCAGGAGCACGAGTACCTGCCGCTGGGTTCCGACATGCCTTCCTTAAGCGATGCCGGGATCGTTGTCGCCACCAACCGCGACCTCAAAATGCTGCTGGAACAGGGCCGGCTGCGCGAAGACCTGTATTACCGGCTTTGCTGCCACCAGATCCATGTCCCACCGCTTCGGGAGCGCAGGGGGGACATTCCGCTTCTTCTGGACCACTTCGTAAGCCAGGCGGCGCGCCGGATGGGTAAGGCCAAGCCGTCGTATCCGCCTGAGCTGCTGCGCATGCTGGAGCACTATCACTTTCCCGGCAACGTGCGCGAACTGCAGGCAATGGTCTATGACGCCGTGGCGCTGCACGAGAAAGGTGGCTTGCCGCTCTCCAGCTTCAGAAAGAGGATCGAATTGGCTTCCGGGGATTCGCGTCTGGTCGCGGAACAGGAAAGCGTCACCGTCACCTTCCACGGCTTTCCCAGTATGAGGGAGGCCCAGACGCTTCTGATCAGCGAGGCGCTCCGCATGTCCAACGGCAATCAGGGAGAAGCCGCCTCGCTGCTGGGCATTTCCCGGCAGGCCCTCAACAACCGGCTCAGAAGAAAGGCGGGTTTTCCCTGAACCGGCAACAAACGTTGCAACTGCCACAAATGTTGTTCGACCTAAACCCGCCCCACGCAAGGGTCCGCGCCCCCAAGCCGGAAAAAGACAGATTTATTGCGGTCCCCGCGGCTCCATCCAGCTCCCCTGTTGCGGAACAAGTTTTCAGAATCATTGTGAAAAACTAACCCGGCAAGGGTGGGCATGGTTACTGCTGTAGTAAATGCAGGCAGTGAGCGGGTGCAGTGGAAGGCCCGGCTCCGGGGGGACCCCGGGCGATTACGCCCCATGCGGGAGGTAGCAGGGGAGACGTTCCTCTTGAAGAAAGCCCCAGGGAAGAGGAGAAGTACGGGGGCGACCAGGTTCATAAAAGGGGGTGCCCAATGGCCGGCATGTTCAGGGAAAGGAAGACGAACGGGGAGGGCAGGTATTTGAACATAGACAAGGAAGTGGCATCAAGCATGCTGAACGCCTCCTACGCGGTGGACCTGAAGTCCGCGGTGCACAGCTCGTTGGAAACCATCAGGAACATGCTGCTGGAAAGGCCCAACAACGAGGAGATCAGCCTCCTGACCCAACAGGTCGAGCGCCTTTTGACCGAACAGACCGAGCGGTTGGAATCGATCAACCGCGATCTGGAGGCCTTCAACTACTCGGTAGCCCACGACCTCTGCGCGCCGCTGAGAAGGATCTGCGGCTTCACCAGAGCCTTGCAGGAGCAGTATGCCGGCAGGCTCGACCTGGAAGGGATGGATTACCTGGAGCGGATCTTCAAGTCCTCGCAGCATATGAACGATCTGATCGAGGCGCTCTTGCAGCTCTCCCAGCTCTCCTACCTAAACCTGAAGCGGGAGGTGGTCGACCTCTCCGAGCTCGTGAGCGAGACGGCCAACGACCTGAAGCAGAGCGCCCCGGACCGCAAAGCGGACTTCATCATCCAGCCGCGCATCCGTACCTTCGGCGACGCGAACCTCCTGGAGATCGCCATAAAAAACCTCTTGAGAAACGCCTGGAAATTCACTCAGATGCGGGAGGTGGCCTGCATCGAATTCGGCGCCCGCGAGGTGGCAGCGGATAAGACCTGCTTCGTCAAGGACAACGGGATCGGCTTCGACATGGCAAACGCCGACAAGATGTTCCACGCCTTCCAGCGACTGCACCCAAGCAGCGAGTTCCCCGGCAACGGCATCGGCCTCACCACGGTGCAGCGGATCATTAACCGCCACGGCGGAAGGATCTGGGCCGAAGGCGAGGTGGACAAAGGAGCGATCTTCTACTTCACCCTGCAGTCCTGCATCACTGCGTGAATGAGAGCTTTTGCAGCGGCCCGTTATCTGCTATCATCCGCCTTCGAGCTGCAAGGAGGCGGAAGATGCACGAGATGTCGATAACACAAAGCGTGGTGGAAATTTGCGAGGGGCATGCCGCAGGGCGTAAGGTGACCGAGGTGGTGCTCCTGATCGGAGAGCTTTCGGGGGTGGTTCCCGAGAGCGTGGAATTCTGCTTCGAGGCGTGCAGCAAGGGAACCCTCCTGGAGGGAGCGCGCCTGCAACTGGAACTGGTCCCGGGCGTCGGCAGCTGCCCCGCCTGCCACGGCGAGTTCTCCATCTCCACCCTGTACCAGCCATGTCCCGGGTGCGGCGCCTTTGGCCTGAGCGTCGTAGCCGGAGAGGAGTTGAGGGTCAAGGAGCTGGAGCTGGAATAAGGCGGGTCCCCCTTGCGGCGGGACAAAATGATACAATCGCGGGACAGAAGTACCCAGGCAAATTGGGACAAAAGCGGCACCGGCGGGATTACCCCACGGCAGCCGCTTTTTTTGTTCCTGTAAAATCAGCATCTTTCGTCTTTGGAATTTGTTTACGAAATTGGCACGGGTGTTGCCGTATACGTGCGGTTTTTGTTCTTTATTCCGAGGGAGGGTTGTTATGAAAGAAGAGATGTTCTGCGAGGGGGTAACCCGGAGGAGTTTCATGAAGACCTGCGTCACCGCGACGGCCATGATGGGGCTTCCCTTCGCCATGCACACGCAGGTTGCCGAGGCGATCGAGAAAAACGGCAACCCCGCGGTGATCTGGCTCCATTTCCAGGAGTGCACCGGCTGTTCCGAGTCGCTTCTGCGTTCGAGCCATCCGACCATTTCCACGCTGATCCTGGACATGATTTCGCTGGACTATCACGAGACGCTGATGGTAGGTGCCGGGCACCAGGCCGAGAAGTCGCTGCACGACTCGATGAAGGCGAACCAGGGGAAGTACATTCTGGTGGTCGAGGGGGCGATCCCGACCAAGCAGAACGGGATCTTCTGCAAGGTTTCCGGCAAGACCGCCATGGAGTCGCTGCAGGAAGCGGCCAAAGGGGCTGCCGCCATCATCAGCATCGGGACCTGCGCCTCCTACGGCGGCATCCAGTCCGTGGCCCCGAACCCCACCGGCGCCGTAGGGGTCAGGGACATCGTGAAGGACAAGCCGATCATCAACATCCCGGGCTGCCCTCCCAACCCTTACAACTTCCTTTCCACCGTCCTCTACTACCTGACCTTCAAGAAGCTTCCCGAACTTGACAACCTGGGGCGCCCGAAGTTCGCCTACGGCAGGAAGATCCACGAGCATTGCGAAAGGCGTCCGCACTTCGACGCCGGCCGCTTCGCCAAGGCCTACGGCGACCCGACCCATGCCCAGGGGTACTGCCTCTATAAGCTGGGGTGCAAGGGACCCGCGACCAGCGCCAACTGCTCCGTGCAGCGCTTCAACGACGTGGGGGCGTGGCCGGTCTCCATCGGTCACCCCTGCATCGGCTGCACGGAACCGGACATACTCTTCAAGACGGCGATCGCCGAGAAGGTGCAGATCCACGAGCCCACCCCGTTCGACAGCTACGCGCCGGTCGACCTGAAAGAAAAGGGTAAGGGGCCCGACCCGCTCACCACGGGCTTCGTGGGCCTTGCCGCCGGCGCGGCACTTGGCGCAGGCGCCATGCTCGCCAAGAAGCTTCCGGGCAACACGCAGGAGGGCGGCGATGAAAAATCCGAGTAGACGCGACTTCCTGAAGCTGGCGGGAGCGACCGGGGCGGGGCTCTTGGCCTGTGGCGCCGGGAGCGCGCTCGCCAACGAGGGGACCCAGATCAACAACGAGGAACTGGGGATGCTCTACGACGCCACCAAGTGCGTCGGCTGCAAGGCGTGCATGGCCTCCTGCAAGAGGGTGAACAGCGACTACGGCTCCCTCTCCTACGAAAAGGCCAAGTTCGACAGCGACGGGCTCTGGGACGCCCCGAGCGACCTCTCCGGTTCCACCCGGACCCTGATCAAGCTCTTCAAGGAGAGCGAGCAGCGCTGGAGCTACGTCAAGTACTCCTGCATGCACTGCCAGAAGCCTTCCTGCGTCTCGGTCTGCCCGGTTTCCGCCATGACCAAGGAGAAGGTCTCCGGTATCGTCGACTACAACAAGAACACCTGCATCGGCTGCCGTTACTGCCAGATCGCCTGCCCCTACAACATCCCGAAGTTCCAGTGGGAAAAGGCGCTGCCGCAGATCGTTAAGTGCGATCTCTGCAAGGCGACCAACCTGCGCGAGAAGGGGATTTCCGCCTGCGCCGAGGTCTGCCCGGTCGGTGCCATCAAGTTCGGCAAGAGAAAGGACCTCCTTTCCGAGGCGCACCAAAGGCTAAAGGATGCTCCGGACCGGTACGTGCCGCACGTCTACGGCGAGCACGAGGGAGGGGGGACGAACCACCTCTACCTGGCCTCGATGCCGTTCAACAAGCTGGGGCTTCCCGACATCAAGCCCGAGGCGCCGGCCGAGTTCTCCGAGAAGATCCAGCACACCATCTACAAGGGCTTTATCGCCCCGGTCGCGCTTTACAGCACCCTTTGCTTCATAGCGGTGAAGAACATGAAGAAGCACAAGGGGCACGACGGTCACGACCAGAAGCAGGAGGATAAGTAATGGGAAATCCTGAAGAATACCAAAAGCTGGAAGGTAAGATCTTTACCAAGTCATTCTTCATCCTCCTGTCGGTGGTGCTGCTCGGCTTCTACTTCGTGGGGGTGCGCTACGTGAAGGGTATCGGCGCGGTCTCCAACATGAGCGACGGCTACCCCTGGGGGATCTGGATCACCTACGACGTCGCCACCGGAACCGCCATCGCCTGCGGCGGCTACGCGGTCGCCATCCTGGTCTACATCCGGAACCGGATGCAGTACCACCCGATGATCCGCTCGGCGATCCTCACCTCCATGTTCGGCTACGGCCTGGCCGGCTTCTCGGTCATGGTCGACTTGGGTCGCCCCTGGAACGCCTACAACTTCTTCATCCCGAGCAAGTGGCAGGCGAACTCCGCCATGTTCGAGGTCGCCCTTTGCGTCATGGCCTATTCCACGGTTCTCATCCTCGAGTTCCTCCCGGCCATCCTGACCTCCATCGAGCAGAGCAAGTGGGATCGGATGAACGCGGTCAGGAACTGGCTGCACCCGAAAATAGCCCCGGACCAAAAGAGCATGCAGGACAAGCTGGAGATGGTACGCCTGGGGGCCGTGTGGCTCAAGCCGCGCCTGAACAAGGTCCTCATCTTCTTCATCGTCCTCGGCATTACGCTTCCGACCATGCATCAGTCGTCATTGGGGAGCCTGCTCCTCATCGCCTCGACCAAGCTGCACCCGCTCTGGCACACCGGCTTCCTGCCGCTGTTGTTCCTCTTGAACTGCGTCTTCATCGGCTACGCCATAGCGATCCTGGAGTCCATCATCTCCAGCTACTCCTTCAAGAGGCCCTTCGAGACCGAGGAGCTTTCCGGCCTCGCCGCGCTGATTCCGTTCGTCACCGTGATCTGGCTCTGCGTCGTGATCGGGGACCTGGCGTACCGCGGCCAGATTGGCGCCGCCCTCAAGGGGGATTTCTACTCCGGCTGGTTCCTGACCGAGTTCCTGCTGGTGGCGAGCGGCTCCCTGCTCCTTTTCTTCAAGAAATTCAGGAGATCGCCGCGCTGGCTCTTCACCAGCGCCTCGCTGATCGTCTTAGGCGGCGCCCTTTACCGTTTCAACGTCTACCTGATCGGCTTCAACCCGGGGCAGGGGTGGAGGTACTTCCCCTCCTTCGCCGAGGTGATGGTCACCGTCGGCATCGTGGCGCTGGAGGTGCTGGGGTACAAGGTGTTCGTAGCCCTCTTCCCCGTGCTTCCCAACACTTCGGCTCATGGTGGCGGGCATGCCCCCGCGAAAAAGACGGCGGCCAAGCATGGCAAGAAAGCTGCGCTGGACGTCCCGCACGCGCCGGTCGAGGCGCACTGAAACCAATAAATTCAATTCAGCTTTTGGAGGAAATAAATGTCTAGAATCACGCTTGATCCCATCACCCGCATCGAAGGGCACCTCAGGATAGACGTCGAAGCCAACGGCGGCAAGGTTACCAACGCCTGGTCCTCGGCCCAGATGTGGCGCGGCATCGAGGTCATCCTCAAGGGGCGCGCCCCCGAGGACGCCTGGAGCTTCGTGCAGCGCTTTTGCGGCGTCTGCACCACGGTGCACGCCATCTCCTCGATCCGCGCCGTAGAGCACGCCCTGAACGTCGAGGTGCCGCTCAACGCCCAGTACATCCGCAACATCATGATCGCCCAGCATTCGGTGCAGGACCACATCGTCCACTTCTACCACCTCTCGGCGCTGGACTGGGTCGACATCGTCTCGGCGCTCAAGGCCGATCCCAAGAAGACCGCGCAGATAGCCCAGAGCATCTCCGACTGGCCGGGTAACTCGGAGAAGGAGTTCAAGGCGGTCCAGGACAAGCTGAAGGCGTTCGTCGCCGGCGGCAAGCTTGGCATTTTCGCCTCCGGCTACTGGGGGCATCCGGCCATGAAGCTCTCTCCCGAGGTGAACCTGATGGCGGTGGCTCACTACCTGAAGGCGCTCGACTACCAGAGAAAGGCGTCCCAGGCGACCGCCATCCTGGGGGGGAAGAACCCGCATATCCAGAACCTCGTGGTCGGCGGCGTCGCCACCGCGATCAACACCGAGAACATAGCCACCCTCAACATGGAGCGCCTCATCTACCTGAGGACCCTGATGGAGGAGACCCGCGACTTCGTGCAGAAGGTGTACTACCCGGACCTCCTCGCCATCGCCGGCGCCTACAAGGATTGGTTCAAGTACGGGGCAGGGGTCACCAATTACATGGCGGTCCCCGAGTTCCCGGAAGACACCAAAAACGGCAAGTTCTCGCTCCCGGGCGGCGTGGTCATGGCGGGGAACATCGCCGGCATCAGGCCGGTCAAGGACCATCGCGACGAATACCTGATCAAGAACATCAAGGAAAACGTCACCCACGCTTGGTACGAGGGGAACGGCACGCTGCACCCCTGGGAAGGGGAGACCAAGCCCGACTACACCGACTTCAAGGAAAACGGAAAGTACTCCTGGTGCAAGGCGCCGACCCTGGACGGAAAGCCGGTGCAGGTAGGTCCTCCGGCCCAGATCATGGCCGCCTACGCCGCAGGAAACCCGAAGGTGAAAAAGCTCGTCGACGGCGCCGTCTCCACCCTCGGCCTCTCGATGAAGGACATCCACTCCACCATGGGGCGCCTGTACTGCCGCGGCGCGCGCGCCCACATCATGGCCGACATCGCGCTGGAAAACCTGGACAAGCTGATCGCCAACATCGCCACCGGCGACCAAACCTACGCGAACCACACCGAGATCCCCAAAGGGGAGTATCGCGGGGTGGGCTTCCACGAGGCGCCGCGCGGCACCCTGAGCCACTGGATCGTCATCAAGGACAAGAAGATCGAGAACTACCAGGCCGTCGTTCCCTCCACCTGGAACGCCGCTCCCAGAAATGACAAGGGAGAACTCGGCCCCTACGAGGCGTCGCTCGTCGGGAACCCCATCGCCGACAGCAGCAAGCCGCTGGAGGTCTTGAGGACCATCCACTCCTTCGACCCCTGCATCGCCTGCGCCGTGCACACGGTCGACCCCGAAGGAAAGGAAATCACCAAGGTGAAAGTGCTGTAAAACCAGGGGCTAGGGACTAGGGGCTGGGGGCTGGCAAAGAACGGCGGGAGGCAAGACTCCGCTTTTGCTAGCCCCCAGCCCCCAGCCCCACCTTTAGCAGTTCAAGGAGTTACCATGCAGGTCCTTATCTACGGCGCCGGGAACCTCATCCTTTCCGATGAGGGTTTCGGCGTCCATTTCGTCAGACATATGGAAGAGGTGTACCGGATACCGGAGAACGTCGAGCTCTACGACGGCGGCACCCTGGGGATCATGGTGCACTTCAAATTCGAGGAGGCCGACCGGGTCATCCTGGTGGACGTGGTCCAGGCCAAGGGAGAGCCGGGAGATATCTTCCGCTACGAGCGCGAGGACATCATGCTTAAGAACATCCCGGTGAAGATGTCCCCGCACCAGATAGGGCTCCAGGAGATGCTGCTGATCTCCGAGATGCGCGACGCGCCGAAGCCGGATCTCACCTTCTTCGGTATCGTAGCGGGCTCGCTCGAACCGGGAGACCAGCTCACCCCGCCGCTCAAAGCGGGGCTGGAGAAGGTAGCCAAGCTGGTGGTCGAAGAGCTGAATAAGGTCGGAATCGACCTCGAGCGCAAATAGCGCCAAAGGAGAAGGATATGTTCGGAATCGGTTTACCGGAACTCTGCGTCGTGGCGGCGATACTGCTGGTGGTCGCAGGACCCTCCAAACTGCCGCAGTTCGGCCAGGCGCTGGGGAGCAGCATCAGGGGATTCAAGAAAGCCCTGAACAGTGACGATAGCGTCAAGGTAGAAGAAAAAAGGTAACCGCGACAGGGTGCGCTTTATGCACCTCTTGCCGCGGTTTTCGGGTATACTTGGCGCTCTGTGGGATCAACGCTCATGAGCCAGCCTTGGAGGATCGACTAATATGTGTGTAGATTGCGGGTGCGGCCCGTCTGACGGCAAACATGCCCATGACCATGACCATGAGCACGAACACCATGGGGATGGTCACCACCACGGTCACGACCACGGGCATGGCCACAGTCATGATCACGGCCAAAAGCACCATCATCACCAGCACCACGATCAGGCGCAGCCCGCCAGGAAAGTGCTGATAGAAACTGACATCCTTGCCAAAAACAACCGCATGGCGCAGGGAAACCGGGCGCTGTTCCGCGACAAGGGGCTTTTCGTGCTGAACCTGGTCAGCTCTCCGGGGTCCGGCAAGACCACCATCCTGGAACGGACCCTGAGGGATCTCTCCGGCTCCTGCCATCCGGCGGTGATCGAAGGGGATCAGCAGACCGACAATGACGCGGTGAGGATCGCCGCTACCGGCGTACCGGTAAAGCAGGTGAACACCGGGGCTGGTTGTCACCTGGACGCGCACATGGTGCTGCACGCCGTGGAGCACTTCGACCTGGACCGCCTGGACCTGCTCTTGATCGAGAACGTCGGCAACCTGGTCTGCCCCGCTTCCTTCGACCTGGGCGAGCACCACAAGGTGGTGGTGTTGAGCGTGACCGAGGGTGAGGACAAGCCGCTCAAGTACCCGCAGATGTTCCATGCGGCGGACGTGATGCTCCTCAACAAGGTCGACCTGCTTCCTTATCTCGATTTCGACGTCGAGGCGTGCAAGGAGATGGCGCGGCGGGTGTCGCCGCAGATCAGGATCTTCGAGGTCTCCAGCAAGACCGGCGCCGGGATGGACGCCTGGTACGGCTGGCTCAAAGAGCAGATGAAGCAGGCCTCCGGGGGGTCCCCTGGAGCGTGATGCGGCCATGCAGAGCGCGCCGGAGCGTGCCGCCATCGAGATAGGCGGCATAGTGCAGGGCGTGGGTTTCCGCCCCTTCGTCTACCGGCTCGCCAATCGCCTCGGCCTCTCCGGCTGGGTCCGCAACACCGGTGAAGGCGTGCAGATCGAGGTCGAGGGAGATGCCGCCGCCATAGAGGAATTTCGTCTTGCCGTGCGCGACGAGGCGCCCCCTTTGGCGGTGATCTACCAGCTGCGTGCGCAGCCGATTCCCGCGGCAGGGGCAACCGGCTTCGCCATCGTCGAGAGCGCCCGGAGCACCGCCGGCGGCGAGGTCTCCCCCGATTGCGACGTCTGCGACGACTGCCTCGCCGAACTCTTCGACCCCGATAACCGCCGCCACGGCTACCCATTCATCAACTGCACCAACTGCGGCCCGCGCTATTCCATCATCACCGGCATCCCCTACGACCGCCCCGCCACCACCATGGCAGGCTTCGCCATGTGCGACGACTGCCTGGCCGAATACCACGATCCCGGCAACCGGCGCTTCCACGCGCAACCAAACGCCTGCCCGGTCTGCGGTCCGCATTTGTCCCTTTTGGAGCCAAGCGGCGCCCCGGTCTGCGGCGACGCGCTCAAGCTGGCGCTGGAGGCGCTCTCCCAAGGGAAGATCGTAGCGGTGAAGGGTGTAGGAGGGTACCACCTGGCGGTGGACGCCGGCAACCAGGCTGCGGTGGAGCGGCTGAGGCAGCGTAAAAGGCGCGATGAGAAGCCCTTTGCCATGCTGGCGGCCGACCTCGAAATGGTGCGCCGTCACGCGCACTGTTCCGAGCTGGAGGGACGGCTGCTGCTCGGGGTTGAGCGCCCCATCGTGCTGATGAGGAAACTTGCCGGCTCCTCAATCAGCGACCTGGTCGCTCCCGGCAACGGGTGGTTCGGGTTCATGCTGCCGGGAAACCCGCTGCAGCATCTGCTGGCCAGAGGCCACGGCGCCCCCCTGGTCATGACCAGCGGCAATCTCTCCGACGAGCCGATCGCCTACCGGGACGGCGAGGCGCTGGAGATGCTCTCCGGCATCGCCGACCTTTTCCTCACCCACGACCGGGAGATCCATACCCGCACCGACGATTCGGTGCTCCGCCTCTACCGGGGGGAGCCGCTTTTCCTGCGTCGCTCGCGCGGTTACGTGCCGCGCGCCGTGCAACTGCCGGCAGAACAGGCAAGCGTTCTCGCCGTCGGGGGCGAACTGAAGGCGACCCTTTGCCTTACCCGCGGGGACCGGGCTTTCATGAGCCAGCATATCGGCGATCTCAAGAACGCGGCGACGCTGGCGTCCCTGGAACAGAGCGCGTCGGACCTGCAGAGCCTTTTGGAGATAACACCTGCGCTGGTGGCGCATGACCTGCACCCGGACTATCTCTCCACCCACTACGCTACCGCTCTCGGGCTTCCGGCCGTGGGGGTGCAGCACCACCACGCCCACATGGCCTCCTGCATGGCGGAGAACGGGTTGGAGGGCGAAGTCATAGGAGTCATCCTGGACGGCACCGGCTACGGGACCGACGGCACCACCTGGGGGGGCGAGTTCCTGGTGGGCGGCTACAGCCGCTTCGAAAGGCACGCGCACTTTGCCCCGTTGAGGCTGCCTGGGGGGGATGCTGCCGTTAAGGAGCCGTACCGCATGGCGCTCTCGGCGCTCTACTCCCTGCACGGCGACCGACTTTTCGATCAGCCGCCGGCGGTTCTTTCCGAAGTGGCGCAGGCCGACCGGCCGCTCTTTTTGAAGATGCTGGAGAAAGGGATCAACTCCCCGCTCACTTCGAGTTGCGGCCGGCTCTTCGATGCCGTGTCCGCCTTGATCGGCGTGCGCAGCCGCATCAGCTACGAGGGGCAGGCGGCCATCGAGCTGGAGGCCCTGGCCGAACAGGGGGGGGAGGTGGAGCCCTACCCGTGCCAGGTGCGGGAAGAGTGGGGGCACGTTTTGGATTTTGCTCCCGCCATCGCCGCCATCTGTGCCGACCTTGCCCGGGGGAGAAGCCGCGCCGATATCGCGCGCGCTTTCCACCGCACCGTAGCCCGCGGCGTTCTCGACGTCTGCCGCAGGCTGCGGGAGGAGACTGGCTACGTGAGGGTGGTGCTCTCCGGGGGGGTATTCCAGAACCGGCTCCTGACCGAGGAGGTGGCGGAGTTGCTGGCAGGCGATGCGTTCCAGGTCTACTGCCACCGGTTAGTCCCACCGAACGACGGCGGGCTCGCCTTGGGCCAGGCGGCGATAGCCGGGACGATGCAGGCCCGCGGTTAGCGACTGAGCGCAGCGCAAGAGGGGGGGCAACCCCCAGGTTTTGCTAAATCTTAATCTTAATCTTAATCTTTATCTGCGACTGAGCGCAGCGAAGGAGCTTTATATGTGTGTCGGTGTACCCATGCAGGTGATCAGTATCGAAGGCGATCAGGCGCTCACCGAGGTCGACGGGGTCAAGCGCGAGGCGAGCCTCATGCTGCTGGACCAGGAGGTCAAGGTGGGCGATTTCGTCATCATCCATGCCGGCTTCGCCATCTCCAAGCTGGACGAGGAGGACGCCAAGGCCACACTGGAGCTGATGCGGGAGGTTTTCGAACCGGAGCTTATGGGATGAACTACCAGGACAGTTTTCGCGACAAGGAGTTGGTGCAGGGGCTGGCGCGACGCATCGCCGAGCTGACCCGCGGTAGGAAGAAGCCGCTGGTGTTCATGGAGGTCTGCGGCACGCACACCATGGCGATCTACCAGTACGGGTTGAGGAGCCTCCTGCCGCCGGAGGTTAAGCTGATCTCCGGGCCCGGCTGCCCAGTATGTGTCACCCCCAACGGCTACCTGGACCGGGCCATCGCCCTGAGCCGGCTCCCCGACCTCACCATCACCACCTTCGGCGACATGCTCCGGGTCCCCGGTTCCAGTTCCTCGCTGATGGAGGAGCGCGCCAAGGGAGCCGATATCCGCGTCGTCTACTCGCCGCTGGACGCGGTGCGGATCGCCGCTGCCAATCCGGCTAAACGGGTGGTCTTTCTCGGCGTCGGTTTCGAGACCACCGCGCCCACCGTGGCCGGGAGCATCCTGGCCGCCAAGGCGCAGGGGCTCTCCAACTACTTCGTGCTCGCCTCGCATAAGACCATGCCGCAGCCGATGGCGATCCTGTCGGCCGACCCGGATCTCTCGGTCGACGGCTACATCTGCCCGGCCCACGTCAGCGCCATCATCGGGGCCGACGCCTATCGGTTCCTGTGCGCCGAATACCAGGTCCCCTGCGTGGTGACGGGGTTTGAGCCGACCGACGTGATGCAGGGGGTGGAGATGCTGGCGCGCCAGGCACTGCAAGGGGAGAGCCGGGTGGAGATCCAGTATTCGCGGGTGGTCAGGTGGGAGGGAAATGCCAAGGCGCAGGGCTTGCTGGCGGAGGTTTTCACCCCCTTTGACGCCCCGTGGCGCGGCATCGGCGTCTTGCCCGGCAGCGGCCTCAGGATCGCCGACGCCTACGGCGAATTCGACGCCGAGCTTGCCCTCCCGGTGCAGGTAGAGGAGCTGAAGGAACACCAGGGATGCCTTTGCGGGGAGATCCTGAAGGGGAAGGTGGCGCCCGGCGACTGCCCGCTCTTCGGCGGCAAGTGCACCCCGGAATCGCCCGTCGGCGCCTGCATGGTCTCCAGCGAGGGGACCTGCGCCGCCGCCTTCAAATACGGACGTTAGAGAAACGGGCCTTCAACCGGGTCAGACAGGTCAGACAGGTCAGACAGGTCAGACAAAAAAGGAGCATGCATTGAACGACGACCTCATCCTCTTGGGACACGGCAGCGGGGGGAAGCTTTCACACCAGCTTCTGGACGAGCTGATCATACCGAACCTCTCCGGGGTCCCGGCAGCGGGACAAAACGACGCGGCCCTGCTCAACATCGGCGGCGTCAAGCTCGCCTTCACTACCGACTCGTACGTGGTGGACCCCATCTTCTTCCCGGGGGGGAACATCGGCGACCTCGCGGTGAACGGGACGGTGAACGACCTGGCCATGATGGGGGCGCGTCCGCTCTGCCTCAGCGTCGGCTTCATCCTTGAGGAGGGGTTTCTCAAGAGCGAATTGGCCCGCATCGTCATCTCCATGAGGGAGGCCGCCGACGCTGCCGGCGTCGCCATCGTCACCGGCGACACCAAGGTGGTCCCCAGGGGGAAAGGGGACCGCATCTTCATCAACACCTCAGGCATAGGCGCCGTTGAGCACAGCCTTTCCATCAACGGCGCCGCGGCGCGCGTGGGCGACAAGGTCATCGTCAACGGCTGCATCGGCGACCACGGCATCGCGGTCCTCTCCGCCCGCGAAGGGCTGGAGATAGACAGCGGCATCAAGAGTGACTCCGCTCCTCTGAACGGCCTCGTGACCGAGCTCCTCCCGCTGGGGGACGCGCTGCACGTGCTGCGCGACCCTACCCGCGGAGGGGTGGCGACGACGCTCAAGGAGATCGCGCTGCAATCGGGGGTTACCGTCAAGCTCAGCGAGGAAAATCTGCCGGTGAACGCGGGGGTGAAGGGGGTCTGTTCGATACTGGGGCTGGATCCGCTTTACGTGGCTAACGAGGGGAAGCTGCTGGCCCTGGTGGCGCCGGAGAGGGCCGGGGAGGCGCTGGCAATCATGCGGCGCCACCCGCTTGGCAAGGATGCCGCTGTCATCGGCGAGGTGACCGAGAGTTCAGCCGGTCGGGTGGTGATGGAGACTATGGTGGGAGGAGTTCGGGGAGTGGAGATGCTTGCCGGCGAGCAACTACCCCGCATCTGCTGAGGTTGCGCCCGGCGGATCCGCGCCACTCCCCGTTTAGGTGACTGGCCTGGATCCCACTCAATCGAGCAGGGTCTTCTCAAACTGCAGCCCCATCCCCTTGTCGGTTATCCTGACCACCTTAGCCTTAAGGTCGCAAAGTACCTGCGGCGTAAGCGTGTGGTAGATGGTGACCGAGACCGCATCGTTCAGGTCCAGCTTCTTTGCCACGGTAACGAAAACCCCCTTCATGCTGAGGTTCTCCACTTCCCCCTCAAGGGTCAGATCATTCTGATGGATGTTGGCTTTTGCATGTAAGGCCAACCTGGCGAAGTTTCTTTTCTCTTTGTACATCGCCCCTCCCTTTTTCTAATTAATTTATTCTGACCTCGTTGTTTTTGTCGACGTTAGTTTACTTTAATCTATTTTGATTGCAAGAAAGGTCCGAAAAAGTTCTGTAAATTTAGGTAGCAGGGGTAATCCGGGCTCCGTCGCTTCGGAGCACATTCTCATTCTCATGGGAAACCAATCTAATGGGAGTTCTAAGTGGGGGGTAAAGGCCTCTTTGGGGTGCGGCGAAATGCGGGGGGATTTCTCACTGAGGTCGGGAAGAAAACGGCTGTCTTCTCCGCACTGTGGGGAACACGGCCACCGCCAAAACTTAGCTGTTGCGGTTGGAAAGGGAAGCGGCAAGGCGTCCGGCATTCGGCTGTTTAGCGAAAAGAGCCGAGGCACCGTGGGGAGAGGTCACAGCGTAGCAACTGCCTGCTGCTCTTTCCCCTTGTCCAAAATCTGGAATGCGCGTTTCACGCGCGAGACTACGCGGATAGTCATCATGGGCTTGGCTATGAAGTCGTGAAAGCCGGCTTTGAGCGCACGGTGTTCTTCTTCAGGCGAGGCTTTCGAGGTCAAAAGTATCATGGGGGTCCCGGCGCTGGCAGGGTTTGCCTTGATGGCGCGCATCAGGGCGTAGCCGTCCATCTTGGGCGCCCCGGCGTCGCAAAGGATCAGGTCCGGCCGTTGAGAGAAGGCTATCTTCAGCCCTTCGACCCCGTCCCGGGCAGTATATACTTGGTATCCTTCGTTTTTTAGGGCACCCTCGACGTCGCAGCTTATGCCGGCGCTATCGTCGACCAGGAGGATCTTCAAGGAAACGTTATCCGCTGCCTGGTTACGAAGGTAGTGCTGCTTGATCGCGCCCAGGATCTCCTCGCGGGCGGCCAGCACCTGCACGATTTTGTTGCAGCTATGCCGTTCCAAGAGGTCGAGGGTCTCGCTGTCGATGGGGTCGCTGACGGCGATGGCGAGGACCCCCCCCTGCCGCTTCAGCGGAAAGACCAGCTTGTTGATGGCGACTTCGCCCGGAACCAGCTCTAGGAGCTCGCCGGGAACGTTTTGCACAGCGATCCTCTTCACCATCTCCATCCCCGACTGCTGGGCCAGGGCCTCGACCAGTTCTTCCGGGGTGATCACCCCCATCTCATCGAGAATAGCCCCCAGCCGCTTGCCGGACCCCTCTTGCCGGGTCAGGGCACGTTCCAGTGTCTTTACCGTGATGATGCCGGACTGTACCAGGATCTGTCCCAAGGGTATCTTCATGATAGAGTACGCCTCATAAATGTTATTAGAATTTATTAACAGTGGAGATAATACATTCTTCCCTGCAAAATTCAAAATAAAAAAAGGGGTTCCGATACCGGAACCCCTTTTTTTTGCCAATTATGCCGGGCAACTACCGGATATGCTCCTCGGGATAGGCGCCGATGCTGTGAATGGAGAGGTCTGCCCCCCTGAACTCGTCCTCCTGCTCCAGCCTTATGCCGACAGTCTTGGAGAGGATGCCGTAGATCAGGAAGCCGTTGCAGAGCGCGAAGACGATGGCGGCGAGGCTACCGAGGGTCTGGGAGGCTAAGCTCACCCCGCCCATTCCGCCCAGCGCTTCCTGGCCGAAGATGCCGGCCGCAATGCCGCCCCAGGAGCCGATGACACCGTGCAGCGGCCAGACGCCGAGCACGTCGTCGATCTTGAGCTTCTCCTGCTCGATGTGGAAGCCGTAGACGAAGATGACGGAGGCGATAGCGCCGGTGACAAAGGCACAGAGCGGGTGCATCAGGTCGGAGCCTGCGCAGACGGCGATGAGCCCGGCGAGCGCGCCGTTGTGCACGAAGCCCGGGTCGTTCTTCCCGGCGATGAGCGCTGCCAGCACGCCCCCCACCATGGCCATGAGCGAGTTGACGGCGACGATGCCTGAGATTTTCTCCAGGTGGCCGGCGCTCATCACGTTGAAGCCGAACCAGCCGATGGCGAGGATCCAGGAACCCAGGGCCAGGAAGGGGATGTTGCTGATCGGGATCGGGTGCGACTTCCCTTTCAGGTAGCGCCCCATGCGCGGGCCGAGGATGATGACTGCGGGGAGCGCGAGCCAGCCCCCGATGGAGTGCACCACCACCGAGCCTGCATAGTCGTGGAACTCGGCGCCACCGACCTGCTTGAAGAACGCCTGGAGCCCGGCGCTGCTCTGTCCCCAGATGAGGGACTCGAAGACGGGGTAGGTGATCCCGGCGAAGATTGCGCCGGCGATGACCTGCGGCCAGAACTTGGCGCGCTCCGCTATGCCGCCGGAGATGATGGCGGGGATGCAGGCCGCGAAGCAGAGCAGGAAGAAATAGTGGGTGATGTCGTACCCCTGGTTGTCGCCGAGGATCTGCTTGACCGGCTTCAGGAAGCTGATGCCGTAGGCGATGGGGAAGCCGATCAGGAAGTAGACCACGGTCGACACGGACCAGTCGGTGAGGATCTTGACGAAGGCGTTGACCTGGTTTTTCCGGCGTACCGTCCCCACTTCAAGAAAGGCAAACCCTGCGTGCATGGCGAAAACCATGACCGCTCCGAGCATAAGGAAGAGTACATCGCTGCTGCTGCCAAGCGCTGTCGTCGCTGACATCCCGTTCATCTAGCTACCTCCGTTGGTAAATGCCCCCCCTTCGTTGGGGAAGCGCCCAAAGAAAGCAAGCTCTTTGCCAATCCGGTATCTACCTGTAAACAGAGACTTCTCCCTTCCCCCCTAATGAGGAGGCAGCCGTATATTGCCTGTAAAATGGGCGAAGCTGCCTAAGCGGTAAGCAGGAATTAGTGGTTGACCTGCCGGAAGCGAGCAGGTAGATTTGTCGCCTATTCGGCCGGAGGTAGCTTTTGTCCCGCAAAACCGCTCTCATCGCCTGCGCCGATCTGGCAGGCTACAGCTACGGCGACCACCATCCGTTCAAGGTTCAGCGCTACCGGCTGGCCCACGACCTCATGGAGGCCTACGGCCTCTTGGAGCTGCCGGGGATGGAACTGGTGCGGCCGCGCCCGGTCGGCGAGGCGGAACTGTTGACGGCGCACAGCCGCGAGTACCTGGACCGGCTGCGGGAGTTCAGCGCTTCGGCAGAACCCAGGGCGGATTTCCGCTTCGGCCTTGGCGACGTGGAAAATCCTGTCTTCCCAGGCGTTTACGACTGGGCCTGCCTCGGGGTCTCCGGTACCGTGGAGGCGGCGCGCCTGGTGACGGAAGAAGGCTTTGCCGCCGCCTTCAACCCCTTCGGCGGCTATCATCACGCCCAAAGAAGCCGCGCGTCGGGGTTTTCTTATTTGAACGACGCCGTGGTGGCCATAAACCACCTGGTGCAACAGGGGAAGCGGGTGGTTTACCTGGACCTGGACGCCCACCACGGCGACGGGGTGCAAAACGCCTTCTACCAAAGCGACCGGGTCTTGAGCATCTCGCTGCACGAAAGCGGCGTCTATTTCTTTCCCGGCACCGGCTTCGAGCGGGAGTCGGGCGAGGGGGCGGGGCGGGGCTACTCGGTGAACCTGCCGCTTTTGGCCCACACCGACGACGCGCTCTTCATGAAGGCGTTCGACGAGGTGGCCTTCCCGCTGATCGCGGCGTTCGACCCGGACGTGCTCTTCACCCAGCTTGGCGCCGACACCTTCAGGACCGATCCGCTCACCAGGCTCGAGGTCACCACCCACGCCTATTCTTATATACTGCGCAAACTGCGCGCCCTGCAGATCCCCTGGGTGGCGGTGGGGGGAGGGGGGTACGACATGATGAACGTGGCCCGCGCCTGGACCATCGCCTGGGGGGTGATGAACGACCGGGTGCTCTCGCCCCGGCTTCCCGCGTCCTTCGTCAAACTGATCTCGGACCTTGGGTACCCGCACCGCATGCTCCTGGACGCCATGCATTGGGCCCAGGAGGACGACCGCAACCGGGCGCTGGACGCGGTGGAGAAGAGCATCGCTTACCTGCGGGCCCAGATCTTCCCGGTTCTCATCGGCGACTATGGCACTAAACGGAGCACATGAGCTTAAGCTGGAGGTCGGGGGGAATCAGCTTTTCTCCCTGTACGACATCAACCGGCTGGACCCTCCCGAGAAGGAGGAGATCTACCGGTCGCTTCTCCCTGCGCGCCTGAAGCAGATGCTGCGGCAGGGGGAAGGGACGGTGGATGTCATCGCGCCTCAGGGGCTGCGCTTTGTGCGCCTGCAGGCCCGCAGGTCCCCGGGCGACCCTGATCCGGTCTTCTTTCTTGAGCTTTGCGACACCCATCACGGGCAGATGGAACTTTCCTTCTGCGTCATAGCCGACCCGGCCGCCCCCCGCTTCGACGTCGATCTCGACCCGCAGGGGCGCAACAACCTCTTCGCCACCCTCGGGAGAAACCTCACCGAGGAGCAAAGGGCCATGGAGGCGGGGCTCTTTCCCAACCAGACCCGCCATGGCTTGAGGATGTTCGGGGAATTCCTGCCGCTATTGGAGCTGTTCACCGCGAGGCTCGGCATGGACCTGATCATGGCCGAGCCGCTCACCTACGACAACGCGATCCGCTACGAGAAATACGGCTTCGACTATCTGGTGGGGAAAAGGCTGATGCAGGAGATCGACGCCGGCTTTAAGCCCGGCGGCGCGCTGTTCCGGCGCCTGGACGGCTCCACCCCCTTCCGCAGGCCGGGGATGGAAAAGAGCGTCATGGGGCGCAGCTGGGCCATCCACGACGGGATCATGGACGAACCGTGGGACGGTGTCAGGATCTACAAGAGCATCGGCGTCCATGCCGGGGTGAACACCTTCACCACCGAAGAGCCTCAGGTACTTTAAGAAGGAGACAGATATGGAAGAGAGCACACCCATTCCCGGGATTATCTATTACCAACCTGGTGCCGGCAGCCAGGTCACCGGCCTTGACGGCAAGGTGGTCCTGCCGCTTGGCCCCGAGCCGCTGCCGCTTCTGGAGGAGGACTACCAAAAGCTGGCAGGGGAAGCCCCGGGCTACGACGCCGTGGGGCGCGGCATCTACCAGGCGCTGCGCTCGGATCCCGGCTGCCGCCACTGCGAGCGCTACGCGCAGATGCTCAAGGGGTACCCCCACTACGTATCCGAACTGGCCACCCACATCCTCATGCTGGGGGAGAAGGACGTCGAGGTTCCCTACCTGGAGCGGCGGGTGAAGCTCCTTAGGGTCCTCTGCCTCATGGAGCCGCAGGACGGCAACTTCCCCCTGGAGATCGGGGCGACGCTCCTGGAACAGGGACTGCGCTTCTCGGCGCTGCACCTCTCCACAGTGACCCTGTACAAGGCCGAGGCGTACCTGGAGAAGGCGCTGCGGCTTGCCCCCGACCTGATGAAGGCGAAGTCGACGCTTGCGGAGGTCTATTTTCTCCTGGGCAAATACGAGAAGGCGGCGGCGCTTTGGCGCGAGCTGCTCCCGGGCGTGGAAGAGAAGACTTTGGCGGAACTGAACGCGCGGCTGGAGCGTATCGAGAAGGGGGAGGTCCCGAGGGTTCCCGCCGTCGATTACCTGGAGGCGATCGCCTGCTCCATGTCGCTCAGGGAAGAGGGGGCTTTCCAGGAGGCGGCAGCCATTTTGAACGACGTCATGGCCGACGCCTGGTTCGCGCTGGAATTCCCGATGGCGGAGATCCCCTACCTGCTGGCCCTTTGCTGTCAGGACATGGGGGGCGCCGGCGATGCCCGCGTCTATCTGCGCCAGGCCCTGAGGCTCAATCCCGACTTTTCCGAGGCCAAAAGCCTTCTTGAGAAACTGCAGCAATAAATAGGGGGCGCTTTATGTTCGGATTTTCCGCGGCGGACTGTATCTTCATTGCCGGGGTGATGGTGGTAATCTTCTTCTTCGTCGCGCTTAGCGGCATGCGCAAGAGGTAAATCAACCTTTCGGAGGTGCATTATGGCAGTCCCGGATCTGAAGCAGATACTTACCAGGTACCGCACCGTCGCCGTGGTCGGGCTCTCCCCCGATGCCGGCAAGCCGAGCCACGAGGTGGCCCACTATCTGCAAAAAGCCGGTTACCGGATCATACCGGTCAACCCCGCCTGCCAGGAGGTGCTGGGGGAGCTTTGTTATCCCACCCTCGCTGAGATCCCCGGCGAGGTCGAGATCGTCGACGTCTTCCGCCGCTCCGAGTTCCTGCCGGAGATAGTGGAGCAGGCCATCGCCAAGGGGGCCAAGGTGATCTGGATGCAGGAAGGGATCATCAACGAGGCCGCGGCCCAAAGAGCCATGGACGCGGGGCTTGAGGTGGTGATGAACCGCTGCATGCTGAAGGAGCATGCCAAGGCGGTGCATCGATGATCCCTCCCGCCGGAAGCGCGGTACGAAAGCGGCTGGAAAGGCAGCGGGGCGGCGATGCCCGCTGAGCGCCCCCCCTTTGCGCTGTTGCCGCTTGCCGTGGTGGCCGGCTTCTCCCTGCTCATGGCATTTTCCAACTACGGCGCCCCCTTCCCCTTCCTGGGTGTCATCTACGAGGGGGGGGCGGCGAAGTCCCTCGCCTTCATGGACTCGCTCCTCTCTCTCTACCTGCTGATCGGGGTGCTGAAACGGCAGCAGCTGACCGTCTGGCTCCTGATGGCCTACAACCTGTTCGACATCTGCAATGCCTGGATCAACCTCGCCATCATTCCCATCGAGGAATACGCGAAACTTGCGGCCGTTGCTGTCTCTGAGGACGACCTCCGTTTCAATACCCTTTTCGCCACTGTCATAGTCGTGCTGTTGAACCTGTACCTTTTCCGTATCAGGCGCCAGTTCGACAACCGATCTCCCTATCTTTTTTAGACCGCTGCCGGTGCCGTTTCGTCGTTACCTAATCGTAACTTATCACAAACATTCCTGTTGCCAGTGAACGTCCATCTCTGTTAGTATGTGGCGCGTCTCATCCAGCCGTCAGGCGCTCACTGCTCCTGTCAAGGTGAGGGAAGCCTCCGCCGGCACCGCCCGCGGCGCGCTCAAAGGAGAAGGATGTTCGAGAAGATAAAACACGGCCTGTCCGCCTCCTTCTTTCATCAGGATAGCCATCGCCCGGTAAATCTGGAAGATACCAGGGGGGTCGGCATCAGGGTCGAGCAGTTGAACAAGTTCTTCGGGCCGAACCACGTGCTGAAGGACATCGACCTGGAGATCTACGCCGGCGAGACCTTCTGCATCATCGGCCCCTCGGGTACCGGTAAAAGCGTCCTCTTGAAACACATCGTCAAGCTGGAGACCCCCGATAGCGGCGAGATCTTCATCGACGACATGCCCATCTTCGCCCAAGGGCAGGGAGCCGTGGCGCGCGACTACCGCTACAGCATGGTTTTCCAGTCCTCGGCGCTCTTCAACTCGCTGACCGTGGGAGAGAACGTAGGCCTTTGGCTTCGGGAGAAGAGGGTCTGCAAGGAAGCGCAGGTCCGGGAGATCATCAAGCAGAAGCTGGAGATGGTGGGGCTCGTCGGCAAGGAAGAACTCCGCACCTCCGAGCTCTCCGGCGGGATGAAAAAACGCGTTGCCATCGCCCGGTCGCTGGCGATGAACCCTGACCTGATCCTCTACGACGAGCCTACCGCCGAACTCGACCCGGTGACCACGGACGAGCTGGCCAACACCATCATCAAGCTCAAAGAAAGCACCCGGAACACGACGGTCATCGTCACCCACGACCTGAACTTCGCGCTGTACATCTCCGACCGCATCGCCATGATGCACGGCGGCTCCATCGTCGAGGTCGGGACCCCGCGCGAGATCAAACGGAGCGAGAACCCCATCGTGCGCGGCTTCATCTACACCACTACAAAGGGGATAAGGGGGGAATAGATGGCATCTGCACGCACCCTGCGCTGCATCAAGTTGTTTATCCTCGTGGCGCTCGTCCCTGTCATCTCCGTTTCCTGCGCCAACCTCAAACAGAGCCATCCGCTCCTCCCCACCCGCGACTACGAGAAGATGATCGTAGGGAGGCTCGACGCCGAGTACGTCGGGACCAGCAACTGCGTCTCCAAGTGCCACGCCCACGACAAGATCAGCGACGACTTCGGCCACAGCATCCACGGCGAGCAGATCAAGCCCGAGACCGGGCTTCCCCTGGTCAACTGCGAGTCGTGCCACGGCCCCGGCAGCCTCGCCATCGCGCACCTCTCCGACGACACAGAAGAGAACAGCCGGCTCAAGAAGAAGTGCGACACCTCCAAGTTCCTGGACATCATGAACCTCCCCCCGCAGGCCCAGTCCCTGATCTGCCTGAAATGCCACTCCGCCGCGTCCATCCCGGCCCTCGCCCACTGGCGCTCCAGCGTCCACGCCTTGAACGACGTGAGCTGCTTCGACTGCCACAAACTGCACCAGGGGCCCCAGCAGAAGGTGAGCCGCGACCAGATGTCGGAGATGTGCTTTAGCTGCCATCCGCAGGTGCAGGCGGAGAACTCGCTTTTCTCGCACCATCCGCTGCGGGAGAAGAAGATGTCCTGCGTTGATTGCCACGAGGTGCACGGCTCGACGCAGGAGCGCCTGCTCAAGGGAAACTCCATCAAGGAAACCTGCACCAGGTGCCACATGGAGAAGCAGGGGCCGTTCGCCTTCGAACATGGCGACGTCACCGAGAACTGCACCAATTGCCACACTCCCCACGGATCGGTGAACAACAACCTGCTTAACGCGAGCATGCCGTTTCTCTGCCTGCAGTGCCATACCGGGCACCTGGCCATGGAGACGCCCGGGTTGAAGAGCCTTTTCAACAATCGCTGCACCGACTGTCATTCCCAGGTGCACGGCACCGATACCCCCTCCCAGGCGCTGACTGGCAGGGGCACGCTGCGCCAGTAAACGCAAAGGAGCCGGATGGTGAACAAGCCTCTTGATCTTGTATCTGCCGTAATCTCGCCTCTTATCTTGCTGCTGCTGGCAGCCGGCAGCGTCTGCGCGGCAGAGGGGGACATAATCGAGGTGCCGGTGGCGGACGCAGACCTTTTGGAGGCGCCCCCCGAGCCGGAGCCGCAGCTGCTGGTGGACCTGAACCCGCTCCCGGCCGAGTACGACCGGCAGGTCGAGGTGCTGGAGCAAAAGGGAGGCTCGCTCGGGTACAACTGGCTTTTCAAGGATCGAAACGCCGGGCGAGCCCTTGAGTACGGCTTCTCGGAATCCAGCCGCAGTGGCGGCGTGTTTTACCGGCACATGGAAAAGGACAGCAACCTCGAGCTGGAAGGGTTCTACCTCAACGAAAACGACTATCACGGCGACCTGATCCTCGACTACCGCGGCGACTACCGCCTGCATCTGAGGACCGAGTCGCTCTACCACAACCTGGACCGCGAAATCCTGTTCTCCCCTTCTTTTCAGTCAGGGTCAAACAGCGGCGGCTTAGCGACCTATGAGCCGATACAGCTCGACGCCGGCGCCAAGTACGGCGTCAGCGTGGTGCAGGACCGGGCCGACTTCCGCTACCGTCTGCACGACTTTCCAATGCACCTGAACCTTGGCTACTGGCGCTACCAGAGGGAGGGGAGCGTGCAGCAGATCTTCTCCGACGCCTCCTTCGAGGGGACGGTGAACCGGGTCTTCGCGCAGGCAAGGCCGGTGAATCAGCAGGTCCAGGAAGGGCGCCTGGGTTTCGACGCCCATCTCGGGCTGGTGGACGTCATCTACGATTTCAAATTCCGCAGCTTCGAGGACAAGCTCTCCACCCCGGTCGCCGACTACGTGGCACGTCCCGATCTGGCCGGAAATCCCCTAACTCTGGCAGGGGCGCAGCAGCACAACGAAAACCCCGACAGCCGTTTTTACTCGCACACGATAAAGCTGCACAGCTCCATGTCCGGCGGGCTGGTAACCGGCGCCTCCTACTCGGTGGAACAGCGCGAGAATCTTTCCAAGCTGACCGACACCGTCGGGGTACAGCACGCCAGGACCTATCTGCAAAACGCCGCCGGCGACTTCGTCTATACGCCCGACCGCGAGTACACCTTTTCCATCAGATACCGGCGCCAGGAGGTGGAGCACGGAAACCGCGGCGCGGTCCTAAGTTCAAACCTGCTTCTTCCCGCAGCGCTGTCGCGCCCTCCCGTCGACACGGTGAAGGATCTCGTCATAGCCTCCGTCTCCTACAAGCCGCGGCTAAACCTCTCGCTGGTGGGTGAGTACCGCGGAGAGTTCCTGCAGAGAAAGCACGTTTCCCTGTTCCCGTCCGAGAGCAGTTGGGCCCTGCCGGAGAATACCAACACCAACACCGGATCGCTCGCGGTCCACTACCGCCCGATCAAGGGGCTGCGCACCAGCGCCCATCTGTCCTACGCCACGAGTGACAATCCTTCCTATGGAGAGTCGTTTGGGGAAAGGCGCGAGGGTAAGCTTCTGGCGAACTACACGCGCAGCAACGTATGGGGATTGACGGGCCACGCCCTCTTCAGGCATGACAAAAACGACGAGGTGCCGCACTACCTGGTGCTGTTGAACCGGGCGAATCCCGACCCGGTCAGCTACACCGCCGCTCCCCTCTCCTTCAGAGACAAGCGCAGCGAGAACTCGAACATAGGGGCATGGGTGGTTCCGGTGCACAGGCTGACCTTGGGGGCGAACTACTCCTACCTGCGCAACAAGATCGATCAGCCGGTGTTCTTTACCGGGGTCTTTGTCCCTAGCCAGTCAGGTGCCAAGTACGTGAACCGGGCCCATGTCTATTCCCTCAACGCTGCGTATGCTGCGACCGAAAAGCTCGACCTCTCGCTTTTGCTGCAGCAAATCGAGTCGACCTCGATCTTCAGCCCCGACCCTGCCGTCTTCACAGTGGGCATACCTGGGAGCACCGCGGGGATCGGCGAGTTGAGCACCTCGCGTGCCGTCCAACGCACCGTTTCGGCGCGGGGGGAGTACCGCTTCAACCAGGTGTTGTCGACCTCGCTTGAGTACACCTTCAGGGATTACGAAGACAAGAAAGCAGAAAACAGCGCCTTCAACGGCTCGGCTCATGCGATAGTAGCCGTGGTCGCGGCCAAGTGGTGATTAAGAACGAGGAGCAGGTACCCTGAAATCGATCCGCTTCATACTCCTGCTGATTGTGATATGCGCCCTCGTCCCGGCGTCGGACTCCCGCGCGGCCGGAAAACTGGTCGCCGCGCTTCTGACCTGCGATCTGCCGCGCTACCGCGATGCCCACAAGGCCTTCGTGAAGGCGCTTGTGCTCAAGGGGTATGACCAAAGCAACGTCGAAGTCATCACCCAGACCCCCAACCCCGATCTCATCTCCTGGTCCAACAGCATCCGCAAGTTCAACGCCATCGGCGCCGACGTCATCGTCGCTTACGGGACTTCCGCCGCATTGGCCGCGCTGCGCGAGTCGCACGATATCCCGATAGTCTATGCCGACGTCTACGGGCCGGTCGAGACCGGGGTGGCGAAGAGCATGGTATCGAGCGGGCGCAACATCGCCGGGGTCAGTTCCAAGGTCCCCCTGGTCACCCTGGTCAAGACCGCCATGGATCTCAAGCCGATCCGGTCGCTGGGTGTTGTCTGCGCCAGCAGGGAAGAAGGGTCGCAGGTGCAATTGAAAGAGGCCCGCAGGATAGCCGCGCAAGCAGGAATGGTCGTGGTAGAGGCGAACCTCGCTTCCTCGGCGGGGTTCGATGCCGCGCTTGCGTCGCTTTTCGCTTCCCGTGTAGACTGCATCTATGTGACCGAGTGCACCGTGGGCAGCCGCAATTTCGAGAAGATCGTGCACCGCGCCACCGACCTGAGAATCCCGGTGATCTCGCAGATGCCCGGGGCGGCGCACAAGGGGGCGACTATCTCGCTTGAGGCAGACCCGGTCGAGCAGGGGCAAGTGGCCGCCGAGTACGTAGCTCGCATACTGGCGGGAAAGAGGCCCGGGCAGCTCCCGGTAGTGACCCCCAAACGCGTTGACTTGATCGTCAACATGAAAGCAGCCAAGTCCATGGACTTGAACGTCCCCTTCCCGGTGCTCACCGCAGCGACCCGGGTTCTTAAATAGATAGGTTGAGGTATCGATGGGAAAGATTCTTATTGTGGATGACGATGCACCTTTCATTGGGGCATTGACTGACAAGATACGGGCTCTCTATCCACTTCTGGATGTGGTGGGGTGTACCGATCCCTTGGAGGCGCTCACCGCACTCAAGGAACAGGATATCGACCTGCTGCTGGTCGACCTGGAAATGCCGATGCTGGATGGGACCAAGATTCTCAACTACGCGGTCTCTTTAGGAATGGACAAGAACAGGATCGTGATATTGTCGGGGCGTGATTCGGACTACCTGCACGAGCAGTTCCCGATGGGAACCTGTCTCGCTGTATTGAACAAGTATGAGGCCAAGCAAAAGGCGGTACTGGACATGATCTTCAGCTCCATGCATCGAAAGGCAGGGGCTAGGGACTAGGGACTGGTTGGTAATTGCGAGTAATTAATATAATAGGGACGAAGTGCTCCGGGATGGGTCGGCTTTTGATTTTGCCAGCCCCCAGCCCCTAGCCCCCAGTCCCTGTTTTTTACGAGGTTTAAGAATGGCAAAACAAATGAGGCTCACCTGCTACGGGCGGACGCAAAGCAGGCCGGAGTGGGAAAGCCCCCTCGGCGGGGTGACGTTCGATCTGTTTTTCGCGGAACTGGCGCAGGAGCTGGAGCGCTTCGGCATTACGCTGGAGCGCGGTGTCGCCTGCGGCGAGGTCATCGAGGTGAAGAGCTACGGCGACCTTTTGAATTCGGTGAGGATCGCTTCCCCTTCGGACGGGATAAGCAACGTCTGCGTGGGACACGTCATCGGCCAGAGCCCCCACCTCGACCCGCTCGAAGACATCAGGCGCGCCGTGAACCGCATTGCGTTCGCGCCGGAAACGGTCCCCCCCGACAGCGAGAACCGCAAGGTCTGCCATAACTGCGGCTGCGGCTGCTAGATAGGGTACAACTTCGCGCTCGCCGTCGCGCCGTGAATGGTGACGATGGCGAAGCTTCCCGCTAACCCTTCTTTTAACGGACCGGGGTTGACGAGCAGCATGCCTTGCGCCGCCTCGACCGCCGGTAGGTGCGTGTGGCCGTAGAGCACCACGGAAGCTTTCGCCTCGATCCCCTTGCCGATCAGCTCCTTCAACCCGCTTTTCACCCGCTCCCTGTTGCCGTGCGTCGCCAGGATGCGGCACTCGCCCAGTTCCAAGGTGAGCTCCGCCGGGAGACCGCGGTCGAAGTCGCAGTTGCCCGCCACCTTGTGTACCGTCACTCCCAGCACTTCTTCCAGCATGCGTGCATCCTCGGAGCCGTCTCCCAAATGGATTATCCCGTCGACATCGCCGGCCATCTGATGCGCCCTGAAGGCATGTGCGTAATTGCCGTGGCTGTCAGAGATAACAAGTAGTCTCATAGCTCCTCTTCTCGTTGCTGCGGATTCGCGCTGGTTATTTTGTTTTTGCGCGTGACCGCTCATAGTGTAGAGTTGTTGGTGCCGCAGCGTCCGGCTTTGTCATGCGCGCATTACAGATATAGGATAACGGCTGCGCCTATGACAAGGAAAAAACTGCGGGATTGAGTTTACACCAAAGCAGCTGCCTGATTGTGTTCGCCAACTGCAGGTCAGCTTTTAGGAGGAAGAATGAAAAAGGGATGCATGTTCTATGGCTCCTTGTTTATAGCAGGGGTGTTGCTTCTTTTCCTTTTCTGTGTCGGCGTCGTCAAAGTGTTATTGAACGACGGGGATAGCTTGAAGGGCGACGGGGTCGGCCTGGTCGAACTGAAGGGGCTGATCGTCGACGGGCAGGAGACGGTGCGGCAGCTGCGCGAGCTGAAAAAGGACGAGCGGGTGAAGGCGGTGGTTTTGCGCATCGACTCGCCGGGCGGTGTCGTCGGCCCCTCCCAGGAGATCTACGCTGCCGTGAAGGGGGTGGCGAAGGTGAAGAAGGTGGTGGTCTCCATGGGGAGCGTCGCCGCTTCGGGTGGATACTACGCGGCTGCGCCGGCTACCCTCATCTACGCCAACCCCGGCACCATCACCGGGAGCATTGGCGTCCTGATGAAGTTCTCCAACATCGAGGGGCTGATGGACAAGGTGGGGCTGAAGGCCTTCACCATCAAGACCGGCAAGTTCAAGGACGTAGGCTCCCCGGTCCGCACCATGAGCGACGAGGAGAGGGGGATGCTGCAGGGGGTGATCGACAGCACGCACCAGCAGTTTATAAAGGCGGTCGCCGAGGGAAGGAAGCTTCCGGTCGAACAGGTGCGCGCCATCGCCGACGGCAGGATCTTTTCCGGAGAGCAGGCGCTGGCTGCAAAGCTCGTGGACCGGATCGGCACCCTGCAGGACGCAGTCGAGGAAGCCGGGCGGCTGGGGGGTATCAAGGGTGAGCCCGAGCTGATAAGTCCTCCCAGGAAGAAGAGCAGGATTTTCGGCGCTCTGAGTGAGCGGGCCGAGCAGCAACTGGAACAGTTTTCCGGCTCAGACAGTGGCGTCAGTCTCGACTACAAGTTGGGTTGGTAAAGCCCTGACAATGGGGCTGTGATAGGCGTATCGTTCCTCAGATTTGCCTTGACAAAAAAGTCGCCATCTATATACTGAGAAACTTTGAAAAAGGGGGAGACCGTCTTGAAGATAGAGATCGAGAAGGTTAAGAAGAAGCAGGTCGACCTCTCCGAAGTTGAGCCAGCCTCCCACTTTCCCACCCTGATGGAGATGGAAAAGGCAGGCGAGTGCAGCTTCACCGCACCGGTCACAGCCCAAGTTTCGGCGGTCTGGGAATACGACCACGTAAGGGCGGCCGGCAAGGTGGAAACGGCAGTCAGGCTTACCTGCTCGCGCTGCCTTGCCGAGTACCAGTCCTCCGTCTCCTCGGAGTTCACCATCTTCTATACGGAAGCCAAAGGTGAGGAGCTCGACGAGGAAGTTGAACTCTCCGACGAGGAACTGATCTCCGCCAGCTACAGCGGCGACGAGATCGACCTGACACCCGAGATCGCGGAACAGGTCATGCTGGAGATACCCTATAAGCCTTTGTGCAAAGAGTCGTGCCTGGGGCTTTGTCCGCAGTGCGGCGCTGACCTTAACGCCGGAGAATGCGGCTGCGATCGCGGCGGGATTAATTTGAAGATGGCCGCCCTGAAGAAGATCAAGATAGAAAAGTAAAAAAGGAGAATTACCATGGCTGTACCTAAGAAGAAGACCTCCAAGTCGCGCAAGAACATGAGGCGTGCACACGACTTCCTGACTCCTCCCACTGTCTCGACCTGCCCCCAGTGCAAAGCCCCCAAGCTCCCGCATTGCGTCTGCCCCTCCTGCGGCACCTACAAGGGACGCCAGGTGCTGAAAGCCGAAGAACTCTAGTCTTCTCGGTTTCACACTGTCGTGACTGTACGGAATACATTCCCCAGGGGAAATATGAGAGTTGCTGTCGATGTAATGGGGGGCGACAACGCCCCTCATGTTGAAGTAGAAGGTGCAGTAGCTGCGGCCAGGGAATTCGGCGTGCCGGTCACCCTGGTCGGAGACGCCGAAAAGGTTCGGGCTGAACTGGCCCGCTACGACTGCAAGGGACTCGACATCGAGGTCTGGCATGCCTCCGAAGTGGTCGGCATGCACGACTCCGCCTCCGACGCGGTACGCAAGAAGAAGGACTCCTCCATCCGCATCGCCTTTGAGCTGGTCAAAGGGGGCGAGGCTGTAGCCGTGGTAAGCGCCGGCAACTCGGGCGCCACCATGGCTGCCGGCATGTTCGTGCTGAAAAGGATGAAGGGGATAGACCGCGCCGCGATCGCCCAGCTTTTTCCCACCGTCTCCGGCAAGACCCTAGTGCTCGACGTCGGCGGCAACGTCGACTGCAAGCCGATACACCTGGTGCAGTTCGCCGTCATGGGCGAGGTGTACGCCAGGTTCGTCATGGGGGTCGACAACCCCAAGGTCGGCCTCCTTTCCAACGGCGAGGAGGCGAGCAAGGGGAACGAGCTCACCCGCGAAACCAGCGCCCTCTTGCGCGAAAAACCGATCAACTACATCGGCTACGTCGAGGGGCGGGACATCTTCAACGGCTCGGTCGATGTGGTTGTTTGCGACGGCTTCGTCGGCAACGTCGCGCTGAAACTCTCCGAAGGACTCGCAGAGGCCGTAGGCAAGATGCTCAAGGCCGAGATCAAAAGCAGCTTCCTGTCCCAGATCGGCTACCTCCTAAGCCGCAAGGCCTTCAATAACTTCAAGAAAACCGTAGACTACGCAGAGTATGGCGGCGCGCCCCTGCTTGGGATCAACGGCGTCGGCATGATCTGCCACGGCGGTTCCAATCCCAAAGCAATCAAAAACGCTATCCGCTTTGCTCATGAATATGCGCTCAAGGGGGTTAACGGCCGCATGGCCGAGAAGCTCAACGAGAGTTTCCCCGGCGACGCACGTGAGCGTGAGGGCGCCCCGGCGCCCGACGCAGGAACAGAAAGGGTTGCTTCATGATTCGTCCGAAGATCACCGGTACCGGCTCCGCCGTGCCGCAGAAAGTACTGACCAATTTCGACATTGAAAAAATGGTGGACACCAGCGACGAATGGATCGTCTCCCGTACCGGGATCCGGGAGAGGCGCATCGCCTCGGAAGGGGAGTTCACCTCGACCTTCGCGGCGCTGGCGGCACAAAGGGCGCTGGAGGCAGCGGGGGTGGCGCCGGAAGAACTCGACCTCATAGTGGTCGGCACCCTGACCCCCGACTTCCCCTTCCCCGCTACCGCCTGCATCGTGCAACAGATCATCAAGGCCCCCAACGCATTCTGCTTCGACCTCTCCGCCGCCTGCTCCGGTTTCATCTACGCCTTAGCCACCGCCGAGAAATACATCCTTTCCGGCAAGGTCAAAAAGGCGCTGGTCATCGGCGCCGAGGTCCTTTCCCGCATCGTGGACTGGACCGACCGCAACACCTGCCTTCTTTTCGGGGACGGTTCCGGCGCGGTGGTCCTGGAGGCGGTCGAAGGTGAGAGCGGCATCCTCTCCACCCACATGCACAGCGACGGCAACTACTGGGAGATCCTGTACCAGAAGGGGGCCGGTAGCCGCAACCCGGCGACCCAGAAGAACCTGGACGACCGCCTGGTCTACCTGACCATGCAGGGGAACGAGGTGTTCAAGCTGGCGGTGCGCGCCATGGGCGAGGTCGCCCAGGAGGCGCTTGCGGCAAACGGGCTCACCCCCGATGACGTCTCCCTTTTCATCCCGCACCAGGCCAACCAGAGGATCGTCGATTCCATCGGCAAGAGGCTCGGCATCACCGGCGAGCGCGTCTTCGTCAACCTGGACCGCTACGGCAACACCTCGGCTGCGTCGATCCCGATCGCGTTGGACGAGGCGGTGCGCGCCGGCCGGCTCAAGGAAGGGGACATCCTGCTTATCGACGCCTTCGGCGGCGGCCTCACCTGGGGCGCCTCCCTGATCCGCTGGTAGATAGTCTCCCATCGACGTTCCCTCCCCCGGAGGGGGAGGGACAGGGAGGGGGCGCGTAGCGGCTCGATACGACTTCCCCCCTCCCGGCCTCCCCCCTCCAGGGGGAGGTGCACAGTCGCTGCACTAAACAGAAAAGAGGTAATTTATGCAATCTTTTGCATTCATTTTCCCGGGGCAGGGATCGCAGCACGCCGGGATGGGCAAGGAGCTGGCGGAGAACTTCAAGAGCGCCAGGATCAGTTTCGAGGAGGCGGACGACGCGCTTGGTTTCTCCCTGTCGCGCCTTTGCTTCGAAGGGCCCGAGGATGATCTGAAGCTTACCGCCAACACGCAGCCGGCGATCCTCGCGGCGAGCGTAGCGGCCTTGAGGGTCCTCCGGGAGGAGACGCCGCTCACCCCGTCGTTTCTGGCTGGCCACTCGCTGGGCGAGTACTCCGCGCTGGTAGCCTCGGGCGCGCTCGACTTCGCCGACGCGCTGAGGACGGTTAGGGCGCGCGGCAGCTTCATGCAGGACGCGGTCCCGGTCGGCGTGGGCGCCATGGCTGCCATCCTGGGGGCCGAGGCCGAGCAGCTGGCCGAGATCTGCGCCGAGGCGGCGCAGGGCGAGGTGGTCTCTCCCGCGAACTTCAACTCGCCGGGGCAGATCGTCGTCGCCGGCCACACGGCGGCGGTCAACCGCGCCATCGAAATCGCCAAGGCCAAAGGTTTCAGGAAGGCGATGCTCCTTCCGGTCAGCGCCCCTTTCCATTGTGCCCTGATGCAGAAGGCGGCCGAGCGTCTGGCCGAGACGCTTCAGTCGGTGCAGGTGAACCCGCTCGCGACCCCGGTGGTGACCAACGTGGAGGCGAAGCCCAACTCCGACCCCGCACGCGTGAAGCCGCTTCTAGTGGAGCAGGTCTGCGCCCCGGTCCTCTGGGACCAGATCGTGCAGCAGATCGTCGCCGCCGGCGTCACCAACTTCGTCGAGATCGGCCCGGGCAAGGTGCTCGCCGGCCTGGTGAAGAGGATCAACAAGGAAACCGCCAGCTTCAACGTGCAGGACGTGGCCGGCGTTAAGGCTTTGACAGGAGGGGCTATATGAGCTTGAACGGACAGGTAGCGATAGTTACCGGCGCCTCCCGCGGCATCGGCCGCGCCATTGCGCTGAAGCTCGCGCTACAGGGGGCCGCCGTGGTGGTCACCGCCACCACCAAGGAAGGTGCTGCGCGCACAGCCGACGAGATCGCAGCTGCCGGCGGCCGTGCACTCGCGGTAAAGGTCGACGTCTCCGTCGTCTCCGAGGTCGAGGCGCTCTTCAAGGAGGCGGTAGCCGCCTTCGGCAAGGTCGACATCCTGGTGAACAACGCCGGGATCACCAAGGACGGCCTCCTTCTCAGGATGAAGGAAGAGGACTGGGACGCGGTGCTCGACGTGAACCTGAAGGGGAGCTTCAACTGTACCCGCGAGGCCGCGAAGATCATGTCCAAGGCGCGCTACGGCAGGATCGTCAACGTCTCCTCGGTCGTGGGCGAGATGGGGAACCCGGGGCAGGCCAACTACTGCGCCTCCAAGGCCGGGATGATCGGCCTCACCAAGTCGGTAGCCAGGGAACTGGCCCGCAGGAACGTAACGGTGAACGCGGTGACGCCGGGCTTCATAGAGACCGACATGACCAGCGAGCTCTCCGAGAAGACCCGCGAGTCGCTCCAGGAGCAGATCCCCATGGGGCGGCTGGGCTCCGCCGACGACATCTCCGGGGCCGTTTTGTTCCTCGTTTCGGACGCGGCAGCCTACATTACCGGGCACGTCCTGTCAGTCAACGGCGGCATGTACATGTGAGCCGGCTAACGGCATTCTTTTTACTTTCAGCGCCAAAAATACCTTTTGCAAATTTAACTTTTCATGCTATGAAATAGCAGGCTTCACCAGAACAAAATCAAAATCGTCTGAACGTTTCAATCAAATGGAGGTGGTATAGATGGCTTCGATCGAAAAACGCATTAAAGAAATAGTTGCCGAACAGCTTGGTGTAGACGAGGCACAGGTGACTAATGAGTCTTCCTTCATGGATGACCTCGGCGCTGACTCGCTGGATACCGTGGAACTGGTAATGGCCCTCGAAGAAGAGTTCGAAATCGAAATCTCTGACGAAGACGCCGAAAAAATCCAGTCCGTCCAGGACGCAATCGACTACATCACCGATCATACCTAGTAGACAGGGGGGAGTTTTACTTCCCCTTTTTCATGCCGTCTGTTTCGGCGGCCATGTTCGAGACAGTTTCCAAGGAGAGTTGAGAGTATGAGAAGAGTTGTTGTTACGGGAGTCGGTGTGGTTTCCCCGCTTGGGACCGGAAACGGCAAGAACTGGGATGCACTGGTGGCTGGCAAGTCCGGCATCGCCCCGATCACCCGTTTTGATGCCTCTGACCTGCCGGTGAAGATCGCGGGTGAGGTTAAGGACTTCGTCCCCGAGGATTTCATCGATAAAAAAGAGATCAAGAAGATGGATCTCTTCATCCAGTACGCGCTTGCCGCAGCCCATTTCGCCATGGAAGACTCCGGCCTCGTCATCGACGAAGAGAACGCCGAGCGCGTCGGCGTCCTGGTCGGCGCCGGCCTGGGCGGCCTCCCCGCCATCGAGCGCTACCACACGGCGCTGCAGGAGGGGGGGTACAAGAAGATCTCCCCGTTCTTCATCCCGATGCTGATCATCAACCTGGCTCCGGGGCACATCTCCATCAAGTACGGCGCTAAGGGACCCAACGTCTCTTCCGTCTCGGCCTGCGCTACGGGCACCCACTCCATCGGCGACGCCTACCACATGATTCAGCGCGGCGATGCAGACGCCATGATCGCCGGCGGCACCGAATCGACCGTGACCCCCCTGGGGATCGGCGGTTTCTCCGTCATGAAGGCGCTCTCCACCAACAACGACAACCCGGCAGGCGCCTCCAGACCCTTCGACAAGGGTAGGGACGGCTTCATCCTCTCCGAAGGGGCCGGCATTGTGGTGCTGGAGGAGTACGAGGCGGCCAAGGCACGCGGCGCCAAGATCTACGGCGAGGTGGTCGGCTACGGCCTTTCCGGCGACGCCTATCACCTGACCTCTCCCGCCCCCGGCGGCGAGGGTGCGGCGCGCTGCATGAAGATGGCGCTCAGGACCGCAGGCATCAACCCGGAGCAGGTCGACTACATCAACGCCCACGGCACTTCTACCCCGTACGGCGACGTCGGCGAGACCACGGCCATAAAGACCGTCTTCGGCGACCACGCCTTCAAGCTAATGGTATCTTCCACGAAGTCGATGACCGGCCACCTTCTCGGTGCCGCCGGCGGCATAGAGGCCTGCTTCTCGCTCATGGCGATGCAGAACTCCGTGGTGCCCCCGACCATCAACTACACGGATCCCGACCCCGAGTGCGACCTGGACTACGTCCCGAATACCGCGCGCGACGCCAAGGTGGAGTACGCCATGAGCAACTCCTTCGGCTTCGGCGGGACCAATGCGTCGCTGCTCTTTAAGAAGGTGTAGGCATGATAGTCCTCGGCAGCGATCACGGCGGCCTCGAGCTGAAGAACGAGATCAAGAACCTCCTAGACCAGAGGGGGATTCCCTGCGAAGACCTCGGCACCCATAACGGCGACTCCGTCGACTACCCCGATTTCGGGGTGGCCGTGTCGCGCCGCGTCTCGGAAGGGAGCGCGGAGAAGGGTATCCTGGTCTGCAGCACCGGAATCGGCATGTCCATCGTGGCCAACAAGTTCCCTGGAGTACGCGCGGCACTTGCCACGGACGTCTTCATGGCGACCATGGCCAAGGAGCACAACAACGCGAACATACTGGTGCTCGGCGGGCGCGTGCTGAAAACAGAACTCGCCCGCGAGATGGTGGCCGCCTGGCTGGACACCGCGTTCGCCGCGGGAAGGCACCAGGGGCGCCTGGACAAGATCGCCGCAGTCGAACGCCAACTGGGAACCAAGCTTTCCTGATTTATCGCCAACCAGCAGCATCCGTTACCAGCAACAACGGGACTCTCCGGAGTCCCGTTTTCTCATTTCAACACGCTTTTTAGGAGAAACAAAATGTCAGTACTGGAAACATTCGATCCGGCAGTCGCGGAGGTCATCAGGCAAGAGACCGAGCGTCAGGAGTACAACCTCGAACTGATCGCCTCGGAGAACTTCGTCTCCCCGGCGGTGCTCGAGGCGCAGGGCTCGGTCCTCACCAACAAGTACGCCGAAGGGTATCCCGGCAAGCGTTACTACGGCGGTTGCCATTGCGTCGACGTGGTGGAGAACCTCGCCATCGACCGCGCCAAGGAACTCTTCGGCGCCGATCACGTCAACGTGCAGCCGCACTCCGGTTCCCAGGCCAACATGGCTGTCTACTTCTCCGTGCTGAAGCCCGGCGACACCGTGCTCGGGATGAACCTGGCCCACGGCGGCCACCTGACCCACGGCAGCCCGGTCAACTTCTCCGGCAAGCTCTTCAACATCGTCCCCTACGGCGTGTCCAAAGAGACCCAGACCATCGACTACGAGGAGACCGAGCGCCTCGCCCTCGAGCACAAGCCGAAGATGATCGTCGTCGGCGCCTCCGCCTACCCGCGCATCATCGACTTCGAGGCCTTCCGCCGCATCGCCGACAAGGTGGGAGCCGTGGTCATGGTGGACATGGCGCACATCGCCGGCCTCGTCGCGGCAGGGCTGCACCCGAGCCCGGTTCCCTACGCCGAGTTCGTCACCACCACCACCCACAAGACCCTGCGCGGACCGCGCGGCGGCATGATCATGTGCCGCGAGGACTGGGCCAAGACCCTCAACTCCAACATCTTCCCGGGCATCCAGGGCGGCCCGCTCATGCACGTGATCGCAGCCAAGGCAGTCGCCTTCAAGGAGGCGCTGACCCCGGAGTTCAAGCAGTACCAGGGGCAGATCGTGAAGAACGCCAAGGCGCTAGCCGAAGGGCTCACCAAGCGCGGCTTCAAGCTCACCTCCGGCGGGACCGACAACCACCTGATGCTGGTGGACCTCTCCCAGACCGAGCTGACCGGCAAGGTAGCCGAAGAGGCGCTCGACCGCGCCGGGATCACCGTCAACAAGAACGGCATCCCCTTCGACACCCGCTCGCCGTTCATCACCTCCGGCATCCGCATCGGCACCCCGGCTGCGACCAGCCACGGGCTGAAAGAGGCCGAGATGGAGCAGGTGGCAGGGTTCATCGCCGAGGTCCTGGGCAACGTCAGCGACGAGGCCAAGCTCGCCGCAGTAAAGACCCAGGTCAACGCGCTGATGAAGCGTTTCCCCATGTACGCCAACCGCCTCGTCTAGAGACCGGCAACCAGAGTAGCAAAGGGAAGGGGGGCGAGCTTGTCGCCCCCCTTTTTCTATCTGCGCTACGGGCGGCTTACCCTGTAGAGGCAGGTGCCCTCGTCTTATTGTCATAGACTAAAGGCAGGCTGCGTCTTCATACTCTGTCATAAGGAGATAAAACCTGATTCTTCCTCCTCGTCTGACATATCCCTATCCCACAACCTTCTTGATACACAGAACTCCCAACCCCCTGTCTTTGTGCCGGTATCTTCCTGACAGTAATAGACATGAAAAATAATTTATGTCTTGCTGTTGCAATGAAAATTAATGGATGGTAATGTTGCTATGAGATCGCTTGAGGAGGTGGGCTATGCGTGCTCTTGTCATGTTCCTATTTATTGCCATTACTGTCCCCTGCCATGCCGAAGATCCATTGGAGTCCTTGAACACAGTAGAGGACACTATGAGAACCATGCAACGGACCCTGAGAGTGCGGGAGGAAAACCGCAGCGTGGAAGCAGCATTGGCTGAGGCCGCGATGCAGAGGCTTCCCGAGGACGACCATCTCTATTTCGTGGCAGACGAGGAGATCGGTTCCAACGGCTGGCTGGGGGTCCGCCCCTGCACGGAGGAGCTTGCCGCGACCGGGGAATCGGAAGCATCCCAAAGCTGTGTCAGGCAGCCAGACGGCACGGTCGTCATGGGATCCCACTACTGGAAAAGCCGCGCTGCATCCGCCGTCGATCTTCGTCCCGGCGCTTTGGTCGTGATCAGGGACGAAAGCGGGGACGGGTGGATTCTCGCCAGGATCACCGACCTGGCAGCGCTCCCCAAGGGGGAGGTCGGCGTCTCGGCACCCTTTACCGCGGCGCTCAAGGGGCTGCGCGTGGTGGAATAGCACTTTTTTCTGGAAACGGCGGGGGGTACTCCGGTATGGTGGGCGGGTCCGCAGCACCGGGACCATCACGGGATGGAGAGAACCTGCCATGTACTTCTTCAACTACGACGAGCCGCTCTTTCGCCCCCCCTCAGAGGCGGGGAGCCTGATCTTCCAGATCACCATCGGCTGCTCCCAGAACAGCTGCAAGTTCTGCGGGATGTACAAGATGAAGCGCTTCCGCATCCGCAGCCTCGACGAGGTGCGCACCGAGATCGGCTCCATCCCCCCGCGCTACCGCGCCCAAGTGAAGCGGGTATTTCTTGCCGACGGGGACGCGCTCATCTACCCGCAAAAGGGGTTGGAGTCGATCCTCGATTTGCTGGCAGAGACCTTTCCCGCGCTGACCCGGATTGGCGCCTATGCCTCACCGAACAGCCTCGGCACCAAAAGCGTCGAGGAGCTGGCCGCACTGCGCGGCAAGAAGTTGCGCATCCTCTACTTCGGGCTGGAAAGCGGGGACGCCGAGACGCTCAAGCTAGTGGACAAGGGGTTTGAGCCGGGGGAGATGCTGGAGCTGTGCCGCAAGGCGAAGAGCGCTGGGATCAAGCTGTCGGTGACGGCCATCCTGGGGCTTGCCGGCAGAAAACGTAGCGCCGAGCATGCCGCCGCCACGGCAAAGTGGGTGAGCGCGCTTTCCCCGGAGTACTTCTCGCTGCTCACCATGTTCCAGCGCCACAACGACGACTTCCTGAAGCTGATCGAGCCTTTGAGCCACGGAGAGATCCTGCTGGAAACATGCGCCCTTCTGGAAGGGCTGCACCCCCAGGGGACCATCCTGCGCTCGAACCACGTCTCCAACTTTTTAAACCTCGCCGGCAGCTACCCCAAGGACCGGGAGCGCCTGATCGAGACCGTGGATGCGGCCTTGCAACACGCAAAAAGGGACCCCCGCTGGTGCGCGGAGATCCCTTCTTATCAGGAAGAATACTATTAGGCGACGGAGGTTCCCGTCAGCGGGGAACGCCGCAGAGTTGCAGTTCCTTTTCGAGCTTCTCGCGGGAGATGCCGAGCACGCGGCAGGCTTTTTCCCGGTCGCTCTGGTAGCGCTCCATCACCATGAGCAGGAGGGCCTTTTTCAACGACGTCGACAGCTTGTCCATCACCCCTTGCCCTTGGGCGGCCGCCAGCGTAGAGATCAGCGGCTCCAGGTTTCTCTCGAACAGCGCCGCGCTTTCATCCACCCGCTGCTCGGCTGCCGGTTCCATGCGCTTGAGCCGCACCACGTTGCGCACGCAGTCGTCCATGTTGTCCTGGACGAAGCGCAGGGTGTCCCAGTGGCTGTCGACGGTCATTAACCGCAGATCGTCTTTCGTGCCGGCCGGAGCGTTCTTGTTCCTGAGCCGTACTTCCATGATGCAGTAGCCGTATGCTCCAGACCTGTCGTCAGTGCTGCGATCTCGGTATCCCATCGTGTCACCCCCGTATATGCCGTTTGTTTCTTCTTTTCAACCGCCATACCAAAACCGCAACAGTCGGTTGTTTTCCTGTAACCTGCTGTAATAGCGTCAGAATGTCGGCGGTGTCGACCGGGATTTTGATGCAGCTTTTGCAAGTGCCGCTGTGCTAAAGATGCACATGCGCGGTTCAGTCGGTGATCAATAGCTGTCAATTCAATGCTTTAGCTCAGTGGCGAACTGTGAACAGGGGCTGTCCAGCCGCAGGTTAGTTTGTGGGAAGGATCAACTGTAGATAAACCCCGGTGGTTGATCCTGCGCCGCAGACCCGCCTGCGGCCGCAATAAGGAAAAGAGGAGGCGCCCTCTGGAGAGACCCCTGCTGGTACCGCTTGCCTCCCTGGTCGCCGGCTTGGTCAGCGCCGATCTTCTCGATGCCCTCCCCCCGTTCTGGACCCTGATAGCGCTCCTCGCCATTACCTTTCCCGCCTGTTTCGTCCGAAGCCTCTTCCCCTTTAGGCTCTCGCTTTCCCTGCTGTTCTTCGTCTGGGGCGCCCTTTCTCTCTCTTTGTTTCTGCGCCCTGCCGACCGCCTTGCCGCGGTGGCCGGCGCTGGGCCGGTGCTGGTCGAGGGGGTCGTGGACCAGCGCCCGGAGGGTACGGTGACTGGAGGCGCGAAGCTGTATCTGCAGGTGGAGCGGCTTCGGACCGGAACCGTCGAGACTGAAGCACGGGGGCGTCTGCTCGTTTACGTCAGGGAGGGGAGGGTGCCCTTTTGCAGCGGCGACCGGATCCTCTTCCGCTCCAGGATTCGCAAGCCGCTCAACCTGGGGTTGCCGGGAGAGGTGGAGCAGGCGCGCCGCCTTGCCTATCAAGGCGTTTTCGCCACCGGCTTCGTACTAAAGGCAGAGGAGATTGTGCTGCTGCGTTCGGGGACGGGACTGGCTCACCGGATGGACCGGCTGGCAGCTTCGCTCGGGCGCTTCGTCATGAGGGAGGTTCCCGGCAGCGATGGGGGCGTGCTGAAGGCGCTGCTTCTCGGGGACAAGGGGGATGTGCCGGAGCAGTTGCAGGATGCCTACGCCAGAAGCGGGGTGAACCACATCCTCTCCATATCCGGCTTTCATATAGGGATCATCTTCCTGGCGTTGTTTCAGCTGCTGTTCTTCGCGGCGCGCCGCTGCGAGCCCTTGGCCCTGCGCCTGAACCTGAGGCAGGTGCTTCCGCTTTTGGTGCTGCCGGTGCTGGTCTTTTACCTGTTCCTGTCCGGGGCGGCACCGGCTACGCTGAGAAGCGTGCTGATGATCTGCGCGATGGTGGCGGCGCTATATCTAAGGCGCGAGATGGATCCGGTCAATACCGTCATGCTGGCCGCCTGCGCCATCTTGTTCCTCGCCCCTCAGGACTTGTTCGACGTGTCGTTCCAACTATCCTTCCTGGCCATCTGGGGACTGGTCGTCCTCGCTCCCCCTCTGGCGGCGCCCGTCACCAAACTCCCTGCGCTGCTGCGCTGGCTGTGGCTTTTGGCGGCAGCCTCGCTGGCTGCGGTCTTGGCGACCCTGGTCCCGGTGGCGTATTACTTTCAGCGGGTGAGCCTGGTCGGGCTGGTCGCGAACCTGCTGGTGGTGCCGCTCATGGGGTACGGCTCGGTCGTCGCCGGCTTCGCCTCGCTTTCCTTGAGCCGTCTCGCCGAACCGGCCGCGCAGGCGCTGCTGCAGCTCGCAGCCCTGCTGGTCCGTATGTCGGACTGGGTGATCGAATACCTCTCCCGGGCCCCGGTTTTGACCGGATACGCACCGGGGAAGCTGGACCTGCTGCTCGCCTGCCTGGCACTTTGCGCGGTCACCTTCCCGGACTCGAAGGTCAAGCGGCTCGCGGCGCTCTCCCCCCTGCTCCTGGCGCTGGTTTGGCGTGCCATCCCGGCAGGCGGCGCCGGCGATGGGCTGTTGCACCTGTACTTTCTGAGCGTGGGGCAGGGGGACGCGACGCTGGCCCATTTGCCGGACGGGAAGTGGATGCTGGTGGACGGCGGGGGGAATGCCAATGATGCGTCGGCCAAGGTCGGGCCGCGCCTGCTGCTGCCGGCGCTGAACGCCTTGGGGGTGCGGCGCATCGACTACCTGGTGCTCACCCACGAGCACCCTGACCACCTGCAGGGGGTCTCCTATCTTGCCGCCAGGTTCGAGGTGGGGGAGTTCTGGGAAAGCGGCGTTCCGTCTGCCTCCTACGAGTACGGACAGCTCAAGTGGATCCTGGCCGCGCGCGGGGTCCCGGTGCGCAGGGTTAACGGCGCGCTGGGGGAGTTCAGCGCCGGCGGCGCGACCGTGCAGCCGTTATGGCCGTCGTCGACGGACCCGCCTGCTTCCGGAGACGCCAACGACTCCTCGCTGGTGTTCAGGTTGAGCCACGGGGCGGCGTCGGTGTTTCTTGCCGCAGACCTGGGGGAAAAAGGGGAACGGGAACTCCTGGCGCGGGGGACGCTCTCGCGCTCTTCCCTCTTAAAGGTGGCGCATCATGGCAGCAGGTACTCGACCTGCGACCCATTTCTAGCCGCGCTGGCTCCGAAAGACGCTGTGATTTCAGCTGGATATGGGAATGTCTTCCGCCTTCCCGCTCCCGCTACCATCGCCCGGCTGCAAAGGCGCGGTGTCCGAGTCTACCGCACCGACCATGAAGGCACAGTAGAGGCGGTACTGGCACAAGAAGGTACCGTTATTGTATCAATGCCTTGGGGGCATTTTAATTGACACTTCTAACATCAATCTGATAGTTTAGGCGAGAATTGTCCAGAATATACCCGGCATTCCTGGAGATCCGTTGTATGGAAAGGATTCTTTTAGTCGAAGACGACAGCTTCTTCAGAGAGATCTTCACAGACCTTCTCAAAGAAGATGGCTACAGCGTCGAGGTGGCCGTCTCCGGTGAAGAGGCATTGGAGATGATCGGAAAGGGCGGGTATCACCTGGTTGTCACCGACCTGGTGATGCGCGACGTCAGCGGACTGGACATCCTATCGACGGTAAAGAGGCTGGACCCTGCCACGGCGGTCATCATGGTGACCGGGCACGCCAATGTGGAAACCGCCATATACGCGCTGAAAAACGGGGCAACCGACTACCTCATCAAGCCCATCAACCACGACGAATTCCGGCATATCGTCGCGCACTGCCTGGAGCAGCGCAGGCTCCTGGACGAGAACCTTGAGCTGAAGGGGCTGGTCAACCTGTTCCAGGTAAGCCAGAACATAGCCAACTGCCTGGAACTGGAGCGCATCTATCCTCTTTTGATGGAGGCGCTGTCCAAGGAGATCGGCGCCAACCGGGGGTTGGGCTACTTCAGCGAGGGTGGGCAGCTGGTGCTGCACGAAATGAAGGGGATCGACGAGCAGAGCGCTCCCCTGCTGGGTCAGGCGGTGATCGCCGAGTGCGACCTGCATGACGACGGCGTCAGCAACCTGGTCATGCTCAGGGATTTTCTTCCGGAAGGGGCGGGATTCGGCGAGATAAGGGAGGCGATCTGCCTCTACATCCGCCAGAAAAGCACGCTGGAAGGGGTCATCATCCTGGTCAACGACCCCGACTCCACGCTCCCCAGGGAGGTGAACCGCAAGCACGTCACCTTCCTCCTCGATCAAGCCTCGCTGGCTCTCGACAACGCCGCACGTTACAACTTCGCCAAGGACCTGCTCTACATCGACGAGTTGACCGGCCTTTACAACTACCGCTACCTCGACGTGGTGCTGGAGCGGGAGCTGAAGCGCTCGGAGCGCTACGGTTCCAACCTCTCCGTGCTCTTTCTGGACATCGACCTCTTCAAGTCGGTGAACGACACCTTCGGGCACCTGATCGGCAGCCGGGTGCTGCGGGAGATCGGCAGCCTGCTCAGAAAGAGCGTCCGCGACGTGGATGCCGTGATCCGCTACGGCGGCGACGAGTACACCATCGTGCTGGTCGAGACCGGCCTGGACGGCGCGGCGATAGTCGCCGAGCGTATCAGGAAGATGGTTGAGGCACATACATTCTCCAAGGCCGACGGGCTCTCCATCAAGCTCACCGTCAGCCTCGGCTACGCCTGCTCCCCGGACGACGCCTCCACGAAGACGGAACTCCTCGAGATGGCGGATCAGGCGATGTACCGCGGCAAGGCCGCCGGCAAGAACAAGGCCTTCCACGCCCAGCGGCTGACCACCCCTCCCTGATCAGAGCAAGCCGTTTCCCCCCAAACGAATCAGGTCTTGGAGCCTCCCGGCTCTTTTGTTTTTTATAATCTGCACAAGGAGAGTTACTGACGTGGCCATAACAGGTATCAAGGGTTTCAACGACATTCTCCCGGGCGAAGTCGAGAAGTGGCAGTACATCGAGGCGACTGCGCGGCGGGTTTTCGAACTTTACGGGCTCTCCGAGATCAGGATTCCCATCCTCGAGAAGACCGAGCTTTTCTGCCGCTCCATTGGCGACGCGACCGACATCGTGGAAAAGGAGATGTACTCCTTCGTGGACAAGGGCGAGAACAAGGTGACCATGCGCCCGGAGGGGACCGCGTCGGTGATGCGGGCTTACGTCGAGCACAAGATGCACGCGCTCGACCCGGTGGCGCGCCTTTACTACATGGGGCCGATGTTCCGTTACGAGCGTCCCCAAAAGGGGCGCTACCGCCAGTTCCACCAGATCGGCGCCGAGATCACCGGGGTGGCGGCCCCGAGCGTCGACGCCCAGGTGCTCACAATGCTGACCCACTTCTTCAACGAACTGGGATTGACCGAGCCTAGCCTGCAGATCAACTCGCTGGGGTGCCCCTGCTGCCGTCCGCTCTACCGCGACGCGCTCAAGAAGTTTCTCCTGGACCGGATCGACAGCCTGTGCGAGGACTGCAAGCGCCGCTACGAGTCGAACCCGCTGCGCGCCTTGGACTGCAAGTCCGCAGGCTGCCAGGAGGCGACCCAGGGCGCTCCCTCCATGCTCGACTACCTTTGCGGCGAGTGCAGCGCCCACTTCGACCAGACCAGGAAATACCTGGAGCTCGCCGACACCCCCTACGCCATCAACAAGAGGATGGTGCGCGGCCTCGACTACTACACCCGGACCACCTTCGAGATGGTGACCACCCTTTTGGGCGCGCAGAGCGCAGTGGCTGCGGGGGGGCGCTACGACGGCCTCATCGCCGAGATCGGCGGGCCGCAGATCCCGGGTATAGGCTTCGCCATGGGGGTCGAGCGGGTTGCGCTCCTTTTGGCCGAGAAGGAGTTCTCTCGCCGTCCCGACCTCTTCATCGCGGCCATGGGGGAGGAGGCGCACGCCGAGGCGTTCCGTCTCATGTCGGCACTGCAGCGCGGCGGCGCGGCCGTGGAGATCGACTATGAAGGGAAGAGCCTGAAGAGCCAGATGAGGCGTGCCGACAAGTTCAACTCGCGCTTCACGCTGATCATAGGCGGCGACGAGCTCTCCCGCGGCACCGCTCCCCTGAAGAACATGGACGGCGGCACCCAGTCCGAAGTGCCGCTCGATGCGGAGAGCATCAGAGCCGGGATGAACGGCAAATAGCTTAAAGGCGATCTACAGGGATGAAGGGGATGGAAGGGATAAAGACAAAAACTTGATTGAAGGTTTTGAATATCCCATTTATCCCCTTCATCCCTGTTAAACGTCTTTCAGCCTTTGAAGCAAAAAAACGCGGCAGGAGCGCCGCCCCGCCCGGTTCAGACCTTGGTGGAGCGGCATCCCTGCCGCGTTCTTTTTTAGCAGCTTTTTCTTATGTTACGGCAGATCGAAAAGCAGCACCTCGCTTTTTTGCCTTGCCGTCAGGCGCACCAGGTCCTCACCGCTTACCGCCGCGCCGTCTCCTGCTTCGAGCAGGTGGCCGTTGACGGTGACGCTGCCGCGTGCCGCTTGAACCCACGCGTGGCGCCCCCGCGCCAGGTGGTGCACCACTTCCTGACCGCCATCGATAACGGTCGCGTACATCTTCGCGTCCTGGTTGATGATGATTGAACCCTCGGCGCCGTCTGCCGAGGCGATGAGCCGCAAGGCTCCTCTTTTTTCCTGCTCCGGAAAGAGCTTCTGCTCGTAACTCGGCGCGATCCCCTCGCTTTGCGGCAGAATCCAGATCTGGAAGAAGTGAAGGCCCTCTTCTTTGGAATGGTTGAACTCGCTGTGGGTGATGCCGGTGCCGGCGCTCATCCTTTGCACTTCCCCCTGCCGTATCACGGAACCGTTTCCCATGCTGTCGCGATGCTCCAGTGCCCCTTCGAGAACGTAGGAGATGATCTCCATGTCCCGGTGCGGGTGGGTGGGGAATCCCTCTCCCGGCTGCACCCGGTCTTCGTTTATGACCCGGAGGTTGCTGAAACCCATGTGCCGCGGGTCGTAGTATCCGGCGAAGGAAAAGCTGTGATAGGTGTTGAGCCAGCCGTGATCGGCATGTCCTCTGTCTTCAGATTTTCTGATCGTGATCATGATGTCTCCTTTCCGACCCTACTCGCGGGCCGGCATTTTCTTCGGAGCTAAACCCAGAACGGCGAAGAGAGCAAAGGGGACGATGAAGAACCCGAAAAAGATCCCCCACAGTAAGCCCGCGCTGGTCAGAACGGACCATTCGATCCAAGCCGCGTATGCCAGGGCTGCCAGCAGCAGTATGCAATGTACTGATTTCAACATTTGTTCAACCTCGCGTTTTCTGCACCGGCAACCCTGGCGCTTCGACGTTCTATCTACCCCTTCTGACAGCTGCCGTCGCAGTAGGGCGCGTTGGCGGTTTTTCCGCAGTTGCACAGGTACACCTGCTGCTTTTCCTTGACCTCGAACGCCAGCGGCGCTTTGTCGCTCCCTGCGTGGGCGCCGTCGCAAAATGGTGTAGCCGACTTGCCGCAGGTACAGCGGTAGTAGGTGCCGGGCTCGAGATCGACAACAATGGGTCCCTGGGTGGTGGTGCTCTGGTTCATGTGTTTGCTCCTCCTGTTCTTGGATTTTCGGTTTAAAATTAACCGGTTTAATGTCAAACTATATTCAGGGAATAAATCCCGAGCTGTTCGGGAAAGGCGGGCTCGGGTTAGCACTGGATCTAGTTTGATTTCTTATAGCTCGATATTAAACTTGTTTGCCGTCCCAAGTCAAGAAATTTCTGAGCCACCCTTCTTTGCCCTGTGATGCCCCCCAAGCCCGACGGCGATCTGCCGGGAAAATTAGGAGAGCCGCCACCTGTGTCTCATTGACATAGCGGCTCCATTCGTGGCATATTTAGCGGCAATTTTTACGCCGTTACAGATACAGGAGCCGCCTAAGGCGATGGCTCCTTTTATTGTTTCGATTCAGTCAGTTCCCGCCGTTTCTTTGCCAGGACGTTCACCTTATGGATTCAACAAATTTCGTTCACCTCCATCTCCACTCCCAGTACTCGCTCCTCGACGGGGCGATCCGCATCGGTGACCTCCTGAAGAAGGTGAAGGAGTGCCACATGCCGGCCGTGGCCATGACCGACCACGGCAACATGTTCGGCACCCTTGAGTTCTATTTGAAGTGCAAGGACAAAGGGGTCAAGCCGATCCTGGGGAGCGAGGTGTACATAGCGCCTCAGGACAGGTTCTTGAAGCAGGCTCCCTCCAGCCCCGGCCAGGCCTCCAGCTACCACCTGATCCTTTTGTGCGAAAACATGACCGGCTTCAAGAACCTCTCCTATCTGGTATCCGCAGGATACAAGGAAGGGTTCTACCGCCGCCCCCGCATCGACAAGGAGCTCCTTCTGAAGCACAAGGAGGGGCTCATCGTCCTCTCCGCCTGCCTGCAGGGGGAGGTGGCGTACCTTGCCGGCAGGAACAAGATGGACGAGGCGCGCGCAGCGGCCTCCTGGTACGCCGAGAATTTCCCCGGTAGCTATTACATCGAGCTGCAGGAGAACAAGCTCCCGGAGCAGGACATCGCCAACCGCAGGCTCATGGAGATCGCGCGTGAGATGGACCTGCCGCTCGTCGCCACCAACGACTGCCATTACCTGAACCGCGAAGACGCGAGGGCCCACGAGATCCTCCTCTGCATCCAGACCGGCAAGACCATGAGCGACCCGACCCACATGGCGTTCTCCGTGGACGAGTTCTATGTGAAGACGCCGCAGGAGATGGCGCAGGCGTTTCATTACGCCCCGGAGGCGATTGAGAACACGGTCAAGATCGCCGAGCGCTGCAACCTCGAATTCGACTTCAAGACCTACTACTTCCCCGCCTACGAGGCCCCTGAAGGGGAGACGCTGGACCAGCAGCTGGAGCGCGAGGCGACCGTCGGCCTCGTCGAGCGGCTGAAAAAGATCCGCATCAAGTACAACTTGACCGAAGAGCAGGAACAGGCCTACCACGCCCGTCTGCGCATCGAGCTGGACTGCATCAAGCAGATGGGGTTCCCGGGCTACTTCCTGATCGTCGCCGACTTCATCAACTGGGCCAAAGACCACGGCATCCCCGTCGGCCCGGGCAGGGGTTCCGCGGCGGGCTCTCTCGTCGCCTTCTGCATCAGGATCACCGACATCGATCCCATGCCGTACAACCTCCTCTTCGAGCGCTTCCTGAACCCGGAACGTATCTCCATGCCTGATATCGACGTCGACTTCTGCCAGGATCGCCGCGAAGAGGTGATCCAGTACATGGTCGAGAAGTACGGCCGGGAGAAGGTCTGCCAGATCATCACCTTCGGTACCATGGCGGCGCGCGGCGTCATCCGCGACGTCGGGCGCGCGCTCGACCTTACCTTCGGCGAGGTGGACCGGATCGCGAAGCTGGTCCCCGAGGTGCTCGGCATCACGCTGGATAAGGCGCTGGAGCAGGAGCCGAAGCTGAAGGAGCTGATGGCGGCCGACCCGAAGGTGAAGGAGGTCATGACCGTCGCGCTCAGGCTGGAGGGGCTTGCCCGCCATGCCTCTACGCATGCGGCCGGCCTCGTGGTGGCACCCAGGCAGATGGAGGAATTCTGCCCGGTCTACAAGGACCAGAAGACCGGCTCCTTGACCACGCAGTACTCGATGAAGTACGTGGAGAAGATCGGCCTGGTGAAGTTCGACTTCCTCGGGCTCAAGAACCTGACCGTTATCGACAACGCCTGCAAGCACATCAGAAACGGCAAGGACCCCAACTTCGACATCACGCTTTTGCGCGACGACGACGAGGAATCCTACAAGCTCCTGCAGGCCGGCAACACGACAGGCGTGTTCCAGCTGGAGTCCAGCGGCATGAAGGAGCTCCTGGTCAAGTTGAAGCCCTCCTGCTTCGAGGACATCATCGCGGTCTGCGCCCTCTACCGTCCGGGCCCCTTGGGCAGCGGCATGGTGGACGACTTCATCGAAAGAAAGCACGGCCGCAAGCAGACCGTCTACGACCTGCCGCAGCTTGAGCCGGTCCTGAAAGACACCTACGGCGTCATCGTCTACCAGGAACAGGTCATGCAGATCTCCCGATCGCTCGCCGGCTACTCGCTTGGGGGCGCGGACCTCCTGCGCCGCGCCATGGGTAAGAAGGACGCCGAGCAGATGGCGAAGGAGCGCGACAAGTTCCTGGAGGGGTCCGAGAAGCTCGGCCTGGACGGGAAGAAGTGCGCCGCCATCTTCGACCTGATGGCGAAGTTCGCCGAGTACGGCTTCAACAAGTCGCACTCGGCCGCCTACGCCCTGGTCGCCTACCAGACCGCGTTCCTCAAGGCCCACTACCCGGTCGAGTTCATGGCTGCCCTCTTGACCGAGGACATGGGGAACACCGACAAGGTCATTAAGAGCATCGGCGACTGCCGCGAGATGGGGATCGAGGTGCTCCCCCCCGACATCAACGAGTCGGACCGTTCCTTCCGCGTGCTGGACAAGGCGATGCGCTTCGGTCTGGGCGCCGTGAAGAACGTGGGCGAAGGCGCCATCGAGGCGATCATCGAGGCGCGCGGCGACGAGCCTTTCAAGGACCTCTTCGATTTCTGCGAGCGCGTCGACCTGCGCCGGGTCAACAAAAGGGTGATAGAGGCGCTCATCAAGTGCGGCGCCTTCGACTGCACCGGGGCCAAACGCTCCCAGCTCATGGCGGGGCTGGAGGATGCCGCGTCCGCCGGGCAGAGGGTGCAGCAGGAGCGAGAGAGCGCTCAGGCGTCGCTTTTCGGCGCGGCCGAGATCGTGCGCGGCGCCAACGGCGGCGGCAACCGGCTTCCCGAGATACCCGAGTGGGACGAGAAGTACCGGCTGGGGTGCGAGAAGGAGGCGATCGGCTTCTTCATCACCGGGCATCCGCTGGACCGCTACGTCGCCGACATGAGGCGCTTCTCCAGCGTGGACTGCTCCACCATCCTGGACGCCAAGGAAAAGAGCGAGGTGAGGATATGCGGCGTGCCGGCCAGCGTCAAGGAGCTGATCACCAAGAAAGGGGACCGGATGGCCTTCCTCGCGCTGGAGGACCTGGTGGGCTCGGTCGAGGTGGTGGTCTTTCCGGAAACCTACGCCAAGTGCTCCGAGGTGCTCAGGGGGGACGATCCCATCCACGTCACCGGCACCGTTGAGCTGAGTGAGAAGGGGGCCAAGGTGATGGCGAGCGACATCGTCCTTCTGCGCGACCTGGTTGAGCGTGAAACGAGGAAGGTCAATTTCACCATAGACGCCAAAGAGGTCGACGAAGGAAAGCTCAAAACGCTCAAAGACATCATCTCCCGCTATCAGGGAATCTGTCGCAGCTTCCTGCACCTTGACATAGAGAACAGCTCCAGAGTCACCATCAAGCTTCCCGATGTATACAAAGTCTCGGCAAGTGAAGAATTAACAGTGGAAGTGAGCAACCTCTTCGGCTATAATGCCGTGTCTTTCGAGTGACCTCTATTCTATTCCCGGCATAGGTCCGTAAAAAATATGAGTTTTGTATGTAGGAGCGGCATTCCAGCCGTGATACTGCCACAGCAGTCGCGTCAGGAATGCCGCTTCTGCGAGTTAATCTGAAATCAAGGAGATGAAAATATATGGCACTGCAACAAAGCTATCTGGACTTTGAGAAGCCGCTGGCCGAACTGGACAAGAAGATACAGGAACTGCATGGGTTTTCGACGCAAGGGGTGGACCTCTCGGCCGAGATCGCCAAGCTGGAGCAAAAATCCGAAAAGATGCGCGAGGAGATGTTCGCCAACCTTTCCCGCTGGCAGACGGCCCAGGTGGCGCGCCACATCAACCGTCCCTTCACCCTCGATTACCTGGAGCTGGTCTTCACCGAGTTCGTGGAACTGCACGGCGACCGCAACTTCGGCGACGACCACGCCATCGTCGGCGGTCTGGCTAGGCTGGACGGCGAGCCGGTGATGGTGATCGGCCATCAGAAGGGGCGCGACACCAAGGAGAAGGTGTTCCGCAACTTCGGCATGCCGAACCCCGAAGGGTACCGCAAGGCGCTGCGTCTCATGGAGATGGCCGAGCGCTTCAAGCTTCCCATCATCACCTTCGTCGACACCCCGGGCGCCTTCCCCGGTATTGGTGCCGAGGAGCGCGGCCAGGCCGAGGCGATCGCCCGCAACCTGCGCGAGATGTCGCGCCTCACCGTGCCCATCATCGTCGTCATCACCGGTGAGGGTGGCTCCGGCGGCGCGCTGGCCATCGCCGTGGGCGACAGGATCCTCATGCTGCAGCATTCCGTCTACGCCGTCATCTCCCCCGAGGGTTGCGCCGCGATCCTGTGGTCCGACGGCACCAAGGGCGCCCAGGCTGCCGAGGCGCTGAAGCTGACCGCCAAGGACATCAAGGCGCTCGAAGTCATCGACGAGATCGTTCCGGAGCCGGCCGGCGGCGCGCACCGCGACCACGAGGCCATGGCCAAGAACCTGCACAAAGCCCTCTCCAAGAACCTGAAGGAACTCAAAGCGATTCCCGCAGAGGATCTGATCGAGCAGCGTTACCAGAAGTTCCGCAAGATGAGTCGCTTCGCCGAGTAACAAAAGAACAGAAAATAGAAAAAGGGGACAGGCTACTTTTTGAAATGAAAAAGTAGCCTGTCCCCCTTTATTTTCAAGGTGCTGAAGGGAATCCCGGTAAATGGGCTAACTGCTCAGCATTATTATATAAACTCTACAAAAAGAGCAGCTTCACCGAGGAAGAAAAAAGAAAAGGGGACAGGCTGGTTTTCGAAACGAAAAAGTAGCCTGTCCCCTTTTTACCTTTTCATCCTATGAGCAGCGACACCGCGTGCAGCAAAAGGCCGATCATGCCGCCGACGAGCGTGCCGTTCATCCTGATGAACTGCAGGTCGCTTCCGATGCTGAGCTCGATCTCCTCGATGAACTCCTCTTCCTTCCACTCTTTCACGGTACCGGCGATGTGACGGGAGAACCCGGCTCTCAGGTTGTCGGCGTACTTTCTTACCACGCGCTCCAGGTGCTCGTTGACGGAATCGGCCAAGTCGGAATTCTCGGACAGGGTGTTGCCAAGGGCAACCGCGGCGTCGGCTATCTTCGCGCGGATGCTGGATAACGGCCGGTCCAGGTCATCTGCCATCCATTGCTTCAGGTCGGCCACGAGGTTCTTGGCGTAATGCGAGAGCTGTTCGTTATCGAGCACCTCCCGCTTCAGCTCGGCCACCTTCTCCCTGGTACCGGAGTCGTGTTTCAGCTTCGCGATGAAGTCGCCCACGGCCCGGTCGAACTCCTGGCGCAGCTCGTGGTCCGGGTCGGCGTTGACCAGGTTCAGGAAGCCGCTCACCTTATCTATGATTTTTTCGCCGGCGTTCCTGGAGAACTGCGGACGGTTCGGGATGAACTTGCTCAGGAGCGGGTATTCGGTGTCGACCCAGTTGTCCAGCGCTATGGCAATCTTCTCCTGCGACTCGGGGGTCCCAAGCCAGGCGCCCAGCCGCCTCAGGATCTCGTCCAGAACGGCCTGATGGCGATCGTCCTTTCTCAGGGATTCGAGGAGGCTCGCCGCGGAACCGGCCAGGTCGAATTTACCGATCCGGTCGTGCATTGCGGCCATGACTATCCTGCTCACCCGCTCGTCCTCCAGGAAACCGATCGATTCGGAGAGGATACGCGCCAACCCCCTTGCCAGCCCTTCCGCGTTTTCCCGCGAGGTGAGATAACGGCAAAGCTGCCGCGCGGGGTCGAATTCCCTCATCTTTTCTACCAGCACCTCGGTGGTCAGGAACTTCTCCTGGATAAAGCGGGCCAGGTTGTCGGCGATGGTTTCCCTCTTGTCGGCGATGATGGCGGTGTGCGGTATGGGAAGTCCCAGCGGGTGCCTGAACAGGGCCACCACGGCGAACCAGTCGGCAAGGGCGCCGACCATGGCGGCCTCGGCGAACGCGGCCACCCATTCCCAGCCGCCGCTTCCCCGCTGCAGGCGGGCCACGACGAATAGGACGGCGGCGCCTGCCATGAGGGCTACGGCGATCATCTTGTTCTTTTTCAGTGCAGTTCTTCTCTCATCCAACATCAGCGTCTACTCCTTACCTTCTAGTTTTCTGCCTGTGCCTTGACTGATCCGGGCGAGCCCTTCTTTTTATCAGTTTGTGACCTACAAGGCAATACGTCAGCGTCAATGACAAAGGGTAACAGGCACCTGTCTCATCGTTTTCGGACTGAGTCCGCTTCGGCCGTTAAAGGTTGCGGCAACTGTGGATGCTATGGTAAGACTGAACGTCTATCAGTAGTCACCGGGGAGAACCCAGGTAAGGAGAAAATAATGCTGGAACGTTTACAGAAGATACTCTCGCAGGCAGGGGTTGCTTCCCGACGCGAGTCGGAAGGGATAATCGCCGCGGGGAGGGTGGCCGTTAACGGCACGGTGGTAACGGAGTTGGGGACGAAGGCGGATCCCGACACCGACACCATAACCCTGGACGGCAAGCCGATCACCATCGAAGAGAAGCGGGTCTACATCCTGCTCTATAAACCGGTCGGCTACATGACCACCATGAAGGACCCGGAAGGGCGCCCGATCGTGAGCGATCTTCTCAATGGGGTGAAGGAGCGGGTGTACCCCATCGGCCGCCTGGACTACAACACAGAGGGGCTGCTCCTTTTGACCAACGACGGGGCGCTCGCCAACTCGCTGATGCACCCAAGCCACGAGGTGGACAAGGGGTACCTGGTAAGGGTGAGCGGGCAGGTATCTCCTCTCCAGATCAAGAAGCTCTCCGAGGGGGTGAAACTGGAGGACGGCATGACCGCTCCCGCCAAGGTGCTCCCGGTGAGCGAGAGCGAGAACAACTCCTGGATCTCGATTACCATCCATGAGGGGCGCTACCGTCAGGTGCGGCGCATGTGCGAGGCTGTGGGGCTGAACGTGGTGCGCCTGAAGCGGGCCCGGTACGACTTTCTTGAGATAGGCGACATGAAGCCCGGGGAGTACAGGCACCTGGCGCCTGAAGAAGTGACCCGGCTCAACAGGAAGATGGCCCCGGTAGGCACAGGGCGCGGTCCACGCAAGACCGGAGTGGTAGCGCGGCGAGGTTCGACAGGCACAGGAAGGCGGACACGCTGACAAAGCGAAGGACCAGACACAGTAAACCGGACACAAGAAAAAGCCACCCTTTGGGGCGGCTTTTTTTATATGAGTGCAATGCCTGCTTTCTCACTCGGGGAGACAGGGCAGGGGCAGTTAGTCAGTGTGGTTGAACTGCGGCTCAGGAAGGCGAGGGGAGGCGGCGCCGATAACTTCAGGCGTCATGCGCTCATCTGCTGCTTCTGCTTCGGTACCCGCGGCGTCTTGGGGGGCTTTTTCTCGGCTGGACCCCCCTTGGCGGCAAGTTTGGCCGCCCGTACTGCACGGGCCTTGGCCAGGTTGTCCGCGAGCCCCTTCTCCTGCGCCATCCTTCTGCGCGCCTCGGAGAAGTTGCGCGCGGTCAGCGCCTGTCCGCTGGGGATGCCGAACAGTTTCCTGTATTCGCCAGGCTTCATGCCGTGGACCTGGGCCAAGTGGCGGGCGAGCGTTTTCATGCCGCTCTTGCCGCAGAGCATGCAGCTTACCTGGTCCGGCTGGAAAGCCTTCTTCAGGGAGATGGCCGGCCCTCTAGCATCGGCCTTCTCCGCTCCTTCACCAGCCTCCACTTCCAGCTTCTGAAGTGCGACATGCACCTTCTGCAGCTCAAGAAGCAGATCTTCACCGGACATCTCTGTAACCGAGGCATGTGAAGAGACAATATTGGCCGTCAATTCGAGCAGTGATGATGCCATCTTTTCGCTCCTCCTTTCATAGTTTTGAGGTGAAAATATTAGCCGAGTATTATTAAACTACATACACATTTAAAATCAAGCCTTAAATGTTAAACGTAAACAAAAAAGTTGACTGCCAAGTTAAATTTCTGCTAGGTTTCCACGGCTGATTGCATGGGCGGAAAGCTGCCGCCGGACTATGAGGGTGACTTAGAATGGGACGAATTGTAATAGACGAATTGAGATGCAAAGGATGCGGTATCTGCACTATTGCTTGCCCAAAAAAGCTGATCAGGCTGTGTGAGAAGGTCAATATCCAGGGATACGCACCTGCAGAGTCTCCCAATCAGGAACTCTGTACCGGGTGTGCTCTCTGCGCCGAAATTTGTCCTGACGTAGCCATAACTGTCTTCAAATAATTTTTTACTTCCACAGTGAGATTCATTGATCCTAACTGAGCAACCGCGAGCGCGGTTTGAGCGTGCGGCGGAGCTGTCCGTGCACCCGGCCCAGCAGGATCCCCTGGAGGGACACTTGTCAAAACGTCTGTTTGTAAAGGGGAATGAGGCCGCCGCCATGGGTGCCGTGGCCGCCGGGTGCCGCTACTACTTCGGGTATCCCATCACCCCGCAAAGCGACATTCCCGAATACCTCTCGCGGGAGCTCCCCAAGCTGAACGGCGAGTTCATCCAGGCGGAGAGCGAGATCGGCGCGATCAACATGCTTCTGGGCGCCTCCGCCACGGGAGTCCGCGCCATGACTTCCTCCTCCAGCCCGGGCATCTCGCTGAAGCAGGAGGGGATCTCCTACATGGCGGGTGCGGAGCTTCCCGGCGTCATCATCAACATCTCCCGTTCCGGCCCGGGCCTGGGCGGCATCGATGCCTCGCAGTCGGACTACTTTCAGGCCGTTAAGGGCGGGGGGCACGGCGGCTACCACATCCCGGTGCTGGCACCTAACTCGGTGCAGGAGATGTACGACCTGACCTTGCACGCCTTCGACCTGGCGGACCTCTACCGCACCCCGGTGATGCTCTTGGGGGATTCGGTGGTCGGCCAGATGAAGGAGGCCCTCGTTCCCAATCCGCGCCCGGTACGCGAGCTGCCCGAGAAGGAATGGGCGGTCCGCGGCAAGGGGAGCGCCGAGCAGAGGGTGGTGAAGTCCCTTTTCCTTGGGGACGGCGAGCTGGAGGCGCATAACTGGCGCCTGCACGCGAAGTACCAGGTGATGAAAGAGAAGGAGTGCATCTCCGAGGAATTCGAGACCGCGGACGCGAAACTGATCGTGACCGGTTTCGGCTCCGTCTCCAGGATCGCCCAGACCGCGGTCGCCATGGCGCGCGAAGAAGGGCTCAAGGTGGGGCTGTTCCGCCCGGTTACGCTCTTCCCCTTCCCGGAGAAGGCGCTGGCCGAGGCTGCCGGCCGCGCCGGCCGCGTGCTGGTGATCGAGCTCAACACCGGACAGATGGTTGAAGACGTCCGCCTGAGCGTAGGGGCGGCGGCAAAGGTTTCCTTCTACGGCAGGCCGCCGGGGGCAGGGTCGCTTCCGTCGCCGGAAGAACTCCTCGACGTCATCAGGAAGAACTACGACCAGGCGCCGCAGTAGGCACAAGAGGTATATCCACATGCAACAGGTTTTTAAGAGACCGCAAAGCTTGAAGGACGTGCAGACCCATTTCTGCCCCGGGTGCCATCACGGCACCATCCACCGCCTGGTGGCGGACGCCATGGACCTCCACGGCGTGCAGGAAAGGACCATCGGGGTGGCGTCGGTCGGCTGTTCCGTCTTTCTCTACGGCTACTTCGACATCGACGTCGTCGAGGCTCCCCACGGGCGCGCTCCCGCGGTAGCGACCGGCGTCAAGCGCGCGAAGCCGGACAACTTCGTCTTCACCTACCAGGGGGACGGCGACCTTGCCGCCATCGGGACCGCGGAGATCATCCATGCCGCCAACCGGGGCGAGGACATCACCGTCATCTTCGTCAACAACACGACCTACGGCATGACCGGCGGCCAGATGGCCCCGACCACCCTGGTCGGTCAGAAGACCTCCACCTCCCCGTACGGCAGGGACAAGTCCAAGGACGGCTCCCCGATCAGGATGGCGGAACTGATGGCGCAGCTGGGCGGGGTGGCCTACTCGGCCCGCGTGGCGGTGGATTCTCCCAAGCACGTCCTGGAGGCGAAGAAGGTGATCCGCGAGGCGTTCGGCTATCAGGTTCAGGGGAGGGGGTTCTCCTTCGTGGAAGTGCTCTCCGCCTGCCCGACCAACTGGGGGATGAACCCGCTCAAGGCGAACGCGCGGGTCGGCGAGGAGATGATCCCTTACTTCCAGTTGGGGGTCTTCAAGAAGGAAGAGGCGTAGGCGGCCGCCGGCTTAAGGGGTGGTTTAACTATGAATGCAGGACACGGACGGCAAGCGTTCGTGTTTGGAGGTTCGATGCGTAAAGATGTGTTGATAGCAGGCTTCGGCGGGCAGGGTGTGCTCTTGGCCGGGAATCTGCTCTCCTATGCCGCGATAGAAGAAGGAAAGAACGTCAGTTATTTTCCCGCCTACGGGGTTGAAAAGCGCGGCGGTTCGGCCACCTGCACCGTGGTCATTGCCGACGGCGCCGTCGGTTCCCCGGTGGTCGGGCAGCCCTCGACGCTAGTGGTGCTGAACCAGGCGTCGTTGGAGCGCTTCGGCGCCCGTGTCCGTCCCGGCGGCATCTGCATCGTCAACACGTCGCTCGTCGACGTCTCCGCCCTGGGGAGGGACGACATAAAGATCATCCCGGTCCCGATGAACGAGATTGCCACGGACCTCGGCGACTTGAGGATGGTCAACATGGTAGCACTGGGCGCCTACGCCGCCGTTTCGGGAGCGGTCCAACTGGCGACCCTGGCGGGCGCGCTCAAAGAGGCGCTGCCGGAGCGAAATCACAAGTACATTCCGGCCAACGTCAAGGCGATTGAAACAGGCGCACAGATCGCACTGGAAAAAACAGCTTGACTTCCGAAAGTGGAATCTGGTATTAAACTGGTCTCCTTCGATGGGGTGTCGCCAAGCGGTAAGGCAACGGACTCTGACTCCGTCATCCGAGGTTCGAATCCTCGCACCCCAGCCAACTCTTTTTACGAGCTAGCGATGCCGCAAGCCGAACATATTTGGTCCCATCGTCTAGTGGTTAGGACACCGGCCTTTCACGTCGGTAACAGGGGTTCAAGTCCCCTTGGGATCACCATTTAAAGACAGCGCCTTGAAGCAGGGCGCTGTCTTTTTTTTATCTGAACTCTTCGTAAGTAACTCTGAATCCATGGTCGGAGCTTTGCTATGACAGTAGGCATCTCTCGTAGGACCTCTTATTGCTCTCCAGCTACTGCATGCGCAGCTGCCTTTGTCGGAGCAATCCCTGCCCGGTTGATCCTTCTTCTCTTCCTGATGCTTTGTTGCAGCACTCTCTTCCCGTCACAGCTTCATGCGGGGGAGAACCTGTTCAACAGCGGGGCAGCCATCAAGGAGGAACTGGGGCGCCTGGGCTCGGAGGGAAAGCTTTTCCTAAAGGCCCCCGTCGACCCTTACCTGGTGCAGACCGGAGCCGCGGCGGGTCTCATTGCCGTCGCCTATATCTTCGATAAACAGCTCAGCTCGAACGGTTCGCGCCACGGCGTCCTCAGGGGGATCACGGACGCCGGCAGCGACGCCAGCAACCCCTTTCTCCACCTGGGCATCGCCGCGACCGTCTACACCGCCGGGGCCGCTTCGGGGAACGCCGGCGTGATGGATCTCGGTGAGGAAATGGGGGAGGCACTAGTCCTGGCGGATAGCGCCACCTTTGTGCTCAAGGGCGCTGTCGGCCGGGGGCGTCCCTACCAGACGGAGAGCAAGTCGAGCTTCCGCCCCTTCCATTTCGAGGGAGGGTACGACTCGCTCCCTTCGATGCACACGGCGAGCTCTTTTGCTTTGGCCCACGTGGCCGCCTCTCACAGTGAAAGCTGGTCTTCGAAGTTCGCCTGTTACGCCGCAGCCGGCCTGGCCGGCTTCTCCAGGGTCTACCAAGGGAAACACTGGGCGAGCGACGTGCTGATCGGGGCCGCTATCGGCGAACTCGCCGGGGATGCGGTGACGAGGTACCGCGCCCTGCAGCCGGGCAAGGTGAGCGTCGCCCCCACGGCGATAGGGGGCACCCCGGCGCTGGCGCTGGTCGGCAAATTCTAGCAAGACGATAAAGGAGCTTTGGATGCTTAACGCAGTCATCTTCGACTTTGACGGCGTCATCGTGGACACCGAACCGCTGCACTACAAGGCCTTCCAGGAACTGCTGGTGCCGCTTGGGCTTGGCTATTCCTGGGAAGAGTACCTGGACCGCTACATCGGTTTCGACGACCGGGATGCCTTCCGCGAGGCCTTCGCTGTAGCCGGGCGTGCCCTCTCCGACGGCGGGTTGAAGGAGCTGATCCACGGCAAGGCGCAGGCGTTTCTGCGCATCGTCTCTGTTGGTGTCGCCCCATATGCCGGGGTGGTGGAGCTGATCCGCTCCATCTCCGGCAACCTGCCGCTTGCCCTATGCAGCGGCGCCCTGCGCAGCGACATAGACCCCATTCTGGCGCAGCTGGGCCTTTCCGACGCCTTTGACGTCATGGTGACCGCCGACGAGGTGGCGGCCAGCAAGCCGGACCCGGAAAGCTATCGGCTAGCGGTCACGAGGCTTCAGGAGGCATTCCCCGGCAAGGTCGACGCTTCTGCCTCGATCGCCATCGAGGACACCCCGGCGGGAATCGCCTCGGCGTCCGGCGCAGGTCTCAAGGTGCTCGCCGTGACCAACAGCTATCCCAGGGAGCGGCTGACCGGCGCCTGCCGGGTGCTCAATTCCCTGTCCGGAGTCGATCTCGAAGGGCTTCGCCTCCTCGTCTGACGCCGCCATGCTTAAACCCGCCACCATCGATGCCGTTCTCCCGCAACTGGCCGAGGCGCTGGAGCTGCGCAACGTAGCCGTGCTCCAGGCCCCCCCGGGCGCCGGGAAGACGACGCGCGTCCCCCTGGCCCTGATGGACGCCCCCTTTCTCCAAGGTGGAAAGATCATCATGCTCGAGCCGCGCCGGCTGGCCGCAGTCAACGCCGCCCGCTACATGGCCCAGTGTCTGGGCGAAGAGGTGGGGAGGCGCGTAGGCTATGGCATCAGGTTCGAGCGCAAGGTATCCTCCGCCACCCGCATCGAGGTGGTCACCGAGGGGATCCTGGCCCGGAGGCTGCAAAGCGACCCGCTGCTGGAAGGGGTGTCGGCGGTGATCTTCGACGAGTTCCACGAGCGGAGCCTTACCTGCGACCTTTCGCTCGCGCTTTGCCGGGACGTGCAGTTGGGGCTGCGCGAGGACCTTCGGCTCCTGGTCATGTCGGCTACGCTCGATGCCGAGCCGGTGGCGCAGCTTCTCGGCGGCGCGCCGCTGATAACCACCGAGGGGCGACAGTACCCGGTGGAAATCAGGTACCTGAAGAGCGAGCCTTCGGGGCGGCTGGCGGAAACCACCTGCGCCTCGGTCCTGCGCGCTCTTTCCGAGACTAAAGGCGACATCCTCGTTTTCCTCCCCGGCGCCGGCGACATCAGGCGCTGCGAAACCTTGCTGCAGCAAAAGCTCGGGTCCGACGTCATGGTTGCGGTCCTCTACGGAGATCTCCCCTTTGCCGCGCAGGAGCGCGCCATCCTGCCGGCGGATCGCCGCAAGGTGGTGCTCGCCACCAACATCGCCGAGACGAGCCTCACCATCGAGGGGGTCCGTGTGGTGGTGGATTCCGGCTTCTCGCGGCAGCTCCGCTTCGATCCCTCGACCGGCCTGAACCGCCTGGACACCATGCGGATATCGGCTGCCTCCGCCCAGCAGCGCGCCGGCCGTGCCGGCAGGGTGGCCCCCGGCGTCTGCTACCGCCTTTGGACCGAGCACGCTCAAACGACCCTCCTCCCGTTCACCCCCCCAGAGATCAAGGTATCCGACCTTGCGCCACTCGCCCTCGACCTGGCGCAGTGGGGTGTGGCCGATCCCGCTTCGCTGAGCTTTCTCGACCTGCCGCCGGCAGCCCATCTCGCCGAGGGGAGGGCGCTATTGCAATCCCTGGGGGCACTGGATCGGCGCGGGAACATCACCCCCCTGGGAAAGAAGATGGCGGCGCTCCCCATGCACCCGCGCCTATCCGCCATGCTGGCCGGTTCGCTGGCGACCGGTCAAGGGGGGCTTGCCTGCACGCTGGCAGCCATCCTCTCCGAACGCGACCTCCTGCCGCGCGGGGGCGGAACGGTTTCCGACAGCGATCTTCTCGACCGGCTGGACGCCTTGGCCGAGCGCCGGGACCCGCAGGCGTCCCGCACCGTGGAAAGGCTTGCGACTTATTTCAGGAACGCCCTTGGGGTGCAGGGGGGGCATGTGCAGGGGGACGCCTCGGTGGTGGGAGAACTCCTCCTGATGGCGTATCCCGACCGGGTGGCGCGGGAGCGAACCCCCGGCTCCGGCCGCTACCTCATGGCCAACGGCAGCGGCGCGCGCCTGTCGCGCAGAAGCAACCTGAGATCGCAGCCGTTCATCGTGGCGGTCGAGGTCGAGGGGGGCGGGGCCGAAGGCGAGATACACATGGCGAGCGCCGTCACACTCGACGCGGTGCGCTCCGGGTGCGCCGGCGCCATTACCCGCGAGCGGCGGGTCTTTTGGGATGAGCGAGAGGGAAGGGTGGTGGCTCGCGAAGAGGAGCGCCTCGGGGCCATCGTTCTTTCTGAGCGTGCCGCGACTCCGGACAAGCGGGAGATCGGCGCAGCCCTTTTGGGGGGAATCTTGTCAGGCCCCGGCCTTTCCGGGCTTAACTGGAGCGATGAGGCGCGGCAGTTTCAAAACCGTGTGAATTTCCTGCGCCGCGTGCTGCCGGAGGAGGAGCTGCCGGACCTCTCGGACCGGGCGCTGACGGAAAACCTGGAGCGCTGGCTCCTTCCCTACCTAGATGGGGTGAGGTCGCTCGCCCACCTGGCGCGGGTGGACCTTCGGGAGCCTTTGAAGGGGATACTTGAGTGGCGGCAGCAAAAGCTCGTCGACGAGGAGGCTCCGACCCATCTCAAGGTCCCCAGCGGCTCCCGCATATCCCTGGAATACTCGGCCGAGGGGGATCCCTTTCTAGCCGTCAAACTGCAGGAGATGTTCGGACTTGCCGAGACGCCGCGGGTAGCAAAGGGGAGGGTACCGGTAGTGATCCACCTGCTGTCGCCTGCCCGGCGTCCCATTCAGGTGACCTCGGACTTGAAGAGCTTCTGGAACGGGGCCTACCGCGAGGTGTGCAAGGAGTTGAAGGGTCGCTACCCGAAGCACCCCTGGCCGGACGACCCGTGGAATGCACCAGCTACCAGACATGTGAAGAAGAGGATGTCGTAGAGGCAATTGACAATTGACAATTGACAATTGACAATGGAACAACCTAATACCCAGCTTTTAAATTGTAGGTATGTAAGACCTGGACTGTTGTTGGAATGTGTGTTGTGAGTTGAAAATGAAGGGAGCAGTTGTTAGTTGCCAACTGTCTAGTTGCCAATTAACAATTGGTTCTGGCTTGTTGATTGTGAGTTGGATGAGTTGGGCGCTGTAAATGAATGGAGTAGTGGTTTAGTTGTCAATCGTCAATCGTCAATTGTCAATTGTCAATTGTCAATTGCTTTTGGTTTTGGTTCACCTCATGTTAGTGAATACCAGCGAGCCATCCTTCGACAGATAGCTCCTGATACTTTCCGCAACCTCCGGAATTCCCATCCCGTTCTCCAGGTAGGCCTGCGTCACATTTACCCCGTCCTTCCAGAGCTCGAAGTGCAGGTGCGGTCCTGTGGATCTCCCGGTGGAGCCGGAGAGCGCGACCGTCTGCCCCGCCTCTACCCTGTCCCCGATCTTGACCTCCAGTTGTGCGTTGTGCCCGTACAGGGAAACCATTCCTCCTTCATGCTCGATGGTTACCAGGTTGCCATATCCGCCGCGCGCAGCACTCTCGACTACCCTGCCGGCCGCGATCGCTCTAACCCTGGTACCGGTCGGGACCGCTATGTCGACTCCGTTATGATGTTTCATGCCGTCGTCGATCGGGTCGTGGCGCAGCCCGACCTTGGAGGTGACGATCCCCTGGACCGGCATCCGGGAGTCTTTCTCGGTAAAACCCGGCTCGCTCTTGAGCGCCTCCGGTTGGATCTTCGCCGTCTTCTTGGGCTTACCCTCGCGCAGAACCCTGACCGCGCCCCCGCTGGTCGGGGTGTTGGTGAAGGTTTCCACCCCGTCCTCCCCTGTGTAGCGGAAAAAGTCGGCCCGCGCCGGCGAGACGGAGAGCGCACAAAGCACTGCTGCAGGCAGGAGTGTACGTGCGAGCTGTGATGCTTCCTTCCACCGTAGTGCGATTTCCAGTTTCTTCACCATCAATCCTTCGCCCAAAGTCCGGGGCTCCCTGATCCCTAAAGCCGCCCGTACTATAGTATGACGGCCGGCGCTTGGCAAGAGGCGACTGGGGGGGCGGCTCGCTGCTCACTTACCTAGCAGGCGCCGCTCTTAAACATAAGGGGGACAGTATTAAGGGGGACAGGCACCTGCGGAGCCAGTCACCGGCTATTCTGCATCAAGGGGGACAGGCACCTGCGGAGCCAGTACCCCAGGCATTGACTGCGCCGGCGGTCGCGCAGAGGGCTGTTCTCAGCGTGGAACAGTGTGGAAAGATTAATCGGCTGGGTGCTGTACTGGGCATTTCTCTTGCTACATATTGGATGCTTAACGCAATGATCCTGTAAATACTTGGAACCCCGTTGCTTCGACAAGCATAGTGCTTATTTTTTAGACACCGCTGCATAAAAAGGAGGCTGTACCGTGGAGATGTTTGGGCAAAACGTATTTAACCAGTCCGTTATGAGAGATAGGTTGCCGAAAAGTGTTTTCAAGAACCTCAAGAAAACCATTGACGAAGGTCTGCCGCTTGATCCCTCTATTGCAGATGTTGTCGCATCGGCAATGAAAGAGTGGGCCGTTGAAAGAGGCGCAACGCACTTCACCCATTGGTTCCAGCCGATGACCGGCATTACCGCGGAGAAACATGACTCTTTTATTTCGCCGACGGATGGCGGGGTACTGCTTGAATTCTCCGGTAAAGAACTGGTCAAGGGTGAGCCGGATGCGTCCTCTTTCCCCAGCGGCGGCCTGAGGGCAACCTTCGAAGCCAGGGGATACACCGCCTGGGACTGCACCTCGCCTGCCTTCCTGAGAGAAGAGGCTGACGTCATCACTCTCTGCATCCCTACCGCCTTCTGCTCCTACACCGGTGAGGCGCTGGACAAGAAGGTTCCTCTGCTTCGTTCCATGGAAGCGCTTTCCACGCAGGCCGTTCGCGTTCTCAAGCTGTTCGGAAACACCAGTGTCACCAGGGTAACCTCGACTGTCGGAGCCGAGCAGGAATACTTCCTGGTGGACAAGTCTTTCTACCTGAAAAGACCCGACCTGATGATGGCAGGCAGAACCCTTTTCGGCGCCATGTCCACAAAAGGGCAGGAAATGGAAGACCACTACTTCGGCAGTATCAAGGAAAGAGTGCTGTCGTACATGAAGGAAGTGAACGAGGAACTGTGGAAACTGGGCGTTACCGCCAAGACCCAGCACAACGAAGTAGCACCCGGACAGTTTGAACTTGCTCCGATCTTCGAAAACACCAACATCGCCACCGACCACAACCAGATGGTCATGGAAGTTCTCAAGCGGGTCGCCCTCAGGCACGACATGGTCTGCCTGCTGCACGAGAAACCCTTTGCCGGCGTCAATGGTTCCGGAAAGCACAACAACTGGTCCATGAGTTCCAACGACGGCCAGAACCTGCTGGAGCCCGGCCACACCCCCCATGAAAATGCCCAGTTCCTGACCTTCCTCATGGCGACCATCAAGGCTGTGGACACCTATGCCGGGCTGCTGCGCTGCTCCTGCGCCAACGCCGGCAATGACCATCGCCTGGGCGCCAATGAAGCACCTCCGGCGATCATTTCGGTTTTCCTCGGCGAGCAGCTTGCCGACATCATCGACCAGATCGTTGCGGGCGTAGCAAAATCGTCCTCCATGAGCGGTCACATGGACATCGGCGTAAATACCCTTCCCTCGCTGCCCAAGGACGCCACCGACAGGAACAGGACCTCCCCGTTCGCCTTTACCGGCAACAAGTTCGAATTCAGGATGCTCGGTTCTTCCTTCTCCATTTCGGGCCCCAACATCATCATCAACACCATCATTGCCGAGGCGCTGAAGGAGTTTGCCGACGTGCTGGAGAAATCCACCAACTTCGACGCCGACCTCGACAAGCTGCTTCAGAAAACCGCGAAAAAACACCAGCGTGTGATCTTTAACGGCAACAACTACTCCGACGAGTGGGTTCAGGAAGCAGCGAAACGTGGCCTGCCGAACATTCCCAACACTCCTGACGCACTCAAGGAGCTGGTCTCCAAGGAAGCGGTCAAGGTGTTCGCTGCTCACAATGTCTTCAACGAAAAGGAAGTTCATGCACGTTACGAAATCATGGTCGAGCAGTACATCAAGACCCTGAACATCGAAGCGCTGACCATGATAGACATGGCCAACCACAGCATAATCCCCACCGCCATTGAGTATGCGACAGCAGTGGCAAACTCTGTCAATGCGGTCGCCGCTGTATCCAGCAAGCTGGACGTCTCGACACAGAAGGAATTGCTGGATGAACTCTGCGAGAAACTGGCTTCGATGAGCGCCAATACCAAAGCGCTGGAGCAGGCGCTTGAGAACGCGCTGAACATCGCCGATGCCGAGAAGCAGGCCGCCGCATTCAGGGAAAACGTGTTTACCAAAATGTTTGAACTGCGTGCCACTGGCGATGCGCTGGAAAAAATCATAGGTGCCAAGTACTGGCCTCTGCCGACCTACAGGGAGATGCTTTTCGTTCTGTAATCCCTGGATCTTTATGTGCCCAAATAGGAGCCCCCTGCCGGGGGCTCCTATTTATAGCCACGCCACAGTCAAGGCACGATCAGTCCGGGATTGTTTTAATATAAGTTGACCAACAAGAGTTCGGCAACCTGCTGCTGAGCAAACCATCAGTCCGGGATTTATAACCTTGCAAATCAATGGCAAGCTATTTATAATTCGCGGCGCACTGAACAACAAGCGGAGGATACCTGCCTTGAAAAAAGTCGAAGCAATCATAAAACCTTTCAAGCTTGATGAAGTGAAAGAAGCCCTCAATGAGATCGGCATCCAGGGGATCACCATTGGTGAAGTGAAAGGTTTCGGTCGCCAGAAAGGGCACACCGAGCTTTACCGCGGCGCTGAGTACGTGGTCGATTTCATTCCCAAAATCAAGATGGAAATCATCGTATCTGACGAAGTTGTCGGCAAGGTCGTCGACGCCATCGAGCAGGCTGCCAAGACCGGCCGGATCGGCGACGGCAAGATTTTCGTGACTCCAGTGGAGGAAGTAGTTCGGATCAGGACCGGTGAGAGGGGCGAGGACGCTCTCTAATTGGCCCTGGTTTTTACTTAATTTGAAAGGAGATTGTAGATGACACCTAAACAAGTAGTGGAGTTTGCCAAAGAAAACGGCGTACTTATGGTCGATTTCAAATTCATGGACTTCGTCGGCATCTGGCAGCACTTCACCGTGCCGATGAGCGAGTTCGGCGAGGACACCTTCGAGGAAGGGCAGGGCTTTGACGGCTCCTCCATCCGTGGGTGGCAGCCGATTCACGCCTCCGACATGATCATCATTCCGGACCCGAAGACCGCGAAGATGGACCCGTTCACCGCGATTCCCACTCTTTCGCTTATCTGCGACATCTTCGACCCGATCACCAAAGAAGACTACACCCGCGACCCGCGTAACATCGCCAAGAAAGCCGAGAACTACCTGAAGTCGACCGGCCTTGCCGACACCGCATACTTCGGGCCGGAAGCTGAATTCTTCATCTTCGACGACGTCCGTTACGACTCCACCGCCAACTCCTCCTTCTACGCCGTCGACTCCGTCGAAGGCGCATGGAACAGCGGCCGCGAAGAGTTCCCGAACCTCGGCTACAAGCCGCGCCACAAGGAAGGCTACTTCCCGGTTGCCCCGACCGACTCACAGAACGACCTCCGCAATGAGATGGTCCTGGAACTGCAGAAAGTCGGCATCCGCGTCGAGTGCCAGCACCACGAGGTCGCTACCGGCGGCCAGGCCGAGATCGACATGCGCTTCTCCTCCCTGGTCGACATGGCTGACCAACTCCAGTGGTTCAAGTACGTCATCAAGAACGTGGCCAACAGGAACGGCAAGACCGTAACCTTCATGCCCAAGCCGCTTTACGGCGACAACGGCTCCGGTATGCACTGCCACATGTCCCTCTGGAAAGAAGGCACCAACCTCTTCGCCGGCGACAAATACGGCGGGCTTTCCCAGATGGCTCTCTGGTACATCGGCGGCATCATCAAGCACGCCCGTGCCCTCTGCGCCTTCACCAACCCGACCACCAACTCCTACAAGCGTCTGGTGCCGGGCTTCGAGGCTCCGGTGAACATGGCTTACTCCAGCCGTAACCGTTCCGCTTCGCTCCGTATCCCGATGTTCTCCTCGAACCCCAAGGCGAAGAGGATCGAATACCGCACTCCGGACCCGTCCTGCAACGGCTACCTCGCCTTCGCAGCCCTGCTGATGGCTGGCCTCGACGGCATCGAGAACAAGATCGATCCGGGCCAGCCGCTGGACAAGGACATCTACGGCCTGTCCCCGGAAGAACTCGCCACCATCCCGTCCGCACCGGGCTCCCTCGAGGAGGCTCTCAAGGCGCTGCAGGAAGACAACGAGTTCCTCTACAAAGGTGACGTCTTCACTCCGGACGTCGTCGAGAAGTGGATCGAGTACAAGACCGAAGCCGAAGTCAACCCGGTCCGTATGCGTCCGGTACCGCTCGAGTTCGCACTGTACTTCGACATTTAAGAGCTTCAGGCATAAAGGCAGCATGGAAAGGCGGGGGAAACCCCGCCTTTTCCTATTTGTGGCCCACGATAGGCGCTATCGAGGTGCGGCACCGGGACGCGTGGAAAGAATTGACTCGATAATTACAATAGCTTAATTTGTAGGTACGTATCGGGGACCATTGGAGCGGTTTGGGAATTCCGCTCGCGGCTTACTCATCAGGAGGTAGCTCAGTTCGGGAGGTGTCTCATGGCTAAACGATTCCTTGCTGCACTCGCGTTCAGTTCCTTTTTCACTCTTTCATCCATCCCATGTCAGGCCACCGTTGTAATCGACCCTGCCTTGGGATGGAGCGGTGAGTTTTCCTGGTTTGACGGCATCGGACCGATCGGTTTTATCACCACGCCCAACGAAGACGAGTGGTGGAGTTCCGATTGGAGCATCTCAACGAGCAGCGACTGCGTCATGCCCCTCGTTACTGCGTTCGATGAGTATGCTGTAGGAGATGAATTCGCTTTCTACTTCGATAACGTCCTTACCCGGTGGACTTCGACCTTCCACGACGGTTCCGGCTATTTCCACGGGGTGTTCGATGATCTGGCCCTTACAGCGGGGCCCCATACCTTTACCTTCTTCGTGACCGCTAATGCCCCTGGTCTCACGGAAGGGTCCGCCAAGGCCGATTTTTCCGCGGTAGTGCCTGCTGCGGTTCCTGAGCCCTCCACTTTGTTTCTGCTGGGCGCAGGTTTCGGCACCATCGGTCTGTACCGGTGGAAGCATCGTAGCTGACCCGTAGGCAGCCGGAATTATGGTAGGAGAAAATGGCCGCGAGCAATCGCGGTTTTTTTGTTCATTGGGGACTTCGCCCTTGGCGACTTACCTTTGTTGTGTACCGCCACAACAAGTGTCCTCACTCATTTAGGTTGAAGGGGTTCCCAAAAACTGCTAAGGTGCGAAATTTCCAGGCTCACAACGGGGGCAGGAGCAAAGTGCGAGGAGGCAGCAGGTGCTGCGAGAAGCGAAAGCCGCCAAACTTATCGAATGGTTCTGCAAAGCCGCGATCAGGCATGCCGAAGCCATGGAAAATCTGCAGGAAGAGGTCTCCGCTGCGCAGGTGGAGGATCTGGACAGGTTTTACGCTGCAGTGCTGCGCGAAGGGGCCTTGGACCTTTTTCTCACGCTGCTGGATAACGAAGACGTCAGGGTTGCCGGCATGGCTGCCGTGTACGCCATACGCGAAGAGCCCGACCGCTGCCGGGAGGTGCTGATGCGGCTCTCCACTACGCTTCCCGGGCTGACAGGATTCAGGGCGCAGGCTGCGTTGGAGCGGTGGGACTCCGGGGATTGGAACAAGTAGGACTTTAATCAAAATCAGGAGGTGTGCAGTGTCCGAATTCAACAACGTAAGTGTGGTAAAAGAGGCCAACATCTATTTCGAGGGCAAGGTGACCAGCCGCACCGTCATATTCCCTGACGGGTCGCGCAAGACCTTGGGGCTGATGCTCCCGGGTGAATACACCTTCAACACCGGCTCCGCGGAGCTCATGGAGATCCTTTCCGGCGAGATGACGGTGGTTTTGCCCGGCTCTCCCGACCCGGTCGCCATCAAGGGTGGAGAGGCGTTCGAAGTGCCCGAAAACTCGAGCTTCAAGGTCAACGTCACCGCCGTTTCCGATTACATCTGCTCCTTCCTCTAAACCCGGAAGGCAAACCTGCGCCACGGAGAGAATCTGAGAACTCCGGGTTAGCCCACGATTCTTCAGAAGTTCTCCGTGGCCAAAGGTTTTCATCAGTATGAGAAACAGTGCATCCGAAAATATCCCGGTCGTTGGGCGTTTCGCGCCGTCTCCCACCGGGCCGCTGCATGTCGGCTCGCTGGTCGCTGCAGTGGGAAGCTACATCCTGGCGAGACAAGCGGGGGGGCTGTGGTTCCTCCGCATGGAGGACCTGGACCTGCCGCGGGTGGTTCCCTGTATTGCCGACGACATGCTGTCGACGCTGGAAACGCTCGGCTTCCAGTGGGACGGCGAGGTCCTCTACCAAAGCAGGCGCACCGATTATTACCGCGAGGCCGCCGATGAACTGGTGCGGCGGAGGCTGGCATATCCCTGCGGCTGTACCAGGAGCGAGATAGCCCAAATGGCCTCCGCGCCGCATGAGGACGGGCTGGTTTATCCGGGGCTATGCCGCGAGGGGTTGCCGCCCGAAAAGGTGGAGAGGGCGCTCAGGGTGAAGGTGTACGACGAGGTTATATCCTTCCAGGACGGAATCATGGGGCTCTACGGCCAGCATCTGACCGCTTCTTGCGGCGACTTCGTCATTTATCGCGCCGACGGCCCTTACGCCTACCATTTGGCTGTTGTAGTCGATGATGCGGCCGCCGGGGTGAATCAGGTGGTGCGAGGTGCGGACCTTCTCAGTTCGACGCCGCGCCAGATCTACCTGCAGAGGCTCTTCAATTACTCGACACCCAGCTACTGGCATCTGCCGCTGGTGACCGGCCCCGACGGTGCGAAACTGAGCAAGCGGGACCACGCCGTTTCCCTCGCGCACGGTCGCGACCTGTCGAAAGAGGGGGGGGAGCTTTTGGCCAGTGCGCTCAGGTTCCTGGGGCAGTCCCCCCCGGTCGCCTTGGAAAAAGCCCCCCCGGCGGAAGTGCTGCAGTGGGGGGTAACTCACCTGGACGTTGCCTCCATCCCGAAAAAGCCCGGTCCTTTCCCGCTCTGACCATTTCAAAGATAGAAGCTGTTGAGAGACAAGGGTGGGTTCGTGGGAGGAGTTGCAGGAGCTAGCCCAGGTCAAGAAGAGGCGGTGCAGGTTCCTTCGGCAGTTTCGCGGCAGGAGCCTTTTGTCGACGTTCCAGCCCCTCCCTGATCTGGTCACCGACTTCGCGGCTTACCCCGTGATCGATGTACATCTGCCGCACCAGCGTATCGTTCAGCGATTCGCACCCCGCCAGTAAGGCGAGCGCGCAAAGCAGTAAGAGCCTCCGAGTCACGCACCCTTTCTCCTCTTCTCTACTTCCCGCCATTTCTCGATCTCCTCCTCGGTCACCGGTTGCCATTGCGGCACCGGGGAGGTGTGCCAGTTCTCGTCGACTGCCACCATGGTGAAAAGGCCGCTCGCGGCGCGGCGCGTGGAGCCGTCGGTGACGTTTTCCACTTCCACTTCCAGTTCGACCTCCATCGAAGATCGCCCGACATGGATGATGGTCGCTCTCGAATAGACCACTTCCCCGACGTTTATCGGGGTGTGGAAGTCGATGCGGTGGGCGCAGGCGGTGACGACCCTCTTCCTGGCGTAGCGCCAGCAGACGACCCCAGCCGTTTTGTCCATGATGCTCATGATGACGCCGCCGAAGATGTTGCCGTAGGAGTTGGTGTCTTTGGGGAGCAGCGTCTCGATCAGTTCTGCCTTGCGGTTTTCCATTATCACTCCTCTTCGCCCAGCGACTGGGCGATGATCTTTTTCAGCCGGAAGGCGCCGGCCCGTTCCATCGGTCTTCCGGTGATGCTGCTTACGGTGCGGTTGCGCCGCTCATCTGCGGGGTAGACGGAGCACTCTATCACTACCCCGTCGTCTTCAAGGTAGATGTGGGTGTAATCCTTGATGATGCCATGCTTCCTGACCGGTATCGTCTCGGTCTGGAATGCGATGCCACGCTCCTTAAGGAGGATTTCGACAGTCTCTATGTAATCGGTGAAGAGGTGGATGTCGATGTCGCTTCTGCTGGTCACGGCTCCCGACAGGACCGACCCCACCAGGTAAGGCGAGAAGTCGGCGAACAGGTCGAGGTAGGAGAGGGCTGTCTGCCTCAGGCGCAGCAGGCGTTCCGGAAGGACGTCCTCCTCGTTGGCGGCGATGAGCCTGGCCAGCTCCTCGTGGATCTCCGCGTTCGTCGGCAGGTGCGATCCGAGGGAAAGCGCCTTTTCCGGCCCGAAGCGCTTGGCCGCCTTCCTCTTGGCATCGCGGTACTCCCTCACCCCGTCCTCGTACATGAGCCTCGCGGCCTCGCACGCTATTTGACTGCGTAGTTTGTCCGTTTTTCTCATGATAGAGAGTATAGCCAATAGTGCGCGATATGATACGACATTTGGCGCTGGTGCGGGCCGGAAATTTTCTCTGTCATTAAAAAAAAGAGGTTGACTGCGGGAGGCGTCTTTGCTATAAACAGGATCTCCATTGAGCGGGAATAACTCAGTGGTAGAGTGCAACCTTGCCAAGGTTGAAGTCGCGGGTTCGAATCCCGTTTCCCGCTCCAAATAATACTAAATGGTTCCAGTAGTTAGAACGGAACTTCCAAGACTGTCCCCGGTACTGTCCCTAAACGGAACCGGGGATTTCTTTTTCCGGGGTAGCACGAAGTCGCGCCCGAAGTAATCAAGCATTTCCTCCGCGTCGTCCTCCAGGCCTTCAACGTAATTCCCGTACACCTCATAGACCATCTGTTTGCTGGCATGTCCCATCAGGTTTACCAGCCTCAGCGGATTAACGCCGATAATGAGGCTCCAGGCAGCGAAGGAGTGACGGGCAGAGTAGGATGTGACATACGGTATTCCCGCCGTTAATACGGCCTTCTGCCAGAGTTTGCTGAAGCGGCTGCTGTTGAATCTCTTCCCGTCCTCCATGATGAAGACGTAGGGGGAAGAGGAACGGTCAAGGATGATCTGTAGCCGTTCCCTGATGGCTTGGGTGATGAAGATTTGCCTCTTCCTAAAAGCGGTCTTGAGGCTCTTCTTTTCTTCCCCGAGGACATAGGAGCTTCTGACGTTGATGTAGTCTCCTTCAATGTCTTCCCGCTTCAGGCCTCCCAGCTCGGAAGGGATCATCCCGGTAAGGATCATCATTTCCGCAATGGGTCGGTAATGGTCTTCAAGGTTATCAAGGAACTTGAGCCAGTCATGAAGCCTTATGACGGTGTGCTCTTTCTTCTCAGTCTTCGGCAGCTTCTTTTTCAGGTTGTCGAAGGGGCTTTTCAGTACCCAGCGGTAATGATCGCAGGCATCGTTCCAGATGGCCCGGAAGGGTATCAGCAGATTAACCTTTCGAGCCGTTGAAAGCGGCTTCCCTTTGTCCTTCCCTTTTTGCCTTACCAGCGACTCAGTGAATTTGAAAAGCTCCATGCTGGTGAGCTGGTAAAAGGTGAAGTTCTTGAAGTGGGGCAGGATACGCGATTCAAGAGCTTCCTTGTAATCGTTCCGCTTGGTCGGTGAGCCGAAAGTGGGGTAAATGGTCAGCATCCACTCTTTGGCGTAGTCGCCGAATAACACCTGATGCGGTTCAGGTCGGTACTCCCTGCCTTCCTTTTGGGTGAAATATGCCTTTTCCTGATCTGAGGAGCCGGGGAACGCTTCGGCAAATTTGAAGGTTCCGTTCTCGATCCGCTCCGTGATCCTGTTGAGGAAGGCGCGAACCTTCCTTTCATTGGCTGGGGTGTCGTCAAGTTCCGTTGATCGGGTGATCCGGTGGCCGAAGTAGTAGAAATCGACGTAGAGCTTTTTAGAGCCTTTACGCCTCTTGATGGCTCCGGTTTCCTTGGCTGGTGTCTCGATGGCCAGATTGCCTTTCTTCATTCTCATGTTATGTCCTCATGTCGTTACCCTCCCTTCAGTGTGTCTAAGTCCGGTGCGGAGAATAGCGGCATTTCATTTCATAATCAATAGTCAAGGTTGATAGCCGGGGCTGCGCCCCTACCGACAGTCAACCCCGGGCCTGGGACCGAGGCTGCGCCTCGCTGTGAATCTTGCTCACTTCGCGGCAACGGTGGTTGAGATGTTTGGCATTCATCCTCCAAAGGCTGCTTCTGCTGGCTGTTGAAGAAGAGGCCTTCCCGCCAGCAGAAGCGGAGGATTCTGCCAATTCGGAAGTAATGCACCCCTTCACTGAGAACCCCACTTTTCAGCCATCCGAATACCGTTGTTCTGGATACCTTCATCCGTTTGGCAAATTCCTCCACGGTCAGCAGTTCAGGATCACCCCTCATATTCTGCCCCTCCCAACTCACCGCGATAACCGAGCTTTATCGCCTTCTTCTTGTACTCGCTTCGGAATTTTTCTTCATCCATCCGTTGGTAGATAAGTTCCTCCAGGTGCAGAATGGCTTTCATCCTATCCTTAATGCCTTCTTGCGCAGCTATGGAAACGAGCCGTCCGCAGATATGAGCAAGTGTCTTCTGAATAGGCTCTACCGTGTCAGTGGTGTATGTGCGTCTTACCTCGCTCATCCCCCCGAATCGCTCACTGCATTCCTGGACTAATAACCACCAGGGATGAATGGTTCGCCGTTCTGCCTTCTCGTTGTCGGGGAGTCTCAATGAGAACCATTCCGCAGTCAGGTACTCCCATATGGTCCCGATCTTGCCCCACAGGTCTTCTATGGTCTTGATCCTGTATTGGTGGAGAAATGTACGCCGCAATTGGAATTCAACTCGCCAAACGCCTTCAGGCGTATCTACTCCCCAAATGGGAAGGAACCATTGTTTGTTGGTTTTCAGGATTTCCTTGCCCTTGTCATAGATGCGGATTTGAACCGGTGAGGATGGCGAGCCAGAATAGAATGTTTCCAGGGTCTCGCCGCTCAGGTAGGGGCGTATCATGGTGCTACGCGACACCCGATGCTGTTGTATGAATTGCAATGTGGGTGGCGGATTGATTCTGAAGTCCGCGCACAAGTCAACCCTGCTAGGTTGGATGCGCTCGATTGTTCCGCCGAAGCTGTCGAGGTCGAACTCCAAGAGTTCAAGTATTGTAGGGAACTCAACGTGCCAGAGGGTTTCTGCCTTTATGGTGACATAGACATTAGGGGATTTGCCGGGCTTGTCGGAAATGGCGATGTATACGCGATATTCAGGGAAGTGCAGTTGATAGCGGTAATTAGGAGCCTTGCCGCTCGGATGATGCAGAAATTCTCTTCCTATGTCTGTCTGGTCGAGAAGTTCGGTCGTCTGTTGTGCAGCAGACTTTTTATCCTCAAGGCCTGCCTTTGTGGAGTTCCATCTGGTGTCCCAGGAGACATACAGCCCAAGGTCGAGCGTGTCGATACCGCAGGAGAGAAAGAGAGATTCTGATATAGGTGGGTTTTGCGCATGGCGTGTTACAGACTCTGCCATGCTAGTTGGGATTTGGTAAGGTGGAAGCGTCGACATAAACAACTCCTTCTGTGCATAAGCACATGGAAATTGCCAATGGCTTGCTTCACCCATAGAGGGAATGGCTAGCTACAAGGCGTGAGTAGGTGATGGGGCCACCCAGCACCCCCGAGGGGCCACCGGGTGGTTATTATTTGCCGTCAGTTACTAGTTGCAAGTATGGTTCTTCTATACCGATAAGGCATGCTGCAAGTTTGCGGGAAGAAGATTTTAAAATGTAACTCTTTGTCTTAGCGTTGCCCTGTATCTTGACCACCAGGGGAAGCTGTCGGAAATCGATTTCAAGCACTTTCATCGGTATCACCTCCTTTTGCAGGGTTTATAGTTAATAACAATCTTGATTTGTAACATATGGCATTGGGTCAGTTACTCCGGCATCCTTTTCAATTTCGCGAAGATGCTTTTCGGTTAGGCGACGGAATGAAGTTCCTATACCTACATCTTCGTATATGGTTTCACCGGTCTCGGGGTGATCGAAAAGAGGTCGGCCCTGTTCCGTAGGAAAGTCACGCTCCAACTGATATAGGGCAGTTGTAAGGAGATCGCCAATTATCTCTGTCTTGGTCTTCTTCGGGAACATTTCGCATAGAGCGGAAATCTTGGCTGAGACCAGCATTGGTAAGCGGATCGAAAACTGCTTCGGTGCAAGGCGGGGTGGCTCAGGAGCCCCCCAAATTGTGATTAGGTCTTTTGTTTTCATCGAGTACCTCCCGATAAAACTTATACAAAACCTAAACGGGTGTTGTCAAGTTTTATATAAAATTTTTGACAATTGCCGAGGAGGGCTTTATGGTGCCTTCTAATAAAGAACCCGGCGCAGGCAGGAGAATTGGTAGCCTTGGCGGTATATATTCACCAATGTCTCGGGTCAAAAAAACGAGGGAATTTTGATGGCATCCTTTTTGGATTTTTTGGTTAAACTGGTGGGGTTCGTTGCAAATCTAGCTGAGATATTTGCTGGCGGTATTGCTATCTACCTTTTTTTTATGAAAAGACATGATATTATGTCCATTTTTAACTGGTTAAAGAATTACAGTTTTAAAATGACATTAGGTGAACTGAATTCCAAGATTGCGAAAATACAGGATCTAAAAGCGGGAGTAAAGTTAGAGCATAACGAGATAGTAAACATCTTTCATGACATAGTCGGGCAGCTACAGGGTAATCCACATTTGTGTGAACCTTGTAAGGCTATAACCGATAAAATAACTGAGACTATAACTACACCAAAACAACTGACTGAGGGTATGAAAAGAGGCTTGACAAGCGAATTGAAAGAAACATTGAAAAATTTAGATCTTGATAGTTACGATAATTTTACAAAGGGGGAAAGATGAGCAAAATATATCAAGTTATTTTGAAGATGATAGAAAATACTGATAAAATAAGTAACGCTGTTGAAGGCGATAGCGACGAAGTATTTTTCTTGTATAATGCCAAGTATTGTTGGAGCGTGTTAAGACAATCAGGTAGTGGTAAATACGCGATTTATTATTATCCTGAAAATTCTCCTGGAGAGTTAACCAATGTTATTGATTGGGAAGATGTAAAGCTGGTTGCTTATACTGAAAAAGAAATTCCTGAAGAGGACGCACAGAGAAAGCTACATCAGCTTTATAAGATACTTAGGGATAAAGTTGCATCAGAGGCAGATGTGATCCTCGATGAAATCTTGGCTGATGATTAACAGCACCTTAAGTGGTGTGTGAGCCTGAACTGTTGCTATGCTCAAAGTGCCGGTTCGAATTTCATTGTACCGTAATGGACTTTAGACACACTGAAGGTTTAGGTAACTATTTGTAATAAGCTGATATTGTGTTTAAATTTAGATGTTGGGCTTTGCCCCTGGAGGCCTTCGAATCCCGTTTCCCGCTCCAAACTAACAACAAGGAATCCTTCGGGATTCCTTTTTTTTTGCCCCGGCTTTCGCAGGAACTTTCGCAGGTGGTCGAACTGCGACCGCTATTTCCCCCGCTTGAAGTCCCTCCCGAAGTAGGCGAGGATCTTTAGGCGGTCCTGCTCCAGCCCCTCCACGTAGCGGCCATAAACTTCGAAAATCATTTGCTTGCTGGCGTGCCCCATTAGGTTCACCAGCCGGTTCTGGTCCGTCCTGATCGCCAGAGCCCACGCCGCGAATGTGTGCCTGGTCGTGTAGGGCTTCCGGTACTTTATGCCAGCTTTTTTCAATGCCTTAACCCATACCCGCCGCTGAAACCTCTCAGCGGTGAAGGTCATCCCGTTTTCCATAGTGAAGAGGTACTCGCCTGAGGCCTTAGACGCGGCCTCATCAAGGATTTCCGTTAAAGCTTTCGTCAGAAGTATCCGCCGCTCCCGGTGCACGGTTTTGAGTTCGTCGGATTCTTCCCCCTTTACGATGGATTGATGCACGTACAAGTAGCCGTCACGTACATGCGACTTCTTAAGCGCCGCTATTTCCGAGGCGATCATGCCCGTGATGACCATCAGCTTCGCCACCGGCCGGTAGTACGCCTCCATCGCCTCAATGATCGCCACCCACTCGGCGAAACGGAATACCTCCACGACTTTCTTCTTTTTCTTCGGGAGGTGCCTCTTCAACGACCTGCACGGGTCGGGGAGATTCCAGCGGTGCTCCTCAATGGCATCGTTCCAGATGGTCTTGAAGACCTGGAGAACGTTGAGAATCCGTGCACGCGACAGGGGCTGTCCTTTTGTTGGGCCGCTTCGGTGCTTCAGTGAAGCGATGAACTTCTGCATTTCGACGCCGGTGATGTGGAAGATGTGAATCGGCTTTGAATTTTGACCCAGTATCGGCTTCCAAGGGTGACCCACCCCTTTCGAAATATTGAGGCCTTACAGATTGAGGGGTGGGTCTCAAGATGCCGATGATGGGTCAAAATTGGAAGCCGATCGACATTAAAGTTGGACGCCGATTGACACCCACCAAATCATAATTTCCAAAGGCCCCTTGGTGTATGCCAAGGGGCCTTTGTTTCAGACACTTCGTTGGATGTTTTACTGGTAGGGGACTAATTGTAGCAGCTGCGCTACGAGGCCCGAAAGTCAGCAGTCCACCCAAAGGTTTCTTCCGCTTTCCTACTTGAGACCCTCTCGTCCGGGTCGGTGACGTTGTAGATGCCGCGGGTTCCATTGGTTATAGCAAGGCGTGCCGCGTGGGCTGCAGCGTCGACATGCACTGTTGCCGCGATCTCGGTCAGCGGGCTGTCGAATCCGGTTCCTGGCCCGTAGATAAGCCCGTAACGCAATACCAACCCGTCGAGCGGCGCGTCCATGACTTGCTGTTCGAGGTTTGCCACCGCCCTGGACGTCGGGCCGTAGCCAGGATCCTCAAAGTTCAGCAGAGGAGACTCTTCTGTGAACGGGGTCGGGCCAGGCTCGAATACAAAGGCAATGCTTTGGGCGATCAGGCGTTTTGCTCCAGCAGCGCAGGCGGCTGCAACCAGGTTTCGGGTGCCGACCTCTCTCAGGATTGCATTGCGGACCAAAGCTGCTTCCATTAGCTCGGGATCGAGTCCATACGGCAGGTCGGTGAGTTGATGGATAACGACCTCAGGTTGGGCCTCACGCACCGCCTGTGCCAGCTTATTTTCATCGAACACGTCCACAATGACGGGTTCAACACCTAGTTCTTTCATCATGGCCGTTTTACCGGCGGTTCTGGTAGTTCCTACAACCCGCCATCCGTCATTAACCAAAATTTTAGACAGTTGTCTCCCGATTGCTCCACTTGCGCCTGCAATGAATACCGTTTTTTGCTCACACATTACCTATTCTCCTTGTTGTGGTGTTTGACCAAACGTCACACGGACGTTCTTGGCCTCTTGAAAAACCCTAGAGCCACTCCCGTGCCAAACCCGTTTCTCACCTCCTGAGAAGGGATTAGCCCAAACGACATCTTTTATAATTATGGACAAGAATTATCCGTGATATCCACAATAGCCGGAGCAGCCGGGGAAGTCAAGCCAATTTTCCCAGCACTCTCATAACCCGCTCACTGCCGGTTGCGCGAACGCGGAAATTCCGCATGTTGTCATGGTTCTGGAATCATAGGTCAGGGGGCAGGCGGACTGCGTGGGAATTTACTTTACATTGGCAGGCTCTTCGGCAAAGATATGGCGTGGTTCAGGTTCCAAGTTAACCGATTAGTTCAGCAAGGAGTTTCGGTATGCAGTTTAGCGTTGGAGTCGAATATGCCCTGCATTCCCTGTTTTACCTGGTTAATGTCCCCGAGGGGAAAACGGTAGGGATAAGGCACTTGGCGGAATTGCATGGGAGCACTGACAGTTACTTGTCCAAGATTTTTGCTAAGTTAAGGAAAACCGGCATCGTCCGATCAGTCTCTGGAGTAAAAGGCGGATATGAACTTGCCAGGCTGCCGGAAGCCATCTCTTTTTGGGATATCATCGAAGCTGTAGAAGGGCCGTCCTATTTCTTCCAATGCAATGAGATGAGGAAAAAGAATATTTTCGTTTCCGACCCCTCCATCTTTACCGACAGATGCCCCTGCCTTATCAAAGTGGTCATACAGGACGCCGAGAATGTATTTCGAAACGAACTACGTAACAAGTCCTTACGTTGGCTGTGGGATCAGGCGCAAAAGGATTTTTCAGAGGAAAGAAAGCTCGCGATCCGCACATGGACAGCCAATCTGTAACACAAAACTGCTTTGGGGTGCCAACCCCGTCCCACTCCAAAAGAATAAACTAAGGGCCAAGGTAAACGCTTGGCCCTTAGTCATTATTGGCAATGTGGATAGGCTTCAAATTTTAACCCAGTATTGACGTCCAAAGGTCAGTCCTCCCCTATGGAATATAGAGCTTTACAGATTGAAGGTGGGGCCTAAAATGCCGATGGTACCGATTGATGCCTCCTACAAAACCTCAACAGATCTGGGAGAGTAAGGTAATGCCTTGCTCAATTTCATTACCGGTAAGTCCACCGAAACCGAGCATCAGCGTCACGTTTTCGCAATTGCCGGTGGCGTGGAAATCGGAAAACCGGACCAGCCCGATCCCCTTTTGCCGGCCCTTAGCAATGATCTCAGCTTCGCTGAGCGGCGTCACGTGCAACCTTATGACAACATGCAGGCCGGCACCCTGACCGATTACCACAGCCCGTTTGCCAAACGAGGCTTCCACGCACCGCAGCAGGATGTCGTGCTTCTTTTTGTAGACCGTGCGCATCCGCCGGATATGTCGCTCCCAATGCCCCTGCTCCATGAAACACGCCATGGCTCGTTGCTCAACGAGTGACACTGAACAGTTGTAGCTTCCGTATCGCTGGCGGTAGGCACCCAGTAAAGAGTAAGGGAGAACCAGATAGCTCAGGCGGAGTGCCGGGGAGAGGATCTTGGAGAAGGTTCCAGAGTAGATGATGTTTCCAGTTGGACGAATCCCCTGCAAGGAGGGGATCGGGTTACCTTGGTAGCGAAGCTCGCTGTCGTAGTCGTCTTCGATAATGAAATTGCCACCGGATTCGGCCCACTCTAGCAATGCCAGCCGATTGGCCACCGGCATCACATAACCCAGTGGCAGCTGATGGGACGGAGTGACGTAGACGATAGTCGCGTCACCAGCCTTGAGTTGGTTGAGCTCGATTCCACTTTGTCCGACGGGGACAGGTCTAATGGTATAGGCATGGTTTTCAAAGACAGCACGAGGAAGGTGATAGCCAGGGTCCTCGACCCCTACCACTGAGTGGTCGTCTTTTAGCAGTTGCGCGACGATTTCGAGGCCTTGGTGGAGCCCAGAAGAGACCACAATCTGCTCGGGATCGCACATGACGCCACGTGATTTTTCCAGGTAACTTTGAATGGAGCAGCGCAATCGCCAATCGCCCTGGAGGTCGCCATAGTGGCTCAGCTCTTTACTGTTGCCGCGCAGACCTTCGATCAGACATTTACGCCAGAGAGCCGCGGGGAAGCTCTCCTGATCGAGGCGGGCAGGGTGGAAATTATAGGCAAAGCGGGCTGGGGGAGGCGGCAGGAAGTCGTTTCGGCCCAACTTTGCCGAGGTAGTAGCGTGTGGTGCCATCTCCTGGTCCAGTGCCGACACGAAATACCCGCTGCGCGGCCTGCTGTAAATGTACCCCTCTGCATAAAGCTCCTGATAGGCGCCGTCCACCGTGTTGCAACTGGCAGAGAGTTCGTTGGCCAGATGCCTCACCGACGGAAGCTTGGAATCGGCAGGTAGTTTGCCTGACAGTATGAGGTCCCTGATCTGGTTGTAGAGCTGCTTGTACAATGGAACAGTATCGCTACTACTCAGGATGAACATGGAGCCCCCCGCTCGCCCCCGCGTGGTTTTGTTTTTTCGAAGCTAGATGCGCAGCCCAACGCTCCATCCTCCCTTACACGTTCACATAGTACTAAATTTGACACCATAAAAAAAACAAAAACTGCCACTGTGAATGGTTGCAGTAGTGGCATAGGCTAGCGTCACTGATGTCAGTCCGGCACAACGCGCAACCGGGAAAAAAACACAAAAGCATTGAAAGGGTAACCAATGAAAAGAAGTCAGAGACTTATGGGCGCAGTTTTTACTATGCTTATGTCGATTACATCCATCGCACTTGCAGGAACGGTCACGTTTCCCAAGGGTGCTGCAACCCCGTCGGAGACCTGTGGAGAGTGTCACCAGACTCTGTATCTCGAATATGCGTTAGGCGTTGGCAGTGATAACCATTCCGCCAACCGTTCGATACCTGCGGCAGTTTCGTCGGCAGCGACAGCACATGCCACCTCGAAATTTACCCCGCTTGCCTCTGGCGGAGATATCGAATGGTGCCGCTCCTGTCATTTTGCTGGGGCATTCAACATCCCCGGCAAGGACACCCTGGGAAAGCAACTGCCTAACGTGGTTAATGCCGGAGAGATCTCAATCACCTGTGCTACCTGCCACCTGACCCCCGAAGGGAAAGTCAGGAGCGTCCACAAGACGAAAAACGCACCCCATGAATCTGTGGTCGAGCCGGCTCTGCAGACTGCTGCCGTCTGCGCTCACTGTCATGTTGACATCACGGAAAAAAGAATCGTGGGGGGGCAGTACCAGACTTTTCTCGAATGGCGTGATGACTTCAAAAAGCCGGGCTTGGGGACACAGCAGTGCCAGGACTGCCACATGCCCCGTACCGTGCGCAAAACTGCCGAGGACTCGGATGCTGCTCCTGTCGCCGTTGGGCGGCATCTTTGGACTGGTGGTCACTCCAGCCAGCGTCTGGGGGGGGCACTGAGCCTCTCAATCATTCAGCGCGATAAGGAGAAGGCAATCCTCTCGTTCAGTGTGACCAATATCGGCGCCGGACATTCTGTCCCGACCGGCCCCAATGCCCGCGGCGTATATCTTACCGTAGACATACTCGACCGACAGGGAGTGAGTCGCGCCCGGAAGGAATGGCTATTTGCCCCCAACTTCAGTGCCCGTCCCGACGACAACGCGTTTTTGGAAGAGGATAAAAAGCTCTCAGGGTACGAGGGGTATGCCCAGACGCGGGCAGACGCTCAGGGGACGCATGAGCCACCGGTCCGGGCCGGTGAAGAACGGTTGCTGAACTGGGAACCGGCTTTGGCCTCCGGTTTGTACACCGTCAAAGCCAAATTGAGATATACGACCGACCGTTTCAAAGCATCGCTGGCTGTTGACGAAAAAGAGATGGGAAGTTCGGCACTGCTTATAACGAACAAGTAATTGAAGGAACGGGAACAGGCCAGGGGGGGACAGGTATCCTGAGTCTGTTCCCGCCTCGTTCTTGATCAGTCCCAAGCAAAAAGCCGCCATGGATAGTGTCCCAAAGGTAAAGTCGGTATGGAGAACTAGCATCAGGACCGGTGCCAAAAATAAATTCGAGGACGAAATTAAAGCCTATCAGGGGGTGGCTGGCGAGGTCTCATCAGCTAGTGCTGAGCTTAAACACAAGATCTTTATGCGATGTGTTGCTGATCACATTAGCGGAATGACAGATGCCTTTGCAAATAAGCAGTTACATAAATTGTACATTCCTGGTGTTTGACGCCCCCCGAAGTGACCTCCTCCCAGAAACTGGTCCGGCTAAAAGTGGAGATTTCCGGCGAAGGAATCGGGGGGGGGAAGGCATGGGGCTGTACACTAAACGTTACACCAAAATTTGATAAACATGGTAAGAATGATTGACATGGTAGGCTAGCTAGTGTTACTTAACTTCCTAATATAACTGTAAGTTGCTAAATTTGTACAGGGTAGGGGAGGTCGGCGAATAGCCCTCATAACCCGAAGGTCAAGGTTGAAGCCGCACTTTCGCAGGTTGTGCTGGATTCTGATGGAACTACCTGTATTTCGTTGGACGGAAACCACAAGGAAGCTCAGTGTTATCTTGTTGATTTTATAAGAGTTTTGCCTGCTGTTACGGGGAGTCGATATAGAGGCCAGCTGGATTCGAATCCCGTTTCCCGCTCCAAATAAACTGCCAGAGAATTCCACTCGATTCTTTATTGTTTACCCCGATCTGCCGAAGCCTTTGCTTCAGTAGGTCTGGGTTTTCTCGTTTCTACCCTTTAAAACATCCCCGAGGTAAAACCAGAGGCTACCCCCCGTGTCAAAATAGTTGTCGCCTCGCCTTATCTGTAAGCGCACGGCCTGTACCACGAGATAACTTTCCTTTGCGTCAGCGTCGTATTCCCCAATGCCACACTCCTTAGCCGAGCTTCCTCCCTTCCGCATCTGTTTTCATTCTTACCCTTTGCACAAGACATCTCCTGGCATTTGCTTCTCCGGTTCCTGCCTGCTTGCGAACGGATCCTGCCGTTGCGCGCTGACGTTATTTCACCGCCTACCTGTGTTAAAGCCGTTTAATTGGTTTTTATTTAGTTTTAAGACGGTTTCAGCTTGGTAACGTTTTAATTTGAAAGCCTCTGCTGCTCTCGCTGAAGCTGTAAGAAAGTTTTACCTCCCAGGTAACTCTCCTTTTCACCAATATTCGAAAACTCCAATAGATGGAACATTAGAACCAAAGGGGTATGGTTTCAATTAAAAAGTATTAAAATAATTTCATATAAAAAAACTAATTCTGGAACAGCATGAGCATTAGCTACCGCTGAACTTTGGTCGGCGGCTCCGCTGCGTCTCGATTTCCCGGAGGCGAGCCTGCGCCGATCTCTCGGTCAACCGCCTGATCCGTCCATGGCTGACGTGCAGTTTTTACCTTGTACCAAGGAGGAGTTATCATGCTGATTTCTTTGCAGAAAAAAGTTGGGTGTGCCGCAATGCTGCTGGCCATGCTCGCTTCGTTTTCGCCCACGACAACCGCGATGGCCGGGACGGTACCGGTGACGACTGTGCTGACACCGCCCATGTACGAAAACTTGGCTTCCCCGGTCTCCATTGCGATGGATCCGCGTGGCTTCTACTACGTGGCTGACACTCGCAAGGGTGGCGTCTCCAAGTTCAATCTTTCGGGGAAGTTGCTCCAGTTGTTCCGGACCGCATCACCCGCGCGTGCGGTGGCCCTGGATAACAGCGGCAACTTGTTGGTGAGCATGGGGACCTCGGTAGCACTGCTCGATCAGCAGGGTGCCCAGAAGCTGCTCCTCGGCTCGGGGCTTGGGCAGTTCAAATACGCCATAGGCGTTGCGGTCGATGCCCGGGGCTATATCTGGGTCGCCGACAACGAAGCCCACAACGTAACCCTTTTCACCTCGGCCGGAACTCTGGTGAAGACCATCGGGGGGCTGGGTACCGCCTCCGGGCAGTTCGACTTCCCGGTCGGGGTCTCCTACGAGAAGGTTGCCGACCAGGTGGTGGTGGCCGATGCAGGCAACCACCGTCTGCAGTTTTTCGACGCCGGCAGCAACAACGCCTTCGTCAAGTCCATCGGGACTTACGGCACCGGCCCGCTCCAATTCCAATATCCCGTAGGCGCGGCTTTCGAGTACGACCCGGTCGGCCAGTTGAACCGGATGTACGTGACGGACCTCCATATGAGCAAGGTGCAGGTGCTCGACCCGGCTGGAATCGGCACCTTCCTGAAGTTCATCGGGTTCAGCGGGCTGGTGAGCGGCACCTTCATGGATCCCATGGCGCTTGCCTTCGATCCGCTCAACAAGCGCCTCATCGTCGCGAACGGGAACGGGCGTCTGCACCTGTTCGGCATCGACGGAGGGGTGAACCCGGGTCTGCCGCAGGGGCTCGTGATCGATCCAGTACTTACCGAGGTCAAGAGTCCCAGCTTGACCATGACCGGAACCTTTCCCCTTAACACCACCGTGGAGGTGCAGATCAACGGCGTCGCCGGGCCCGCGGTCTCCTACACCTCAGCTACCACCTGGAGTGTCACCGTTCCGAATCTCGTTTTGGGCAGCAACATTCTGACGGCGATTGCCCGGGATGCCCGCGGTTACTTGTTCACAAAACAAGCCATCGGCATCCTCTACTCCCCGTAGCAAAGAGGGATTGTTCACAAAGAACGACATTTACTTCAAAACTTATTAGGAGCTTTGATCATGAAAAGATTCATAGCAGCGTTTTGGTTAATACTGCTGACGATCTCGACTGCCTCTGCAATCGAGTCGCCGCACATATCCAATATGTCCTGCTCGGGGACCCTGGGGTGTCATACCATAGCGCTCATCGACGGCGTCTACGTAGCGACGCTCGTCGACGCCTACGGCGTCAACAACCTTTGCCTTAAGTGCCACAACCCGCAGACGATGGCGCGCGGGTTCTCGGCCAGCGACATAGCGAACCCGTTCGGGTCAACCGACACGGGGCTCTTTCCGTCCGAGCAGTTGCAGACCTCCCACAACTGGGCCGGACCGGTCAATATGCCGGCCGCAGGAGCCCAAATCTCGACAGATCCTGCGATACTGGCGCTTCGGCCCACGAAGGCTGGAGTCATCGGTTGCACAAGCTGCCACAATCACCACTCCTTCACCGGAGACCTGCTGCTGAGACGCCCCGGTGACACCCTTTGTCTCGACTGCCACCGCCAGCGCAACCAGCGCGATGTCCAAACCGGCACCCATCCGGTCAACTTCAACTACACGAGTGCCACCTCCAAGGTAAAGCTGACACCGGCGAAATTCTTCAAAGACCCAGTCAACGCCAATCCGGCGAACTCGACTTCCGCCATGCTGTTCCCGAGTGGGAAGCTCGTCTGCACCACCTGCCACGCCCCTCACTACGCCGACTCCAACGCACGCACATTCGACAACGCTTCCTCGTCGACCTTCGGACTTCTTTCTTCATCACGAGGACGGCTTTTGCGCACAGACGTGAGGGGGGGGAGCGCCAATGAGGTGAACATCTGTACCAACTGCCACGCCGGGAAGCGGGCGCATAACGGCAAGGGACAGAACATCCAGTGCGCCGACTGCCACGCCGCCCACGTAGACCCCCTGGACGGCACCGCGCCTAACGTCTGGCTGGTGCGCCGCTACATGAACCCGCTGACCACCAACACGAAGGTCCTCAACCAGTACAAGGACGCAGGGAGCAACTGGGCCGGCCCCGACGGCGTCTGCGTCGCCTGCCACGCCATCCCGGCTCCGGGAGGGAACTATCCCCCCGAACACACAAGCACCGACCCCAACGTCTGCCGCAGCTGCCATGTCCACGACAGCGCCGACGGCTCCTTCGCGGCCGGGTGCAACTCCTGCCACGGGAACCCGCCGCAGATAAACGCTGCCGGCCCGAGCGGCTACGCCAGCAGCGGGAGCTCCAACTACGCTACCAGCGGCGTCTTCAAGGACGAGTCGCTCACCCCGCACCTGGCCCACACCAGCAGGGGATTAACCTGCGCTGCCTGCCACTCCGGGAACCAGCACGCCAGCGGCGATTTCCAGCAGGTGTTCAGGACTCGTTCCGGCACGGCGGCCTACTACGGCGCCACTCCGAGCTACGATCCGACCGGCTCGGGGAGCTGCCTCACCAACTACTGCCACAGTAACGGCGCTCCTTCGAGTGTCCCCCCGGTTTACAAGACCGCGACCTGGGCACTCGGCAAGAACAGCATCGTCGGCACCCCCGGGGAGTGCTCGGCATGCCACGACGCGGCCCCCGGTACCAACGCCCACACGGCTCACCTTTCGCGCGGCTACAGCTGCACGCTCTGCCATGCCGCGACTGCAGCCTCCAACAGCAGCATCAAGGACGCCTCAAAGCACGTGAACGGGATCAAGGAAATGTCCTTCTCCGGCGCCGCACTAGGTACCGAGATCGACGTCTCCGACACCTGCACCACGAGCTACTGCCACTCAAACGGTAGAGGGGTCTACTCCTCCCCCAACTGGACCATGAAGGCTACCGGCGCGTGCGGCACCTGCCATGACACGGCCACCGGTCTCGGCAGCCCGCTCATCGCAAGCGGCGCCCATTTCGCGCACTTCAGCACCTCGGCTGCCGCCTACGGGCCGATGCTGACCACGCAAAACTCGACCGGCTGCCAGGCCTGCCACAACGTGAGCAGCGCCAACCACGTCAACCAGAGCATCGATCTCAACGGCACGCTCGGCTACCAGCGCAACGGCACCGGCACCTGCACCCCCTGCCACGCGACGCAGGTGAACTGGAACATCGGAGCGGTAACCTGCGAGAGCTGCCACACCGGAACCCTGTCGGTGATAAACGGGGTCCCGGCACCCAACAAGAGCCTGGCGGCAACGCTCGGCCACGGCGCCCCGGCGATAGGGAAGGGGTGCACCGCCTGCCACGAGCGCAACGCGCGGCACATAAACGGCGGTAGCCGCCTTCAGGCGCAACTGAGCGGCAGCCTCAACGCCGACTGCAGATACTGCCACGACAACTCCTCGGTGGTGGTTGCCGAAGGCTTCCGCAACATGAGCACCCACTTCCTGGCCAAGGGGGGGAGCCAGGCCATGGCCTGCGCCCAGTGCCACGATCCGCACGGCTCGACCAACCTGCACATGATCAAAACCGTCATCAACGGCAAGACCATCGTCTTCAACGATGCGATGACGGGGCTGGTGAATACCTCGACCAACCAGGGCCTTTGCCAGGTCTGCCACACCCAGACCAGCCACTACCGCGCCGGCGTGCCGGAGACCGCACACCCGACGACAAACTGCCTCTCCTGCCACGACCACCGCGCAACCGGAGGCGCCTTCAAGCCCACCGGGACCTGTGACGCCTGCCACGGCTACCCGCCTGCACCCAAGGCGACCATCACGCCGCAGCTCTTCGGCGTGCAGGGAAGCTGGTCCTCGGCGCGCTACGAGGATTACTCCGGCGGTGGCGGCGCCCACCTGGTGGCCGCTCACGTGTCGCCCAACGCCAAACCGAGCGAGGGGTGGAGCAACTGCGCCATCTGCCACAACGGCGGTTTCACGGACTCCCGTAACCATAAGATGACGATGCCGCTGAAAGGGAACATCGAGAACGTCGATGTCGTCGTCGATCCCAAGTACCGCTTCTCCACCGGTTTCATCATTTACACCGGGGCTAAAAGGGTGAGCGCCCCGGCTGAAAACGTGACCGGGAGCTGCTACAACGCGAGCTGCCACATCACCAAGTCCCGGCGCTGGAGTATCGAAAGGTAACCAAGAATGTAGAACCGCTGCAAAGCGACAAGCTGAAAATGGATTGGAATCTCTGCCGGAGCTGGGCTCCGGCAGAGGTGGCGCCTGCAATCAAAGGAGGGATTTGTGTGTCACCTGGGGATGCGGCTGATTCCGCAACGGTGCCGCTGCGGGTAGGGGAACATCGACTCGCCAGCGGCATCGAGCCGGAAGCTGCCGCATCCTCCGGGTAGATCTGCCAAAGGAGGTGATGCCGAAAACGACTTTGAACGAAAGAGCAAAGGGTATTTAAGGCTTATCATTCTCATTTCACATCTAACAAGGAGAAAACATGCAAAAGAAAATGATTAAACTGCTGGCAGCGGCCGCCGCCGTGCTCGTGAGCGCTTCTCTGGCCGTCGCCGCCACCCCCCCTCCGGCTCCTCAGGGTATTTACATCAAGGATACGGTCTACAAGAACTTCTCTGGTTCGAACTACAAGCTCTGCCGCGACTGCCACACCCCCGGTTGGGTAACGGCGACCGACAGCGACCTGAAATTGAAGGACAAGCACCATGCGTTGATCAACCAGCCCGGCGGCGTGGTGGTCAGCTGCAACAACGCCTCGGGCACCCTTCCGGCCAACCTGGCTACCGGTTGCCATTACATCACCACTGACCCGGTCAGCGGTGTCACTGCAGTCCAGAATCCGAGGCCCTGCTTCAACTGCCATACCAAAGGTCCGCACCACCTGACCGATCAGGCTGCAGCCCAGAACTGCAAACACTGCCACGGCTCCGCCATCGACAACCCGAAAGACGGCCACTGGATCCCGACCAGCACCGACTACGCGATGGACACATCCTTCAACGGCATGACCCCGGCTCCGGTAGGCCGCAGTGTAGTTGACCCGACCGACCCGACCAAGACCGTGATCGTCCAGGGTTGCGAGGCCTGCCACCAGGCCGACGCCACCCTTCAGATATTCGCCAACAAAGACACCCACCACAGCACCGGTATCGGTCAGGACCTCAGCCCGGTCGGTAACTGCACCTGGTGCCATGCCTCAACCGGCACCGAAAACAACTTCACCATCCGCGCTTGCGAGGCCTGCCACGGCATCGCTTCCCTGCACAACATCCAGGCCGACTCCCCGAATGCCGCGAACCTGGGGGGCATCGTTGCCAGCAACGAGGATCCGGGCTTTGGTCACGTCGGTAACAACTGGGATTGCGTGGGCTGCCACTACTCCTGGACCGGCACCGCCGCCAGCGATACCACCGCTACCGCTCCGTTTGTTAACGAGATCAGCGCCATCACCCTGCCGGCAGGCGTCGCCAACACCCTTACCCTCACCGGTATGGGCTTCACCAACCTGGATGCTGTCGGGAACAGCTACATCCCGACCGTTGTCCTGACCCGCGGCACCGAAACCTTCACCCTGATTCCGTTCTCCACCTCGGTGAGCGAAGTCAAGGTTGCCCTCCCGGCGACCCTGGTTGCCGGCGTGTACGAAGTCCGCATCAACAAAGGCGGCGAGACCGTAAGTAACCTGAAAACCCTCACTCTCACGCCGAAACTGACCGCCACCAACGCGCTCCTGACCTCCACCACCCTTACCATCACCGGTATCGGGTTCGGCACCGCTCCGGCCGCCGAATACCAGGAGCTTTTGGGTGTCTTCGTCGATGGCGTCCAAGCCAACGTCGTTTCCTGGAGCAACACCAAGATCGTCGTTACCGGCACCAACTTCGCCGCCGGCAAGCTTGCCGTCGTGAAGGCAGTGTACGGTGAGGTCTCCAAGCCGATCGTGGTGCCCATTAAGAAGTAACGCAATTTGAGCGGTAATCGCAGCAATAGATATGGGAGCGCGCCCAGCGCTCCCATATTTTCATCTTTAGGGGTATACCCAAAATAACGTATCTATGAGGTGAAAAATGGTAAGAACTTTAATGTGTTATGCGCTCGTAGCCCTTGTTTTGATCCCTGGCCTGGCCCAGGGGGCAGAGAAGAAGGTGATCATCGGCTTTCGCAAAACCGCACCCCTTACCGAACTGGAAAAGCAGGACAGAGTGCATCGAGCCGGCGGCCGGGTGGAGCGTTCCCACGCGGTCGCTAACGCTTTAACGGCAGACCTTCCCGAAGAGGCGATCGGCTCGCTTAAGCAAGACCCCGATGTCTCCTACGTGGAGGAGGACCGGGAGTTCTCGGCGGAACCGGCTTTTCCCGAGCCCGAACTCACACCGGAATACCTCCTCTCCTGGGGGGTGACTCGCATAGCCGCCAATCGGTCGGCCTGGAACGGCATCAGGGGCGCCGGCATCAAGGTCGCCATCCTCGATACGGGGATCGACTACAACCATCCCGAACTCAAGGAGAACTACCGCGGCGGCTACAACTTCGTCACCAACACCGCAGATCCGTTCGACGACTCCCGCCGGGGGCACGGTACCCATCTCGCCGGGATCATCGGCGCCAAGGACAACGGAACTGGCGTCGTGGGCGTTGCCCCGGACGCCTCGCTCTACGCGGTGAAGATCCTGGACCGGAACATGTTCGGCAGCACTTCCAGGGTCCTGGCCGGCTTGGAGTGGGCCATCAGCAACAAAGTCGATGTCATCAACATCAGCTTCAGCATGCCCAACTCCCCCCTGTATTTCTCCCAGGCCGTGAAGGACGCCTGCGACGAGGCGTACGCGGCCGGGATCGTCATCGTTGCCGCGGCCGGCAACTCGGGGCAGCCTGTCGTGGACTACCCGGCGGATTTCGCCTCGGTGATAGCCGTGGCAGCCACCGCGGCGGACAACACCCGCGCCTTCTTCTCCAATTACGGCGCGAAGATCGAATTCTCCGCCCCCGGGGTGGGGATCACCTCGACCCTCCCCGGAGGGAGGTACGGTTTGCTAAGCGGGACCTCCCAGGCTGCCCCGCACGTAGCCGGGGCGGTGGCGCTCTTGCTTTCGGCCGGCATGGTTGACGATTCCGCTCAGGATGCGGGGAAAGTGGAAGCGGTGCGCAGCTGGCTTGGCGCCGGAGCGCTCGACCTGGGCGAGCCGGGCAGGGATGCCACCTTCGGCTACGGCCTGGTGCAGGCGCCTGCCTACTGGACCGTGCGCCGGACCCCCGGCCCCACCTGGGAAAACGCCCTGACCTTGCCGGTAAAGGCGGGCAAGTACCGCATCAACGTGGTGAACCACGGGTTGAGGCGGCTGGTGATCGCATCTCCCCAGGGGGTCCAGGACGTGAAGCATCTTCAGGAAGGGAACTGGGCTCACGAGGAGACCTACTTCAGCTTTGAGTACGAATCCGCGACCGACGACCAGATCACTTTTTACCCCTTTGGAAGCGTCGGCAGTTCCGCCGAAATCGGCATTGCCGCGAATTTATAACCTGATTACCGGGAGGAGAATCTGATGCAGGTAATGAAAACGATCATCTGTCTACTTACAGCGTGCGCGCTGTCCTTGGCCGGAAACCAGCCGGCATGGGCGGAGCCGATAGCGGAGGAAAAGGGTCTCCAGATCGCGGCCCGGGTGAATGATCGCCCCATCTACTACCACCAGATCAAGGCCAACGTGGAGCGGACCCTCGCCAAATACAAGCGATTGGGAGCCGCGAAAGTCTCAGACGATGTGCGGAAGCAGGTACAGAAGGACGAGATCAACAGGCAAGTCGATATGGAACTGCTGGTTCAGGCAGGCGAGAAGCTGAAGCAGACCGACCTCGAGAAGAAAATGGAAGCGCTATTGAGCCTGAAGAGCCCGCAAGGCTCGACCAGCGCCAAGAAGGACGAGTCCAAGGAGAAGGAAATGCGGGAGCAGTTGCGGCGCAACCTGCTCGCGGAGTCGTACCTGATTCAGCGCGGCATCCAGGATGTCCGTGTTCCCGAGGAGGACCTCAAGCGGTTCTACAAGGACAACTCAGCTAAATTCACGGTGCCCGAAGCGGTGAAGGCGAGCCATATCATGATCACCGTCAACAAGAAGGCGACCCCGGAAGAGATCGCCCAAGCCAACGCCAAAATTGTGAAGGTCAGGGAGGAGGTGCTGCAGGGCAAGAAAAGCTTCGAAGAGCTGGCCAAGGAGCACTCCAGCGGTGACAGCGCCAGCAAGGGTGGCGATCTCGGTTACATCAATCCGCAGTTCATGCCCCCCGAATTCGACAAGGTCGCCTTCCAGCTGAAGGTAGGCGAGGTAAGCGACGTGGTGAAGACCAAGTTCGGTTTCCACGTCATAAAAGTTTTCGACAAGAAGCCTAGTCGGGTTCAGGAATTTGCCGAGGTTAAGGGTTTGTTGGAGAAGTTTCTTCTTAACCAGTACCAGGAGAGAAAGCGTACTGAAATTGCTATGGAACTAAGGAGAGATGCTCGCATCGAGGTTTCTCTTAAATAGAATGCAATTCAATAAGGAGGGATGATGAGAGGGATTACCATCAAAGCGCTGCTTGCGCTTTGTGTACTCATGGGAGCCTTGCTCTGGGGGGGCGATTCACAAGCCGACGACATAGATGGCACCAGTATCTGGACCATCGGCAACCTGGACATGGGAGTTATCGATGTATCCGGGTACGATTACAACCTTTATCCCAATGGCGCTACGGACTGGTACATTTCGTCGGCTATGTGGGACCCGCTGTACAAGCAGTGGTTTTGGTACCGGCTAGGAACTGCCGAGACGCAGACTCCGTTCAACTCGCTCCCGGTGACTGCCTCCTACAGTGCCGACCGCACCAGTGTCACGGCGGTTTACACTGCTCCGGAATTTGTGGCCACGGTTGTCTTCACCGTCCCGGACAAACTGGACGATTCCTTAAACTCCACCTTCGTGAAGAGTGTCAGCATACAGAACACCACCGCTGCGGATCTCGATCTCCATCTGTATAGCTACAACGATTTCGATCTCTCAGGCCTGGATAACGTACAGATCGTCGAGGGGAGCAGAGCGGCGCAGAGCGACATGCTCGGCATGACGCTGGTTCAAACCTCCTCCATCAAGCCGAGTCACTACGATATCGACATGACGGCCTTCGCTATAATCGACACGCTGCAAAACGGAATTTCTCCGCTTACTCTTTCCGACGCCGCGGGCCCCTTCCCCGAAGCGGGCGACATGCAGTTCGCCTTTCAGTATGACCTCACCATCCCTGTCAACGGCTCCTCTTCTGTCGTGGTCACCGACAAGACGTACACCACGCTGCCGCTGGACATCAGCTACTCGCAGGTGGGGGGCGCCTGTGGCAGCAACGGCAGCAACACCACCTATCAGGTCTGTGTGGGCAACTCCAACCTCGTCGACATCAACAACGTGAAGGTCAGCTCCGTCGTGACGCCGGGCGCTAGCGACATTCTCGGCACCTTCTCCTTTGTAAGCGCCACGAGTGGGGGGACCTATGACCCAACCACCAAAAGCGTGAATTGGACCATTCCGGTTCTTGCCGCCGGCGCTGCAGGCCAGTGCTATCAGGCGACGGTCCTGACAAACTTTATGGATGGTTTCAGCTCCAAGGCGAAAACCTACGGCGACGAAACCTACCCGGCACAGGCTGAGGTCGCCACTCCCCTTTGCAACTACCCTCCGGTTGTGACCTCGACCGCGGTTACCAAAGCAACCGTCGGCATGCCCTACGCCTACCAGATAACGGCAACGGACCGCGAACTCGACGCCCTCTCCTACACGTTGGTCCAGTCACCTGTGGGAATGACCCTGGACCCGGCTACCAACACCTTGAACTGGACCCCGACCATAGACCAGAGGGACGTCTATACCCCGGTCCAGGTCGACGTCAGCGACGGATATTCCGTGGTGTCGCACAAGTTCGGGGTTGTGGCCGAGGTTTTGAACCAGCCTCCCACCGCGCCGGCAACGCAAAGCGTCACCGGCCTGGCCACGGAACCCTTCTTCTACATGGTTCAGGCTTCCGATCCCGACCGGCAGGTGCTTAACTATTCCACCGCGGACCTGCTCCCTCCCGGGCTTTCGCTCGGCAATACCGGTCTCATCAGCGGCATCCCCACTGTGGAAGGGACCACTACCGTCAACGTGAAGGCAACGGATCCCAGTCTGGCCGCTGTGTTTACAGCGGTGACCATCACCATCGGCCCCGCTCCGATTCGTCCGCCCACCATCGCCTCCATTCCCGCCGCCAAGGTAATCGCGGGTATCGACTTCAGCTACCCGGTGGCGGCAACCGACCCGCAGGGGCAGACGCTAACCTACGGCATTACCGGGAATCCCCCGGGGATGACCATCAGCAGCACCGGTTTGATCAGTTGGCCCAAGACCGTAACCGGGACCTATACCATCACCGTCAGCGTCACCAATACCAGCATACTCAGCGCTGCCACCAGCTTTGTCCTGACCGTCACCAACTCCGCGCCTGTGGTGACCCAGATCGATAACCAGTTCAACTATCAGGGAGCCGTCATAAGCCTTCCGGTTGTGGCCATGGACGCAAACGGCGACACCCTCATCTACAGCGCGACCGGGCTCCCGCTAGGGCTCAGCATCAACAGCGCGACCGGTCTCCTCAGCGGCACGATCACCTACCTGGCCGCCGACACCCGCACCACCGTGACGGTCACGGACGGCGCCCTCTCGTCCCAAATGGGCTTCATGTGGTACGTCGTCAAGGTGAACAACCCGCCGACGGTGACGAACCCCGGCGCCAAGACCAATACCCCGGGGACCGCGGTCACGCTGCAGATCAAGGCAACCGATCCAAACGGCGACACGCTCACTTACAGCGCCACCGGTCTTCCCGAGGGCCTCAGCATCAACAGCGCCACCGGTTATATCAGTGGATCGATTTCCTACACCGCACTTGCAACCAACAACGTGACAGTAACCGTAACCGACGGCACCGCTCCGGTTTCGGTCAGCTTCGTCTGGAGCGTTACCGGGGGGCATGCGCCGGTAGTAACCAATCCCGGCATACAGATGAGCGCCCAGGGCGACGCGGCGACCCTGCAGATCGTAGCCACCGACGTCAACGGCGACGTCTTAAGCTACAGCGCGACCGGTTTACCGGACGGCCTTAGCATCAACGCCTCGACCGGTCTCATCAGCGGTACTGTTTCTTCCCTCGCACTCCTCAACAACAGCGTCACCGTGACCGTGACCGACGGCTTGGCTCCGGTTTCGGTCTCCTTTGTATGGAATGTCAGCAGGATAAACGCGACTCCGGTGGTAACCGCCCCTGGGGCGCAGACCAGCGTTCAGGGCGCGGCGGCGAGCCTGCAGATAATGGCCAGCGACGCCAACGGCGACGCCCTCAGCTACAGCGCCACCGGTCTTCCCGCGGGCCTGTCCATCAACGCAGCCACCGGTCTCATCAGTGGCACTATTTCTTCCATCGCGCTTGCCATCAATAACGTCACCGTCACTGTGAGCGACGGCGCGGCCTCGGTTTCGACCAGCTTCGTCTGGAACGTTACCAAGGTGAACGTGGCGCCTGTGGTAACCGCCATCGGCGCGCAGACCACTGCCCAGGGGGCGGCAGCGAGCCTTCAGGTCATAGCTACCGACGGCAACAACGACACCCTCAGCTACAGCGCCACCGGCCTTCCGGCTGGACTCATCATCAACGGCTCGACCGGTCTCATCAGCGGTATCGTTTCTTCCAGCGCACTTCTCACCAATAACGTCACGGTGACTGTCACCGACGGCACCGCTTCTGCTTCGACCAGCTTCACCTGGAGCGTCACCAGCGTGAACCCGGCGCCAGTGGTGACCCCGCTCGACAACCAGTTCAACTATCAGGGGGCGACGGTAAGCGTTCAGATCGTCGCCACCGATGCGAATGGCGACACACTCAGCTACAGCGCCACCGCGCTGCCGGCCGGCCTCAGCATCAACAGCGCGACCGGTCTCATCAGCGGTACGATCACCTACACCGCCGCCGATACCCGCGTCACCATAAACGTCACAGACGGTGTCGCCACCGTTCCGACCAGCTTCGTTTGGTATGTCACCAAGCTGAACAAGGCTCCGACCGTCACCAACCCCGGCGCTCAGAGCAGTACACCGGGGTCGGCGGCCTCCCTGCAGATCACGGCAAGCGACGTCAACGGCGACACGTTGACCTACAGCGCCACCGGCCTTCCGGCGGGCCTCAGCATCAACAGCGCCACCGGTCTCATCAGCGGGACCGTTTCCTACACCGCAGTTTTAAGTAACAGCGTGATCGTGACCGTCACCGACGGCACCGCTCCGGTTTCGGCCAGCTTCGTCTGGAGCGTCACCGGGGGGCATGCGCCGGTAGTCACCAATCCCGGCATACAGGCGAGCACCCAGGGCGCGGCAGTCTCCCTGCAGATTGCGGCTACCGACGCCAATGCTGACGTCCTCAGTTACAGCGCCACCGGCCTTCCTGCCGGCCTCGGCATCAACGCCTCGACCGGCCTTATCAGCGGTACTGTCTCTTCCACGGCACTTGCCAACAACAACGTGACCGTCACCGTAACCGACGGCACGGCTCCGGTTTCGGTCTCCTTCGCCTGGAACGTCAGCAGCATCAACGCGGCTCCGGTGGTAACCAACCCCGGGGCACAGACCGGCACCCAAGGGACGGCAGCGAGCCTGCAGATCGTCGCTAGCGACGCCGACGGCGACACCCTTAGCTACAGCGCCACGGGTCTTCCGGCGGGGCTTACCATCAACGCCTCGACCGGTCTCATCAGCGGCACCGTTTTCTCCACCGCGCTTTTGACAAACAACGTCACCGTCACCGTGACCGACGGCAAGGCTCCGGTCTCCGTCAGTTTCGTCTGGAACGTTACCAAGGTGAACGTGGCGCCTGTGGTAACCGCCATCGGCGCGCAGACCACTGCCCAGGGGGTGGCGGCGAGCCTGCAGGTAATAGCTAGCGACGGCAATGGCGACGCCCTCAGCTACTCCGCCACCGGGCTCCCGGTTGGGCTTAGCATCAACGCCTCGACCGGTCTCATCAGCGGTGTCGTTTCTTCCAGCGCACTTCTCACCAATAACGTCACCGTCACTGTCACCGACGGCACCGTTTCTGCTTCGACCAGCTTCACCTGGAGCATCACCAGAGTGAACCAGGCGCCGGTGGTGACCCCGATCGACAACCAGTTCAACTATCAGGGGGCGACGGTAAGCGTTCAGGTCTCCGCCACCGATGCGAATGGCGACACACTCAGCTACAGCGCCACCGCGCTGCCGGCCGGCCTCAGCATCAACAGCGCGACCGGTCTCATCAGCGGTACGATCACCTACACGGCCGCCGATACCCGCGTCACCATAAACGTCACAGACGGTGTCGCCACCGTTCCGACCAGCTTCGTTTGGTATGTCACCAAGCTTAACAAGGCTCCGACCGTCACCAACCCCGGCGCTCAGAGCAGTACCCCCGGGGCCGCGGCCTCCCTGCAGATCGCAGCCAGCGACGTCAACGGAGATACGCTCAGCTACAGCGCCACCGGCCTTCCCACCGGCCTCAGCATCAACAGCGCAACCGGTCTCATCAGCGGGACCGTTTCCTACACCGCAGTTTCAAGTAACAGCGTGATCGTGACCGTCACCGACGGCACCGCTCCGGTTTCGGCCAGCTTCGTCTGGAGCGTCACCGGGGGGCATGCGCCGGTAGTGACCAATCCCGGCATACAGGCGAGCACTCAAGGTGCTGCAGTCTCCCTGCAGATCACGGCGAGCGATGCTAATGCTGACGTCCTCAGTTACAGCGCCACCGGCCTTCCTGCCGGCCTCACCATCAACGCCTCGACCGGCCTTATCAGCGGTACTGTCTCTTCCACGGCACTTGCCAACAACAACGTCACCGTCACCGTAACCGACGGCACGGCTCCGGTTTCGGTCTCCTTTGTATGGAATGTCAGCAGGGTAAACACGGCTCCGGTGGTCACTACGCCCGCAATGCAGACCAGCGCGCAGGGCGCGGCGGCAAGCCTGCATATCATGGCTAGCGACGCCGACGGCGACACCCTCAGCTACAGTGCCAGCGGACTTCCGACGGGGCTCGTCATCAACGGCTCGACCGGTCTCATCAGTGGCACGGTTTCTTCCATCGCACTTCTCACCAACAACGTCACCGTCACCGTAAGCGACGGCGCCGCTTCGGTTCCCGTCAGCTTCGTCTGGAGCGTCACCAAGGTGAACGTGGCGCCTGTGGTAACCGCCATCGGCGCGCAGACCACTGCCCAGGGGGCGGCAGCGAGCCTTCAGGTCATAGCCAGCGACGGCAACGGCGACGCCCTCAGCTACAGCGCCACCGGGCTCCCAGCGGGGCTTGGCATCAACGTATCGAGCGGTCTCATCAGCGGCATCGTTTCTTCCAGCGCACTTCTTACCAATAACGTCACTGTCACTGTCACCGACGGCACCGCTTCCGCTTCGACCAGCTTCACCTGGAGCGTCACCAGGGTGAACCAGGCACCAGTGCTGACGCCGTTCGATAACCAGTTCAACTATCAGGGGGCCCCGGTAAACATTCGGGTCCAGGCCACCGATGCTAACGGCGACACTCTCAGCTACAGTGCGACTGGGCTCCCACTAAGTCTCAGCATCAACAGCAGCACCGGCCTCATCAGCGGCACGGTCTCATATAGCGCCGCCGACACCCGCACCACCGTGATCGTCACAGACGGAGTCGCCTCCGTCTCGACTACCTTCATGTGGTACATCGTCAAGCAGAATAAGGCGCCGACGGTCACCAACCCCGGCGCTCAGAGCAGTACCCCTGGGGCAGCAGCCTCCCTGCAGATCGCAGCCATCGACGTCAACGGCGACCCGCTGAGCTACAGCGCGACCGGCCTTCCTGCCGGCCTCAGCATCAACAGCGCAACAGGCCTTATCAGCGGGACCGTTTCCTACACCGCTCTTCCGTCTAACAGCGTGACCGTATCCGTAACCGACGGCACCGCCCCGGTTTCGGTCAGCTTCGTCTGGAGCGTCACCGGGGGACATGCGCCGGTAGTGACCAATCCCGGCATACAGGCCAGCACTCAGGGTGCTGCAGTCTCCCTGCAGATTGCGGCTACCGACGCCAATGCTGACGTCCTCAGTTACAGCGCCACCGGCCTTCCGGCTGGGCTGGGCATCAACGCCTCGACCGGCCTCATCAGCGGTACTGTCTCTTCCACAGCACTTGCCAACAACAACGTCACCGTCACCGTGACCGATGGCACGGCTCCGGTTTCGGTCTCCTTCGCCTGGAACGTCAGCAGGTTAAACACGGCTCCGGTGGTAACCAACCCCGGGGCGCAAACTACCGTCCAAGGTGCCGTGGCAAGCCTGCAGATCGCAGCTAGCGACGCCGACGGCGACGCCCTCAGCTACAGCGCCACCGGTCTTCCGCGGGGCCTCATCATCAACGGCTCGACCGGTCTCATCAGCGGCTCGGTTTCTTCCACCGCGCTTCTCACCAACAACGTCACCGTCACTGTAAGCGACGGCGCCGCTTCGGTTTCCGTCAGCTTCGTCTGGAACGTCACCAAGGTGAACGTGGCGCCTGTGGTAACCGCCATCGGCGCGCAGACCACTGCCCAGGGGGCGGCAGTGAACCTTCAGGTCATAGCTACCGACGGCAACGGCGACATTCTCAGCTACAGCGCCACCGGGCTCCCGGCGGGGCTTGGCATCAACGCATCGACCGGTCTCATCAGCGGTACCGTTTCTTCCACAGCGCTTCTCACCAATAACGTCACTGTGACCGTCACCGACGGCACCGCTTCCGCCTCAACCAGCTTCACCTGGAGCATCACCAGGGTGAACCAGGCTCCAGTGGTTACCCCGCTCGACAACCAGTTCAACTATCAGGGGGCGACGGTAAGCGTTCAGGTCGCCGCCACCGATGCGAACGGCGACACACTAAGCTACAGCGCAACAGGGCTCCCGCCAAATCTCAGTATCAACAGCGCTACTGGTCTTATCAGCGGCACGATCACCTACACTGCCGCCGATACCCGCGTCACCATAAACGTCACAGACGGGGTCGCCACCGTCCCGACCAGCTTCGTGTGGTATGTCACGAAGCTTAACAAGGCGCCGACCGTCACCAATCCCGGCGCTCAGAGCAGTACTCCTGGGGCAGCGGCCAGCCTGCAGATCGCGGCAAGCGACGTCAACGGAGATACGCTCAGCTACAGCGCCACCGGCCTTCCCGCCGGTCTCAGCATTAACAGCGCCACCGGTCTTATCAGTGGGACAGTTTCCTCTACTGCGCTTACAAGCAACAGCGTGACCGTGACCGTCACCGACGGCACCGCTCCGGTTTCAATTGCATTCTCTTGGAGCGTCATCAGCTTAAACCAGGCGCCGGTTGTCACCACTCCTGCTGCGCAGAGCAGCGCCCAGGGCGTTGCGGCGAGCCTGCAGTTGGTGGCCACCGACGCTAACGGCGACACCCTTAGCTACAGCGCCACCGGTCTTCCGGACGGTCTCAGCATCAATCTCTCGACCGGCCTCATCAGCGGCACGGTTTCTTACGCTGCTGCTCTCACTAACACCGTGACCGTCACCGTCACCGACGGCACCACACCTGTGTCGGCCACCTTCACCTGGAGCGTCGCCAAGACGAATCAGGCACCTGTTCTGACCGCACCCGCTGCGCAGACCAGCGCCCAGGGAGCGGTTACGAGCCTGCAGATGGCCGCCACAGACGCCAACGGCGACAGCCTCACCTACAGCGCCACCGGTCTTCCGGACGGACTCAGCATCAACTCCGCGACCGGTCTTATCAGCGGCACGGTCTCCTACGCCGCCGCCCTCACTAACACTGCGACCGTGACCGTCACCGACGGCACCACACCTGTGTCGGTCACCTTCATTTGGAGCGTCACCAAGGTCGACCAGGCTCCGGTTCTCACTGCCCCCGCTGCGCAGACGACTGCCCAGGGAGCGGTTACGAGCCTGCAGATGGCCGCCACAGACGCCAACGGCGACAGCCTCACCTACAGCGCCACCGGTCTTCCGGATGGCCTCAGCATCAACTCCGCGACCGGTCTCATAAGCGGCACGGTCTCCTACGCCGCCGCCCTCACCAACACTGCGACCGTGACCGTCACCGACGGCACCACACCTGTGTCGGTCACCTTCATCTGGAGCGTCACCAAGGTCGACCAGGCTCCGGTTCTCACTGCCCCCGCTGCGCAGACAACTGCCCAGGGAGCGGTTACGAGCCTGCAGATGGCCGCCACAGACGCCAACGGCGACAGCCTCACCTACAGCGCCACCGGTCTTCCGGACGGACTCAGCATCAACTCCGCGACCGGTCTCATAAGCGGCACGGTTTCTTATGCCGCTGCGCTTAATAACACCGTGACCGTGACCGTCACCGACGGCACCACTCCCGTTTCGGTCACCTTCACCTGGAGCGTCACCAAGACGAATCAGGTTCCGGTTCTGACCGCACCCGCTGCGCAGACCAGCGCCCAGGGTGCGGCGGCGGCGCTACAGACCGCGGCTAGCGATGCCAACGGCGACAGCCTCACCTACAGCGCCACCGGTCTTCCGGCCGGCCTCAGCATCAACTCCGCGACCGGTCTCATCAGCGGCACGGTTTCTTATGCCGCTGCCCTCAGCAACACCGTGACCGTAACCGTCACCGACGGCACCACCCCGGCCTCGGCCACCTTCACCTGGAGCGTAACCAAGGTGAATAGGGCGCCTGCGATAACCGCCCCTGGTAACCAGTCCAACTACACCGGGGAGGTCATCTCGCTGCCGATCGTCGCCACCGATCCTAACGGCGATACCCTCAGCTACTCCGCAAGCAACCTCCCGTTAGGACTCAGCATCAACAGCAGCACGGGCGTCATCAGCGGCACGATTTCCAGCAGCGCGAGCTCCAGCTATTCAGTGACCGTCTCCGTCAGCGACGGCTCGCTATCCAGCTCCACTAATTTCACCTGGAGCGTTGCTAAACACACGCTCAGCATAACTTCCTCTCCCTCTAAGACTGTCACTGCGGGCAGGACCTACACTTACCAAGCCAGGGCGACGGATTCCCTGGGGCATCCGCTGACTTGGTCGCTTGTCACGCCGCCCAGCGGGATGACCATCAACTCCACCGGGTACGTTAGCTGGAGAACGAGCACCAGGGGGACTTTCCGCATCAACGTAAAGGTCACCGACGGCACTGTGTCCGCCACACAGAGCTACGACCTTGTGGTCAGCTAGCAAACCTGGAGTGAAAATGAGGACCCCGCGCACTCTGGCGGGGTCTTCTTCACCATCTCCGGCCCAGCAACCTTGGCGGGATATCAATTTTGAAAGGAGCCAAAAATGAAGAGCTGCCGCAGTCTGAAATGCTGCAACCTGATGTTGAGTTTGACGATGCTGTTCCTTTTAATGGGCATTCTCTCCGTCTCCGGTCAACCGGCGCATGCTTCAGCACGGCAGTACGTCATGACCTGCATCTCCTGTCACAAAATGCCTCCCCTCGACTCGGCCGACGGCAGCAGGATTCCGTTCACGGGTGCCGTCATGGGGAGCCATTCGGGGCATGCCTCGGCCTCAACCTCCTCCTGCGCTAAATGCCATCGCGACGATGTCGCCAACTACCGTACCGCCCATCGAAACCGTTTGATCGAAATTTCTACCGGAATCAACAACGTGGCCGGCGCCACCTACAGTCGCGGCTTCTTCAACCAGACCTCGGTTCCCCCCCAAATCTTGGGGACCTGCTCCAACGTCGACTGCCACTTCGAGTCGACTACCCCCTCTTGGGGAACTTCCATGCTCAAAGCTCCAGAGGACTGCTCGGCCTGCCACGGCTCCGCACCTGCCGACGGCAACCACCCGGGATCGGGGCAAAAACACGGCGCCTACTACGGCACCGGCACCGGCTCCTGCGCCGTATGCCATCCCGATCATCTTGGGGACGCGAAGCCCTTTGCCCACGCCACCAGCGCAGGGAGCCGCGCCCTCGCGGTTCAATTCACCACGCTTCCCAACAGGGGGGGGAGCTATTCGCGTGACCTTAGTTACCCCAATTACCTCCCCAGCAAATCAGGGCTGCGCAACGGCAGCTGCCTTGGTCTGTACTGCCACAGTCCGGGCAATAAAAACAGCAGCTTCGATGCCCCGAACCAGGTCGCCACTTGGGGGGGGACACTCAACTGCGCCGGCTGCCACAAGGCAGGCCTCGCCTCCGGCAGCGTCATGACCAGCGGCAGCCACGCCAAACACGTCGACGGTTCGGTCTCTTCTTTTGCCTGTTCCAAATGCCACTTTGCCACCGCCACTAGCTCGATGACCATCGCCGACGTGGCGCAGCACGTAAACGGACGCGTCGACATCTCCTTCGGCTCCAGCACTAGCGCCGTCAACGGCTCGTACAACGGTATCGTTTCGCCGGTATCGAAACTCCCCGGCAGCGGATACGGGGCCTGCTCCAACGTCTATTGCCACTCCAACGGACAAAGCGAAGGGGGCGTCGGCATCGCCTACCGCGCACCGGTCTGGGGCAGCGGCACTACCGGCAAATGCGGCTCCTGCCATGCAGACGGCAGCAACCACAACGAGGCCGCTGCGGCCATGTCCAGCGGCAGCCATCAAAAGCATCTTTCTTACACGCTTCTTGCCACCAGCGGCCCGGTCCGTTGCACCATCTGCCACAACGTAAAAGGTGCGAAATTTGTTGCGTATGCCTCGTGCAGCCAGATGAGCTGTCACTCAACCGGCGGGGCGCTCAACCACTCCGACCAGGAAGTGAACGTGAGCCTGGTAACTTATTTTGGCGGAACTTATGACGGCACCCGGGCTCCCGGCGACGGCTACGGCGCCTGCGCCAACGTCTACTGCCACAGTAATGGGCAAGCCGTCCCGAGCTACGCCCCTCCCGTCACCTGGGGCGCCGGGACCTTGCGCTGCGATGCGTGCCACGGCTCCGCCACCAGCAAGGGGGGCAGCGACACCACGACCGCTCTTTCCGGCAAGCACGGAGCACACGTGAACAACCCGGCGGCGCTCGGCGCAGGCAAAAGCCTGCACTGCATCGATTGCCATAGCATCACCGTCAGAAACGACACGACCATCGCCTCGACCGCGGTTCACGTCAACAAGATGCTCAACTACACGGGGCTCTATGCCGGCGGGCCCAAACGCTACAACAGCACCACCAAGGTCTGCTCCAACATCTACTGCCACAGCTCCGGGCAGGCGAAGCCCGTGTTCCGCAACATGACCGGCACCAAGTCCTGGGCCTCGACCGGCACTCTTTCCTGCAACGGTTGCCACGGCTACGGACCGGGCGCCTTCGCCTCGGTAGCGGGGGAACCGAACTACCCGAACGGAGGCATCGGTTCGGGCACCGCGAACTCGCACCAGAAACATACGGCAGGGGCGAACCTGCTGGATTCGCGCGTCTGTGCCAGGTGCCACCGCGGTACTGCGGATCAGGGTGTTGCCGGAAAGCTGCGCGATTACAGCTCGGCGCACCTAAACGGCTCCCGCGACGTGAGATTCGCCGTGCTCGGCAATATCTCCGGTGACTACAGCGCTGCCACCAAGAGCTGCTCCAATACCTATTGCCACGGTGGAGGCTCCGTCCAGTGGGGTGGTCAAGGGCCGCTTGCCTGCAACAGCTGCCACGGTGACGCCGAGACGCTCAGCACCAACGCCCACGCCAGCCACGTAAGCCCGAGCTCCGGCAAGGGGATCTCCTGTGCCGTCTGTCATGCCGCGACCGCAGCCGCCGACGGTTCAATCTCAAACCGGACTATTCATGCCGATGGCCAAAAGGACGTCGTCTTCTCCGGCGCAGCCCTAGGGACACAGATGGATCTCACCGGCAACTGCTCGACGAGTTACTGCCACAGTAACGGCAAAGGGAGTTACTCCACCCCGAAGTGGTCCGCGACGTCTACCGGCGCCTGCGGTACCTGCCATGCGACGGCGCCCGGGCTCGGCAGACCCTTCATCGCAAGTGGCGCCCATTTCAGCCACTTCAGCACCGCCGCTACCAGCTACGGGCCGATGTTAAGCGGCGGGAACGCGACCGGCTGCCAGGCCTGCCACGACTTCGCCAACGAGTCGGCTTCCACCCACATCGACCAGAGCGTGAATCTGAGCAGCTCGCTTGGGTACTCCACAAGCGGCACCGGCACCTGCTCTCCCTGCCACACCAAAGCGGTTAGCTGGACCGCCGGTGCCGTCTCCTGCGAGAGCTGCCACACAGGCACTCTCTCCGTGATAAACGGCGTCACCGCCAGCGACAAGAGTCAGGCTGCCACGCGCGGCCACGGTGCTTCGGGGGTCGGGAAGGGATGTGCCGACTGCCACGAACGCAACGCGCGGCACATAAACGGCGGCTCCCGTCTGCGGGCGCAACTTTCCGGCGGGCTGAACCTTGAGTGCAACTACTGCCATGACGACTCCTCCCAAGTGCTGAACTCGAGTTCCCGGAACATGGGTACCCACGTCTTGGTCAAGGGGGGGATCCCGGCCATGGAGTGCGCGCAATGCCACGACCCGCACGGCTCGGCTAACCTCAAGATGATCAGAGCCGTCATCAACGGCAAGGAGATCGTCTTCAACGACATGGTGAACGGTTTGATCGACACCGTGACCAACCATGGCATTTGCCAGGTCTGCCACACCCAGACCGCCCATTACCGCGCCGGAATTCCCGAAACCGATCACCCGACCTCGGGCTGCCTCTCCTGCCACCCTCATGGCGGAGCCGGGGGCGCGTTCAAAATTCAGGCACCCTGACGTCTTTGTAAAAAAGGGGACAGGCTACTTTTCCAAAACAAAAAGTAGCCTGTCCCCGTAGCTGCAATATATGGGCTCCCGGGCGTTTTTACTACAATGGGGACAGGCTACTTTTTCAAATCGAAAAGTAGCCTGTCCCCCTTTGCTCCCTTTGCGGCCGGCCTCCTTGATTTCTTTGACTTTCGGCTTTACTTGTCTTAATCTGCTGCGAAACTCTGGCCGAGCGACTTGGAATACGAGGAGTGGCATGGCAACAAAGACAGATCTAGCTGACAGAGACGTCGCAATTCCTCTCATTGTTTTTATTTTTGCCGTATGCGGACTCTATGTAAGCAGCCTCAGCTCTTACCTCTTGTTTCATGCCCTGGTGGAAATCTTCTGCATCCTGGTACTGCTCGGTTCTTTCGTGGTGGCATGGAACTCACGCAGGCAGCTGGATAATCACTACTTCCTGTTTCTCGCCATTTCTTTTCTCTCATCCGGTACCTTTGAGCTTTTGCACACCCTGTCCTACAAGGGATTGTCGATATTCCCAGGGTATGACGCCAATCTCCCCACCCAGTTCTGGATAGCTTCGCGATACGTCTTCAGCCTCTCCTTCCTCATAGCCCCTGTGTTCATCGCCCGCAGGCTTAAGGTGGCGGTTACGCTGGCTGCATTCGCCTGCATCACCGCCTTGCTGGTCAGCGCCGTATTCTCGGGCAGCTTCCCTGACTGCTTCGTAGAAGGAGCAGGGTTGACGCCGTTCAAGGTGTACAGCGAATACGTTATTATCGCCGTCCTGGCAGCTGCCATCATGCTGCTGCTTGCCAAGAAGGAGGCGTTCGATACCCGTGTCCTGCGGGCGCTCATCTGGTCGCTGACGACCGCGGCGGCGGCCGATGTGGCCTTCACCAAGTACGTCAGCGTTTATGGTTCGGCAAACCTCTTGGGGCATCTCTTTCTCCTTCTGTCCGCCTTCCTGGTATACCGGGCCATCGTGGTGACGGGGATCGAGGATCCCGCTGCCCTGTTGTTTCGCAGCCTCGAGCTCAGCAGGGAGCAGTTCCGCAGATCCATAGCAGACGCGCCCATCCCTGTCATCATGCATGCCGAGGATGGCGAGGTGTTACAGGTGAGCGGTTCCTGGACTGAACTCACCGGGTACGCTGTGGAAGATATCCCGACCCTGAAGGCCTGGCTCGACCGGGCGGTTTCTGCCGCAGACTGTGATGCCGTACGCACGGCCGTAAGTGAACTTTGTGCCGGCAACAGGCAGAGCTTTCGGTGGGAGATGTCGATTCTCACCCGTGACGGGCGCTCTCGTTATTGGAACATCAGCGCATCTTCACCGGGAACCCTGCAGGATGGCCGGCGTTTCGTGGTCTGCATGGCGGTGGACATCACCGAGCGCCGGGAAAGTGAAGCCGCCCTGCAAAGAGGGAACCTGCGCCTGGACCTGCTGGCCTCCAACGCGAGCAGGCTCTTGGAAAGCGACGCGCCGCAGCAACTGGTCGATGAGTTGTGCCAGAAGGTGATGTCCTATGTTTCCTGCGATGCCTATTTCAACTTCCTGGTAGATGAGCAGGCGGGATGTCTGCGCTTGAATGCCTGCGCCGGCATAAGCGCCGCATGCGCGGAGTCCCTGCGGTACCTAGAGTACGGGGTGGCGGTCTGTGGCTGTGCTGCCAGGGATGCTTGCCGCATAGTGGCCGAGAACATTCCGGAGGTGCCAGATCCACGTACGGAACTGGTGAAATCGCTCGGCATCACGGCCTATGCCTGTCATCCTCTCATGTCGCACGGACGGGTGCTCGGGACTCTCTCCTTCGGGACCAGGACCAGGAAAACCTTCAGCGAGGACGACCTTTCGCTCATGAAGGCGGTGGCGGATCAGGTTTCCATAGCAATGGAGCGAAAAACCACCGAGGAGAATCTGCAGCAGGCCAAACAGGCGGCAGAAGCGGCCAGCAGGACCAAGAGCCAGTTCCTTGCCAATATGAGCCATGAGCTGAGAACCCCTATGACGGGGGTGCTGGGGATGCTGGACCTGGCACTGCAATCCCCTTCCGATCTGGAGCGAAGCGATTACATCCGGACCGCCTACCGCTCGGGGCGATCGCTGTTGCAGATACTGAACGACATCCTCGATCTCTCCAAGGTGGAAGCCGGGAAGTATTCGCTGGATTTAAAGCCTTTTTCCCTCAAAAGTTGCGTAGCTGAGGCGGTAGATATCGCCGCTCCCGAGGCGAAGCGCAAGGGGATCGAACTGGAACTCGACCTCGCGCAGGACCTGCCTGCGCGTGTGGCCGGCGACCAGGTCAGGCTGCGCCAGGTACTGACCAACCTGGTCGGCAACGCCGTGAAGTTCACGGAGCGGGGGAGGGTAACGGTGCAGGTCGAGGTGGCGGACAAAACGCCTGAGGGAGAGTCGCTGCTGCGCTTCCGTGTGAGTGACACGGGCATAGGGATTCCGCAGGACAAGAGGCACCTGCTCTTCCAGGCCTTCAGCCAGATCGACGATTCCAATACCCGCAACTACGGGGGGACCGGTCTTGGCCTTGCCATCAGCAAGGAGATCGTTCAGCGGATGGGAGGGGAGATCGGTTTCGAAAGCGGGGAGGGGGTGGGAAGCACCTTCACCTTCACTGCGCGCCTGGTCGTCCCGCACCCTGACGAACAGCCTGCCGAGGTAGCCGTGAGCGAGAGCGTCGCGCCCGATCCCGGGGGACAGGAGCTCGCCGGGTTGCGCCTGCTGATTGCAGAAGACGACGCCACTATCAGGCAGGTGCTGGCAACGATGCTGCAGAGGCTGCAGTTCTCGGTGGATTTCGCCGAGGACGGCGCAAAGGTCGTTGAGATGTGGCGGCAAGGGGAGTACGACCTGATACTGATGGATGTGCAGATGCCGCGTATGGATGGCTTTCAGGCCACTCGCGCCATCCGGGAACAGGAGCAGGGGGGGCGGATTCCCATCATAGCCATGACGGCTCATGCCATGAAAGAAGACCAGCGGCGCTGCCTCGACGCCGGCATGGACGACTACATCTCCAAGCCGATCAACTTCAAGGAGTGCATCGAAAAGGTGATGGGGTTCGCCTGCAGACGGTGAACAGCCGGATGTCACAGAAGATAATCAAATCTTCAGGGGATGAGGCCGATAGCGGACCTGTAGCGGATCTTGCAGCGGACTTCAGAGCCAGCAATAAAAAAACCCGGCGCCTTTTGGCTTGCCGGGTTTTTTATTGCCCTTCGTTGGTCTAGGCTGCGGCGCGGCAACCCCTTCCAACTGCAACTTTTACTGCAGAAAAGTCTTCTCGATGAAATCGGCAACGGCCTCCGGGTCGTTCAAGCCCAGCACCGGCACGTCGAGTTCCAGCGGAGCGTCGCTGGCAACGGCGATCAGCGTCGGGTCCGTTACCTCGCCGCGGCAAAGCAGCGTAGCGCTCCGTTCCTGGCGGTTTACCTCTATCTTCGGCATTCCGCTCTTCTTGAATCCCTCGGTAAGGACGATGTCCACATCGGAGAAATAGGTCTCGATCAGTTCCTCTATGGCAGGAGCCTCCCGGTGTTTCTTCACCAGCGCCAGTTTCTCCGGCGACGAAATCAGCATGGTGTCGGCGCCTGCCGCGGTGAGGCGGTGGCTGTCCTTGCCGGGGTGGTCGATGTCGAAGCGGTGCGCATCGTGCTTGATGACGCCGATCTTGTAGCCGCGGGCCTTAAGGGACACGATTACCTTTTCGAGCAAAGTGGTCTTGCCCGTCCCCGATTTAGCGACGAATGAAACTGCCTTTACCATCAACACTCCTCCATGGGCTAAGCCCGGATTCCCTGGCCGGCCGCAAAGGCTACTGATCCTTTCTGGCCTGGTCCTGCTTCCCTTCGTCCGACGGGTTTATCACCTTGCCGTCTTCATTTTGAGCCTTCTTGAAGTTCCTGATTGCCCCTCCCAACGATGCCCCCAACTGCGGGAGTTTGCCGGGGCCGAAAACCACCAGCAGGATGACCAGAATGACGATGAGCTCCGGCATGCCGAATCCAAACATTTGAGACCTCCCGATTGCCTTCTCATGTGGTTTCTGAGACAGCACCGTTTATATCACAATTAGTGCGCGTTGAGGCAGCAGAATCTGTCCGTTCCGATCCCTTCCGGCCAAAAATAAAATTTGTCTCCGCGAAGTTTGCACTTAATAAAATTATGTTAATCTTGTCTGTCGTCGGGGGCGGAACTCCGGTTGTCTTTCAAGCTACCGAAAATACAGCGTTTATTCCTCTATGGGTAGGGGTCCTGTTCCCATTGGGAAACGGCTGATGGAGTGATCATGAAAAGAATGCTTGTTGCGGTGCTGCTGGCTTTAATTGGTGTCGGTTGCTCGACCGGCGGCGGAACGGTCGGCGCGCGGGGAAGTGATTCGAAGGACTCGGTCCTGTTCGAAATAGCGGCGGACCCTCAACTGAACCGCTATGAGAAAAACTCACATGCGCTCGTGCTTTGCCTCTACCAGTTAAGCGATGCCGACAGCTTCACGCGGCTGGCCCAGGGAACCGAGGGGATGCCGAAACTTCTTGAATGCGGCAGGTTCGACGGGACGGTGGTGCACGTACGGCAGGTGGTGGTGCAGCCTGGGCAGGAACTGAAAGAGATTGCCGAGAGGGGAAACGGCGCACGGTACCTCGGAATAGCTACCGGCTACTACAGCACAGGCAAAAAGAAGATGACCGCGCTCGCGACGATTCCGGAGGACCAGAGGGAGAGCGTGCTCCGTATCGAACTGGGGGCACAGGAAATAGGACAGGTGAGGGTGAAATGATGCCAATCGAGAGGCCCGTATTCTGGCACCAGGGGCTGTTTCTGCGGCCCCAGCATTTCCAGTTGTCAGAGCGCTCGTTGCAGTCGCAACTGGCTCCGTACCAGTTGTGCCTCATGCCGGACTTTTGGGGCGTGCAACGGATGGAGATCAGGTGCACGGCCGGCGGGATACCTAGCCTCGAAATCTCCGGCGCCTTCCTTTTTCCCGACGGCACCTATGCCGTCGTCCCAGATAACGCGCGGGTCGAGTCCAGGCCGGTCCTGGAAGTGGCACTGGCGGGAAGGGATTCCTGCACCGTCTACCTTGGCCTGAAAAAGTGGAGCCCCGCCGGCCATAACGTCGCCACCTTGCTCCCTGGCGACCCCCTCTCCAAGGTCGCTACGCGGTTCGTTGCCGACTCAGACGCCCCGCCCCGTGCCGATCTCCACGCAGGGGGGGCTCAGGCGGAGGTGCGGCAGATGGCCTTGGCCCTGCAGCTTTTCTGGGAGAGCGAGTTGGAGTCGTTGGGGGATTACCTGCTCATCCCTGTCGCCCGGCTCGCGCTGCGCGGCGAAACTGCCGTGCCTTCCCGTGACTTTATCCCCCCCTGCATCACCCTGGCGGGCTCACCCGCGCTCCTCGACCTGCTCCAGGAAATCCGGGAACAGCTGGCCTCACGCTGCCGCTGGCTGGAGGGATACAAGAAGGAACGCGGCATTCAGGCGGCCGAGTTCGGTTCCAAGGATCTGGTCTTCCTCCTAGCCCTCAGAACCGTGAGCCGGCACCTCGCCAGGCTTAGCCACTGGATCGAGGCGGTTGAGGTTCACCCTTGGCAGGTTTACGGGCTTTTGGGGGAGCTCGCCGCGGAACTCACCTGCTTCTCGGAGAGCATCGGTGCCTTCGGTGAGTCCGTAGCCGACGGGGGAAGGCTCATGCCGCAGTACCGGCACCAAGAGCTGGCGTGGAGCTTTCGGCTGGCCCGTGATCTCATCGTCCAGTTGCTGAACGAGGTGACCGCGGGGCCGGAATACGCCCTGACCCTCGCCTTCGACGGGACCTGGTTCGCCTCCGATCTCAAGCCCGCGCACTTCCAGGGTCACAGCAGGTTTTACCTGGTGCTGAATACGAACGAGGATCCGAAACTCGTCCTGGCTTCGGTCGCGACCGCAGCGAAATTGACCGCACGCGAACGGCTGCCGCTGCTGATCTCCCAGGCGCTCCCGGGGATCGCCCTGGAGTATATTCCCGATCCCCCCCGCGAACTGCCGCACCGCTCGACCTCCCTCTTTTTCAGCATAGACAGCCGCTGCGATCAGTGGAAGCTGGTGCAGAAGTGGAACAACATCGCCCTCAGCTGGGACCAGGCCCCAGCTGACCTAGAAGTGCAGGTCATGATCGTTGCCAGGTCCTAGGGGACCCGGGAGGATGCGCCATGCGATTGATCGACTCTTTCATGCCGCTCATAGCTTTCGTGGTCGACTTCCGCGCCGCTTGCCGCGACACGCCCCGCAGTTACCAGGAGGTAAAGGGGGATATTGCGCAGTTGCTGCTGCAGGCGGAGCAGGCCTGCGACAAGGAAGCGGTCCCGAGCGACGAGTTCGACCTGGCCCGCTTTGCGGTCTGCTCCTGGGTCGACGAGACGCTCTTAGGTTCCGACTGGAGGGACAAGCAGCTCTGGCAGCGGGAGCAACTGCAGCGGCTTTATTACCGCACCACCGAGGCGGGGGTGGAGCTCTTCGAACGGCTGCAGGCGCTGGGGGCGCGGGGCGAGGTGCGGGAAGTCTATTACCTCTGCCTCGCCCTTGGCTTCAAGGGGCGCTATATCGGGCCAGGAGACGAGGCCAAGCTGGAACATCTGCAACAAGAGAACCTGAAGTTGCTGCTCGGGACCCCGGCCGGCATCCCGTCGCTGGAGCAGGGGGAGCTTTTCCCGGGTGCCCGTGCTCCCGGCCGTGAGAGTGCGGCACTTAAGGCTCCCTCTGGAATTTCCCCGCTGACCGCGATGCTGGTCGCAGCACCCATCATCCTGTTCGTGGCGCTGTTTCTCATTTACCGCTACCTGTTAAACGGCCTGGTACTTCCGGTCCTCTAGGAGAGGAGGTGCATCTTGAAGAAAGAGACCATCCTCATCTGCTGCAAGTACGTCCTTTTCGCCTCCGCCTTTTGCCCTTTCCTGGTGATCGCGTTCGTGATGTTTCCGCTCCTCACCTGGTCCTGGCGTATCGGCGCCTTTTTACCGTTTTTTGCCCTTGCCCTGTGGGGGACTTTGGTTCTGATCAAAAAGGGGGTGCTCCTGGCGAGGGGCCGGCGGCAGGCGCCCGCAGCGGTGAACCCTCCGCAACCAGGCAAGGAAGGGGAGGCGCAGGATCCGCTCGCCGACCTGCAGCAGCACTGGGCGGGCGGGCTGGAGATCTTGCGGCGGTCGCACCTGAGCCGGGAGGGAAACCCGCTCTACGTGCTCCCCTGGTTCCTGGTACTTGGCGAGGCGGGATCCGGAAAGAGTGCCGCCCTCAAGGACGCCCGGCTTTGCTCCCCATTCCCCGGGACGGAGCAGGGTACGGCGCCGACCAGCAGTTGCCGCTGGGTGTTCTACGACCAGGGGGTGCTGCTGGACACAGCCGGGAGATACGCCGTCCCGGCGGCAGCGGAGCGAGACGATGCGGAGTGGCGCCGGCTTCTGTGGCTGTTGAAGAAATACCGGCACGAAGATCCTCTCAACGGCGTGATCCTGACCCTCCCCGCGGACAAACTGGCAAGGGGGGCGCAAGAGGAACTGGAGAACTATGCGCGTGCGCTGCGAGCTCGAATCGATGAAATGATCCGCCTGCTCGGGATCAACTTCCCGGTCTACCTCCTGATCACCAAATCCGACCTGATCGAGGGGATGGAGCCGTTTTGCGCGGCACTCCCCGCCTCGACGCTCAATCAGCCCATGGGGCTGGCGAAGGAGGAACTGTCGACCGGCCTGTCCCTGTTCATGGAACGTTTCTCCCTGGGGCTCGACGAAGCGTTGAGGCGCCTGCGCCTGATCCTTTTGCAGCACAGGGAAGCTGGAGCCGGCGCCGCGAGCTTGCTGCTCCCCGACCGGATCCGGGGCCTGTACGCTCCGCTGAACGCCTTCGTGCAGGCGGCATTCGGGGCAAACCACTACCAGGAGACGCCCCTGCTGCGCGGCATCTACTTTTGCAGCGCCAACCCTGCGAAAACCCCGCTGGCGTCCGGCGAGCCTTCCCCATCCGCACATCCGCTTTTCCTGCATGAGTTTTTCGAGAAGGTTCTCCCTGGCGACCGGGGGCTGTGGGCTCCGGGAGCGCAGGCCCTAAAACGGCAGAGGGTGGTGCTTAATTGGGCACTCACTGGGTGGGGCCTGACCGGACTCGCATTGTGCCTGATGCTGAGCTATTCCTTCGCGAAAAACATAAGGGTGATTCGGGACGCGTCACAGCTGGTGTCGCGCACGCAGGAACTGCAGGGAACGGTCCCGATTGATTTGCCGGCAATGGGACGTTTGAGCGGCATGATTTCCGAGGTCGAGCAGCAGAACCGGGAGTGGTGGGTCCCGCGGTTTGGCCTCAATCGCAGCAAAGAGATCGAGTTGGAGCTTAAAGCCCGCTTTTGCAGCGGCTTCCGCGACCGCTTCCTGGTTTTTTTCGACCGCAGCCTTGCCGATACCGTTTCCAGTTTTTCCCCCAGTACCCCGGACCAGCTCTTTGGAACCTGCGTGATGCACCTCAGCCGACGCTGCAATTTGCTGAAGGCTCGGCTCGAAGGGGAGAACTCGCAACTGCTGGCGTCACGGCCGCTCCCCGACTACCCGTTGATATTGCTGCCCCAGCAAGCCGGCGGCCCCGCCTTTGGAAACCTCTACCTCGACTACCTCAATTGGCGCGCCGATCGCGAAGGGATCAACAAGGAGCTGGAGTGGCTGCAATTGCTGCTGAAACAGGCCTACCTCGTGAAGGGAAGCGACCTTTCCTGGCTTTTGGAGTTCGTGGACCGCCTGCACCCCGAGGCGGCGATAACGCTGCAGCAGTTTTGGGGCGGGTCACGGCCGCTGCCGCAAGAGCCGGCGATCCCCCCGTCGCTGACTGCCAAAGGAAGCGAGCGGATCCGCTCGATGCTCGCTCAGATAGCTGCCGCTCATCCCGAGCCGGGGATACTGGCTAGGGAGAAGGGAGAATTCGAGGCTAGGTACCGCGCCGCCTGTTTCACCGCGTGGCAGCGGTTCGCCTGGGAATTCCCCAAAGGGGACCAGCGCCTGGTGGCGCCCAAGGAGTGGCGCTATGTCGCTGCCAACATGGCGAGTGACAAAGGTCCGTACCTCAGTTTCATGAGGAGGGCCCTGGCGGAACTTCAGCCTCTGGCCGGCGCCGGCCATCTTCCCCCCTGGGTGATGCAGATGTACCGTTTCCAGCTGTTAAGGGCAGCGGGACCTGCTGCCGGCGTCGCAGCCTCAATGGCACCCGCGGCCGACGGCGTAGCCGGCCGCCTGCAGAGGTTGGCAACCAGGAAGGGTAGCGGTCCGGACGGGGTTCAGGGCGCCGATGTGACCAGGGAATATCTTGATGCGTTGGCTCGCGTTGCCCCTGTCGCAAAATCAAGATCGCTCGCGCTCCAGATGGCGCGGGAGGCGTTCGCCAACACTCAGGAACAAAGCAAGTCTCCTCTTTTCCTTGCCGCCGATGCCGCTCAGAGGCTAAACGCCCTCCTGATCCAGGCCGATGGCGACGACACTTTCTTGCGACTGGTTTCCGGGCCCATCGCCTTTTACGGGACCTTCGTCAGGATGGAGACCGCTTGCGAGCTGCAGGCCCAGTGGGAAGAGAAAGTGCTGAAGGAAGTGCAGGGGGCAAACGACGCCCAGACGCTGCAATACCTCTTGGGCAAGGACGGCCCTGTCTGGCGTTATGTCGGCCAGTTCGCTGATCCATTTCTCGGGTGGAGCCCCGGACGCGGTTACTATGCCCGGTCCGCCCTGGGGGGTGCGGTTCCCTTCAGCACCGAGTTCTATGCCTTCCTGGCCAAAGGAGCGAAAACGAAGATCGCTGCCTCCGCCCCCTCAAGGGGGAGCTACCAGGTCACCATCAAGGGGCTTCCCACCGACGCCAACGCTGAGGCGCGCGTGAAGCCGCAGGGGACCCGGCTCGAACTGCAATGCGCGGCCGGTTCGCAGGTGATCTCCAACATGAACTACCCCGTGAGCAGGCCCTTCGTCTGGTCGCCCGACAGTTGCGGCGACGTGCTGTTCCACATCGATATCGGCGACACGGTCCTCACCAGGCGTTATTCCGGGACCCGCGGGTTTGCCGCATTCCTTAAAGATTTCCCCGGCGGCAGGCACACCTTTTACCCCAGCCACTTTCCAGCCGAACGCGAGGCTTTGGAGAAAATGGGGGTCCGCTTCATCAGGGTGAACTACCAGATCTTCGGCGCCGGCGACATCTTTGAAGGGCAAGGGGAGACGCTCCCCGGACGGGTACCCCAGAAGGTAGCGGAGTGCTGGGATTGAGGAGACTGTCATGCAAGACGTAACAGTGGACGAACTGCTGGCCCCCATCAGCACGGAAGCGCCGGCGGGAAGCGATCTGCGCTACACAACCTTCTACGAGGAGATAATGGAGGCCCGCAGAAGCGATGATGCCGTAGCGCTCGGGGACTGGCGCCATGATGTAAAGGCTGCCGACTGGAACAAGGTGATCAAGCTCTGCGTCGCCGCCCTTTCCACCAAGAGCAAAGACCTGCAGATAGCGGTCTGGCTTTGCGAGTCGCTTATCGTGGTCGACGGTTTTCCCGGTTTGGATGCGGGGTTGCGCCTGCTCAAGGAACTGATGGGAAGATACTGGGATTGCTTTTACCCGGTAAGCGGGGACGAGGACCTGGAATACCGGGCAGCTCCGTTGGACTTTCTGAACGAGAAGGTGGCCACGCAGCTAAAAAGGATCCCTCTCACTGACCCTTTGGTGACGCCGGGTTACTCCTGTCTCAAATGGGAGGAGTCCCGCCGTGTCGGCTATGAGGCCGAGACCAGGAACAGTTACGGCGAAGTGGAGGAGGAATGGAAGCAGCGCCGGGATGCGCGCATTTCGGAGGGAGGGCTCACCGCCGAGGAATTCGATGCCGCAGTGGAAAAATCTCGCGGCACCTTTTCAGAGCAGCTTCTGGAAAGCCTCAAACGCTGCGAAGAGAGCCTGCAGGGGCTGGAATGGGGGGTCGAGGCGAAGTGGTTCCCCGCGCCGGCACCGAGCCTGGCCGCTTTGGGGGCGGCCATGAACAGTTGCCAGATGCTGGCAAGGAAGTGCTACGGCGTCGAATCTCCTCCCCAGGCAAATGAGCCTGAAGCAAAAGGCAGCGAAGTACAGGGGACGGAAGAGAAGGAAACAGCAGAGGTGGCGCCGCCGGCGCTCAGGCAGCCAGACGGCATCGCCGGCGTATCCCGTCCCGGCGCTGCGCAGCAACAGGAGAGCTCGCTTTGGGGTGAAGGGCTCGCCCTGCTGGAGGCGGGACATCTCGAACAGGCGCTGACCATGCTGCTTTACACCAGCAACAGCTGCGAATCCACCAGAGACCGCAACCGGATCCGCCTCCTGATGGTGAAGCTCTGCCTGAAAGCAGGAAGGGGGGATCTGGCCAGGCCGATAGTGGAGGAGTTGCACGACATGATCGAGGAGTTGAAGCTGGAGCGTTGGGAGTCGCCGGTGTGGATCGCGGAGGTACTGCACGCCTACTACCAGTGCCTGCAGGCGGGCGAGCTTCCGGATGAAGACCTAACCTTGTCGCGGGTCCTGTTCAAACGGATCTGTTCCCTCGACGTCACCAAGGGGATCCCTTACCGGATCTGAATTCAACAAACAAAAGGAGAGACCATGGCAAAGTCCGAGAGCCTGCAACACAAGTTGGAACGCGTGCGGGCGCCCCGTGTCCGCATCACCTACGACGTGGAGACCGGGGGCGGCATCGAGATGAAGGAGATTCCTTTCGTGGTGGGGGTGCTTGCCGACCTGTCGGGGAAGCGGGATCAACCCCTGCCGAGGCTGAAGGAGAGGAGCTTCGTGGAAGTCGACCGCGACAACATCGATTCGGTCCTGGAGGGGATGCGGCCGAGAGCGGCATTCCGGGTTCCGAACCGGCTGGTGGAAGACGGCTCCCAACTCGCCGTCGACCTTAGTTTCACAACTCTCGATGACTTTCATCCAGAGAAGGTGGCCCTGCAGGTGGAGCCGCTCCGAAGACTGGTCGAGGCGCGGAAGAGGCTCTCGGATCTGCTTGCGAGGCTCGACGGCAACGACCGGCTCGAACAGTTGCTGCAGGAGGCGCTGTCCAGCCCGGATGCGCTGAAACTCATCTGTGAGGAGGCGAAGTGCGCCAAGGAACCAGACACTGAGAGCGCCGGATAAAGGGGGGGATCATGGGAGAGCAAGATAGGGAACCGGAAGTACTGTACGCGGAGCCGCTACCTGCGGGAGGCCTGCTGGAGCTGATAATCCAGGAAGGGCGACTTGCCCGCGGCGTCTGTCGCCGTGAGCATGCAGTGGACCTTGTGGGCGAACTGGCGCAGCAGGTCCTTGAGGGGGGGATGACGGTGAGCCGCGACACGGAACAGATGATCAACCAGAGGATCGCCCAACTGGACGCGCTCATCTCCGCGCAGGTTAACGAGATCATCCACCATCCCGAATTCCAGAGGTTGGAAGCCTCCTGGCGCGGCCTTGACCATCTCGTGCACCAAAGCGAGACTGGAGCCAACCTGAAGATCAGGGTTCTGAACGTCTCGCGCCGGGACCTAGTGCAGGACATGGAGAAAGCGGCAGAGTTCGATCAGTCCGCCCTGTTCAAGAAGGTGTACGAGGAGGAGTTCGGCAGCTACGGCGGGGCTTCCTACGGTTGCCTGGTGGGTGACTTCGAATTCGGCAACACGCCGCAGGATCTTTCGCTTTTGACACGGATATCCGAGGTCGCGGCTGCCGCGCACGCACCGTTATTGACCGCAGCGTCTCCTTCCCTGTTCAACATGGAGACCTTCGGCGAACTCGACCGGCCCAGGGACTTGGCCAAGATCTTTCAAGGGCCGGAATACGCCAAGTGGAAATCCTTCCGCATCTCGGAGGACGCCCGTTACGTGGCCCTTTGCCTCCCCCGGGTGCTGATGCGGCTCCCCTACGGACCCGACGCCGATCCGGCTGAACTATTCCAGTTCAATGAGGATGTGGACGGCACCGAACACGGCAATTATCTCTGGGGCAATGCAGCCTATTGTCTGGCCGAACGGGTGACCGAAGCTTTCGCGAAATACGGCTGGACCGCGGCGATCAGGGGAGTGGAAGGTGGCGGTCTTGTGAGCGACCTGCCGGTGCACTGCTTCAAAACGGGGGAAGGGGAAGTAGCCCACAAGTGCCCGGCTGAGATTGCCATCACCGACCGGCGCGAAAAGGAGCTGGCGGACCTGGGCTTCATCCCGCTGGTCCATTGCAAAGGGACCGACAACGCCGCGTTCTTCAGCGCCCAAAGCGCACACCGTCCCAAGAGCTACGACTCCGATGCGGCCAACGCGAACGCAAGGCTCTCGGCGCAGTTGCAGTACATTCTCGCCGTCTCGCGATTCGCGCATTACCTGAAGGCGCTGATGCGCGACAAGGTCGGCAGCTTCGACACCAGGAAGAACGTGGAGGACTACCTCAACCGCTGGATCAGCAACTACGTGCTTCTGGACGACGACGCCGGCCAGGAGATGAAATCGCGCTACCCACTGCGGGAGGCCCGGGTGGAGGTTTTCGAAGATCCCGCCAAGCCCGGTGCCTACCGCGCCGTCGCTTTTTTGAAGCCGCACTTCCAGCTTGACGAACTTACCGTCTCGCTGAGGCTTGTGGCCAGCCTGCCGGCACCGGCAAGAGAATAAGGAGGATAAGCCATGGCATTTGACGCGTTCCTGAAAATAGAAGGGATACCGGGGGAGAGTACGGACGACAAGCACAAGGAATGGATCGAGATCCTTTCTTACAATTTCTCGGTGATGCAACGCCCCTCCGGTTCGGCGAGCACCTCCGGCGGCGCTTCCTCCGAAAGGGCGACCTTCTCGGACTTCAACATCGTGAAGGCGCTGGACAAGGCGTCTCCGAAGCTTTTCGAAGCCTGCGCCACCGGCCGGCACATCCCCACCATCACGCTGGAACTGTGCCGGGCAGGCGGAGACAAGCTGAAGTACATGGAGTACAAGCTCAGCAACGTCATCATCAGCATGAACCGCCCCGGCGGCACCTCGCACGCCGACGAAACCCTCCCTCTTGAAGAGATCTCCTTCAACTACGGCAAGATTGAGCTGGCCTACACCCATCAAAACCGCGCCGACGGTTCGAGCGGCGGCCAGATTGCCGCCGGCTGGAACCTCGAAAGCAACAAGAAGGTTTGAAGGTGACAGCTCGCAGGGGAAATACCCCCTACCTGAAAAGATCGTTGCTGGACAGGCTCATTGCTGCTCCGGCACGCAGTGGGCCTGTCCAGGCCGGGGCGGGAGTCTTGGGTGACATCCTGGACTCCCTGCTTCGCGACCTGGAAAACCTTCTCAACACGAGGAGAAGTGTCCCGCTCGCGCCGGACTGCAGGCAAGAGTCGCAGAAGTCCGTTCTCAGCTACGGCACAAGGGATTTCAGCACGCACAACCCACGCACGGCCTTGGCCAGAGAGCAGATCCGGCTGGAGATACAGAGGTTGCTGCTGTCGTTCGAACCTCGTCTTAAAGAGGCAGTGGTTCGGCTCGATGTCCTCCCAGAATCGGACCGGACCCTGCAGTTCAGGATCGAGGGGGTCTTGATGGTCGAGCCGCAGCCGGCTCCGGTTAGCTTTGCTACTAGCTTCGACAGCAACAGCGGCGCCTACTCCGTCTTCAAGTGAGAATTAAATGGGTGATGACTTTCTAGACTATTACGAAAAGGAACTCAGCTTCATTCGCGAGATGGGGAGCGAGTTCGCCAGGAAATATCCAAGGATTGCGGGAAGGCTTCTGCTTGAGCCGGACAGGTGCGAGGATCCGCATGTCGAGAGGCTCATCGAAGCCTTTGCCCTTATCTGCGCGAGGATGCACAAAAAGCTCGACGACGATTTCCCACAGATCACGCAGTCCCTTCTGAACGTTCTTTACCCGCACTGCACAAACCCCATACCTTCTCTGTCGGTGGTCAGATTCTCTCCCCTGATGAAGAACGTTCCTGACACCGGCTACCTGATCCCGAAAGGGACGACCATGTTTTCCCGGGCGCTCGACGGCGTTCGCTGCCGGTTCGCCACCGCCTACCCCGTGACGCTCTGGCCTATGGAAGTGGTGCATGCTGAGCTAGCGGATCAGGTCATCACCATAAGGCTGAAGCTGCACAACAAGGTAACCTTCGCGCGCTTACCCTCCGACAGCGTCCGTTTCTACCTCAATGGGCAGCGCCAGCACACCTTTCAGCTCTACGAGCAGTTGCTCAATAACGTCTCCCGCATCGAATGCGTGGCGGTTGGGAAAAAGATTCCCCCGGTAGCGATGACGAAGAACTGCATCCGCCCGATGGGATTTGATGAACAGGAAATGCTGCTCCCCTTCCCAAGGCAGTCGTTCAAGGGGTACCGCCTGCTGTTGGAATACTTCGCCTTCCCGGAAAAGTACCTCTTCCTGGAAGTGGCGGGACTCTCCTCTGCGCCCCTCGGTGATTTCGGAGATGCCCTGGATCTGATCATACATCTCGAACACGCAGCCGAACCTTCCTTTCCTGTCAGCGCCGATACCTTCTGTCTAAATGCCACCCCCGCCGTAAACCTCTTCAGCAAAATCGCCGAGCCGATCAGGATCGAGCACCGTCAGGCAGAGTACCGGGTAGTCCCCGATTTACGGTCCCCCGAAGCGATGGAGATCTTCAGCATCGACCGAGTAAGCGGCATATCGGATACGCCCACCCCGGTCACCAGGGTCTACCGCCCGCTCTATGAAATTACCCGTCTCGACTGCGGAAGCAGCGACAACATCGAAGGGGTTTGGTGGCTAATGCAGCGCAAGGCTTCAGGAATAGCTGGGGATAGCGGCACCGAGGTGTTTCTTTCTTTTTGCGATCTCGCCTCAGATCCCGCCGATCCGCCAGATGAAACCGTGACCCTGCGGCTGACCTGCAGCAACCGGGATCTTCCCGGCACGCTTCCGTGGGGGGATCCGGCTGGCGATTTCGATATCGAGGCTGCTGCGCCGGTCGAAGCGATCAATGCCGTGGTCAGGCCGACGGCTGTGCGTCGTCCCGCCTTGTCCGGGGCTTCGCAATGGCGGCTCATCTCGCATCTTTCCCTCAACCATCTTTCGCTTCTGGAATCTGAGGGGGCAGCGCTCAAGGACATGCTGAGGCTGTACGACTTCGAGGATTCACCCGCGACACGACAGCAGATAAATGGAATCGTGTCGGTCACATCCAGGCACGTCACCAGGAGGATCGGCGCTCTTTTTTGTCGTGGCGTCGAAGTCACCATCGAGTTCGACGAGCGGCAGTTTGTCGGGAATGGGGTCTACCTTTTCGCCTCAGTCCTGGAGAGGTTCCTGGGAGAGTACGTTTCGCTGAATTCCTTCGTGCAACTCGTCGCCAAAAGTCGCCAACGTAAGGAGGTCATGAAGAAATGGCCGCCCAGGAACGGGGACCGGGTGCTGCTGTGACAGGAGGTGAGGTGATGCATTCAGCCGGGACCGAAGAGTGTCCAAAAATAAGAAAGCGCCTGTTGCTGGAGTTTCACCGCTACTCCTTTTTCCAGGCGGTGAATTATCTGGAACGAAGCCGGTTGGAGGGGCGCGATCTCGGGCAGGCCTTGAGTCCGAAAGAGGAGCCGGTCCGCTTCCGCGCCCGCACCGGCTTTTCGTTTCCCGCCAGCGACATAGCGAACCTGGAGGAGGGAAGGGACGGAGCTCCCCCGCAGATGGAAGTGGCGTTTATGGGAGTGGTCGGGCCGTCGGGAACGCTTCCTAACTGGTACCACGAACTGGCGCTGGAGCGGGGTCGGGCGAAGGACCCGGCGATGATAGCCTTTTACGATCTCTTCCATCACCGGCTCATCTCGCTGTTTTACCTTGTCTGGAAGCGAAGTCGTGTCATGCCTGGCAAGAAGAGTGACCATTCGGACCGCTTTTCCAACTATCTCCTCAACATCATCGGGCTGGGAACACCGGGACTAGCCGGGGTCTGCTCTCCTGGGGGGGTACCGCTTTTTTTCTGTGGACAGATCTCCCGAAACATCCCCACCGCTGGAATGGTAGCTGCGGTGGTGCAGTACCAGCTAGGCCTGGCGGCGGAAGTGGAGCAGTTCGTCCCCAGGCTGATCACTTTGGAGCCGGAGGACAGGACGATCATTGGAGAAGGCAATTGCGAGCTTGGTAAAAATGCGAGCTGCGGCGGCGAAGTATGGGAGAGCCAGACAACCTTCCGCCTCTGTCTCGGTCCCATGTCGCTTCGAGAGTTCAACGACATGCTCCCCGGGGGGGGAAGGCTAACCTCGTTAGTCGCGTTTGTCAGGTATCTGGTAGGCGTGGAGTACGAGTTCGAGGTGCGGCTGGTTTTAAAGAAGGAAGAAGTCCCAACGTTGATGCTGGGAGAAGCAGGACCGGATGCGCCAAGGCTTGGCTGGTCCATGTGGATGAAGGCGCCGGGGACGACGCTGTCTGACGATCCTTACGTGACACTGCGGGAAGTCTATGCAACCAGCCACTGAAATTGTGTAAGAGGAGCGGTCATGCTTGCAGATCCGATTAAGGCTGTTCTGGCACCACGCCTTGCGAGGATGAAGTCTCAGGAATTGAAGCGTGCCGCGGCGGGCAAGACGGACGCCATGCGTCAGCACGAATACATGGTGGCGCGGGAATCGATCCTCGGAGATCTATCATCGATGCCTGTTTCCACCACGCAGGAGTGCATAAGAAACACGAAAGCGGCGCGGCGCAAGGAGAGACTTGACCTGGTAAGCAGAGAATTAGTCGCCTGCCCGAAGCATGCAACGGAAGCGGTCCGGCTGCGCAAGGATATGGACGAGGTGGAGAACATGCGGTGTGCGAAGCACGTCTACTTGGCCAACGATCCAAAAGCGCCCCCCGAACTGCGCGATAACCCGCCCCCGGGGTTTTTGAAGCCAACACAGGAAGAATTGAAGAAGATTGGACTTGACCAGGAGATGCTCACACCGACTAAAAGCAATTTTAGAGCTGCCATATATATCAAAGACCCAACTGTTTGGGGTAAGGACCCGAAACCTAGCGCAGTGCTCTCCTTAAGAGGTTCGACGCCGGAAGAGGAGGATTGGGAAAACAACTTCAATCAGGATGCTAACAAGGAGGCACCTTACTACAGGAATGCAGTGCAAATGGGAAATATGCTGGCCGCCGTAAAAGCTAGCGTACATATCGTCGGACATTCATTAGGTGGTGGTTTAGCTAGTGCCGTCCAAGGTGGGAGTGGGCTTACAGCATCTACTTACAATGCAGCCGGTCTTCATCCTGCTACGGTTGCACGTTACTCCCAAGATACCGAACATGTGGCGGCCGAGGCAGAAAAAATAACAGCCATTCGATTGAAAGGTGAGGTGCTGACCAAAACGCAAGAGGAGTTTTTGGGTTCTAAAGGTTTATCACTCATTGCCAATGATGCCGCAGGCACCAAGCACGATGTTACGCCCTCTCATGACCAAGCTTCTTTTCGCAATCTTAAGAAGACCGGATACATACCGAGCGAAGAAAGCTATGACACCTACTTGCATGGAATGGACGAAGTAATAGCAGCGACAGAGAAGAGTAAGACCTCCGACGAAGCAACTATGAGAAGCTGCAAGGAGAATAGGAGTGGATAAAATGTTGACTTCTTTCTTTAGTGGCTCATGGAGCTGTTTTAAACTAATAGGAGTTTTTTTTATGATGACAACCTATGCAAATGCAGGGCCTTCCTTCAGGTTGAATTCGCCGCAGTACTATTTCAACGATCCAAAAACACTGGAGCTGTTGGGTGCGGCTTTGAAAGGCGATACTGCAAAGACTAAAGACTGTGTCGGGAAGGGAGCCAATCCGAACGATGAGGGGCCAGTAGACAATGATTACAAGCGCCTACGCCTGTTGCACTATGCTATTGCAGCGAAGAACCCTGGCGCCGTTGGGATTTTAATAGATGTGGGGGCTGATCCTGAAATGGTCGCACTTGGTAATGGGGCAGCATTTCAGTTCGTGAGCACACTTGAGGATATGGACATGTTGAACTTTCTTCTTGATCTTTGTCCAATCAGTACATTGTCAAGGATAAGTATAAAAAAATTGATGTTCGACTCGGTCATCCAGCCTTGTCTTCCCTGTCTGGATGTTCTCCTAAAACGTGGTGTACCAATCGATTTTCCTGACGATGCCGAGTATACGGTATTGATGCGGGCAATGGATTGTCAGGACTACGACATGGCTCAGTGGCTTGTGTCGCGCGGTGCCTCCGTACAAGTAGAGGCTTATAACGGCATGACCCCGGCTTATTTGATTCAGTTTCACCTGAATAAGTACAAGGTCGGCAGCCCCACCTATAACAAGGTGCTTCGTTTAAAGGAAATGATGCAAGAGCGAGGCGCTGTTTTCCCTCCACTTACACCTGCAGAAGTAAGGGCAAAGCGGGGAATAAAAGAAGATCCAAGATTGTATCAGCACTAACTCTCGCAGCGTTCAGACCTACATTTCCGCGCAAACAGGGACCTCCATGGCCTACACGCAGGAAAATAAACTTATCTCTATAGTGACTCCGCTGGGCCCTGACGTGTTGTTACTGACGGCATTTAGCGGAGCAGAAAGCATCTCGAAGATGTTCAACTTCGAGCTCTCGATGGTCTCTGAAAACCATGGAGTTTCTTTCGATGGGATCATCGGCAAAGGCGTGACCGTTACCATCCAATTGGCAGACGGCGGCAAGCGTTACCTCAACGGAATCATCTCCAGCTTCTCGCAAGGCAGAGGCGGAGGAGGAGAGGGGACCGACGCGAGGTTCAGCTACTACCGCGCCACCATAGTCCCTTGGTTATGGGTGCTGACCAAAAGGTCCGACTGCAGGATTTTTCAAAACCAGTCGGCGGTTGAGATCGTGCAGGAAGTATTCAAAGGCCACGGTTTCAGCAACTTCCGCCTTGAGCTTCGTTCCAGTTACACCCCCCGTGAATTCTGCGTCCAATACCGTGAAACCGACTACAATTTCGTCTCGCGCCTGCTTGAGGAGGAAGGCATCTTTTACTTCTTCGTGCACGAGGCCGGCAAGCACACGCTGGTACTTGCCGACACTCCCGGAGCACATAAGCCATGCCCCGGGCAAAATACCGCGTCCTGCCAACTAAGCGCCAGTGCCGTCAGGGATAAGGATGTGATCACCTCGTTTGAAATCACCAGGCAACTCGGCGCCTCCAAGTACATCATCAACGACTTCAACTTCAAAGTACCGAAAGCAGGTCTCGCTGTCGAAGTGAAGGGGACGGACAAACGACAGGTCGGGAATCGCGAGATCTATGAACAGCCGGGAGGCTATGACAACAAAGCGGCCGGCGATTCATTGGCGAAAGTGCGTATGGAAGAAGATGAAGCGCATTCTATAGAGATCGCCGGTACTAGTGACTGCCGCAGTTTTACCTCCGGTTTCCGGTTCACCCTCAAAGAGCATCCTCGCAAAGATCTGAACGCACAAGATTACCTACTGGTGTCGTTGCAACATCAGGCAACCGAAGGGTACGGAGATGCCGGCGGGGCTTCCTACGAGAACAGCTTCAATTGCCTGCCTTACAATGTCCCCTACCGCCCGCGTCGCCATTCACCCAAGCCTGTCATCCATGGCACCCAGACCGCAATCGTTGTCGGGCCGCCAGGAGAAGAGATCTACACCGACGAATACGGCAGAGTCAAGGTGCAGTTCCACTGGGACCGAGCTGGGAAAAGCGACGACAAAAGTTCCTGCTGGATCAGGGTGAGCCAGACCTGGACAGGGAACGGTTGGGGAGCGCTCCAGGTACCTCGCGTAGGTCAAGAGGTTGTGGTGGATTTTCTGGAAGGGGATCCCGACCGCCCCATCATAGTCGGGCAGCTCTACAACGGGGTGAACCTGCCGCCGTACTCCCTGCCTGCGCACAAAACAAAAAGCTGCACCAAATCGCACTCCTCCCCCAAGGGTGAGGGCTTCAACGAAATCCGGTTCGAGGACAAAAAAGGTGAGGAGCAGCTCTTCATTCACGCGGAAAAGCAGCAGGACAACCGGGTAAAAGGTGACTCCCTGGAATGGGTGGGGGAGGATCGTCATCTGATCGTAGTGAGGGACCAGTACCGGCAGGTTTCAGGAGACCAGCATTTCACTGTGGCAGGAGACCGCAACGAGAAAGTGACGGGAACAGTATCAATCACCGTCGGCGCAGACCTGCAGCAAAAGATCGGCGGAAAACATGCGCTGGCCGCAGGAGAGGAGATCCATCTCAAAGCCGGGACGAGACTTATCGTTGAGTCAGGGACCAGGATCTCTCTCAAGGTCGGCGGCAGTTTCATCGACATCGGCCCGGCCGGTGTGAGCATAGTCGGGCCCTCAGTCCTCATCAACCAGGGGGGGACAGCCGGGTTCGGTTCCGGAGCAAGTCCCGACCTGCCGCGGCCGCCGAAAGAGGCGGACAGATCCGTTGCCGCAAAAGCTGAAGGGACCATGCGCGGCAAACCGCCAGAAGTAGGCGCCCAGGCGGCATCACTTAGATCGGCAGCAGGAGACCACAAGATGTTTTGCAATGTCTGAGAACCGGAAGCTGCCGGTCCGTGAGACTGGAGATCATGAAAAACATCACGCTGAATGCCTTGAAAACAGAGCTCTTCTCCGGCGAGCCCGCCACCGTCTTTGCCATCCTGGATGGGGCGACGGTTTCTGGCCTGACGCAGTATCTGTCAACCTTCAGTCCTCGGCACGTCTGCCTATACCCCGGTGAATTGGACCCTGATATGGCGGAGGTAGCTCCCTATCTTGCGTTATTGGAGCCCGATGCCGCGTTTACCGACTGGCTTTTGCGCTACGGGTGGGGGAGGGGATGGGGGATCTACGGGAAAACCGCCAGCCGGTTCAGTGAACTGCGCAGCCACTTCAGGCGCCTGGCGAAGGTGGCGGATCAGACGACAGGCAGGGCGCTTTACTTTCGATTTTACGACCCGAAGGTGCTGCAACTCTACTTGCTTGGGTGCAGCCCTCCTGAATTGCACCAATACTTCGGTCCGGTGCAGCAGTACCTCGTCGAGGATGACGAGCCGACCCGGCTGACCAGGATGCACCTGGTCGATAACGAGCTGCGACAGGACTCTTTATCCTTCGGATAGCCCGAACAGGAGAAGACGATATGGACATCAGATCCGAAAAAATAGAAGAATTGGCGCGTGCCGCTTTTTTGGCCAAATTGGATGCCGCGTTCACACGGGACCTGCAGGACTACGTGCTGATAGATCAGGCCGAGCGACACCAGTTTCTGACACTTGCCATGGCAATGGCAGGGGCGAGGGGACTGGTTTCCGAGCAGGGGATAGCTTCCTACGCTCTGGCTCTGTGGTATCTGGGAGTCGATTTCGTAGACAAAAGCGTCGAGCTAAAGGCACTGCTTGCCGGTCCATTGCCAGAGGTACGCAAAATCCACGCTATGAACAAATGGGTGGAAACCGTGATAGGTGACCCCGAGAACATAGCGGCAGCCGACCAGGCACTATTCATGGCCCTCAAGCTCAGCGAGCCATGGGGCAGATAGATTTTTTTCTCCCTCCCTCACAATTACATGTTGACACAGAGAAACATTCCCTTTATAAGTGATAACAGTTTTCATTATCGTGAAATTTGCTTTCCAGCCTAGGTGATTGCCTTGGCGGGGGCATCTCTGAGTCATGCGGTAAGTCGCTATGACTTGAGCAGACTCAGTGGAGGGATTATGGCTGCAATAGGGAAGAGGGAAGATCGTCGTTGGGCACAGACGGAACCGACTGTGGCAGCGGTTGCTGCACGCTCGGCAAGACCTGGTTGGCAGGATTTCTCCCCGCTTTATACCGAAGACCGCGACTGTCTCGCCTCTTTCCTGGCATTGGAGCTGGCCGAGGTGCTGCAGGAAGCCAAGCCCGCCAACCTCGTCTGCCTCGCCAACAAGCGCCGCTCCTGCGGACGGAACCTGTACCTGCTCTGGAAGGAGCATGGCCAGGCGCTCATCGAGGCCAGCGGGCTGAAGGTGCGTGTGTTGGCCGACCGTGGTAGCTCGGTGCTTCTGCTGCTTTACTCACAGTCCGCGTTGGGGGCTTTGCTGGATCAAAAAAGCGTACGTGTGATTCTGCAAAAGGCGGGATATCCCGAGCCGGACCGGTTCGAAGCGGTGCTGTCGGAACTGGAGCACCGGGTCGAGGGAGAGGGGTTCCCCCACGAGATCGGCGTGTTCCTTGGCTACCCGCTGAAGGACGTGGTGGGGTTCATGGGATGGGCACCGCTCTCTTTCACCTGCCAGGGCCCCTGGAAGATCTTCGGAAACCCCGTGCCCAGCCTGGAACTGGCGGAAAATCATCGCAAGTGCCGCTGCGACATGTCGCTGCAGCTCGCTTCCGGTTGCAATCCGCTCGACTGCCTGAAGGGGACAGCACACCGTGCTGAATCGACGCCGAACCAGCAGCTTTTTATATCAGCAGCTTGAAAGTGGATGTCAGAACCGTTCAGCGCGCTGGCGGTTTTTGAAAGGAGGACGATATGTGCATAGCTCTTATTGGCGGCATGGACCGCTTAGGCAAACATTATCAGGAAGAGGCGGAGCGGGCGGGCATCTCGCTGCAGGTATTCAGCAGCTCCCAGACCAACATCGCAGCCAAGCTCAGGAAAGCCGACGCTATGGTCATCTTCACCAACAAGGTGTCGCACCGGGTGAAGATTGAGGCGATGCAGGTGGCGAAGGCGATGGACATCCCTGTCTTCATGCACCATGCCTGCGGAGTCTGCACCTTCAGAAATTGCCTGAAGTGCATCGCAAACCGGCAACAGTGATTACGCCTCCCGGGATCCATTCCGGCCCAGTTATGTCTTCATATCGGCAGCGGAATATGGTAGGAGTATCGGGTTCTCAAATCCTCTCCTACCCGGGGTGATATGCACACGAGCCGGTTCGGCACATTTCAGAAAACGATCGGCAGTACTCTTGCGGCTGCGTTGATCACTGCGTTTGCTATCTTCTGCCTCGATGTACCTCTGGCGACGTTCGTAAAGAACCATCTCTACGCCAACACTTCGTGGTCGAAGCTCACTTCCGACATGCCGGACTTGCTGCTGGTGATGGTGCTCTTTTCCATGCTGGCTTCACTGTCGGCATACCTGGTGAGGTCGAGGCGAGGCCTTTACGACGCTACCACCTTCTTCTGCCAACTGGTGCTGTGGGTAGCCCCACTGTCTTACCTGGCCAAGATGGTGCTGAAGATCGCCTTCGGTCGCATCAACACCAGGTATTGGCTGCAGCATCCGGATCTTTACGGCTTCTACTTCTTCCAGATGCGGGAGAGGTGCGACGGCTTCCCCTCCGGCCACATGCTCGTCATAGTCGCCATCATTGCCGCCGTCTGGCGCTTTTACCCCAAGACCCGCCCCCTTTGCCTCTTAACTGGCACCCTCCTTGGCTGCGCCCTGATCGCGACCAACTATCACTTTCTGAGCGACGTTATTGCCGGTGCTTCCATAGGGATCGCGCTGGAGGCGATATGCTGCCGCCTGCTGATACGCGAGCCGCTGCAACTCCCCGCGGACCGCTGCTGAACCTGGTAACCGCGGCCCCTGCAGGCCCGTCCAGCGCACCTTTTAGGACAGCGCCGGCCGCTTTTTCCCTTGCATCTGCTGCCGAATTCCCTTATATTTCAACAGCACATCAATGACATAAAACCGCTTAAACCAACGATTCGTACAGATGCGGGACCGCAGTCGGGGTCCGCGTTCCTATAACGCAATGGAAAGGGTTTAGCCGCCGACGGTTAAGCCCTTTTTGTTTGAGCAACACAGGTCAGGGAGGCCCAATGCAAAAAAGAGTATTAGCGGCAGGAGACATGGTCGATTCGCAGTGCACGCGGTGCAAGGCACTTCTCAACCACACCATCATCGCCATGGTGGACGGACAGGTGGTCAGGGTGAAATGCAATACCTGCGGCAGCGAACACAACCATCGCCCTGCCAAAGAGCCGAAGGTTGCGGCGGCGAAGGCGCCCAAGGCGGCTAAAGAGGCTAAAACGCCTCGCGCCCGGTCGGTAAAGGCACCGGCCATCTCCGACGAGGCTGTCTGGGAAGAAATGATCCGTCCGCTCGACCCGGATCTCGCCGTCCCCTATAGCATGGAGGGGAAATTCCGGGCCAACACCCTTCTCACGCATCCGACCTTCGGCATAGGCGTCATAGCCTCCTCGCAGGCAGGGAAAATCGAGGTTGTCTTCAAGGAGGGCCGCAAGCTTTTGAGAAGCGCCTGCTAGAGTAACCGGCAAATACACAAAAAGGGGATGGAGCCCTCGAAGTTCCATCCCCTTTCTTTTTCCCGGCAGAAAATTTCCCTGCCCTTATTTCTTCACCCTGAACCCCGCCTTTTCCCACGCCGACTGCTCGTTCACCGGCTTTTCTTTGGGCTGCGGCTTCCTGACTTCGGCGCTCTTCGGCGCCTTCTCGGGCTCCGCCTGCTTGATCGAGAGCGAGATCCTCTTTCTCTCCGGATCAGCCGAAAGCAGCTTTACCTTCACGATCTCCCCGACCTTGACTGCATCGTTGGGGTCCTTGGTAAAGCGGTGCGAGAGCTGGCTTACGTGTACCAGCCCGTCCTGGTGTACCCCGATGTCCACGAAGGCGCCGAAGGCGGCGACGTTGGTCACCACCCCCTGCAGGATCATCCCCTCCTTCAGGTCGGCGATGGTCACCACGTCCTCTCTGAAGCTCGCGCTCTGGAACTGCTCGCGCGGGTCGCGCCCCGGTTTCTTAAGCTCCGCCAGGATATCGCGCAGCGTCGGAATGCCGATGGTGTCGGTCACGTAGCGCTCGATCCTGATTCCGGCCGAAAGACCCGGGTCCGCCACCAGTTGCGACAGGCTCACCCCGAGGTCAGCCGCCATCTTCTCGACCACCGCGTAGTTCTCCGGGTGTACCGCAGTATTGTCCAGCGGGTTCTCCCCACCCCGGATCCGTAAAAAGCCCGCCGCCTGCTCGAACGCCTTCGGACCGAAGCGCGCGACCTTTAGGAGCGACTGCCGCGACGCGAAGGCTCCTTGCTCGTCCCTGTGCCTGACGATGGCCCGCCCCTGCCTTTCCGAGAGGCCGGCGACGTAGGAGAGCAGGGCCCACGAGGCGCTGTTCAAGTCGACGCCGACGAAGTTGACGCAGGATTCCACCACCGCGTCCAGCGCCTTTTTCAGCAGGGTCTGGTTCACGTCGTGCTGGTACTGGCCCACCCCGATGCTCTTGGGGTCGATCTTCACCAGTTCGGCGAGCGGGTCCTGTAGCCTGCGGCCGATGGATATGGCGCCGCGGACGGTCAGGTCGAGTTCGGGGAACTCCTCCCTGGCGATCTCCGAGGCGGAGTAGATGCTGGCGCCCGCCTCGTTCACCATCACCGTCTCCGCCTTTATCCCCGCCTTCCTCAATGCGTCGCGCACGAAGATCTCGGTCTCGCGCCCCCCGGTGCCGTTGCCTATGGCAATGAGAAGGCAGTCGTTGCGCTGCACCATCCCCGCCAGTTCGGCGCCGGCCGCCTCCGCCTTGGCTCCGCCTGTGTGCGGGTAGATGGTGACATGCTCCAGAAAGCGCCCGGTCTCGCTGATCGCGGCGAGCTTGCAGCCGGTTCTAAGGCCCGGGTCGATCCCCAGCACCCGCCTCCCTCCGGCCGGCGGCAGGAGCAAAAGGTTCTTCAGGTTCTGCGCGAAAACGGCGATGGCCGCCTCGTCTGCGCGGGTCTTTGCCTCAAGCCGCAGTTCCACCTCGATCGAGGGGGCGATGAGCCGCTTGTAGGCGTCGGCTGCCGCCGCTTCCAGGATCCCCTTGAAGATGCTCTCCCGTTTGACCAACGCCCCCTTCAGCCTCCCGACGATCTCCTCTTCCGGCGCCAGCAGGGCGAGCCTTAAGACGTCTTCCTTTTCGCCGCGCCGCATGGCGAGCATGCGGTGGGACGGTATCGACTTCAGCGGCTCCTGGTAGTCGTAGTACATCCGGAACTTGCCGTCTTTGTCGGCCCCTTCGCCGATCAGCAGCGAGCCGAATATCCCCTGCTCCCTGGTAAGGTCGCGCACCATGCCGCGCAAGTCCGCGTTCTCGCTCAACTGCTCGGCGATGATGTGTGCAGCCCCTTCCAGGGCGGCCTCTGCGTCGGGTACGCCCAACTCGGCGTTGATAAAAGGAGCCGCCGCCTCAGCCGGGCTTCCCGTGGTCAACTCCTGCGCCGCGATCAGTTCTGCCAGGGGCTCCAGCCTCTTCTCCCGCGCGATGGTGGCCTTGGTGCGGCGCTTCGGCTTGTAGGGGAGGTACAGGTCTTCCAGGTCGGTCTTCTTGCGGCAGCTCGCGATGCGAGCCGAAAGCTCCGGGGTGAGCTTTCCCTGCTCCTCGATACTTTTCAGCACCGTCACCTTGCGCTCGGACAGCTCGCGGTGATAGATCAGCAGGTCCTCGATCTGGCGGATCTGGACCTCGTCCAGTTCTCCGGTCTGCTCCTTCCGGTATCGCGCGATGAAGGGAACCGTTCCCCCCTCGTTCAAAAGTGCCACCGTCTGGAGCACGCCGCCGCGCGGCAGCCCGCTTTCTTCGACTATGATTTCAAGCAATTGAGGTGTGTCTGTTGCGTGCATGGCCACTGGTTATCCTCCCAAAAAAAGAGGGTACTTCTTACACTCTTTGGGCCTTTCGGGCAAGAACTTTCCCAAAGCGCCGTACCCCAGCCACGGCTGGCTCATCCCGCCCCTCCGCCACAAAAAGCACTGCTGAATGCCCCGGCGCACTCTCGTTACAGGCATTTCGCTGCAGCCTCATCTGCGCCCGTACCGGCTCCTTGCACACCTTTCACGGCAGTAACCGCATGGCGCCCCTCTCACGCTTCTTGACCGGATTCGCGAAAACCGCTATTCTGGCCCAATTTTAAATGAGAGGACTATCTATGGGCCGTCCGAGTTGGGATGAATATTTCATCGAAATCACACGCCTGGTAGCCAAACGCTCCACCTGTCTCAGGCGGCAGGTGGGGGCGGTGCTGGTCAAGGACAAGAACATCCTTGCCACCGGTTACAACGGTGCACCCTCCGGGACCGCCCATTGCCTCGACATAGGCTGCCTCAGGGAGAAGATGGGGATCCCGTCCGGCGAGCGCCACGAGCTTTGCCGCGGTCTCCACGCCGAGCAAAACGCCATCATACAGGCGGCGAAGCACGGCACCTCCATCGAGGGCGCGACCCTTTACTGCAACACCATGCCCTGCATCATCTGCTCGAAGATGGTGATCAACTCCGGCATCAAGCGCGTGGTGTACCTTTCGGGATATCCCGACCAGTTGGCCGAGGAGATGATCCGTGAATCCGGTGTCCTCGTCGAGAAATACGAGGAGCCCAAGCCATGAAATGTCCCTTCTGCAATTTTTCCGACAGCAAGGTAGTCGACTCCCGCCCGGACAAGGGGGGCGCGGCGATCAGGCGCCGGCGCGAGTGCGAGTCGTGCGGCAAGCGCTTCACCACCCATGAGCGCGTGGAGGAGGTTCTCCCCCTGGTCACCAAGAGGGACGGCAGGCGCGAACCCTTCGAGCGCATGAAGCTCGTCAACGGGATCCAGAAGGCGTGCGAGAAGCGGCCGGTCTCGGTGGAGACCATCGAGAAGATGGTCGACCGCCTGGAGACGCGCCTGCAGGAAAGCGGCGAGAGGGAGATTCCCACCACCACCTTAGGCGAATGGATCATGTCGGAATTGCACGGCGTCGACCAGGTGGCCTACGTCCGCTTCGCCTCGGTCTACCGCTCCTTCAAGGACATCAACGAATTCATGGAAGAACTGCAGGACCTGCTGAAAAAGTAGCGGGGGGACATGGCCGATCTACACCTTAAAATGATGCGCCTGGCGCTTGCCGAGGCCAGAAAGGGAATCGGCAAGACGGCCCCCAACCCCGCCGTCGGCTGCGTCATCGTCCGTAACGGCGAAGTGGTCGGGACCGGCTGGCACAAAAAGGCGGGGACTCCGCACGCCGAGGTGCATGCCTTGAAGGCGGCCGGCGATAAGGCGGCCGGCGCCGACGCCTACGTTACCCTTGAACCCTGCTCCCACTTCGGCAAGACCCCCCCCTGCGCCAAAGCCCTCATCGAGGCCCGTGTGGCGCGCGTTTTCGTCGCCATGGTCGACCCCAACCCGCTTGTTTCCGGGCGGGGGATCCAGATGCTCAAGGACGCGGGGATAGCAGTCGAAGTAGGCCTTTTGAAAGAGGAGAGCCGCGAGCTGAACCTCCCCTTCATCAAGTGGATCCAGACCAAGCTACCTTACGTGGTGCTTAAGAGCGCCCTCACCCTGGACGGCAAGAGCGCCACGGCAAGCGGCGACTCCAAATGGGTGACCAGCGACCGTGCCCGGCGCGAAGTGCACCGGTTGCGCGGGCGCCTCGACGCCATCATGGTCGGTGTAGGCACCGTGGTGAAGGACGACCCGCTTCTAACCTGCAGGGTTCCCGGCGGCAAAGACCCGCTGCGGGTGATCGTCGACTCGACCCTCAGGATACCGCTGCACGCCGCGATCCTCGGCGTCAAGTCGAAAGCCGAAACCGTCATAGCCACCTGCAGCTGCGACCATGCAAAGATGGAAGCACTCAAGGCCCACGGGGTCGAGATTCTCACCTGCTGCGAGAGCGATGGGCGAGTCGATCTTGCCGACCTCTTCGAAAAGTTGGGTGCGCGCGGCGTGCAGTCCGTGCTGCTCGAAGGTGGGAGTCACTTGGCCGGGGCCGCTCTTCGTGCCGGGCTCATCGACAAGTGCATGATCTTTCTGGCGCCGAAGCTCGTGGGAGGAGCCGGCATGGGGCTCTTCGCAGGGGAGGGGGCGACGCTCATGGCGGACGCCATACGGCTGGAGCAGGTGAGGGTGAAGCGAGTGGGAGTCGACCTCCTGGTGGAAGGCGTCCCCGTAAAAACAAAAAGTCAGAACCCCTAACAAGGAGAACATCTGAGAAAATCTGAGCACAGGCAACAGCCCGAGAGAGTCAAAGTCTCAAGGTCTTGTTTCTCTCCGGTTGTTGGCGTCTCAGATGTCCTCAGATTTTCTCCGTGTTAATGGTTTAAGAGGTTTTTTCATGTTCACAGGTCTGATAGAAACAGTAGGCGAGCTCGTCTCCATCGAGAAGCGCGGCGCCTCGGGTAGCCTCACGGTGAAGACGTCGCTGCCGCTGGACGAAGTCGCCATCGGCGCCTCGATCGCCATCAACGGCGCCTGCCTCACCGTGGTCCGCAAAGGGGGCGGAGCGGTGACCTTCGACATTTCGCCCGAAACCATCGACCGCACCGGCTTCAAGAACCTGAAAAGCGGCTCACCGGTCAACATGGAGCGCGCCATGAGGCTCTCCGACCGCCTGGACGGGCACCTGGTCTCCGGCCACGTCGACTGCGTCGCCACCGTCATCGAGCGGCGGGAGGTCGCCGGCAACATCGTCTTCTCCTTCCGTTTCCCGCCCCAGTACGGCAAGTACATCGCTGCCAAAGGCTCGGTCGCCATCGACGGCATCAGCCTCACCGTCAACTCCGCCGGCCCCGACAGCTTCAGCATCAACGTGATACCTCACACCGCGGCAAAGACTACGCTCATCGGGAAGCGCGTGGGGGACGAGGTGAACATCGAGACGGACCTTTTGTGCCGGTACCTCGAACGCTTGCTGGCGGGTAGGGAAACAGGCGGCGAAGGAGTGACGCTGGACCTGCTGGCAAAAACCGGGTTCCTGTAACGGCTTTCTCTTTCACTTTGCCCCTTTTTTTGTTATGGTCGACGATCTAGATTCAGTTACGGGAGCGGGTGCATCCATCCCGACCCAGAGGAAGAGAGGTTAAACCCATGTCTGTTGCAAGCATAGAGGAAGCGATTGAGGAGATCAGGGCCGGCAGGATGGTCATCCTCGCGGACGACGAGGACCGCGAAAACGAAGGCGACCTCACCATGGCGGCCCAGTGCGTGACGCCTGAGGCCATCAACTTCATGGCGAAGTATGGCCGCGGCTTGATCTGCCTCACCATGACCTCGGAGCGTTGCGACCGCCTCGACCTGCAGCCGATGGTGCAGACCAACACCTCATCCTTCGGCACCGCTTTCACCGTTTCCATCGAAGCGAAGAAGGGCGTTACCACCGGCATCTCGGCGGCGGACCGCGCCCATACCATACTTACCGCCGTGGCACCCGACGCCACTGCTGCGGACCTGGCGCGGCCGGGCCACATCTTCCCGCTCAGGGCCCGCAACGGCGGCGTCCTGGTGCGCTCCGGGCAGACCGAAGGCTCGGTCGACCTGGCGCGTCTCGCCGGGGTGGAGCCTGCCGGCGTCATCTGCGAGATCATGAACGACGACGGCACCATGTCGCGCATGCCCGAATTGAAGAAGTTCGCCAAGGAGCACGGCATCAAGGTCTGCACCGTCGCAGATCTCGTCGCCTACCGCCTCAAGCACGAATCGCTGGTGCGCCGCTCGGTCGACGTGGCGCTCCCGAGCCAATACGGCAGCTTCCGCGCCGTTGCCTTCGAGAACGACATCGACAAGCTTGAGCACCTGGCCCTGGTCAAAGGGGACATCAAAGGCGACGAGCCGGTATTGGTGCGGGTCCATTCCGAATGCCTCACCGGGGACGTCTTCGGCAGCGTCAGGTGCGACTGCGCCGATCAGCTGCACAGCGCCATGGAGCGGATCGAGAAGGAAGGAACGGGAGTAATCCTTTACATGCGCCAGGAAGGGCGCGGCATCGGGCTCACCAACAAGCTCAAAGCGTACGCACTGCAGGACCAGGGGCACGACACGGTGGAGGCCAACCTCGCCCTCGGCTTCAAGGCGGACTTGAGGGACTACGGCATCGGCGCGCAGATCCTGGTGAACCTGGGCGTGAAGAAGATTCGTCTCATGACCAACAACCCGAAGAAACTCATCGGCCTTCAGGGGTACGGCATCAACATCGTCGAGCGTGTTCCCATCGAGATCGCGGCTTCCAAAAGCAACGAGAAATACCTGAAGACCAAGCGCGAGAAGATGGGACACCTGCTGGAAAACATTTGAAAAACAGATAAAAATAGATTGAGATTAAGATTAAGTAAACCTTCAGTCAGCTGAACATTGTCTGACACAGAAGATGAGTCCGACTTGCTCTAGTTTGATCTTAACCTCAGTCTTAATCTTAATCTTAATCTGGAGGCATCATGCCAAAATACGTAGAGGGAAAACTCAACGCCGAGGGACTTAGGTTCGGTATCGTCGTCGGCCGTTTCAACAGCTTCATCGGCGAGCGCCTGCTTGAAGGGGCTCTTGACGCGCTGCTGCGCCACGGCGCCAACGACGCGCAGATCACCGTGGTCCGCGTCCCCGGGGCCTTCGAAATCCCGCTTACCGCGCAGAAGATGGCCGGCAGCGGCAACTACGACGCCCTCATCTGCCTGGGCGCCGTGATCCGCGGCTCCACCCCCCACTTCGATTACGTTTCCTCCGAGGTCTCCAAGGGGATCGCCCACGTATCGCTCGCTACCGGCGTGCCCGTGGCCTTCGGAGTGCTGACCACCGATACCATCGAACAGGCCATCGAACGTGCCGGGACCAAGGCAGGCAACAAGGGTTTCGACGCCGCCATGACCGTCATCGAGATCGCCAACGTCTTCAAGGAGATGAAATAATTGACGACACGCAGAGAAGGGAGAGAACTTGCGCTACAGGCGCTTTACTCCAAGGACTTGGTGCTGCAGGATGCCAACACCACGCTGAAGAGGATCACTGAAAGCTTCAGCGAAGGTGAGGAGCCGACCCTGTCGGTCAACTCAAAGGCCTACGCCTTTGCTTCCGAACTGGTGAACGGCGTGGTCAGCAACCTGCAGGCGATCGACAGCCGCATCGCCGAAAAGTCAAAGCACTGGAGCATGGCCCGCATGGCGCGCGTGGACCTCAACATCCTGCGCCTGGCCGTGTTCGAGCTTTTGTACCGGCCGGACATCCCGAAGAACGTCACCATGAACGAGGCCATCGAGGTTGCCAAGAAATTCGGCGCCGACGATTCCGCCTCCTTCGTCAACGGCATTCTCGACGAGATCGCCTCCACCGTCACCGACAAAGAGTAGCCGCCACGGCTCCCGCAGCGGAAAGGGAGCAGGGATCTGTCGGCTCGGCTGCAAAATTATCATGTATTGACCAACGAGGGATTATGAAAGAGATAAAGATTGGCCTTCTCGGTTTCGGCACCATCGGCGCCGGTGTGGTAAAGCTTCTTGCCTCGAACAGCGCGCTTTTGACGGAGAAGACCGGCACCCGGATTTCCCTGAAGAGCATCGTCGACCTCGACATCACCACCGACCGCGGCGTCAACACCGAAGGGATCATCCTCACCCGCACCGCCGAAGAAGTGCTGACCGATCCGGAAATCTCCGTAATCATCGAGCTGATCGGCGGCTACGAGCCCGCCCGCAGCTTCGTCCTTAAGGCCATCTCTCACGGCAAGCACGTGGTAACCGCCAACAAGGCCCTCCTGGCTGTTCACGGCGAGGAAATATACGCTGCAGCCAAGGCAAACGGCGTCGAAGTCCTTTTCGAGGCTGCCGTGGGCGGGGGCATCCCGGTCCTTTCCGCCATCAAGGGGAACCTGGCGGGGAACCGTTTCTCGACCGTGCTCGGCATCGTGAACGGCACCTGCAACTACATCCTGACCCGGATGACCCACGATGGAGCGGACTTCTCCGAGGTGCTGAAGAGCGCCCAGGAATTGGGCTATGCCGAAGCCGACCCCACCTTCGATATCGAGGGGGTCGACACGGCGCACAAGCTCTGCCTGCTGCTCTCCCTCTGCTTCGGCACCAAGATCGACCTGAAGGACATCTACTCCGAAGGGATCACCTCGATTTCTTCCGAAGACGTCGACTTCGCCAAGTCCTTCGGCTACCGCATCAAGCTTCTGGCCATAGGGAAGATGGACGACGGGCAGATCGAGGCGCGCGTGCATCCGACCATGATCCCGATCGACTACCCGCTGGCCGACGTGCACGGCGTGTTCAACGCTATCAGGCTCACCGGCGACTTCATCGGTCCGGTGATGTTCTATGGCAGGGGCGCGGGGATGGACGCCACCGCCAGCGCCGTCGTTGGCGACGTCATCGACCTTTCCCGGAGCATGGGGGCCGGCATCTCCCGCCGCTGCGCGCCGCTTGGGTACCTCGACGAGAAAGTCAGCACCCTGACCATCAAGCCCATGGGCGAGATCGTGAGCAAGTACTACATCCGCTTCCAGGCTCTCGACCGTCCCGGCGTGCTGGCCCGCATCGCGGGGGCCCTGGGCGCCAGCGGCATCAGCATCGCCTCGATGCTGCAGAGCGCGAGAAGCGCGAGCGAAGTAGTTCCCATCGTCATCATGACCCACGAGGCCCGTGAGTCAGATATGCGCCGGGCGCTTGCCGAAATCGACACCTACGAAGTCATCCGCGGCAAGAGCACCTTCATCAGGATCGAGGACAACCTCGAATAAACCCGGGAAGGCGAGTAAATAAATAGAAAGGGCGAGGTCAATTGACCCCGCCCTTTTTAATTTAAACCCGGAACACAGAGGACACTGGGGAACACGGAGGTCCCGGAGGAAAGCAAAAGCTTTTGGGTTAACCTCAAGAAGCTTTTCCTCTGTGGTTCCTCTGTGTACCTCTGTGGTGAGTGCCTTTCGCCTTACCGGAAAAGCACCTCTGTGACCTCCTCGAACCTCCGTGACCTCTGTGTTCCGCCTTTTGGCTTTAAGCTTTTATCCTTCCGCCTCGTACTTTTCCACTACGCTTTTGTAATGCGCCTCGAAACCTGCTTCCGACTTCTCCTCGGCCGTGCGGTAACCAGCCACGATATTCTCGCGCATCTCCTCCGGTAGCACCCGCTCCGCCAGGGGGTAGAGGATGTCATCCTCCTTGGCGATATGATCGCGCAAAAGCTCCAGGTAACCCCTCGCGTTGGCGACTATGGCTTCTTCCTGTTCCGCCTCGCCATTGATAGCGCGGGTGGCGGCCTCCTCCATCCCTTTAACGAAGGCCCTTCCCAGGTCATGCTCCATCAGCATCGCCGCTACCGGGCTGTTGGCCCTGGGCATGCCGTTTGTCACCAGGGCTTCGAACAGGACATCCTCCTCCTTGGCATGGTGGAAACGGTCGGCGTAATTCCTGATGAAGTCGACCCCGTCCAGGTAGAACTGGTAATTCTTGAAGGTGCCCTCTTCAGTGCGTTTCGCGTTCTGCTCCAAAAGGGCGAGCATGCGCAGGATCAGCTGGTGTTCGTCCTTGAGCCTCTGGGTGATGTCCCGTTTCATCCTAGTTCCTCCTCTCCCCGTTGATGCCGATCACTGCGGTCTCCAGCGGTATCTCTTTCCCGGACTGGGTGAGAGCCTGCCTCACCATCATGTCCAGGCCGCGGCAGCAGGGGACTTCCATGATGGCGACGGTGATGCTCTTCACCTCGTTTTCCCTGAAGATCGTGGCTAGCTTCTCCACGTACGCGGCGCTGTCGTCGAGTTTGGGGCAGGCGATCGCCAGAGCCTTTCCCTTCAAGAGGTCGCTGTGGAAGCTCCCCAGCGCGAAAGCGACGCAGTCGGCCGCGATCAATATGTCGCTGTCCTGGAACCAGGGGGCGGTAGGGGGAACCAGGTGCAGTTGCACCGGCCACTGCCGCAACTCCGAAGCCGCCTTTACCGTGTTCTCCTGCTCAGTTGCCTCGTTCCTCTCGATAACCCTCGCCATGCTGCCCGGGCAGCCGCATCCTGCATGTGCCATGATCTTGTCTCCTGTTCTTAAAAAATTAGTTGTTAACGCTGTCGGTGTATGTGTATGTGTTGGTGCACGAACTAGCCGGGCACCTGTTAATTTTCGGCTTTACGATCCAAATAGTCATTTATTTCTTTTTCTACCGAGGCTTCCTGCTCCTTGGTCAGCCCGTGAATGGAAACCACGTCCTTCAGGAGGCAGATGCCGACCTTGCAGGAGACGCAACCGATCTCGTAGCGGTTCAGGATGTCGCCGATCTCCGGGTGACTCGCTATCACGTTCTGTATGGCCGCATCTCCCAAGCCGTTTTTGAATTCCATCTGTTCCCTCCTTTGTGCGTTTCGTTGAACTGAAGATAGCGCCGGCAAGGAAAATTGTTTATGACATGGGTCAAAAATATACGATTGTCTGCATGCGTTGAAAAAAGACGCTACTGATGGAAATCATTGACCTCTTCATGGATCTGCGTAGAATTGGTGGCTAAAACAATAACCGGAGGGGGCTATGGAACGTGATCTGAGGTCGCAAATAGATGCGCTGGAGCATTCGTATCGTGCCAACTCGCCGGAGAAGGCAGAGCTTCTCGACAAGGCATACCGGGACATCGCCGCCTGCGCCAGCACGGCGGGCGCTCCCAAGGCCGGCGCAGAGGCGCCCGATTTCACCTTGCCCAATGCCGTGGGCATTCCGGTCCGGCTGAGCGATGCGCTTGCCAACGGGCCGGTGGTCCTCACTTTTTATCGCGGGATCTGGTGACCGTACTGCAGCCTTCAGTTGAGGGCATACCAGAAAATCCTCCCCCAGGTCCTGCACTTGGGTGCGTCGCTCATCGCGGTTTCGCCGCAGAGCCCGGACAAGACCCAGGCAACGCTCTTGAAAAACTTCCTGCAGTACGAAGTGTTGAGCGACCTGGGAAACGAGGTTGCCCGTGGTTATGGGCTTGTGTACCGGCTCCCGGACTGGGTGCGTCAGCTGTACATCTCGCTGGGGGTAAACCTTCCCGACTTCAACGCGGACCAGTCGTGGGAACTGCCTTTGGCCGGCACCTTCGTCATCGGGCGGGACGGGCGCATCATCCTGAGCTACGTGGACAGCGATCCCAGGAAGCGCCTGGAGCCCCAGGCGATACTCGATGCGTTACAGGCAAGACCCGGTTAGCCCGTCTAGAAAGAGCCTTCCCTCACCCCGGCCCTCTCCCAGAGGGAGAGGGTGAGTTGATCTCGTTCCCAAGGTCCACCTTGGGAACGCAAGGCCCGTCCGAAGCTCCAGCTTCCCAGGATGCAAAGCTGGAGCTTTGCACCGCATCGGGTTCCCAAGCTGGAGCTTGGGAACCAGTGGAAAATGGATGAGTCCCTGAAGGAGCCAGACCCCTCTCCCTGTGGGAGAGGGTGGCCGCAGGCCGGGTGAGGGAGATGCCAGGAGGCCGTGCTGCACCTTGATCTGGATATTTGAATTTGAATGCATTTGAAACAGGGGGGCTTGCCCCCCGTAGCTTCAGCGAAGGAGGGGTGATGAAGATTGGAATACTCACTGGGGGAGGGGATTGCCCCGGGCTGAACGCCGTCATCAGGGGGGTAGTCAAATCGGCCACCGGCCGCGGGTGGGAGGTAGTCGGGATCGAAGACGGTTTCGACGGATTCCTGCACCCGGAGAAATGCCGCTGCCTCGGGCTCGAAGAGGTGCGCGGCATCCTGCCGCTAGGGGGCACCATACTCGGCACCAGCAACAGGGGAAACCCGTTCTCCTTTCCCATGGTGCGCGAGGGGAAGGTGGAACTGGTCGACGTCTCCGACGAAGTCTGCTCCCGCATCGAGCACCTGGGGCTTTCCGCCTTGATCGTAGTAGGGGGGGACGGCTCACTCAAAATCGCCCAGGAGATGATGCGCCGGGGCGTCCCCATCGTCGGTGTTCCCAAGACCATCGACAACGACCTGCTGGAAACCGACGTCACCTTCGGCTACAACACCGCCCTCGAGACCGCCACCGAAGCCCTCGACAAGCTGCATTCCACTGCGGAGAGCCACCACCGGGTCATGGTGCTAGAAGTCATGGGACGCTATGCCGGATGGATCGCGCTTGAGTCCGGGATAGCCGGCGGCGCCGACGTCATCCTCATCCCCGAGATCCCCTACGACATCGACAAGGTCAGCGAGGCGATACTCGCGCGCTGTCGCCGCGGCCGCCGCTTCAGCGTCGTCGTGGTTGCCGAAGGCGCTTTCCCCAAGGGAGGCGGGCGCGTGGTCAAGGAGGCCGCGGGCGGCAAGTCGGTCGTGGAACGTCTGGGCGGAGTGGGCGAGGCCTTCTCCCGCGAGTTGGGCGGGGTGCTTGAGATGGACATCAGGGTAACCGTGCTCGGGCATCTGCAGCGCGGCGGTTCCCCCTCGACCTTCGACCGCTGCATAGGAAGCCGCTTCGGGGTGAAGGCGGTGGAGCTGATCGAAAGCGGCGCCTTCGGTCACATGGTCTGCCTCAAGGGTCGTCATATCACCTCGGTGCCGATAGAGGACGCAGTGCGCAGCCTGAACCTCATCGATCCCGCCGGCGAGATGGTGCGTCACGCGGAGGCGCTCGGCATCATGCTGGGGAGGTAAGTTGCTGTTGACTTTGACTAATGTCTGCACTAGACTGCGGAACCTGGAGCAGACCGTGAAAAATCCCGCCGGGGCCTTTCGGGCGTCTAACGGGAGCAAAGAGGTGCCCTTGAACATGAAGAATCCTATCGCCGGAGCCAACAGAAGTGTGATCTATGCGCTCATCGGCTTTTTCCTTGGCATATCGGCACCGCTTGGCTGGATAGTGCTGCGCTTGCTGCTTTTCGCCGACCCCAACCTCCCCATGGCCATCCAGGCATTCGCCGAGATGAAGCAAAGCGCGCAAGGAATGGCGCTCTATATCTACATGGGAGGGGGCACCGCCTGCGTCCTCGCCGTGTTCGGCTATTTCATCGGCCGCGCCATTGACGAGCTGCACCAAAAGGGAGAGAGGCTCGACGTCCTGGTGCAGGAAGTCGACGCCCAGAAGAAGCTCTTCGAGAACCGGTACAAGGTGCTGGACAACAACATAAAGAACTTCCACAAGATCGGCAGCCGGATCCAGAAGGCGGTGCGCAAAGACGACGTGCTCGCGCTCTGCGTGGAGGGGCTGCACGAGGTGCTGGGGTACGAGCGGGTCAACGTCCTCATGGCGGACCCGGAGCGAAAGCATCTCTATTTCGCCGTTACCGCGGGAAACGAAGCGCCGGTCGGCGCCGAGGTGACCATCCCTCTGGATGGACGCTCCGGCGTCATCTACAAGAGCTTCCAGGACCAGCAGGTCTACTTCATAGAGAACATCACCGATTATCCGGCTGATTTTATGCTGCAGCCGCCTTTCAACGGTATCGAGCCGCTGCGCTCCACCACCTTCATCCTCTGCCCCATCATCCTGAAAGGCGAGACCATCGGCGTCTTCGGCCTCGACAACAAGAAGAGCCACCGGGCACTGAACGACACCGACGTCGACACTATCCGGCTCTTCGCGGACCAGGCGGCTGCCGCGCTGATGCGGATCAGCCTGCTGCAGTCCATAGACCGCCTTACCCTCGAACTCGGCAAAACCTTCTCCGAGACCCTGATGAAGAGGGACAGTTATTCCTCCACCCTGTACCGCCTGAAAAACGCCGCCGACTCCCTGGCCAACGGCGCCCTGAAGATCGACGCCGCCGCGCACGGCATGATGGAGTCGGTCGACAGCGCCAGCGTCTCCGCCGCTGAGATCTCCGTCGCCACCGACCAGATCACCCACAACATGGACGCCCTCTCCGACTCGGTGTACAAGTCGGTTTCCGCGATGGAGCAGATCACCACCACGCTGAGGCAGGTGGAAAAAAGCACCGGGCATTCGCATAATCTCTCCAGTCGCGTCAAGGAGCATGCCGAGCAGGGGACGCAAATCGTGCGGGAGACGGTGGATGCGCTGGCGGAAATCCAGAGCTCCGTGGATCTTTCCTACCAGGGGATCAAGAGGCTCAGCGCCAACAGCGGCAGGATCGAAGGGTTTGTCAGCGTCATCAACGACATCACCAAGCGTACCAACCTCCTGGCGCTCAACGCCTCCATCATTGCGGCGCAGGCGGGCGAATACGGCAAGAGCTTCGGCGTCGTCGCCGACGAGATCAGGAACCTCTCCCTGCAGACGGGGCTCTCCACCGGCGAGATCACCGGCATCATCGAGGAGATCATGACCGAGTCCAGGGTCGCCGCTGACAGCGTCACCGCCACCAAAGAACTGGTGAAGAAAGGGGTGAAACTCGGCCAGCAGACAGGCGTCTCCCTGGCCAGCATCCTGGACAGCTCCCAGAAAGCGCTCGATATGACACAGGAGATCAAGCTCGCCACCGAGGAGCAGGCGACTTCGGTGCAACTGGTGAGCCGTTCCATCGAGGACGTAAGCTCTATGACCATGCAGATCTTCAAGGCTTCCAAGGAACAGGCACAGGCGACCAAGACAGTGGCCCGGGCCCTTGAGGACGTGAAAGAGATGAGCCACAGCGTCGTGTCGTCCGTCGGCAGGCAGACCGCGGACAGCAACGAGATCAAGGGCGCCGTTGATTCAGTCACCAGGATGGCCGATGCCATCTTCGACGGCATAGAGCAGCGCCAGGATGAAAGCGGCGGCGTGGTGAATGAGCTCGAACAGATCAGGGCGAGCGCGGAGTAGTATCCGGGGCAGAAATAACTGGACATTTATATATCCATGTGTTAATTCACTAACGGTGTTTGGCCCGCTATAGTCAAGTGGAGCCGCAACGGACACCGGAAAAAGATACATACCGCCTGGATTTCGCAAGGAACCGGTACGGGAAGCGATAGCTTGGAAAGCGTCTTGCGCCAGTTTTGCGTGCATCCCGCTATTTGACAGCGTCTTCCTACCCGAAGGCGTTTTTTTTTTGCCCGAACGCCTGGAGCCGCGCTGCGGCAACACCTTGTTTCGACATGGTGTATACAATTTTTTCCCGTTGCGGAAACGGGGGCGGGGAAACCCGCGGGAGCAGCGTCCAGATGCAGAAGCAGAGAACCATCCTCGACTTTCAAAGGATGAAAGCTGAAGGTGAGAAGATAGCGGTCCTGACCTCCTACGACTTCCCCATGACCGGAATCATGGACGCCTGCGGCATCGACATGATCCTCGTGGGGGATTCGGTGGGGGTCGTGGTGGCAGGGTACGACAACACGCTCCCCGTCACCATGGAGGACATGATCTACCACACCCGCGCGGTAATGCGGGCGCGCCCCAAGGCGTTCGTGGTGGCGGACCTCCCCTTCCTCTCCTACCAGACCGACCTGAAAAGCGCGAGGCTGAACGCCGGCCTCCTGGTGAAAGATGGCGGCGCCGCCGCCGTCAAGATCGAAGGGGGCGTCAACGTGGAGGAAACCATAACCGCCATCACCGACATGGACATCCCGGTTGTCGGGCACATCGGCCTTACCCCGCAGTCGCTGCACCGCATGGGCGGCTTCAAGGTGCAGGGAAAGGGGGAGGAGCAGGCCGAGAAACTGATGGCGGACGCCCTCGCCGTCGAGCGCGCCGGAGCCTTCGCCGTGGTGCTGGAAGGTATCCCCATGTCGTTGGCAGCTAGAATAACCGCGGAACTTTCCATCCCGACCATCGGGATCGGCGCGGGCCCCCACTGCGACGGGCAGGTGCTGGTGATCCATGACATCCTGGGCCTTTGCAGCAAGTACTCCCCGAAATTCGTCAAACGCTACGCCGAACTCGCCCCATTGATCGGCGAGGCGTGCTCCAACTACATAGCCGAGGTAAAAGGCGGCATCTTCCCGGAAGAGAGGCACGGTTTCAAATGATAGTCATCCATTCGGTCGCGCAGATGCAGCAGTACGCACGGGATAAGCGGGGTGAGATCGCCCTGGTTCCCACCATGGGTTACCTGCACGAGGGGCATGCCTCCCTCATGGTGGAAGCGCGCAAGCGCGCGAAGTACGTGGTGGCGAGCATCTTCGTCAACCCCACCCAGTTCGGCGTCAACGAGGACCTGGACAGCTACCCGCGCGATCTCGAACACGACAAGGAAATAGCAGCCAAGGCCGGCGTCGACGTCATCTTCGCCCCGATCGCCGCCGAGATGTACCCCGAGGGGTACCAGAGCTACCTGAACGTCGAGGAGATCAGCGCGCACCTTTGCGGTGCCAGCAGGCCGGGCCATTTCCGCGGCGTCACCACCGTGGTCGCCAAGCTCTTTAACATCGTCGCCCCCAAGGTGGCCCTTTTCGGCAAGAAGGACTTTCAGCAGCTCGCCGTCCTCCGGCGCATGGTGCAAGACTTCAACTTCGACCTCGAAATCGTGGGGATGCCGATCGTGCGGGAGGCCGACGGGCTCGCCATGAGCTCCAGGAACACCAAGCTCTCCCCCGTGGAAAGGGAAAAGGCCCTCTGCCTCTCCCGTTCCATAGCCGCAGCCAAGGCGGCTTTCAGAGGAGGGGAGCGGAGCGTGGCGGCGCTGCAAAAGGTTGCCGCAGCCGTGATAGAGGGTGAGAAGTCGCCGCAGATCGATTACCTGGAGTTCAGGGATCAGGACAGCCTGCTCCCGTTGGATAAAGCGGATGAGAGGACGCTCCTCGCACTTGCCGTGCGGGTGGGCTCGGTTCGATTGATTGATAACAGCATACTAGGGGAGGATTAGAAGATATGGACAGGAAGATGCTGAAGAGCAAGATCCACAGGGCAACCGTCACCGGGGCGGACCTTCATTACGAGGGGAGCATCACCATCGACCTCGACCTCATGGAAGCGGCCGACATCATCCCTTACGAGGCGGTCTGCATCTGGGACGTCACCAACGGGAGCCGTTTCGAGACCTACGCTATCGAGGGCGAGCGCGGTTCCGGCGTCATCTGCATCAACGGCGCCGCCGCAAGGCTCGTGGCCCCGCAGGACCTGGTGATCATCGCCAGCTTCGTCAACATGGAGAATGCCGAGGCCATAGCGCACGAGCCGAAGCTGGTCTTCGTGGACGACAAAAACCGCATGCTCGAAAGCCGCAAGGAAGTAGCCGGCCAGGCCACCCTGAAGAGCGTGCACTGGAAGAACTAGGGATTTCCCGGTCTCCGCAGAAAAATCAAGGGACGCTGATAGAATCTGTGTGTCTTTTTAAGACTCGCCCGGTTCCGTCGGCGTCCCCATTTTTTATGGTTCAACACAGCTCTCAGCTCCCCCCCTCCCGCCAGTGGAGGGGGGACTTTTTAGGCAATTGCAATATTCTAACCGGACAGCGCTGGGGGCAACATCCATTTGACCCGGTCTATTTGGGCCGCTCCATGCTTATCTTTCTGGTCAGCTGTCAACGTTTTTGGGGGTCGTTCCTTGGGTTCGAAGATGAAAATATACGCCGCGTCATATCTGCTCCCCATTTCCTCTCCCCCCATCGCCGGCGGTGCCGTCGCCGTGGAGAACGGGGTGATAGCCGCCGTCGGAACCCTCCCCGAGGTCTCCGCCGCCTGCGCCGCACCGGTTACCGATCTGCCCGGGTGCGTCATCATGCCCGGGCTCGTCAACGCCCACACGCACCTGGAACTGACCCATTTCCCCGCCTGGAAGCTGCGCAAGGACCTCGACTATCTCCCCAAGCGTTACGTGGAATGGATCCAGCAGGTGGTGAAGATCAAGCGCGCCCTTTTGCCCGGCGAGACGGAGCACTCGGTGCGGGAGGGAATGCGCCTTTGCCTCGAATCCGGCACCACCTCCGTCGGCGACATCCTCTCCGACTTTTCCTTGGCCCCTCTCTACCGCGACGCGCAGCTTGCCGGAAGGGTGTTCCTGGAGGCGATAGGGCACGACCCCGTACTGTGCGAAAACCTGTTGCGGCGGATCGAGACCACGCTCGACACCTTCGCGGGGAGCCTTCTGCCTGCCATTTCTCCGCACACTCCCCACACCGTGTCGCCGCAGCTTTTGCAGGCCTTGCACGCTCTGGCCGTGAACCGTGCCGTACCGAAGGCAATCCACCTCTCGGAAACCGCGGACGAAGCCTCCTTCATGCATGACACCACCGGGGAAATCGCCGAACTCATCTATCCCATGGCACACTGGGAACAGTATCTGCCGCACCCGATGTACACCACTTCCACCCGTTTCCTTTGCGATCTTGGCGTCCTCGACCGCTCCACGATTGCCGTCCATGCCGTGCACGTCACCGTGGACGACGTGAGACTGTTGAAGGAAAACGGTTGCAGCGTGGTCCTTTGCCCTCGCAGCAACGACCGGCTATTCGTCGGCACCGCACCGCACAAGCTCTTGAAGAGCGCCGGAGTTCCGCTCGGCCTTGGAACCGACTCCCTGGCGAGCAACGACTCCCTTTCGCTTTGGGACGAGGTGCGCTACCTGCAGCAGCAGGCACAAGGCGTCTTCCGCGCCGAAGAGCTCATAGCCATGGCGACCATCGGGGGAGCCCGGGCCTTGCAGATAGAGGCGAGCGCCGGATCCTTGGAGCCAGGCAAGCGTGCCGACTTCCAGGTCCTTTCCTGCGGCAGCGTCAGCGAGACCTCCGTCCACGCCGCCCTTCTTGCCAAGGGGCGCCTGGAGCAGGTCTACGTCGCAGGGGAGCGGTACCCGAAACAGTAGTCGCAGTATGCTGGTCGCTTCAAAAGAAGAAAAGCCCTCGGAAACCGAGGGCTTTTCTTTTATCAGGTTGCGCTGACGTATGACTTTCAGGTGGTCTTTCTTTCGTAGAAGAGCACACCAACCCGCCGAATGTGGTCAAGCAGTTCGGTATTCGCGATCTCCCGCATTAGTGAGAGGTCGATCTTGTAGGGTAGTAGCAGGTCGTCCAACTCGTTTTCGATGTTGAGCTGCAATAGCACGCGGGGTCGACGGCAAGGCGAAACTGAAGAACGAACTACGGGTGGCGAAATAATCGTTCCTTTTACCCCTGTCTTTTTCCGGGGTGATCTGCTACTATCATTCCCTATGGGCGAACACGAGAAGTTGATCTGCAACAACAAGAAGGCCTTCCACGATTACTTCATCGAGGAGCGTTACGAGGCCGGGATGGTGCTGCAGGGGACCGAGGTGAAGTCCCTGCGTAACGGCAAGGCCAACCTGAACGACTCCTTTGCTATGGTGAAAAACGGCGAAGCCTTCCTGCACAACTTTCACATCAACCCATACGACTTTGGGAACCGGGAGAACCACGATCCGGACCGGATGAGGAAGCTTTTGTTGCACAAGAAAGAGATCGTGAAGCTTTTTGCCAAGATACGCGAGCAGGGGTACACGCTGATACCCTTGAGGGTTTACTTCAAAGAAGGCAAAGTCAAAGCCGAATTGGGGTTAGCCAAAGGCAAGAAGAACTACGACAAGCGTGAAGTCATGAAAGAAAAAGACATGCAGCGCGACATAGCCCAGGGGCTGAAAGACAGAAACAGAGGTGCTAGAGACAGGGATTAACGGCCGTTCAACGTTCGGCGTTCAATCGGACTTGAACCAATGGCGCCTGAACCTGCGACTGCACGTAGCAAAAGAACCAAGGGAGAGCAGGCTGGAGCCGCGGCGAGATGTGGAACGCCAGGCGATAAAGCAGGCGAACATTGAACCTAGAACGCTGAACGTTTTTTAGATTTTAAGGGGGTGTAAAGGTTTCGACGGGGGTAATAAGCAAAGGTTGCATGCCGAGGTCCGGGTGGCTCGTTAAACAATCCGGGACGCATTTAAGCGCCGACAATTACGATTACGCTTTAGCAGCTTAATAACCTGCTAACGTTCTACCTGCCTTCTCCCACGGGGGAGGATAGAACGTCATTCAGTGGGATAGTTTCAGGGAGAGTCCGTGGCCCTGCGGCGAAATCAAGCGGAATCGCCGATCAGAAATCCCGGCCTGTGGAGTTCTGAGAGGTTAAATTAAAAACAGGTATAAGCATGTAGACGCCTTTAGTGTACGACTTTCGGACGCGGGTTCGATTCCCGCCACCTCCACCAATTATCTGAAATCATTGTAGTTTCAGAGACATGAGCCTCGGTTTTTTTCTGTGTAACACCTTTTGCTACACACAGGAAATCGAGGCTTATGTATACCTACCTGCTGAACAGACGCGGACACTACCACTTTCGACTACGTGTCCCTTCTGACCTGTCCCAAGTTATCTCATCGGCCGAGTTAAATAAGTCTCTAAAGACGAAGGATCTCAAAGAGGCACATCTCTTAGCTCGCCACTACCTCCAACGCATCCATACCATTTTCTCACTTTTCCGGGCCGGATACCTTGACCATCAGCATGTCAAAGAACAAATAGACTGTGTTTTGGGGCGTACCCGGAATAAGCCTGAATCCCTCAAAGCTACAGCTGAAGTGCCAGCATCTCTCTCCACCTACCCCACTCATAGACTTTCATCTATCATTTCCAGCTTCATCTCTGACAAGCAAATGGGATGGAGCCTTAAGACTAAAATGGAAAATGAGGCATCTCTTCGGCTTCTGCTGGACGTCATTGGCGATGGTGCCATAGAGAATATTGACCGGAAGACGGCGAGTCTACTCCGCGATGCGCTATGCATCCTTCCAGCGAACGTGTACAAGGTTCTCCCTGGGATTCCGGTTAGTCGGGTTCTGGAGGAGCTGAAAACCGGATGTTCTAGCCATCCTCCCATGAGCACCACCACGGTCAATAAACACCTATCTCGTTTTTCAACGCTTTTGGCGTACTGTGTGAGAGAAGGAATCCTGCGCTCAAACCCGGCAGAGGGGATGACCCTGAAGCGAAAGCGGAAGGCAGATGAAGAGCGCAAAGCTTATTCACCTCAAGATCTTAAGATGATTTTTGAAAATCTGCGATACCACGATAGTGAGCCTGAGAGGTACTGGATACCTATCCTTTCGATGTACACAGGCTTGCGCTTAGACGAGCTATGCCAGCTATACACCGAGGATGTGACGGAGTATGACGGGGTACACTGTATTAGCGTTGCAGACACGCAGGATAAAAAAGTTAAGACACTGTCGAGCCGACGGATAGTTCCGGTTCATCCGAGGTTGGTGAAGCTCGGGTTTCTTGCATATGTCCGAAAGGCAAAAGCAAATGGCCAGCTCAGGTTGTGGATGAATCTGAAACGTAGAGACGCTGATGGTTACGGGAGCGCATATGGTAAAGTCTTCCAGAGATTCAACAGAAAGTACATCACGAATGATCCTCTCAAAACCTTTCACTCCTTCCGTCACACCTTCGCTAACTCCCTAAAACAGCAAGGTGTTCAAGAGTCGCTGATAGCAGAAATCCTGGGGCATACTAATCCCTCCATCACTACTGGCAGATACGGAAAAAGGTTTCAGCCTAGGGTTTTGCTGGAAGCCATCAAAAAATTAGAATTTGAGCTGGATTGATTTCTGGACGGTGGGGATTGCTATCTTCTTGTCCATGGTTCTTTTGGTAGAAAACTATCTTTTTATAGATAACTTTCTTTTTATAGATAACAATCCTTTTACAAATTGTTAATTAAAAAAAATATTATATTGCTTCTCGCTTGGCCCTTCTTTGGGTATATTCATGCGCAACCGGGCCATAGTAAACCACAATACATCGCCACATACCCACTTAAAGGAGCTAACGGTGAAGAAATGGACATATGAAACTGTGACATCCGTACTAACGGCCAATGGATTAGGATTCGCTGTAAGCGAGGTCAACAACGGGCTGAAGTTTTGTCTCCCAGAGGGCACCCCGCTGATCCTTTACACCAGTACCGGCAGAGTAGTGGTCCAAGGTAAGGTCTGTGCAGAAAGGACCCTTGCCACGAGTCTCTTCTCTGCTGACGAAATGCCTGCAGCATCTGAACCGACGCCCTCAAAGCTATGGCTCAAGTTGGCAGGAGCGAAGCGGGAGATTCAAGAGGTTATGGATGAGTTGAAGGTCGAACGCCTAGACTCGTTTACTCAAAATTAGGGCGCTGTTGCTGGCTCTCATTTGGGCCGATGTGGCTACTCTGCCCCGGGTTTGACTCTTGTTGAACCAGCCGTAAGTTCAGCAAGTATCGCATGCACATCCCCTTTTTATCGGTCATTAGCGGGAAAGGTGTTCCGGTAACCAGGAGGAGGCAGAATTGCGCCACTGCTAAGTGGTGGCGCAATTCTGCCTGTGCAACAACCAGAAGCCATTTAGGTCGCGCCGGACCAGCAAGCATCGTGAGTTCCGGGGACGGATCGCTCAGGTACTGCCGAGAGAAGAGCGGCATACCTCGAACCGGGAGCGTTGCGAGACGTAGCCCCCGTCCAAAGGTCGGAAGTGCCGGAATCTGATGTGAGTAAGATGCTGGCAGGACCCCATAAAGTTAGGTTGATTCGTAAGTAAGGTCACATCAACAACGATCTCCCCCGTTCCTGTCCTAACGGCACCTTGGGCCGGTGAGACTATCGACAACTGGGGTTCTTAAACTGATCCTTGTTTCGGCCACGCTTGCCGGGCGCGACCGGGAGGCAAGAAGCCAGCGAGACAAAACTACAAAGGCACGTGCACGATGCCTGAAAATTAATGATAAGGACGGGCTGTCACTGTAATGGGCTATCGTAAATCTATTAAATTCAGTCATTACATCGTCACTGATCCTGACCCGTATGGCGAATTGCTTGGATATATAAGACCACAGTTAAAGGATCTGTCGTCTTTTAAATACTGGAAACCGATCCACGATCGCCATTTGCTCCTAATATTGCAGAATTTGCACCTTGGATATCAGATATCCCCTGAGACATATGTGGCCTACTCCAGGAACAAAAATGACTACTCCAAGCAGGAGGTGCCTGTTCCGCCTGTCAAGGTTGCATATGGCCCCACGACGAGGATCATCGATGGCCTTGCTAAATTCGGATTAATAGAAGGAACCAAAGGAATCTACTATCCCGATCAGCACGTGGCATTCCGAGCCAGGATGCGAGCAACCTCTGTGATGGCCAGTTTTTTTGCGCGAATAGGAACAGGTAACCTCCAACTTAAAGCTAGACACCAACTGATTGTCCTTCGCGACGAGGAGGGGAGGAACCTCCCTTTTGAAGAAACTGAGGAAACATTCCTGATGCGCCGAAACCTCCAGTTCATAAATTCCATAAACCAGCGCCACTTCGTAGGCCTTTGCGTCTACGATGAAGTCTTTGACGAGATCTTTCATCGCATCAATAGTAGTGATACCGGGGGGACTGCGAGCACCGAATTGTACTTCGGAAACACGGATCTCCACCGGTGTTTCTGCAACGGTACATTTTCAGAAGGGGGACGGTTCTATGGAGGCTTCTGGCAAAACCTGCCGAAAGAGTACAGAAAGTTTATCAGGATAGATAACAAGATCATTGTCGAACTGGATTATTCCTGCCTCCATCCAACGTTGTTGTACCTGGAAGATGGCTTGCCTGTTCCAGCGGGAGATATGTATGAGGTTCCCACCTTCCCGCCAGAGGCTCGAAAGTTACTGAAGGTTTCGATGAACATAATGCTGAACGCAAAAAATAGAGCTTCTGCAAAGAAGGCCCTTATCGCAGAAATGAGAAAAAATCCGAACTTTCCCTTACTGCCTAAGGGGTTGAGTATCGATCAGCTATTTGACGGTTTCATGGAGAAGCACAACGGCATAGGCAAGTATTTCTTTTCATCAGCCGGAAGGAGGTTACAACGAGTGGATTCTGATATCGCTGAAGCAGTGATGCTCAAGTTGGTGAAGAAAAATATTTGTGTCTTGCCGCTTCATGATTCGTTCCTTGTAAGCCGTCTCCATCAAAATGAGCTTTCTTGTACAATGGACAGAATAGTGTCAGCAAAGTACGGGACTGAAATCAAAGTGAAAAGGGATAAAACTTCGTGGGATCTGATCTACGACCTTGACATTCAAGACGAGTACCATCACGATATCGAAGCCTTCGAAAGAGAAGCCATCAGGAACGCAGATAATGGTTTCAGCAAGTACCACATTCAGTATAGGAAGTTTGAAGCGAAGGAGGGCGAGCAAAAACGCAAGGGCGTTTCATTGCAATAAGTAGGCCTCTCGCTCACCGAAAAAAAGATTTCTTCGTCTTGTTTTCCCACTACTTACGCACTAGCTCAATCCGCCATATTAGCAATATAGACCAAAGAGGTGACACACAACACCACCACCCAGATTCGGGTCACTGCTGCTCTACATGACTAATACACATTGTCTCGGTTGCTGCCTCTAATGTGTTGACCTGTCCTGTCATTACCGAATTGAAAGCATCCCCGCATTGGTTCTCCCGACCCCATCACATTAGCCGATTTTCTTTGTGGTCTCTTCCCAGCGGTCGTCGCCAAGTGGGCTGGGTTTGGTCATACTTCAAAGACGTTAAATATAAGTGAATATAATGGAATACTAATCCGCAGGAGGGCGAGAGGCCAAAAAACGCAGCACCGGGAGGCTGTTAATGTGCAAAAGCTCAACGCCCGTGCTCGCTCTGTCCCTGTCCCTCGCCACCGCAACCACCGTAACCACCGACGTCGACGCCCTAACCATCGTCAGCAGTTTCCAGGGCAGAACTCCCGTCAACTCCAGGTGGGCTTCACAGCAGCCGCAGCGCAATGGGAGAAGGCCATCCGCGACCCCTTCACCCTGACCCTCAACTACGGGTGAGTCGCCATAGACAGCATGGGGAACCACTTCTCTCATTGCGCCGGGCAGATCACCAAACAGGGAAAAGGAGGGGAATCGTCCGGTTCGATACCGCGTCGAACCCGACCTGGAGCTTCTTCCTGGACCCGACCCCGACCCTCTCCGAGGAGTTCTTCGGCTACCGTGACTACTCGGGGGATCTCGGTGGTGGGATCATCAACACTGGCAGGGGGGATGATCGCTCCACACTGCCAAGTCCCATCATCGACATCTTCTCGGTGGCCCTGCACGAGATCGGGCACGCGCTTGCTGCCAGCCTGGGGAACTGGTCCTGGGTAGCGGAGGCGGCAACTGACGGCGACATTGACATCATGGCACCCGGCATCACTCAGGCACTGCAATTCCAATGAGCTACAACAACTACGGCGTCAGCACCAACTTCCTGGGGATCGAAAATGTGCGCCCCGTCATGTCGGGCCTGTGGTCGGGCAGGTCGCTTCTGTCCGAGTTGGACATCCTGGCGGTAGGCAGGTGGGTCACTTCAGCGATCTTGACTACAACCCTTATGACGGCATCGAGCCGCAACCGCCTGAGCCTGAGGTACCACCTGAGTCAGCACCGGTACCTGAGCCTAGCACTTGGGCGCTAATGACAGTCGGGCTGCTCTTCAGTTTTACCTGGGCGCACAGCAGGAGATCGCAGCGGTAAGACATTAATCTGAAACAGAACTAAATATCTGACACAGAAAAGGTGACACGCTTTATAACCGGGGTCACCTTTTCAAGTTTGACCTAGAAGAAGACGAGCCATGCTACTTAGGATGATAGTGGCCTGCACAGACGCCATCGGGGAGCCGGACATTTACTTCCTGAAGCACGCTGGAGCAGTACGACAACGGCGAGCACTACGGAGCTGCGAAGGAGAGCGCGGACGTTGTGGATATCTGCTCAGCGGGGACCGAAAAAGCATTACTATATCGATAGCCGCGTTAACATTACAGGGAAGCGGCGGGAGTTCGAACGCTGAACAACATGATGGGAGGGTGATATGAATGCACCGTTTACAAAACATGAGGCCCCGTCCTCGCAATGGGAACCCGCCCAGGAGCCTGAACAACCTATGACCGTTTGCTACAACTGTGGGTGGCTGAGGACTGAACACCAGCTTTGCCACAAAATGTCAGCGTCAATCGCGCTTGGCGCAGGAAGACCCTGAGAACTTGAGCGATTTGCTTGAGGTTGGTGAGATCGCGGATCTGGGTGAGAAGTGAGGCGAGATGCCAACTACGGAGGTATAAGCCATGTCCAAAGAAACCTGCACCATAAGGTGCCACCACAACCTGGACTTCAACTACCCCACCTGCTGGCCGAAGCAGGCAGGCATCTGCCCACAACACGACATTGGTCAGTGTCCCGCACAGGTGAACGTGTGTGCCACTGCGGGAAGACCATGGTCGGCTGAGCTAATAGGAGGTAAGCCATGGGAACCTATCTCTACGAACAGACCAGCAAAAAGATCAAGGTGCATCGCCACGACTACGGGGTGATCACCATCAACGAGATCAAATACTACTGCAAGCCGTACTGGGACTTGTGGGAAGGATCTACACCGTTGAACGAGCAGGAGAAGCGCATAGCCGCCGAGTACCGGCGCAAGCAGGCCGTCGCTGCTAAAAGGACGCCCAATGAGTACGTCATGTTGAGCAGTAAAGACGGCACCTATGTGGTCTACAAATGGCGCGATGACATCACGCCGCCCATACTCTTCAGCGACGACGACAACTTCGGGATCAATCTCTTGCGACTGGGGAAGCTGGGGAAGCTGTCTAACGGACACTGGTTTTTCGAGGAGGATAAGCCGAAGCCGGACGCCCAGGCGCAAGCCTTGGAACAGCAGCTAAAGCGAACGTACAAGAAGTACCTGGACTCCATCAGGGAGTCAGGGCGCGTGAACATTTTCGGTGCAGCGCCATACCTCAAGCAGGCGTTCCCGGATTTGTCGGACGCGGACTGCAAGAAAATCATCATCAATTACGTGGACGAAGAGGTGAAGCCATGACCGGGATCGAGATCGAAAAAGATGCGGCAAGATACCGCTGGCTGAAAGAGGCGCTGCAAGTGGCATACGACGGCGAGAACCTTGACTATGACGGCATCTCCGTTTCCTGCCGGATGGCTTTCGGGCGCGGAGAGTACCGGCGCGTCGAGGCGCAGATCAACTTCGGAGACAAACGGGGTGAGGCTATCGACCTGGACAGCGCCATCGACCGGGTGATGCCCCAGGGTGATTCCCTGCCTGTACGAGTTGGACGAGACGGGGGTAAGCGCCAGGCACGGGGATTCCCTTCTGCTCCGCTGACTGCCGGGAAAAGGTGGCGAGTACGACACACCAGAAGTGAGAAAGGGCGCGTGTCTGGTCGGAGACTTCGGGCTCACCCCTCAGTGTAAGGAGTGCGGAAAGGAGGTAAGCCATGCAGGAACCTGAAATAAAAGAAGGTGACTTAATCACCTTCCGCGCCAGTCTGCCGCTGGAGAACCCGACCGATCACCAGATTTAAGCTTTAACGGTCCTGCAAGTAAAATTTAATAATTGGCTCCAGTTTTTTCGCAAAGTCCACTGCGTCTTTTCTACGTGCGGCTGCTGCTTCACTCTTCGACAGCGACTTGTACTTGGGGTTCAGGCACTGGGGATTGCCCCATCTTGCACCTTTGGAGTTGCGGTAGTCGGGGTCTTTGAGTCGGGCCTGGATCGCGGCTGAGGTCCGGGCGGCGATCACCCGCGCCTCGTGCTCGGCGAAGCTGGCCATGACGTGGAGGATGACCGGCTGTGACTCGGGAAAGTCCAGGGCGATGAAGTCGGGGTTCTCCTCCATCAGCGTTGCGATGAACCGGACGTTCCTGGCCAGACGGTCGAGCTTGGCTATGAGGAGCGTGCCTTTGACCTTCCTGACCAAAGCTAGAGCGTCGGCAAGACCTGGGCGGTTGCCTTTCTTGGTGCCTGATTCGACCTCGGTGAAACAGGCGTAAAGCACAGCCCCTTCCTGGCGCTCGATGAACCTCGTGACAGCATCCCTCTGCGCCTGGATGCCGAGGCCGCGTTCGCCCTGCTTGTCGGTGGATACGCGGTAGTAGGCTATATATAGTTTAGGGGTCATCTTCTTGCCCTCCGCTTCGCGTCGAATACCGCGTGCATCCTCTCGCTCGACTGCCGTTCATGTTCCCTTATCTCCTGTTGATATTCCCATTCCTTCTCGTCTATGTAGCCTCTGATGACGAGCCAAATGAAGACGTAGACGGCGATCCTGAGCCACCCCGCTTGCTCGCTGATCCACCAATCCCCGAAGAACATGGCGAGGGTGCTTGAAATCAGAATGTCGAGGATGAACAAGAAGAATGACCCGAAGATGAACGCCCAAAGACAGAGGTTCGGGTACTGGCTGGAAAAGCTAGGAGGTCGATTTTCGCGGCGCAACCTGCTCCCTTCCTGCAACATCTGAGTGGTGATGCTGGCGAGGATGGAAGAGCCGGATCTGGTGATGGGTATGTAGAGTCTTCTTCTGGGTGTCATTTTCCTTCCTCCTTAACCACGGCGGCACTTTGGTGCCATACGCTGCTATCGTTCACGCGCTCCCTCATTGTTGATGCCATTTTTCCCATTCCTCTCTTACTTCCCCTTCGGGAGGTCTTTCGTTCCCATACGACATTGCTATGATCCTCCTCGCCTCGGCCCTCCTCTGATCCTCTGCCTTATCGCGGATCTGCTTCAGCTTGGCCCGGTCTCGATGGTTCAGGTAAGCCATGAGGCTCAGGTAGGTGACGGTGCATGAGCCGTACGTGAGCCATCCCGCTGGCTCGGTTCTCCACCACGCGAGGTGCTGGCCCAGGAAGGCTGCAATGTTAGAGAAGACGAACATGAAAATGAACCAGATGAAAAAGTAGATCCCGAGGTGCTCTGGACAGTCGTCGTAGTACGTCTTTTTCTGGTGGGTGCGTGCGCTCTGCTGCCAGAGTTGGGTCGTGATGCTGGCAAGGATGGAGGAGCCGGATCTGGTGATGGGTGTGTAGAGTCTTCTTCGTGACATGGTGCACCTCCTGTTAGGTTGGTGCCCCCCTGTGTGGATAACAATTCAGTTTTGCTGCTGCTACTGCTACTGCTACTGCTACTGCTACTGCTACTGCTACTGCTACTGCTACTGGTTGCTGCCCTGCTCGGTGGCCGTACTGCTCGGTTGAGCAGTTTTACTGAACAGGATTACCTCCTGACGGGCGAAGGCCAGTGCCTCCGATTCCAAGGAGCCACCGGGGCAGGGACCGTTGCCGATCCAGGAACGCTCCTGGTAACGCTGGAGGCAGTGCTTATAAAGATGCGCGGCGTCAAACAGTACATCCCAGAACCTCCTGGTGGCGGTCACGGTGACGTGGAGGGTTGCACCTGTTCTAGTGCATTTAGCTGCTGCTGTTTGTCCGGTTTCGTTGAAGATCAGGTCCACAGGTTTATTTAAGTCATGCCTGTTTTTTAGAAAAACGAGGAACCTTATGCAGAGATCTTGTCGCTTGGTGATCATGATTTAGCCTCCTTCCGTCAACCAGTTCGTTGTCCTTTAGCTTTCGATTTCGCGGCCAAAAACTTAGGGACCACCTCTCGGGCGAACCGTATGGCGTCACACTCTGTCTTCCCGTATTAGGATATCCCTTTTTAGCAGCCTAATCTGTTTCATCTCCAATAAAGCTAAAAGCTCCTCAACCGGCGACCCCTTTGGTCCGTGCCCTGAGTGTGCCGACCGAAACACCGAGTAACGACGCCTTTCTATGCAGGCAGTTGCCGAAGTGCTCTCTAAACTTCACAGGTGTGGGGAACATTCTGAGGCAGTAGCTGCAGGTTCTTTTTTGTTCTTCTATCGTGGTCATGGTTCAGCCTTGCTGATCGAGACGATGATCTCGACGGTCTTGATTACCAGACCCTGATCGTTGTTCCGGTAGCGCACGGCTAAAAGGTCTTCGCCGTACTTCTGATACTCCCGCAGGGTTCCCTTCTGCCCAGGCTTCCTCCCAGCCACGCCAAGCAGTTCTTCACCCCGGTCGGCGTCAGGTTACCTTGCCGGTCAATGTGGGGTGCTGTAAACGGGTTAATTCCTGCGCGATCTTATGCAAAACTGCTGTTTAGAACCGCCTCCGTCTAAAAAACAGCCAACGATATTTAATACGGACCCTGACGGGAAAGTGTCTGGCTGGGTTAGCCAAGTGTAGAAAGGGATGGGACTTTACCCCCGCCGCTAGTTATTGGCAATCCGGTCACCATTCCTGTATCATCTCTAGTAAATGAACCTCCACAAGACTTGTGACAGCGGGATTGATACTGCACGGGGGGGAGCCATGGTAACCAATAAATTCGTAAGCTACATCCGTGTTTCTACAGCTAAACAAGGGACCAGCGGCTTAGGTTTAGAAGCTCAGCGAGAAGCCATCGGTCGTTTCCTATATGAAGGCCAGTGCGAGCTGTTGCAAGAGTACCGCGAGGTCGAAAGCGGAAAGAAAGCAGATCGCCCCGAGCTTGCAAAGGCGTTGAGGCATTGTCAGGTGACTGGTGCAACGCTGGTGATCGCGAAACTAGATCGACTGAGCAGAGATCCGGACTTTCTCGGTGTATTGATGAAAGCAGGGACTGATTTTGTGGCATGTGACATGCCCGACGCTAATAAGCTGACAATCCGTATCATGGCCGCCTTTGCCGAGCACGAGAGGGAAGCGATAAGCCAGCGAACAAAACTTGCCCTACAGGCTGCAAAGGCACGCGGCATAGTGCTTGGACGGCCAGGAAACCTCAGCAAGCAAGCAGCCGACAAAGGGCGGAAAATGGGGCGTGCGGCAAAGCTCGCAAAGTCTGCAGAATTTGTCGCACACGTTCGCCCGTTGATAGAGGCGATGCGTCCTGATACGAGCCTTAGGCAGATCGCTGTACGTCTAAATCAGGATCATGTGAAGACAGCAACTGGCAAAGGAAAATGGACAGCAACCGCAGTCATGAAAATACTCAAATAGACGATGGCGTTATTAAACCCTTTTATTGTCGTGGGTGTGACGACTCCCCCCGGTGCAGTCAGCATAATTTTTCCAATTACTGTAATTTGTGCTTGAAAAACTCCTTACGGAGGTCTATCGTGTGTACGTTTGGTAATGTTTGGAGGTTATAAAAGATGACACAACTCGTAACTCTTGCTGAAGCTGCGTCTTATTTGGGGGTTAGTAAAGCCACATTACGGAACTGGGACAAGGAGGGGAAACTCAAGGCACACCGACATCCATTGAATCGGTACCGGGCTTATGACTTAACTGAGCTTCGCGCATTGAAAGAACAGGCATCACTACTCCCGGAGTTGGAACCTACACCAGCGGTGGCTGATGGCACTCAAATTGTTGACCTACGCAGCGTCAAAAGGGTTGTAGCACGTCTTCATGCAATCCTTCGTAATACAGATGGTGATAGTAGCATTATCCAGAGATTTGATGAACTGACGAAACTACTGTTCCTGAAGCTAGTTGCTGAACGAGATGACGAACCGATCTTTGACATTAACTCGAACGAAGATACGGTCAGTTACGCTAGACGTATCAAAAAAATCTACCATGACCACTCCCTACAATACCCAGCTGTCGTTCCCCAACGTTTTTCAGAATTGACAAGTTCGGATTCGGCCATCAGGCAGTGTGGTGCTGTTCTAAGTGCAGTGTCCTTTGCAGGGGCCAATTTTGATGTAAAGGGGGTCGCCTATGAGGAGGTTATCAGAAACACCTTCGATAAGAGCGACCACCAACAGTTCTTCACTCCGCATCAAGTTGTCACCTTCATGGTGGAATTGCTCCGGCCGTTCCTGCACGGCGCCATCGGCGATCCAGCGTGCGGCACGGCTGGGTTTCTGGCTGAGGTAGTCAGGACAGGCGTTGAAGTCGGAAGCATCAGTGGTTTCGAAATCGACGAACGGTTATCCTGGGTCTCAGGTATAAACCTACTTCTTCACGGAGCCAACAAATTTGAAATAAAGTACTTCAACTGTGGCGGGACGCTGGGACCTCTAGCAAAGCCCTACTTCAATACGCTGGATGCAATCATTACGAACCCACCATTTGGCAGCGACTTCAATGATGAGGATGCATTAAGGGACTTCTCTCTTGGCCAAGGAAAGCTTTCGCGCCGTCGGGGAATTCTGTTTATCGAGCGGTGCTGGTCCCTCCTAAAAGATGGCGGCGTGGTCGGCATTGTTATCGATGAAGGCGTTCTGAACCTGCCAAGCGCGACGGATGTGCGCCAATTCATCCTCGACCACTTCGATATCATGGCGATTGTAAGCCTGCCGGAAACGGCCTTCATGCCCTACGCCAACGTCAATGCTTCTATCCTCTTTCTCAAGAAGACCACTGAGCAAAATCGTTCAACTGAGGTGTTCTTTGGCAAGGCCGACAACATTGGGCGCAAGTCCAATGGCGACGATGACACTCTTTACGATGATTCTGGTAATGCCCGTCCCAACAGCGAATTGCCCCAAATTCTGGAGCAGTGGCAGCGGAAGCTCTTGGGCAAGAACATCCAGACCACGGACAATTTCTTCTTGGCTAATGTGGTAGAGAACCTGAAAAACGATGGAAGCTTGCGCTTTGACTTCCGATATCATCACCCGTCTCGGAACCGGAGCCAGGAACTTCTACAAAACGCCAAGCACCGGCTGTTCTCTATAGCCGACCTCTGCGAAGAACGGAACGAGAGCGTGATTCCCTCTTCCGATATGGCAGACCAAGTCATTACTTATACGGGTCTTGCCAACATTGAATCAAGAAACGGCGTGGCCCATCAGGTGCCGACTCCTGCTGCATCACTCAAAAGCGCGGTGAAGCGTTACGAGCCAGCGGATATCGTCTTTGCTCGGATGCGTCCGAATCTTAGGAAGGTCGCTCTGATGGTGTTTCCGGAAGGGGGGTATGTCTCGCCAGAATGCGCCGTGCTGTCAGTACGAAAAGGGAAGGATGACCAACCGCTGGTAAAACCGGAAGTGCTAGCAGCAATACTTCGCTCGGACTTAGTGTTTGGACAAATCATGCACCTCATCTCGGGAATAGGACGTCCTCGATTAAATTCCAAAGACCTTCGCAAAGTCCTTATCCCTGTACCGCCAAGTGCCATACAAGGAGAAGGGAAACACGAATTCGAAGGGCGTCTATCGTCGGCCCGCGACCTGAGAGCTAGGGCAAATGCCCTGTTCGAGGAGGCCGAATCCCTTGAGTTATCTGCTGTCGAAGAACTCGCCAAAAAAATGATCGAGGGTTAAGCCATGACCAGAGAAGAATTATCCCGTATGCTGTCTGCTCAAGCGACGCCGTTAGAACTTGCAATCTGGTTGCGCCAGAGATACCTACCGCTCCTTATCCAGGCTTTCAACACCCCAGGTGCCCGAAAGCGTCTCGGTCTCTACCAAGGGGAGCGGATACCCGACAACGAAAGGAACCTTACCGACGCCCGTAACCGCGTTAGTCTCATCATCGAGTATGAGCTTGCCCGCCTGTCCAACCAGATTGTCGAGGAGCGAGGCGAGACCGACCTTTTCTGGTCGTATGTAGTGGCCAACCGTTTCCCAGACTTGGAAGTGCGCCGCCGGGATGGTACCCGTAGTCTCCGCATCGAGGTGAAATGCCTGCAGAGCATCGCAGAGGAGAAGGCAGCTAATTTTGACACCTTAAAGAAAGATCTGAATCCCGCTACTGATTTCGTGGTTGTGTTCCTATGGGAATGGGCCTATGACGGCGATGAGTTCCAATGGGACAGGTCCCCGAAGCTTCATAATTGTTTTGTGTTCCAAGCATACTCGCTCGCTGAGCTGCGCGACCACTACTGGTTGAACAAGCCTCCTGGAGACCTTGGAGGAGGATATCAGGGCTTTGACCTGCGCTTTGCTGTGAACTGTAAGAATGGCAGCTACGCCGAGGAGGAAGGGAATTATGGCAAGCTCCTCCGCATCTGGAAAGAAAACTTCGAGTACCGTCCCGAAGATACCCCTATTCTGCTGGACACGGAGCAGGAATACTTAAAGTTCCAACGGGAGGTAACGCTGGAAGGGTTTAAGAACCTTTGCGACTACCATTTGCCGAGATTGTCACAGCAGGATACTGTGACCCGGATTGTGAAAGACGGGGTTGAAATCGGAGCCAGGGCTGGGCGGTTTGCGTTCTTCTCAAATTCTCTGCTGGAAACTAGGAACGTAAAGCCGCTGTTGGTTGAGAATGAAGTTACCTACTGTGTGGTGATGACCGATAAGTACGTTTGCTCTGGGTCCAAAATTGACAACGGACAGTTGGTGCAGGTCTTTAGGGGGCTAAAGCCTAAGCTTCTTGACCGTTCTCTCTTTGGTCTTGCCTGAGATTTACAACGGTCTGGCAGTGGTTAAAGATTTCCGCGTCAAATTGTCGCCCAGCAACGTGGTTGATAAACCTGATGAGCTGAGCTGCATCGAAGGTGCTGACTTGGCTCTTCTCAAAGTCACAGATGTGATACAGGGCACCGTCTCTATTGATATGGAAGAAATAGCCGCCTCGCTGTTCGTGTCCATTACTGGAACGGACACAAAGGGAAATGGTAGATGCGGCAGCGAAAAGTGGAGCTATATCTGCAATGGTAATTGGCCGGTCCAAATCTAATGTCCGAACAGTATAAGGGGCTGCACCTATAACATTTCGCGGCACGTAGAGACTCCTATCTTGACAGTGGAAATAGTAGGACAGATTTCTTATGCTGATGCTGTATAAGTCGGCGCGGATGTTATGACATTTGATATAATAGGTCAATGCATTTTCATTACATAACCTGACTATTCGATTCCGGTAGGAACCAAAGTCGTCCCCAAAAAGCAAAAGGGCGGCAGGCAATGTCAGCCCGGAGCCTTTGCTGGGGACACCGGCGAGTTTTGTCAAACCCGCAGCCTTGACATGGAAGCGATTTTTTCGGTATCTTTCGGATTGCTACACAAAATGCTACACAGGAAAGCCACAGCTCAAGGGGTAATAAGCAAAGGTTGCATGCCGAGGTCCGGGTGGCTCGTTAAACAATCCGGGACGCATTTAAGCGCCGACAATTACGATTACGCTTTAGCAGCTTAATAACCTGCTAACGTTCTACCTGCCTTCTCCCACGGGGGAGGATAGAACGTCATTCAGTGGGATAGTTTCAGGGAGAGTCCGTGGCCCTGCGGCGAAATCAAGCGGAATCGCCGATCAGTAATCCCGGCCTGTGGAGTTCTGAGAGGTTAAATTAAAAACAGGTATAAGCATGTAGACGCCTTTTGTGTACGACTTTCGGACGCGGGTTCGATTCCCGCCACCTCCACCATTTAAAGGATCATGACGATCCAGAGAAGACCTAAAGCTCTTGAGAAATCAAGGGCTTTTTCTTTTTTCTTGTCCTGCATTGTCCAACAAAGTATATTGAAACCCGATGAATCTGGGGGTACGGCTAGGGGTATCTCAATTTGCCTGGGGGTATCGTCAAAAAAATCGGGGGGTATGTCATGCCACTAACTGATATTGCTGTGAAATCTGCAAAGCCAAAGGAGAAGGACTACAAGCTATCAGACGGTGACGGCATGTACCTTTTAGTAACTGCGGGGGGCGGTAAGAGATGGCGGCTTAAGTACCGCTTCTTAGGCAAAGAAAAATTACTGGCTCTTGGCACCTACCCCGACATATCACTTTCTGAAGCTCGAAACAAAAGGCATGAGGCGCGAAAACAGCTAGGGCATGGAATCGACCCCGGCGCAGAGCGCAAGGCGCTGAAAGAGGTACAGGCACAAGAAGCCGCAGAAATCAAAAACAGCTTCAAGCTGGTTGCTTGCGAATGGCACAGCAAGTTTTCTGGAACATGGTCAAATGGGCATGCAGGAACGATCATGGATAGGCTGACACGTGATGTTTTCCCTTGGCTCGGTGATAAGCCGATATGTGAGGTAGAGCCGGTTGATATTTTGGGTGTGCTACGGCGTGTCGAAAGCAGGGGAGCGCTTGAAACGGCGCATAGAATCAGAACCATATGCGGCCAGGTTATGCGCTATGCCGTTGCAACCGGAAGGGCTAAACGAGATTCTGCGGCTGATTTGCGTGGAGCATTGCCACCAGCTAACGCGAAGCATCATGCTTCTATGACAGATCCTAAGGAAGTAGCCGAACTCCTAAGAGCGATTGACGGTTTTAAGGGTACATTTCACGTCAAATGTGCCTTGCAGCTTGCGCCGTTGTTGTTTGTTAGACCGGGAGAGCTACGGCAGATGGAATGGGCCGAGCTTGATCTTGATGGGCGAATGTGGAATATCCCCGGCGTAAAAATGAAAATGGGGCAGCCACACATTGTGCCACTGGCACATCAAGCGGCTGAAATTCTCGGTCAATTAAAACCGTTAACGGGTGCTGGCAGGTACGTGTTCCCTTGCCATCGCTCACCGCTTCGGCCTATGACAAACAATGCCGTTAATGCAGCGCTTCGCCGCATGGGGTACACCTCGGATGAAATGACCGGCCACGGATTCAGAGCAATGGCGCGAACTATTCTTGACGAGGTTTTACAGGTACGGCCTGATTTCATCGAGCACCAGCTTGCACATGCCGTTAAAGATCCTAACGGGCGTGCTTACAATCGGACGGCTCACCTAGCCGAGCGGCGGAAGATGATGCAGACGTGGGCGGATTATCTCGATGGTTTGAAGAAGGGGGCAAAGGTCATACCGATGACGAGAGCAACCGCAGCCGAATAACCAGAAATCTATGTGCTATGTTTTCGAGAGCTAGCGCGACGGCGTGAAAAGCCAGACCCTCCTGGTCTGCTCTCGAAGTTTCATTGAGGTTACCGCACAAGGGGGCGAAAATGGCCGAGAACTTCCAACTACAGAAGCATGGGATCACCAAAGATAGCTTGTTGACCAAGATAGGTCTAGCTAAGGACGAGGACCAAGCCGAATTTTGGGATCTCATTATTGAACTTACAAGACCTCTTGAATGGCTCACAGACGATCTTGCAGAAATAGAAGATCCATATGTTAGAATAAAAGAAATAGAATGTTCTTTAAAAGAGCACAGGGTTGTATTCTTTAGGGATATAGCCAAAGTTAAAGATCCTTCTTCAATTGACCAAATACAGTTTTCACTAGATGGTTGCTTAATAGACCATGGTGATTTGACAATACCTCACATGATTAATAGTGAACTTAAACTTATAGATGTTTTATTGACCGAAGCTTCAGGCAATGAAACTATCTTACGGGGCTTGGCAACTCATAGTGCATCGACACTGTTGAATATAAATAGGCTAATAGTTAACAACTTTTTTAATAAACCGCTCGCTACCGTTGATCTATTAGAGGACAATGCAGACAGACTCAGAAGGAATGGTACGGCACCCGCAAGAGAAAAAAGACAAGCAGACAGCAATGCCAACCGTGAAAAAATCATTCAAATATATAATGAGCTTAAAGAAAAAGATCCGAAGTTATCTAAGGATGCAGCTTCATTGGTGATTGGAGCAATCGGGAAGCTACAACTTACCCCCAAGGTTATCAGGAGATATCTTCCGAAGGGGTAGCAAACCCCCTCCTTACTGACAGTGAGTATATATTGACTGACAGTAGGCATATACCCTCTGTTATTGCGTGTATTTATGTAGCTAACACAGGCTGTTATTGTCCAGAGCAGGACGTAGGAACACCCTACTAAACTGCAAAAGGAGATAACGGCATGAACAGCACCCTACCCGAAAACGGCTTAGTCCGGCTACCCCAGATCATCGGTAACCCCAAAGCAGACCCGCCAATTCCCGCAGTTTTTCCCGTATCCAAAAGCTCATGGTGGGCCGGTGTCAAATCCGGCAAGTATCCCGCAGCAGTCAAGTTGGGACCGCGCACAACGGCATGGCGTGTTCAGGACATTCTCAAGCTGATTGAATCGGCAGGGGAGTAGCCATGACTACCAGACCGGCAGAATCCCAGACCTCAGACCTTGACCTTAGCGCCGCTATCATGACCGCCACCGGCAGGACCCCGGCGATCTTCCGCCAACCAGGGCAGGCGCTCGTTTCGTTTGAGTTTAAAGACGATGAGGAAAGCAGGGCCGTTATTGTCGCTTATGCAACCGGAGAGCTTGTTCAGCCGGTTAGACGCTTCGCCGCTTGTCGTGCTTGGCTGTATCGGCAGGCAAAGGGGGTGAAGCCATGACAGACGCTCTTGTTTCATGCCAGCACCGGCAAGCGGTAACAACAAGCGTTGTTGTGGCTCAGGTTTTCGGGAAAAGACATAAGGATGTTCTTAGAGCGATCACCAACCTGCTTGCAGACCTTGAAGGGGAAGGAGTTTCGCGGCGCAGTTTTGCGCCACGAGATTATACCGATGAAAGGGGCAAGACTTACCAAATGTACGAAATGGACCGTGACGGCTACAGCTTGTTGGCAATGGGATTTAATGGACGAAAGGCTCTTAGATTCAAAGCCCAGTACATCGACGCGTTCAACAAAATGGAACGGGCGCTACTCCATCGGGAAAATCTTTCTTGGCAAGATCAACGTACCGGAAACAAGATAGGGCGCAGGGCCGAAACAGATTCGTTAGCGCGTTTTGTTGACTACGCTACGGCGCAGGGTAGCCAATCCGCAAGGCTCTACTTCATGAACGTAACGAAAATGACGCACCAGGCGCTTAACCTTGTGAGGCAGGCAGCGCCGCAATCCCTACGGGATACCATCGACTCTATGGAGCTTTCCTTCCTGACTACGGCTGAATATCTGGTTCAGCAGACCATCGAAGAGGGCATGGCGGCGGGGCTTCCCTATAAGGAAATTTACCGACTGGCGAAAGACAGAGTGACGACCTATGCCGAGACATTGCCAACACAGCGCCGCATTTCGGCATAGGGGGGCGTTCAATGGGAAAACATACAAAGGGTAAGCGTTTAAACAGACTCCCCCCATTCACCCCAATATTCAATGAGGAAATGGATTCAACGGCATATTTGGAGCTATCAGGGACGGCTGTTAAGGTGTTCACGTGGTTCAAACGTATTGACGGCAGGCTAAGAGGAAAGGACCGCCTCGGTTACAATGGGATATTCGATTTCACCTACAATGAAGCTAAACGGTATGGGTTCGCCAAACGGACTTTTTCAAGGGCCATTGATGAGCTTGGGGAAAAAGGTTTCATTGAAGTTGTATCTGTAGGCGGCTTGCGTGGGGCCGGACGGTCTAACTCTAAATACAAGCTGTCGAGTAAGTGGCAGATCTACCGGCTAGAGCTAAAAGTCAAAGGTGCATGGCGCAGCAATCCCTCGGAGCTTCGACCGCAAGAAGCCTGGAACTGACAACCGGCAGCATCTTTAGTTGGAGGGGAATATGGTATTAGATATGTACTGTTCATTTTTGGCTACAGTCAGACAGACAGAAAGACACTCTACAAGTTCAAAAGTGGCTCATTGCTACCATACCACCGTTGCCAAAAGTGAACCTGTAGGGCATCTGACTATTGCCAAAAATGAACTTGGAAATATTTTGTAAGGGGGGGCGTATTAGGTCCCTACGGCTCTCAGATTGATTACCGTGTTGTTGCACACGCTTTCACCAGGGCAGTTTCAAAAGTAAATTCAGGCTAATTGCCTAATGATTTCGGCAAGACAAAAGCGGAGGGGATAATGGGACGCGGTTCTTATTGCCGATACAATGCGAAGATCAGCACAGAAGATCTACTGAGCGTGAGCCTAGCAGATATGAAGCGGCATGGGGCTGTTAAACCTGGCATCGGCTATACTTTGAAATGGAGCCGGGGCGGAAGGCAAACCGGCGCGATCAATTATGACCTTGCAAAAGACAGCATGACTTTCAGGTATACTAACACACCCTACGGAGGCCCACCGGTGCCGGTACGTGTGGTAATCCAGTATGCCTTTACCGCATGCCATTATGGAGGCCAGCGGAAATGGTTTAAGTGTGGTTGTGGTAGATCCGTGGTCAGGCTATTTATCAAGGGGCAGCGGGTAGCCTGTCGGCATTGCCTCAATCTCGCCTATGGTTCACAGAGAGAAGATTTACTGGACCGCTTGCACAGAAAGATCGAAAAGGTGCAATCCCGGTTGAAGGATTGTCAATCCAAGCCAAAGGGAATGCACTGGCAGACCTTCAAGGAGATACAAGGTAAAATCTACCGGCTAGAGTCACTGAAATGGAAGGTGCTTGAATCAGAATATGCTCGTCGATTTCCTGGCATGACCTTTTGACAAGCTCAGAGAACGCGCAAAGGATGTTGCGAATCGGAAAGATTTCTTCTACACTTCGCCATATCAATAAAGTATCGTGGAGGCGGCATGAGCAAGACTCTTGCAGCAGTTATTTGTATTTTGGCATGTTTTATAGCAAAACCATCCTTTGGCAGTTCCGACCGCCTTTCCCAACTGTTTGAGAGCAAACTGTTTTGGGAGAACTACAAGTGGGGGATGGTGGAGGACAGCCAGTTATACAAATCAGCAGTATGGCAGCCTAAAACACTGCTTGTTTCCGATGCTATACGGTACTTTTATCAAACAAAATCTCAGTTCAATTCTTATGAAGCTGAAAATACTATTGAAGTAAAATCAGATGGAAATGTAGTTCTTTACAATATTGTACTCAATGGCAAAGGAGTAAGTAATTACGACTCAGTGCGCGGAATGTGTATTAACCTATACGGAACCGTTATTAGTGAATATGACAACACTATCATATGGCCAAAAGGAGAAAAAATACGTTTTAAATCCAGCAGCTGGATAATTAATGAAACTATTATTGAGTTAACCTTGATGGATATGGATGTTATAAATCCCTCTTTAACAATAGTGTTCAGAAACAAAGCAAAAGGCAAGGTTGAAAAGCCAACCCTTAGCTTAGTGTGCAGAGATATGTTGTTCCATGCTAACTATGGACCAAGAAGTGACTCTATACCAGATGTTGAATTAATTATTGATGAAAACCGTAACATGGTAACTAATATGGATAATACTCTTACTGACTTTGTGTTAACTGCTTCTGAAAACGTGCTTTACTTGAAAAGAACGCAGAGTAACCATTTCACATCCTACAACATCAGCCGAATTACTGGCAGGTTGGAAGGGATTTCAAGTGACAATAGTGGAGATAGTAATAGGAGTTTTCGCTTGACCGGTAAATGTGAAAAGATGGACCCTGTGAAAAAGAAGTTTTAACCGAATTGAACACAGCAATGCATAGATTATAGCGGTGCTTTGAATTGTTTTTGTCCCCTTTGTGGTGAGACATATGTTGTGATGTTTCTGGTCGTTGGACGGTTCGTAAAAATCGAGCTAAAAACATTCGGGGGTACATTTGGGGGTATCGTAAAATAATTTATATTTATTACTCCATCAAAACAGGTATTTGTGATGCTAGTGCTATGGACGCCACCTCCACCAACCTTCGCCAAGGCTCCGGTTGGCTCATCAGAGCCGACCGGAGCCTTTGGTTTTGGCGAAGGTTGTCCACCGTAGCTGTTCGCCGAAGTGCAACGAAGGCGGACGTTTAGCGAAGGTGGACTCTCCCCATTCAGCAAACCGTCCCCCAAACAAAGGCTTCGGGCGTGTCTCCACGCCCGATAAAACTTTGTTTAACGGCCTCCGGCCGTTAAAATTCCATCCCCAACGGCGCTTGCTGGGCGTGTCTCCACGCCCAGCCTTTATTGCCGCCCCGAAAAACCCAGCTAAACTTCCCCAACCCCAATCCCCCCCCAAAAAATGGAGCCCCAGATGAAATACGTCTACCTCCTCCAAAGCATCCCCCATCCCGACCGGCACTACGTCGGCCTCACCTCCGACGTCGACAAGCGCCTTGCCTCCCACAACGCCGGTCAATCCCCCCACACCTCAAAATACCGCCCCTGGAGAATCATCACCTACCATGCCTTCGCCGACGAAGCCAAAGCCTCCGCATTCGAGAAATATCTCAAGACCTGCTCCGGCCTCGCCTTCAGGAAAAAGCACTTTATGTAAAATTTTTGGTTCTCTGCCCACCTGTTCCCTATCTTCGCACTTCCGGTGACAGAGGCGGGAACTGAAAGCTGGAGACTCGCAAGCAACCGTCAATTACCAAGAATTTTTCTGAGACATAAGTGGTTGCTCGTGAATTAGAAATCTGATAGATTCTCCTTCGGTTAAAACCTTCTGTTTGAAGTAGGGAAAGAAGATGAGTCAGATGCACCGGGCGAGTTGCTCTGACAGTTAGCGGCCCCCAAAAAAGAAGACGCCCTCTATGATTGATGACGATGAAGAACCTGAAATCCACATGATCGCTCTCTATGCCTGGTGACGAAGGCCTCCTCTGACAGACAATGAAAATAAAATGTAGTAAAATGACAGCAATGTAATGCGCGTGTCATTTTCATGCAATGCACCATCCCCTATATTGTCCGCTCCACCCGGGGCTGTCTTATGCCGGCACCGACGAACAAAAGGAACCCTGGAGTAACATTAATGCAGATTCCGCTGTACGACCGCATCCGGCCAGATGAATCGCGCCGACGCGACCTCCTGATATTAACCCTCGTATTTGGGCTGCTCTTTCTTCAGTTTCTGGGCCACTCCCCGCTCATCGACCCCGACGAAACCCGCTACGCAGAAATCCCCCGCGAGATGCTGGAACGCGGCGACCTGATCACTCCGCTGCTCAATTACGTTAAATATTTCGAAAAGCCAGTGCTTCTATACTGGTTGAACGCACTATCATTCTCCATGTTCGGCATCGGCGAATTTTCTGCCCGGCTCGCCTGCGCGTTGAGCGGCCTCGGCACGGTGCTGTTCAGCTACCACCTGGGGCGCGAACTCTTCGGGCGCCGCGTCGGCCTGCTGAGCGCCCTGGTCCTTGGCTGCTGCACCGGCTTCCTCATCCAGAGCCGGATGAACATCACCGACATCCCGCTCACCTTCACCATGACGGCGGCGCTTGGGAGCTACATACTGGCCGCCCGGGAAGCCGAGCGCCCCAAAGCCGGCTACTATTACCTTTTCTACCTCTTCGCCGCCCTGGCGGTCCTCGCCAAAGGGCTCATCGGCATGGTCCTTCCCGGCGCGGTTATCTTCTGGCATATCGTGCTCACACGTCGCTGGCGGATCCTGAAAGAGATGCGCCTTTTCACCGGGCTGATCCTCTTTTTCGCGGTCGCGGCCCCCTGGTTCGTGCTGGTGTGCCGGGACAACCCGGAGTTCTTCCAGTTCTTCTTCATTCACGAGCATTTCGAGCGCTTCCTGACCACGGTGCATCACCGTTACCAGCCGTTTTGGTACTTCATCCCCATCCTCTTCGGCTTCATGATCCCCTGGTCCTTCTTCATCCCGGCGGCGTTGCGCGGCTTCTGGCGCGAGCGCACCCTCCCCGGCGGGGAGGCGCGCCTATACCTCGCGCTGTGGGCGATCATCATCTTCGTGTTTTTTTCGAAGTCGAACTCGAAGCTGCCTGCCTACATCCTGCCGGTCTACCCGGCCCTCGCCATACTCATCGGCGCGCTGTTCGATAAAGCGCTGAACGGGGAGTTCCGTCCGCTACGCCGCCCCGCGCTCGTATTCGGTTGCGTCCTCATCCTTTTGGGCTGCGCCGCCGTCTTGTACCCTTTGGTGGCGCACGGGCCACTCGTGACATTCGTCGGAGGAAGCGTCATCGGTTCGATATTCCTCGCGCAGGGGATCGTCGCCCTCGCGGCGGCCAGGCGCCGGGACCCGCGCCTGCTCTTAGGCGGCCTCGTTCTTGGCTCGATCCTCCTCTTCCTGGCCGCGCCCCAATTCGTCTTCCCGATCTTCGCGGAGCGCAAGTCGTACCGCGAGCCGGGCGAAATAGTCAAACGGCTTGCCAGCCCGGACGCTGTGCTGGTAAGCCAAGGGCTGCGTCAGGGGCTCTCCTTCTACGCGGGGCGGCGCGTCGCCATCTTCGACGGTGCCGGCGAGATCGAATTCGGCAGCAAGATAGGCGACCAGTCCGCCTGGTTTTTGGAGCGCCCCGCATTCCTCGCGCTCTGGAACGGGCCCAAGCCGGTGTACGCCATGGTTCAGCGGGAAACCCTGGGGGAACTTAAAGCCGGCTCCGTCATCCCGCCGCGCATCCTGTGGCAGAGTTCGAAACACTACCTCGTCACCAACAGATAAACATTCTGGTTCCGGCGCGGTCACCGCAGCCGGAGCGTTATCAGCAGCAAAGGAGAAACCATTGAAAGTACTAATTCTCGGAGTTAACGGCTTCATCGGCAACGCCCTCACCCATCGCATCCTGACCACCACCGACTGGGAGGTCTTTGGCCTCGACATGGCCAGCGATAAGCTGGAGCGTTCCATCGGCAATTCCCGCTTTCACTTCCTGGAAGGGGACATCACCATCAACAAGGAATGGATCGAGTACAACATCAAAAAGTGCGACGTGGTGCTCCCCCTGGTTGCCATCGCCACCCCCATCACCTACGTCAAAGACCCCCTCAGGGTCTTCGAACTCGACTTCGAGGAGAACCTCAAGATCATTCGCCTCTGCGCCAAGTACAACAAGCGGATCATCTTCCCCTCCACCTCGGAGGTCTACGGGATGAGCCCCGATCGCGAGTTCGACGAGGAGAACTCGCCGCTCATGCTGGGCCCGATCAACAAGGAGCGCTGGATCTACTCCTGCGCCAAGCAGATGCTGGACCGGGTCATTTATGCCTACGGCGCCCATGAGGGACTGCGCTACACCCTGTTCCGCCCCTTCAACTGGATCGGCCCGAAGCTGGACTCGATCAGCACCGCGAAGGAGGGGAGTTCCCGCGTCCTGACCCAGTTCCTCTACAACATCCTGGCCGGCGAGCCGATCCAGCTCGTGGACGGCGGAGAGCAGCGCCGTTCCTTCACCTTCCTCGAGGACGGTATCGACTGCCTGATGCGGATCATTGAGAACCGTGACGGCTGCGCCGATTCCGGGATCTTCAATATCGGCAACCCCGACAACGACCTGTCGGTAAAGGAACTTGCCCATAAGCTTGTGGCAATGGTACAGCAGTACCCCGAATACCGGGAGAAGGCGCTTGCCTGCCCCATAATCGAGGTCAGCTCCGCGCAATACTACGGAAAGGGGTACCAGGACATGCTGAACAGGGTCCCTTCCGTGAAAAACGCCAAGGCACGACTGGGGTGGGAGCCGCGCACCACTGTGGATGACGCGTTGAAAGAGACCCTCGACTTCTACCTGATCGAGAAGCGGGAAACCATCCAGCACCTTTTGTAAGCTACCGGAGGCCACGTGCGCAGCGAATTTCTACCCTTTTCCACCCCGACCATCGAGGATGCCGAAATCAACGAGGTGGTCGATTCACTCAAATCGGGCTGGATCACCACCGGACCGAAGGTAAAGCGCTTCGAGGAGGAGTTCCGCGCCTATGTCGGCGCCCCGTTCGCGGTGTCCCTCTCCTCGGCCACCGCCGGGCTGCACCTGACCCTTTTGGCCTTGAAATTCCGGGAAGGGGACGAGGTGATCACCACCCCGATGACCTTCGCCTCTACGGTGAGCATCTGCGTTCTCTGTGGCCTTAAGCCGGTCCTCGTCGATATCGAGCCGGGAACCCTTAACATAGACGCCGGGAAGATACGAGAGAAGATCACCCCGCGCACCAGGGCCATCATCCCGGTGCACTTCGCGGGGCAGTCCTGCGACATGGACCCGATCTTCGATCTGGCCCGCGAGTTCAACCTTACCGTCATCGAAGACGCGGCACACGCCGCCGGCACCGAGTACAAGGGGCGCAAAATCGGCTCCCTGGACAGCATCTCCATCTTCTCATTCCACCCCAACAAGAACATCACCACCGGCGAGGGGGGGATGGTCTGCACCGCGGATGAAGCGATTGCCGAAGAGGTGTCGCTTTTGAAGTTCCACGGCATGAGCCGCGAGGCGTGGAAGCGCTTCGCGGTGAGCGGGACGCCGGGCTACGACATCGTGCTTCCCGGTTTCAAGTACAACATGATGGACATCCAGGCGGCCCTGGGGATCCACCAGCTCCCCAAGCTGGACGGCTTCATCGACCGGCGCACCGAGATCGCCCATTTCTACAACCAAGAGCTTGCCGACGTGGCTGAACTAAGCCTCCCCGCGTACGCCCCCTACAGCCAGCGCCACGCCTGGCACCTCTATACGCCGCTGGTTAAAATCGAGCGGCTCTCCATCGACCGGGACGGCTTCATGGCGCAGTTGAAGGAACTCAACATCGGCACCGGACTGCACTACAAGGCGGTACACCGACACGCCTGGTACCAGGCCAACCTGCCGCAGCCGGAAAACTCGCTCCCAAACGCCGACTACGCCTCCGACCGCATCCTGTCGCTGCCGCTTTTCCCGAAAATGACGCAAGAAGACGCGCGCGACGTAGTTGAAGCTGTAAAGATCGTGATCGCAAGGAACCGCAAATGACCCCCTACCTATCCATCGTCGTTCCCGTCTACAACGAGGAAGGGAACCTAGACAACCTGATGGGGCGCCTCTACCCCGTGCTGCGCGGGATGGGGCGCCCCTTTGAAATCATCTTCACCGACGATGGGAGCCGCGACCGCTCGCTGGAAATCCTGAAACGCATGGCCGGGGAATACCCTGAAGTGCGGGTGATCGAATTCAACGGCAACTTCGGCCAGCACATGGCCATCATGGCCGCCTTCGAGATCAGCCGAGGCGAGATCGTGATCACCCTGGACGCGGACCTGCAGAACCCGCCCGAGGAGATACCCAAGCTGGTAGCCGAAATGGAGCTTGGACACGACGTGGTGGGGTCCATCCGGCAAAACCGGCAGGACACGTTCTTCCGCAAGAGCGCTTCGCGCCTGGTCAACATAACCACGCGGAAAATGACCGGCATGAGGATGACCGACTACGGTTGCATGCTGCGCGCCTACCACCGCAACGTGGTGGACAACATCAACCGCTGCTGCGAGGCAAGCACCTTCATCCCGGCCCTCGCCCAGACCTTCGCGTCGAGCCCTAGCGAGGTCGAGGTGGCGCACGCGGAGCGCAGCGAGGGAGAGAGCAAGTACTCGCTCTACAAGCTGGTCCGCCTGAACTTCGACCTGATGACCGGCTTTTCCGTGGTGCCGCTGCAACTCTTCGCCCTTACCGGCATCATCACCGCGCTCGGTGCCGTTGCCTTCGCCCTGTTCCTCATGGCGAGGCGCTTTGTGGTCGGCGCCGAGGTGGAAGGGATCTTCACCCTGTTCGCCATCCTGTTCTTCTTCATCGGCGTCACCATTTTCGGGATCGGGATCGTGGGAGAGTACGTGGGGAGGATCTACCAGGAGGTGCGGCGCAGGCCGCGCTACGTGGTGCGCAGGATACACGGAGGAAGCGATGAAGGATAAGGTCGTAGTTTGCGCCTACCACAACGTGGGCTACCGCTGCCTGGAGGAACTGATCCGCCAGGGGGCCGACGTCCGCCTCGTCTTCAGCCACGAGGACTCGGCGAGCGAGGAGATCTGGTTCCGCTCGGTACGCGAACTGGCCGCCCGCCACGGCATCCCTTGCCTGACCGGCAACGTCAACGATGCCGAAAACCGCGAGAGGATTGCCGAACTTGCCCCGGACTTCCTCCTCTCTTTCTACTACCGCAACATGATTTCGCCCGAGGTGCTGACCCTGGCGAGACGCGGCGCCCTCAACCTGCACGGCTCCTACCTCCCGCGGTACCGCGGACGCGTCCCGATCAACTGGGCGGTGATCAACGGCGAAACAAGCACCGGGGCAACCCTGCACTACATGGTGGAGAAACCGGATGCCGGCGAGATCGTCGACCAGGAAGCGGTGGAAATCGCCTTTAAGGACACGGCGTTCGACGTCTTCAACAAGGTGACCGACGCCGCCGTGACCGTGCTGCGCCGCGCCTGGCCGCAACTGGTCGCCGGAACCGCACCGCGCATCCCGATGGACCTCAAGGCCGGCAACTACTGCGGCGGCCGCAAACCAGAGGACGGCCGCATCGACTGGAACCTGAGCGCGCGCCGGATCTACGATTTGGTGCGCGGCGTCACCCACCCCTACCCAGGCGCCTTCACAACCCTTGCCGGCCAAAAACTGCTTGTATGGCAGGCCTTTCCTGTCGAGGGAGCGGGAGAGCCGGGACGCGTGGTCTCCACCCGGCCGCTGCTAGTCGGCACAGGGGAGGGGCTACTGGAGATCCGAAGCCTGCAGCTTGAAGGGGATACGGAACTCTCAGCTTCCGATTTCGTGGAAAAGACCTCCTGCAACGGCGAACTCCTCGCCTGATCCCAGCCACCAAACGGAGCCCTCATGCCTCAACAGCAAAGTCCGACCCTCGCCCTCAAGGTCGACGTAGACACCTTCTGCGGCACCCGTGACGGCATCCCCAACCTGCTGCGGATCTTCGAAGAATTCGGGGTGCGCGCCACCTTCTATTTCTCCCTAGGCCCCGACAACTCGGGAAAGGCCGTGCGCCGTCTGCTGCACAAGGGGTTCCTCGCCAAGATGCTGCGGACCAAGGCTCCCGCTATGTACGGGCTGAAGACCATGCTCTACGGCACCCTGCTTCCCGCACCGCTCATCGGGGCAAACCTGGCGGGGGTCATCGCGAGCGTGAAGGATGCGGGGCACGAGACGGGGATCCACTGCTGGGACCACGTACACTGGCACGACCACCTGCGGCAGCTTTCCCGTGAAGAGGTGGCTGCTGAGCTCGGACGCGCCAGTTCCGCGTTCCAGGAGATCTTCGGCTGCCGCGCGGCGACAAGTGCCGCCCCCGGTTGGACCGTAACCTCGACATCCTTCGAGGCCCAGGATGCGCTCGGCTTTACCTACTGTAGCGACACAAGGGGAGAGTTCCCGTTCTATCCCGTCTTTTCCGGCAAGCGTTTCAAGACCCTGCAAGTCCCCTCCACCTGGCCCACGATGGACGAGTTGATCGGTGAAAACGGCGTCACCGCCGCCACCGTCAACGATATCTACCTGAAGCGTCTCAAGCCCGGGCTGAACGTGCACACCATTCACGCGGAACTGGAGGGGAATGCCCTTCTCGCCACCTTCCGGGAACTTCTCGTTGGGTTGTCCGCGAGCGGGGTGCGCTTTGTCACACTTAGCCAAGCGGCCACCGAGTATGGCGCCGACGCCCCTGCCTGCGCGGTAGAGATGGGTCCTATCGCCGGCAGGGCCATGCCGGTCGCGCTGCAGGCGCCCGCTCTTTAGCTGCAAATTGATGACGAGCAGCCGAGCCGTCGAACTTCACCGCCAGCGACAGGTAGATTGGGATACTGAGCGGCGATCCGGAAGATCAGTGAAGATGGCGACCCACCCCCTGCAACCACCTCTCTGTCTCCTGCAACAAAGCATTCCACAAGATCCCACGGAAGCATATACATCGGGATGCTTTCGTCTTACCTCATCGAAAATCAGTTTTAGACTCTCAACAGCAGGGCGTAGTCCGTGTACTTTAAATCGCCCTAGGTTCGACACTAAAATCTGCGAAGACATGCCGGGACCGAAAACCTAGAGGTTTGACACAGGGAATAATGTTCCCTATACTGCGACCGCATGGCATGTCTCCAGCACAACCGAAACAGGAAGATAGACGTTTTCGGCCGCGAACATGGCACTCCGCATTCATCTGCACTATTGGAACAGAGGATGACGTTATGACTCAACAGATGATCAAATCGGTTGCCGCCGAGGCGCCGTCGAGAGTGACCATAGTTTGGCGCTCCGGCAAGCATACTACGGTCGAACTGGCGGAATATCTGGACTCTCCGGGGTACGAAAAACTTAGAGAGCCGGCATTTTTTATCAGTGCCGCGGTGGAGGAATGGGGACACGGGATAGAGTGGGGCGACGGTGAACTCGGTATTGACGCGGACACCTTGTACCGGTTGGGGAAGGAACAGGCGGGGCTCGCTTATGTTGATGCCATCCTTAAACACCATCCCACCGTCCAGGCAATCTATCTCTTCGGTTCTTATGCTACTGAAGACGAGCGAGATGACAGCGATGTCGATATCGCTCTGCTGCTCAGGCCAGAGGAATCGAAGATGGTGGGCTCGCTTTGCCAGAGCCCATTGCACCTTGAGCTAGAGCGTCTACTTAATCGCAACGTCGATCTTATCAACCTTCGCAATGTCTCGACGGTGCTGCAGAAGGAAGTGATATTTGCCGAGCGCCGCATTTACGATGGCGACATGTATGCCGCTGACGAGTTCGAGATGCTGACAATGTCCCTGTACCAGAAACTAAACGAAGAAAGGGCGGGGATACTCCAGGATGCCATTCGCGGAGGGAGATTGCATCAAGTATGACTGACATCATTCTCAACAAGAAAGACAGCATCGAGCGGTGTGTCGGGCAGATAAGAAGTTACTACAGGCTTCCTTCCGATGTTCCGTTCGAAGAAGATTATCTAAGGCAGGACGCCATAGCTCTCAACCTGCAGCGAGCCTGCGAGCAATGCATAGATCTCGCAAACCACGCCATCAAAGTCGGTAAGCTGGGGCTTCCAAAGGAGAGCAGAGACAGCTTTCGCCTTCTGGCCGCCAACGGCGTGATCCCCAAGGATCTCGCCGCACATCTTGAAGGCATGGTAGGGTTCAGAAACGTGCTGGTTCACGAGTACCAGCACCTCGACATAAAGCTGATGGTAGATGTTATTGAGAACAAGCTGGATGATCTGCTTATGTTCGTAGACACGATCGTGGAGCACTACCTGAATAAGGCCTGAACCTTAATTGCCCCCTGGTCCCACCACACCCATTCTTGTTACTGCCTCTTGACTAGTCACCACGATCTTCTCTTCCAAGCTTCTCATCCTAATCTCCCACAGACCCCAAACCTCCTAAACGCTAGCTACACCGTCTATTTCAGTAACGCTGACTTCAAAAGGCTCCTGCGTAAGCCCTTTTTGTCGAATGACATGCCACATCCTCCGAATGGCTTGCGCCAGCGTGCACCTCAAGAAGGCAGAGTTTGTTTTGGAAATAACTAATATTAAAAATATTCCTTAGGATTTGCTGTCGGAGTATACATTTTCCTGTCTGCCGACTAGCCGTGGCTTTCGGAGGGGAGCGGCGAGAGAAGCGGTGATGAGAAATATGTCCATGGAACTTTCTTGAGGTGGGCTGCAGGGTTTTGCTTATTCTCAATCTCAATCTTAATCTTAATCTCAATTTCCTCGGCCTCAAAGGTACTGGTAAATGCGAAAGCTTTGGCTGTTTCTGTTGACGATCTTTTGCAGCGGTTGCACGACGCACAGCGATGTGAACAGTGAACGGTTGAAGTCGCTGCCGTACCATTATTCGCAGTTCGACCTGGCCTTGGCCTGGGAGATCAAACAGGCGGGGATGGAGACGGTTGTCGAGGGTGTGGCAAAAAATCTCCGATACGCCTACATGGAAGGGATCGAAATCTGGGTCACAGCAATAGATGCCGCGGGCAAAACAAGAGCACGGAACGTATGCTTCGTCATCCCACACCAGATCAAACAGGATGGGATCTTTCCCTTCGACATAAAACTTCCGATTCCATTAGAACCAGGCATGATGCTGAAGTTCACCTACAAGTACAACGGTTCCGACGGGGGTGACGGAGGCGTGAACTGGATGCAGACTTTCGACTGGGCTGTGCCGTAGTTGTAAATGAGCAAGAGTTGACCCCAAGGCTCTGACCCAAGCCTCAAGAAGGGGGTGAATCACAGCCCCGTACGTATAGTTAAATCCAATTTAGCGCAGTTTTGCTTCTAATTCATAACGTGTTGCCACCAGAACTGCCCCTTGGAATGATAACCAACCAGGTATCTATTAGCTCGGAGGTGAAGTATGGTAACAAAAAGTATCGCTATGAAGAGTTTTGCCGAATTTATTACGGGCACTGAAGCTGCGAGAAAACGAATATTACGTGGGTACAAATATCCTGATGATGAGGGAATGGCCATGGCTAAATACTACTGGCCAGCCAAATCAACAATTGCAATATTTCATCAAAATTGCCACAGCATTGAATGGCTTTTGGAAAAAGCCTCAGAATTGGAAAAGCATTCATTGTCACCGAGCAAATCTTTGCGTACTAAAATGCTGAGTAATGCTAGGTCACTAAGGAGCTACGCAAAATATTTCGGATGTACTAAATTTGAGGTGCTTGGAACAGGTAAATTTCCATTCCATCTGGGTGGAGTGACCATAAATGTAACACCTGATATCCACGTGGTTGACACCTTGGGTAAGGAAACATATATAAAATACAACTTTTCACAAAAAAAGATGAAGTATGAATATGTGAGAGCAATTATAGGTTGCATGAGTTATGGGGTTCATGTCAATTTACAAACGAATAGTCCAGATACAGTTGCTTTTGTTGATGTACCAACGGGAACAGTACACCAGGGAATTCCAGTAACCGATGCTCTTCGCGGAGAAATGATTGCTCGGTGCGAGGAGCTGCAAGATGAGTGGAACGCTTTGTAGTTCTCACAGAAGGAGTTCCCAGCGGGCGGCGCCTGATGCTGAAATAAGATAGAACCCTCCTGCACAAATTACCAAGAATCTCACAACGCCCTCCGGTCGGCCTCACGGCAGTCTCTAAGGGGCCAGAGGGTCTGGACATGGACAAACGCTGAATCGGTGGTTGATGACCCAAAGCTTGCTCGAGAAGTCGCCGTGCATTTCCGTCCTCGCAATAGTTGCGAGAGGTTGAGGAGGGTCGGCGCTCACTTCGGGTTTGGAGATTCTACAGTGTTGAAGGCAAGCACGAGACTAGAAGCAAGATTCAACAGCGAAAAACAGCCGTCCGCGAAAAAGTCAAAGCGATTCTGCAATCCCTGGGTCGTGTCCAGGTCCAGACCTGACCCCTCAGTCTCTCGTATGCTTCGTCATCCCGCACCAAATCAAACAAGATGGGATATTTCCCTTCAGCGTAAAACTTCCGATTCCAAGGGAACCAGGCATGGTGCTGAAGTTCACCTACAAGTACAACGGTTCCGACGGAGGTGACGGAGGCGTGAACTGGATGCAGAGTTTCGAATGGGCTATGCCGTAGTTGTAAATGAGCAACAAGAAAGAGTTGACCCCAAGGCTCCCAGTCTGCAATAAAAACCGACGGTGGTCCTCCTCCAGGCCATATTCGCCAGGAAAGGTAGTCATGACAAAAAAACTACGTGAACAGCAGGAGAAAATCGCAGCTCTTAACAAAGCTGCAAGTAGTTGGTTTAGACAGCCGGGGCAATCTGAAGCTGAGCGAAAACTAAGTGAGCAGCAAAAAAGAATAGCAGACTTTGACAAGGCAACAGCCAATTGGTTTTTTCAGATGCAAACCGAACAAGCTGACAGTAGACGAAAACGCCAACCAATAGCAAGAGCAGTTCGAAATGTGGTTTGGAATAGAGATGGAGGAGTTTGTGTTGAATGTGGTTCAAACGAGAACCTTGAATTTGATCACATCATTCCCCACAGCAAAGGTGGAAGCGACACCGAAAGGAATATTCAACTGCTTTGCATGAAATGCAATAGGACAAAATACGACAAAATATGAATCACCAGGCTTGTTTCTATATAGGACGCCGGGATCCTAAATGAAATGCTTTGTCTAACCATTCAGTAACTAGTTGGCTTGATAGAGCAGGAGCATCTTTTTGAAGTGGTCAATATGAGCGCAATCGATATCACAGACACTCTGCTGCAACAGTACGCAAAGCTAAGTCCTGAGGACCTAAAGCGTACACCGGCAGAACCGCCACTTGATCTGCATCCGCAAGCTGCAGAGATGTTTGTCAAAATGGCAGAACACGCGGTGCACCACATTGGCATAGGCAGTGCCGACTACGAGGATTACACGGTGCCTGTCACGGGATTGGCGCTCACGAACTGCCTCGTTGCTTGCGAAAAGGCAACGATCACTCCTTCATTCGAGAACCCACTTCGGCCAGACCCGTGGGTGCGGGAGACTTTCATTCAGCAGTTGATGGCTGAGCTAAATCTTGAACAGGCTGCGCGACTTCGGCATGGTATCTGGACTTGCTGGTACGACCCACAATCTGACCGTGCTCACCATCGCCTTACGCGGCGCCGGCGCCAATCGGCGCTCCTATTGCTGGACAAACTTGCGCAACCGAATCTGCTTCAACGTTTACTGGGACGTTCGCTGCAGGACCTTTCTCTTGATGAACTCTGCCATGTGCTGATGGCTAGCCCTGAGGTGCTGTACTTCGTCACCCGAACAGACCCTGCTGGCTGGACGAAATTTGAATCTGCAATTGGGGTCAACACTGAGGAAATGGCGGCGCTGGCCGGCTTTCTTGTGTTTCTCTCTTTTGCCGCAGATACTGTCGGGCACTCCTACTGGTACGACGAGCCTTTTCTCGCAAAGCTCTGGGACATCTACGTCCAAGCCTACCCACAGTACAAACCCATTAGCAGCACCTTGCTAATTAAAGCCGTGAGCGGCTTCAGTATGGCGCCGTCGGAAGCTGCAAAGACCCTGATGAATCCACCGTTTTTTCGGTTGTACGACAAATTTCTTCGCAACCCATGTTTCCTCAAGGCACACAATCTCGTGGCTGGAATGCTAATTATTGCAATTCGCAGGCATGAGCGGGCGTGGAATGAAACTTTAGGTTCCTCGCTAGCGCGAGCGGCGGACACCCTTGGGTCTATGTTACCGCAAACTCCTCGACTTAAAGTGACTGTACGCCGCAACTATTCAGGTGGAGACGTGGATTTAGCCCTGTATGACACTCAAACGAGAGAACTGCTTCTCTGTGAGGTAAAGACGGTTTATGACAAGCACCGTACCGACAGCCTCCTGCACCGGTTTGAGGAGGCGAAGGTAAACGTTTCCCGCGCTGTTTCCCAGCTCCGTTCAACGGAGCGGACCATCGCCAGTGGACACCTCACAATGAAACAGCTCTTCGGGATTGATGCCCCACCACCAAGTCGCGTGCACATGGCCCTACTTACGTGGTTTGACCCAATCGATATCACAATGGAAACTCCTGACGAGGACATCCTTAGCCTGAACTTCGCCACATTCTTGTGGTTAGTGCAGGAATCTGTAGGAGATGTACAGATGCTCGCTGTCGCAATTAGTGAACTACGCAATATTTGGGCATTAGCGCTTCTTCGACCGCTGGATCTAGGTCAACCAGAGTTGACTGCTGATGTCGAGGTGCAGAGCAGTTTATTGGACAAACGAGCGAGTTTAGCTACTTTACCTCTTTCGCCAATGACTCGTCGAATAATACTACAAATGCAAACAGTTGATGACGTTATGTCTGATGGTGAAGCGTCACCGTGGATCTCGTACCTTGAAGATACGCGCAGTGTTCTAGCAGGCCGTTGAAAAAAACTGACTGTTATTGGCAACCGCCTTCCGTGGCGCTTGCTGAACTGCAATTGTCATGATTTTTGTTCTTTCACAACCGGTTGTGCTGCCGAATTTTCAGTCCCATGAAGGGCCTGAGAGGCTTTCAGGTGGCACCAAGGCCCAAGTTGGACATTCGTACCAGGTTGTAGGCGACTGCATGTAGGTCAAGCTGCATTGCGATCTTCTCTACTTCTCGATACATCGTCTTGCGCAGCCGGCCCACGGTCTTCATCCAGCCAAAGCCTTCTTCAATTCGCTTCCTGATCCTCTGGCTGATGGTGTAGCTAAGAAGGCTCGTGGTTCTGCCGTCGATCGCTGACCTTCTCTTGCTCTTGTTCTGCGCGACGTGCTAGATGAATATACTTTTATATTGAAGGACTTCGTGCTATAAGAAGCGGTTATATGATTAGACTGCTGTTGGATAGGGGGCTGCAGTGGGAGAGTGGTCGAAGAGGGTTGGGGAAAAAGGAGAAGATGTCGTTGGCAAATTCCTCAAAATAGTTGGATGGGGGGATTCTCTCTCTGGAACGGAAATCCCGTGTATAAGGACACAGAAGCATGGTGCAGTTACAAAAACACATGGAATTGACTACTTGTTCTCCTATAAATCACAACTTGTAGATCGTACTGTTAACCACGTATGTATGTCAGTGAAATATTCGGCATCTTCATATCCAACTAGCCCCAATGCGAAATTCAAAGGCTTTTTTGAGGATTTAGCCACCGCAATAGAGTGTTTCAAAAAATCAGAAATTAAGCAAACACAAAACAACCGGTTCAGCGGCATTGATGATGCACAAGATGTTGGAGTCATATTTTGGCTCACTAACACTAATGACAGGTCAGTCAATATCACTGAAAAAGTATCCAACATTAGGCAAGTTAGTGATTATAATTACGATGCAATCTATCTCGTTGACAATTTAAAAATAGAGTTTATTTATAAAACTATTTCATATTTGAAACTAATAAAGCCAGCGTCGAGTATTGAATTTTTTTATATCAATACTGGACGAAATATTAATAATACTGATAAGTTTACATCTGGCACAGTTATGCCGGTTGAATATATCAACTCTAGTGTAATACCATTTAAAATAAACAACTCAGATGGCACAAAAACGTTCGTGTTATCATTATTCGATTGCTTCCACCGTGACAGGTTGAAAAGACTTATAGGCCTTGCCCACAATATTACTTCTGACTTTACTTCGGATGTTCTTATTCTGTTTCCCGATTACAACGAGTTGGTACATTTAAACGACGTCATGTCTGCGCGGGCTGGGTTTAGTGATAAAAAGTTTACCGAAACCATCACTGTAGCTAATTACTGTAATGATTACAGGGAGGCTGGTATATGAATCAGCATCCGAAGGACATCGACCAATTTCTTCCTTATGGTGAAATGCTTCGCGGGTATATGGAGCAATCATTTGTTAACAAGTCCGACCTCAAAGACTTGTTACGAATGAAAGGTGTCTTCATTCCGGGCTCCGAAAAACAAGATACAATTCCACTTCTTATGTCCCTACTTCTTAGTCCTGACGAATTTGATTATCTAAGAGAATGTCAAAGCACTAAGGAAGACAACCCCAAATATGTCTTTCAGTCTCTAAAATGGGACTGCGAACAATCGCTGATTGAGGCCGTGCCAGACGATCTTGATTTTAAAAAAATAATAGATTTGCCATTCTCAAATTATAGTGTTGTTGGCAAACCTAATTTTGTTCAAATCGATAATGATCCCAATCATATTGTTATAAAGTATAATATAGAACGCAAAGATTATTCAAAGAACTGGGCTTCTAATAAATCTACCTTTCCCGGGAGCATTGAGTTAACAAGGAACACTGCTGATAACACGGTTAGAATTGCTATAGCTCATACCTCTTCAGAAACTAAACAAGTAGCTTTTGCTACCGCTAAGCATTTGGAAAAACATTTTAAGTCAAGTGGATATGTGAATGACAAGAGTAAGATAGAAAAGATCTTGTTCTCAGACTTTACCAACAGTAGCAGAATAGGATTTTTGTGGTCTTTAACTATAGATAATACTTCCGATTTCTTCTTATTCGATGATATTGTTGATCTTGAGTTTGGGCCAGATCCTGATCTTTCGCTTCCTGAAGATATAGGTTGGATGGAGAAAAAGATAGAGCGTTTAAAGTTGAATGGTAAGTCGCTGCACAACACCTTTTTTGTTGAGGACACTAAATACCATCATTTTATATGTTTGTACCGTCTAGATGCCAAGTTTAAATTTGACATAAAAGGGTTTAAGGGTGAGTGTATAATTTCTGTTTCTTTCCCAGATTACTCAAGATGCAAAGACCAGAATGCTGAAATCGAAGTTAACGTAAAGTCACTGGCTCTGGATTTAATGCCAAAAGGGATCAACTTGTATGAAATAAAAAAGTTAATGCTCAAAGAGTTAGAGAGTAAAAAGCATGAAGGCTATGCTAAATATACTACTGTTAAATGTGTCGCTTGACCTTCGTATCAACAGGTTTGGTTCCGATTCCATTCGCTGTAAAATACAATGTCAGTGCGTGAGAGGAGTGACAAGTGGAGATTGAAGACGTGCCAGAAGTTTCATGGGTCGATCCAGAAGAAGATGTTAATGGCATTGCAGAAGATATAAGCTTCACCGAGTATGACATCTCGGCATCGCCTAATGACTTCAATATAAAGACTCTTTTCGATTTCATTGGGTCAGGTGTCGTCAAGATTCCAGGTTTCCAGAGAAATTACGTCTGGGACATTAAAAGAGCATCTAAGCTAATAGAGTCGATTATAATCGGGATCCCCATACCACAGATATTTTTATATGAGGAGGCAAAGAACAAATTTATGGTTATAGATGGTCAACAACGATACATGACTATCTATTACTTTATGAAGAAGAGGTTTCCGCGGAATGAAAAAAGACTAGAGCTGAGGGTTATATTCGACCAGAACAAAGGAATACCCGAGACAATACTTAACAACAACGAATATTTTTCAGATTTCAACTTGAAGTTGCCTAGCGCTCAGCCTAACCAAGTAAACAAGTTTAATGGTCTTAACTATTTCACGCTTGATGACGCTGACAAAATATCATTTGAGTTGCGCACCATCCGAAATATTATAATCAAACAAAACGCACCTGACGATGAACATTCAGTAGTCTTTGAAATATTTAACAGGTTAAACTCTGGCGGCATCAATTTGAAGCCTCAAGAAATTCGTACTAGTTTATTCCATTCCGCATTTTATGACATGCTATATCGGTTGAACCTCTCACAGAACTGGCGTGCCTTAACGCCTTCGGCTACCCCGGATCTCAACATGAAGGATGTCGAGATTCTTCTCAGAGGGTTCGCAATGTTGGTAGATGGTAATACTTATAAACCATCTATGACTAAGTTCTTAAATAGATTTTCTCTGAAAGCAAAAATGTTCCCAGGAGAAAATATCATATATCTTGAAAGGCTGTTTGAGAGGTTCTTAGAAAATGTACCAACTGAGGATAAAATATTTCATAGTAAGTCTGGTCGTTTTAATATCTCAGTTTTTGAGTCTATTTTTGTTGCAAGCTGCGTAGGCGCTTTTTGTAATAGAGATTTAAATGTGTCCCCAATTGGCATAGAAAAAGTTTTAAGCCTTAAAGAAGATGAAGGATTTATCGAGGCGACGCAATTCGACACTGCTAGCGAGAAAAATGTGAAGTATAGAATAGAACGGGCTAAAGAGATGTTGGTGTAAACATGACCCCAGTCGAAATACTGAACGAAGAATATAAGTGTATTATTGCTTTCCTTGATGGAAGTGGCCAGCCGTCACTATCTAGTGATGTGAACAAGTACTTTAAAAAAGTGATCACCTTGTCTTCAGCGAGTTATTTTGAACATAGGATACAAGAAGTACTGGTTCGTTTTATCTCTCAAGAATCGAGTGGCAACACCAAGGTTGTCAGCTTCTTTAAGAAGAAGGCTATTACTATGCAGTACCACACCTATTTCGATTGGGGTGAGAAAGATAATCCTAATAAACCAGGAAAAAATGCCAACGTTTTTTTTGCATTATTTGGTGAAGAATTCAAAAGATTGGCTTCGGAAGAAATAAAGAAAGACCCCATACTAGAAGAATCCATGAAAGCTTTTCTAGAACTAGGGCACTTACGCAATATCCTTGTTCACAGCAACTTCGCTGCTTATAGCTTTGACAATAAAAATACCGAAGAAATCTTCCTGTTGTATCAGGCTGCTACGAAATTTGTTAAATTTATTGAGGATAAGTTGACACAGGTGGTTTGGTTTCCAAGTTAGTGGGGCAGAGGGGCCACCGCGTGTTGCGGGGTCGGACCAAGGCAACGTGTTGTAATGACACGATAAAGACAGACAAAGTCCATGTATTTTACCCTTAAAAGCATGTTTTCACCGGCAAAAAGGGGCCAATAAAGCATGGCGCGAGCTAACAGGCAGAGCGTGGCTGTTGGCGATCGGAAATTTATTGAGGAGGTCCGGGCGGGGTCGGACCAAGGCAACATGTTGTAATGACACGATAAAGACAAACAAAGTCCATATATTTTACCCTTAAAAGCATGTTTTCACCGGCAAAAAAGGGCCAATAAAGCATGGCGCGAGCTAACAGGCAGAGCGTGGCTGTTGGCGATCGGAAATTTATTGAGGAGGTCAAGACCCACCTCAGAGTTGAAGCCATTGGAAGAAGGATTCGGGAGCAAGTTGGGAACCTGCTCACTTTGCGCGAGCGGTCACCTGCGTAGCCCCCCAAAGCCCCAAAGCCCCTACGGGCGCTCCGCCGGTCACGCCGAGCCGTTGGGACCAAGTAAAGAACACACTTATGCCGCTTCAGTTCAGTTCCATTATCCTTTACTCTTGACGACGCCGACTGGTTTAGGCTATGGGGCGGGGCGGCGGGGCGGGGTCGGACCAAGGCAACGTGTTGTAATGACACGATAAAGACAAATAAAGTCCATGTATTTTACCCTTAAAAGCATGTTTTCACCGGCAAAAAAGGGCCAATAAAGCATGGCGCGAGCTAACAGGCAGAGCGTGGCTGTTGGCGATCGGAAATTTATTGAGGAGGTTAAGACCCACCTCAGAGTTGAAGCCATTGGAAGAAGGATTCGGGAGCAAGTTGGGAACCTGCTCACTTTGCGCGAGCGGTCACTTGCGTATAATGCTGATTTTGGCATCAAAAAGGACCCCAACCATCGGGCGGTAGACGGTCTCCGTTCCGCTGACGCTTCACTACGGATATTCCGGGGACACAATACCAATAATTCTGCAACACATGAGGCGCAGAAGAATTCAGTTCTCTTTTTCACAGATTGTTTTCCAGGCAATGCTAAAGCCGCTACCGACTAAGTAGCGGCTTTTGTCATGGTGAGCGAAGGGGGGCAGGACCCGGGGGCTAGAGGGGCTAGAGGGGCTAGAGGGTCAGGCCTGGACATGGACAAAGGCTGAATGGATGGTTGATGACCCAAAGCTTGCTCGAGAAGTCCGGTTCTAGTTGCTGCGGTGCAGAACATCGGAAAGCCGGATGCGGGAAAACTGCACGTCCGTTTTGATGAGGTTTGACCCCTCTGGTTGCCGGAACTGGCGGGGAAAGCTGGACCGCGCTCAATAGGTAGCAAATTTCCCCTGCAGATCCTGACTAAATCTTCAGGATCTCTTCAGTTGAAGAATGGGTTCCTCTTCCGAATAATAGACTCAAAGAACACGTCTCTGATGGTCGTGGATGGCATGGCTGATTGTTGACGTGTTAACACAATGGGAACGGGGATAACAGGCCCCAGAGGAGAAAACAGACCATGAGTAACATCGAGTTCGCTAAAATTTTTATCATGACCCTGAGTGCTGCATCCGCTACCGTCGTCGCCATCCAGTGCTACGCGTACACCCGCTGGTATAAAATTACGAAACCGAGTGCACAACACGTATATAGCGGCTTCAAAGACAACGCTGGGGGGACCATGTATGAAGGGGTGCATCGGAGTAGCCACGCCTAGCCCTTTTCACGACCGGTCGAATACAGCACTGCGTCCTCGTCCATAGGCATCCTAGAAGTACGTGATGAAAATTCCGCAAAATAGCGGGAACAAAATACCGATAATTCTGCAACACATGAGGCACAGAAGAAGTCAGTTCTCTTCTTCACAGATTGTTTTCCAGGCAATGCAAAAGCCGCTACCGACTAAGTAGCGGCTTTTGTCATGTTGAGCGAAAGGGGGCACCCATTAAAAGGCTGTCGGTCAAGGGCAAAAGCGTCCCTAAGCGAGTACAGGCTGCTTCAAGCCCTATGCTGTCGGCCGTGGCCATCTGTACATTACCGTTATTTTTTTCCTTTATAATGTCAGCCTTTGCTGCACCCAGTCACCCCTCCAGGACCAAGGCCATGTTGGAAGTTTTGGTAGCTGGCCCCTTCCGCTTTTCGCGGACCAGAAAACCTTCGGTTCCAGGCCGTGTCCAATCTTCGCGGTAGATAAGAGCTGGGCGGAAGCTGAAAGGAGCCGGGCGCTCCGATTCAGTTCCCTTATCCTTTACTCTTGACGACGCCGACTGGTTTAGGCTATCGTGCGCCACCAACAAAAACAGCTAAAGTCAGATAACGACAATACTAAACCATCCGCGAGGGTGGGACGGAAAGCCTACTGGGTCTCATAGAGACAGCCGGGTCGCCGAAATATCTCAAGATATTCTGGCCCCGGCTTTTTTTGTGCCCGTTTGAGAATGAGTGAATAAACAGTGAGGTGCCGAATGATGAAAACGAGCAAAATCCTGGTCGCAGTCTTGGTATTGGGTAGCATAGTCGCCGGTGTTTGTGGCTGCCGAAAAGAGGGGCCCGCGGAGCGTGCGGGTAAGGAGATCGACAAGTCCGTCGAAAAAGCCGGCAAGGAAATCGAAAGAGCCGGAGCTAAGCTTAACGACGCCATTAAGCAAATGAAAAAATGATGCTCCGTGCAACCCTCTCTTCTCTGAGATTCGTGCAATGGGAATACCGGCACTGTTCAAGGCACGATCAACAAAGACATCTCTTGCCGCTCGATCTTCTTACTTATGGGAAGCACTTCAGCCGTTCGGGGAGGGCGCCAAGACGAGGTGCATTGACAGCGTGTAGCCATCTGGCTACAATACCGCTATGACGGAGATACGCAAAACTGAGCGGTTTGCCAAATGGCTTGATGACTTGCGGGATATTCAGGCTAAGGCTCGTGTCCTCGTCAGAATTGAACGCCTCTATAGGAGCTTCAAATGCCAAAAACTGGTACCAGTCGTTACGATGTTGCCGAGCACCTTCGCACTCCAGAAGAAATGGCGGCTTATCTTGAGGCATGTCTCGAAGAGGCTAATGGCGATGCTGCCTTTATTGCCAAGGCACTTGGTGACATCGCACGCGCCAAGGGAATGTCGCAGGTAGCGCGAGATGCCGGTCTCTCAAGAGAAAGTCTTTATAAGGCCCTTTCAGGCGAACGGGTTCCTGGGTTTGATACCATCCTCAAAATCATCTCAGCGTTAGGTCTTAAACTGCACGCCGACGCTCGTTAATGCATGAGAGGACAATATGGTGCATCCGCGGAAAGCTGGAGCTTCTGACGCCTTGCGTTACCCTCGTATCAGAATAGTTGTCGCTGAGGCGCCAGGTGTCCGTCAGCCCCATTCTTACTGGGTGGGCAGCTACTTTGCAGATTCCCAGCCTGATTAATCAAAACCGATTCCGGTTTGCACTGTTCCGAAAACTTTTTTTGCTATTTCCATTTCGGTTTTGACTATTTCCAAACTGAAATATGCTATTCCTCCGGCAAAACTCGCTATTCCCAACTCAAACTTTGCTATTCCCTAATCGATTTAACTATTCCGGCGACAGAATAAGCTATTCCTGAATCGATTTAACTATTCCGGCGACAGAATAAGCTATTCCCGAATCGATTTAACTATTCCGGGGACAGAATAAGCTACTTCGATTTCGAAATATGCTATTTCCATTTGGGATTTGCTAATTGCATTTGGAACTAACAAATTTGTATCCGGACTGTATATTCGGGATGAACGGCGGGAAGGGAGGGCGACCGTGTCGGCCGGGATGCGGACCGGGGAGGGCGGCGCTTCAACACCGTTGGACGCTGGCTTTTGCACTTTGGCGAGAGGGATTTCCACCTTGTGAGGTACTTCGATATAGGGGAGGGGGGATTCGTGGGAAGATGACGGCGGCTGCACCGGGATGCAGCCGCCTTTTTCTTTTCAAATGATGATGAGTTCGACAGTCTCGGACCAGGGACCGACGCCGGCATCCTTGAGCAGTCTGGCTCTGAAGTAGGCCCTGCGGGCGGTTTCCAATCCTTCCACCGTGAAGTTGCAGTGGTGAGCGATTTTGAGCGGCTGCCACGACTCTTCCAATCCGGGGTTGCCGAAGCAGATCTGCATATCGACACTCCCCTTACCTTCCCAACTGCTGACATGAACCTTGATGGAGCCGGGCTTCTTGCCGTGGGTGACGGTGAACTTGTAGAAGCTCGTTGGCGCCTTGATGGCTGAGTTCCGAGGGGCTCTGTGTGCTCTATCCACCCCGATGGTGTCCAGCAGGCCGGGGTTGTCGGTATGCTCCGAATACATCACGACATATTGACACGAGAACTTTATCGACTGAATCATCTTCTCCCGCGCAGCCCGCCTTTCGGGCTCCTTCGATGGATCCAGCCTTGCCGCAGTCGATGTCTGCTTTACCTGTTGCGCGTCCTCCCTGATTCGGGTCGGACCCGGAATGCAAGAGGGAATGGTTTGATCCTTGAAAGCCTCGTGGTCCTCCATGAGATCGGCTATGTTCTCGCCCTGGAGGGCCAAGTCACCGTCACCGAGATCCTTAAGCCCTTGGATGTCGAATACCTCGCTCATCGTTGCCTCCCGTGCTTGGCGTTGAATTTATGGGGGCAATTATTAGCGCGTATTAAGTATTGTCAAGCAGTTTTTTCTTACCACCCGCGGCACCCTCTGCTTCTTCATGACTCTGAGTTCTTCCTGCTATTTTCTAAACCGATGATCAGCAGCAAAGTCATAGATAATATGAATTTGACCATATTGCACATCTCAAATATATTTCCTCCGCTGTTATCTGAATACACAGGAGAAAACATGAAGAGACTGTTGATTTATCCTGCTTTGTCGCTGGCACTCGTTTCGACGGCCATAGCCGCCAGCTACAATTATGTGGAGCCCGCTGATTTCAAGAAATGGCTGGAGAGCAGCAAGCCGGTGAAGATCGTCGACATTCAGGTCCCTGCCGAATTCCGCAAACATCACTTCAAGAACTCGCTGGAGACTAATGCCTTTCCGGCCAAATCTGCTGACGACAAGAAGAAGCTTGATGAGGTGGTCCCGCAGCTTCTCGCTGGGCGCGAAGATATCGTTATCGTCTGCCCTCGTGGCGGCGGTGGCGCAAAAAACACCTACGAGCATCTGAAGGGAAAAGGGGTAGCCGAAAAGCGCCTGTTTATCCTGGAAGACGGGATGCAAGGCTGGCCTTACAAACAGCTTACGCTTAGCGATACGAAGTAAATCTACACCTTCCGCATCACTTCTTTGAGGGCTTTGAGGGTGTACGGCTTCTGGATGAATCCTGCCAGCTCTTTGCCGGGAAATTTCTGGACTACGTCTTGTTCGCTGAACCCGCTGGACATGATCACTTTTACTTCCGGATCGATCCCCCGCAGTGCGCGGAAGCACTCTTCGCCATCCATTCCGGGCATGGTCAGGTCCAGGATGACGGCCTGTAGGTCCTGGTTGTTCTTGAAGGTTTCTATGGCCTCGGCGCCACTGCCGGCAACAACAGGCGTGAACCCCAGCTCTTTCAGCAGCTCGGCCGCGACGGTTCTCACTACCTCCTCGTCGTCCACGAGCAGAATCCTTCCCACGCCGCTCCAGCCATTCTCGATTTCCTCCGGGACCGAGACCTCCACCGGTGTGGGCTCAGAGGTCGGCAGCAGCACTTGAAAAGTGGTTCCCATGCCGGGCTCGCTGGATATCCTTATCCCGCCCTTGTGACCTCTTACTATGCCGTGCACTGCGGCTAGACCCAGCCCCCGGCCGGTGAACTTGGTGGTAAAGAAGGGATCGAAGACTTTGTCGAGCACTTCCTTCTCCATGCCGCAGCCGGTGTCTGTGACCTCCAAAAGCACGTAGCTTCCTTCGGCCAGGGTTTCGCCCAGCAGCACGTTCTGCAGGCTCTCCCCGTCCTGTACGCCGTCATCGGTGCTGATGATTATCTCGCCGCCGTTTTCGCCAAGCGCCTCTACGGCGTTCATAAACAGGTTCATCACTATCTGCCGCATCTGGTTGGCATCCCCTTCGACCATCGGGAGCGGCTTGTGCAGCTTCAGTGTCAGGACGGCGTTGGTCGGTAGCGACGGTTCCAGGATCGGGTGCAGCTTTTCGATCAGCCGGTTCAGGTCCAGCTTTTCTATGACGAATTTCCCTTTGCCGGAGTAGGCAAGCATCTGCTTGGCAAGATCGGCCGCCCTCATTGCAGCTTTCTCGATGTTGCGCAGATTTGCGGTGATGGGGGAGGCCTCCTCGATCTTCATCAGTGACAAGTCCACGTTCCCTATGATGGCCATCAGGATGTTGTTGAAGTCATGTGCCACGCCGCCGGCCAGCACTCCCAGGCTTTCCATTTTCTGGGCGTGCAGCATCTGCTGTTCCAGTCGGGAGCGTTCTTCAGCTGCTTTCTTCCTCTCAGTAATGTTCTGCCCCACGCCCTGAAACTCGGTTATGCCTCCGTGGTCGTCGAACACCGCCCGATTGGTCCATTCGTGCCAGATTACAGCTTCATTGGGACCAACCATGGCTTGTTCCAGTGTTTGGGTCGGGTTTTGAGGCGAAAGGGCGTGCAACCCCAGCCTGACCGGCTCCCGGTACTCCGGCAGGAGAAACTCGAAGAAGCTTTTTCCTAAAAGGTCTTCCTGGCGCTTTCCCAGGTCGTGGGCCAAGGCGGGGTTTACATATGTGAGCGTGCCATCGGGAAGGAAGGTGGCAATATAGGCGGGACTGTCTTCCGAGATCTTGCGATAACGCTCCTGGCTTTCCTTAAGTGCCTGGGCTGCGGCGATGGCGCCGGCATGTGCGGAACGGAGCATGAATGCGATGACCGACAGCAGGATGCTGACGGTAATGCCGACGATCAGGTAGTTTCTGGACTGGGTTTTCCTCTGCTCCTGGGCCGTGTGCGGCAGCGACTCGAAGGTCAACAACCAGTTCCGGCCGAACCCTTGAAAGGACCGGGTCGCCTGCAGTTCGCCCCGGTAGTTTTCCGGAAGGTTGAGGTTGGAGTCGGAGACGGAGTCGTAGAGGAGCCCCGCGGGGTTCGGCTCCTTGTCCGTGTAGATCCTGAAGCCTATGTCTTCCGGCATTCTGGGGAAGGTTGCCGAAAGGAAATTCTTGATCCTGATCGGGCTAAATGTATATCCCTGCACCGCGATCCGCCGCTGCGCTACGGTTTCCAAGGGGAGACCCCGCTTGTACACGGGGAGGTACATCAACACTCCGGTCTGCTTATCCCTCTTTGTTTCCTGCACCAGTGTCACCGGACCGGTTACCACAGCTTCTCCCAGGTCGCGGGCTTTCGACATCGCCTCGCGTCGGTGGGGGGCGGAGAACATGTCGTAGCCGAAGGCACGCTGGTTGCGCCAGTCGAAGGGTTCCAAGTAGATGATGGCGGTATATTCCTGCCGCTCCCCCTCCGGCCATAATCTGTAATCGGGGAACCCTTCTCGCCTTATCCGCTGGATATGGCGCTCCAAGTCCTTGGGACGGACCACCTCGGCGAAGCCCAAACCCTGGAAACCGGGAAAGTGCTTATCAAGCGACAGCGACAGGGCATAGCGCCGCCACTCGTCGCGCGTCACATCCTCACTGGCGTTGAAAAGTCCGGCCGCCCCCCTCAGGATCTGTTCGTCATCCGTCATTCTGGTGAAGAACTTACTCTTTATCTCATCGACGCGATCGTTGAATACTTCCTGGGATCTGATGTTCAGGCTGTGGTCGTACTGGCGCCAGAAGAAGAAAGTCAAAAGAAAAGAAAGGGCCATGACCAGGTATGGCAAAACATGTATGGTTTTTGCCCAAAGGCTTGTGGAGGGTGGGTTGTCGACTGGTGGCGGGGTGGTCGGCATGCGTTATCCTGTCATTATGGCTTGCTTGGGGAGCTTCTTTCGACGCTAAGTTTACTTGAACAGGTGGGGAATTCAATGATGCCGCTGCTATCTTGCCGACTTCAACCGGGACAATGAAAAGCCCCTGTTCCTGAAAGGAAGCAGGGGCTTTGGTATGCAAAGAGATCCTGAAAGATCTGCCTACGTCAGTGCGAGAAGTACCTGAGATCCACGCGAGGGGAGGAGGGGACGACCATTTCGGTGTGTGTGACGTACCCAAGCCCGTTACACATGGAACAGGTCACCACGCCGCTTCCGTAGCAATCGCAATCGTATTCCCAGATGTCGAGTACCGGGACAAAGTACTTATTTCCTTTGCCGTCGCATTTGGCACAGGCGACTACCTTCTTACCTTCACATTCCGGGCATTGTGTCATGATCTGCTCCTTGCAGCTTCGGGCTGGTGTTGCGTTTGCCGTAAGCTCAATGATTTCGGCGTTGAGGGACCCAGTATAAAATCAACTAAGAGGATGTCAACCTGGGAACTTTAAAAAAATCTAATTTGCCTGCGATGCCTTTCTTGACAGGGTGCCGGCGAAAGACCTATCCTAAAGTGGTAGCATGAGGCGAAAGCAGTGATAAATCAGGAGGTTTGTCATGATAAGGCCGATCCCGGAAGGATATCATAGCGTCACAGCGATGTTCATGTTCAAGGATTGCCGCAAGGCAATCGAATTCTACAAAAATGCGTTCGGAGCCCAGGAGAGGTATGCCATGCCAGGCCCGGACGGAAACGGGGTAATGCACGCGGAGGTGCAGGTAGGCGACTCCATCATCATGATGGGAGACGAATGCCCGCAGCAAAATTGCAAGAGCGCGGAAAGCATGGGAGGTTCGCCGGTCGGTTTCTACCTGTACGTCGAGAACGTGGATGCCGCTTTCAGACGGGCAGTAGAAGCGGGAGCCACGGTTGAAATGGAGGTACAGGAGATGTTCTGGGGCGACCGTGCCGGCTCGCTGCGGGATCCGTTCGGTTACAACTGGATGTTGGCGACCCACACCCGCGATCTGAGCCCTGAGGAGATCCGCGAAGGTGCCAACGAGGCGTTCTCGCAGATGAATAAGTGATGATGCAGGCGCCCATGGCCATGCCCTTCGCATGCCGGCCATGGGCGTTTTTGCATTGTGGCGCTATACTGCAACAGGCTCCGCCTTGGGCAGGACCGACATCACCGACTTGGGCAGACACGGAGGCATCATGCGGAATATAAAAGATATGGTTATTCTCGTCACTGGCGCCACCGACGGTCTGGGGGAAAAGGTTGCCGCCGATCTGGCAGGGACGGGGGCAACTTTGTTGCTGCACGGCAGGGACCGGGACAAAGGACGGATGGTGCAGGCGAAGATCCACAAGGCGACCGGCAACGACCGTCTCTATTATTACAATGCAGACCTCTCGTCGCTGGACGGGGTCGATTCCCTCGCCGCTTTGGTAACCAAGAGGTGTTCCCGGTTGGATGTGCTGATAAATAACGCCGGCGTCGGCGCCGGGCCCGACCCGACGCGCCGTCAGGCAAGCCCCGACGGGTTCGAACTGCGGTTCGCCGTCAACTACCTTGCGCCCTTCCTGCTCACCCGCAGGCTCCTGCCGCTGCTACGGCGCACGGCGAAGGAGGCGGGAGAGGCGCGTATCGTCAACGTCGCTTCGGTGGCGCAGCGGGACATCGATTTCGAGGACGTGATGCTGGAAAAGGAGTATGACGGCATGCGCGCCTACGCCCAGAGCAAACAGGCCTTGATCATGTTCACCCTGGATCTGGCTGAAGAACTGGCTGGGACGGGGGTAACGGCGAACGTGCTCCACCCGGCCTCGCTCATGGACACCAACATGGTGCGGGAGTGGTTCGGAGCGGCGCGTACTACGGTGGAGGAGGGGGCGGCTCACGTGGAGCGCCTGGTGCTCTCCGAGGATTTGAAGGGGGTAAGCGGTATCTATTTCGATCAGAGCCGGGAATCGCGCGTCGCGGAGCAGGCCAATGACGTGGAAGCCCGCAGGCGCCTGCGCGAATTGAGCTTCAAATGGACCGGAGCCGGCAGCCAAAACTCTTCGCGGTTTTCTTCCTGGTCCAGCACCAGTTCCCAGACATCCTCATCCAGGTCGTGCCAAGGCGTATGAACCAGTAACCGTCGTCGCCGCCGATCATGTTGTACCTCCGCTAACCTCCCCCTTTAGTCCAGCCTTTTCCGGTCACACGGAACCTATTCGGAACGAGAAAACATAAAACCCTGAAAAGCTTTTACAGGGATGAAGGGGATAAAGGGGATAACTGCAAAGGCAAAAACTTTGGTTAAAACCAGAAGCTATTTGTCTGGTTTTATCCCTTTCATCTGTTTTTATCCCTGTTAAGCGCCTTTGAAGTTCATCTCTTGATATCCTCCAGAGCCAGGCTCGCGGCGTGGTAGCCGCACATGCCGTGGACGCCTCCGCCCGGCGGGGTGCCCGAAGAGCAGAGGTAGAGTCCTTTTAGCGGCGTCCGGTACGGTGAAAAAAGCGTCGGCCGCGCCATGAACTGGCGCAGGTCCTGTATCCCTCCGTTTATGTCTCCACCGATCAGGTTTCGGTTGTAGCGCTCAAGCTCCGCGCAGTTGCGGGTATGGCGGGCCAGCACCAGGCTGCGAAAACCGGGTGCGAAGCGCTCCACCTGCGCCTCGATCCGTTCTGTCATGTCGACGGTGGAGCCGTGGGGGACATGGCAGTACGCCCATCCCACATGCTTTCCGAGCGGCGCCCGGCTTTGGTCCACCAGCGTCGGCTGCGCGAGCAAAACGAAGGGGTGGTGCGGATGTTTTCCTTGCGACACCTCACGCTCGGAGCGGGCAAGCTCGTCCGCGGTCCCGGCGAGATGCACCGTCGTCGCGCGGCGGCACCCTTCCGACGCCCACGGTATCGGAGCGTCCAGCGCCCAGTCGATCTTGAAGACGCCGGGGCCGTAGCGATACGCCTCGATCTTCTGCCGGTACCGTTCCGGCAGGGGGGCGTCGATCTTCAACAACTGGCGCGGCGTCAGGTCGAGCATGGTGAGGCGGGCTTTGGGGAGTTCCGTCAGCGAGTTGATTCCGGTATCGGTGACGATCTCCCCTCCCAAGGAGCGGAGATAGGAGGCAAGTGCTGCGGCTATCATGCGGGAGCCTCCCTTTGCCACCGGCCAACCGGCCACGTGTCCGAGGGCGCCGAGAACGAGGCCGAACGCAGAGGATAGAGGCTCGGTGAGCGGCAGGAAGGAATGCGCGGCCAGCCCGGCGAAAAGGGCGCGCGCGGCTGGCTCTTTGAAGCAGGAGTTGCCCATCCGCTGCGCGGAGGTGATCCCTCGCAGGCCGAAGAGCAGCATCGCCAGCGGGTGCTGCGGGTAATGCAGCGGCGCGAGCAGATCGGGGGCCAAATCGTCCCACTGCCGCACCAGAGGAGACATGAGCCGCAGGTAAGCTTTTCCGTCGCTCCCCAGGAGTTCAGCGGTCTTGTCTATGGAGCGGTATAAAAGGGCGGAGGTGCCGTCGGGCAAGGGATGTGCGAGCTGGATCTCAGGGTAGATCCATTCCAGCCCGTGTTCATGAAGGGGGAGCGAAAGAAAGAACGGCGAGGCTACGCCCAGGGGATGGACGGCGGAGCAGACGTCATGCCAGAACCCGGGGAGGGTGAGTTCCTCCGTCCTGGTTCCGCCGCCGATGGTGCGGTATTCCTCGAAGACGGTCACGGAAAGCCCCGCTCGCGCCAGGGTGATGGCGGCGGCGAGGCCGTTGGGTCCGGAACCCACCACGACGGCATCGGGCGTGCTGTTCGGCGGCATAATCTCCTCCTAAAACCAAAAAGCTTTCACCACAGAGGACACAGAGGGCACAGAGGAAAAACAGAAGCAGGAAAATCACAAAGCTCAAAAAAACCTTTCACCACAGAGGACACAGAGGACACAGAGGAAAACCTGAAACGAGGAAATCCTTAAACCTTTTTTTGGGGGGGCTTTTCGCCGTTGCCTCTGTGTTTCCTCTGTGAACCTCTGTGGTGAGTACCTTTGCTTTTCCCTGAAAAAACCTCTGTGCCCTCCGTGGACCTCCGCGACCTCTGTGTTCCGCCTTTCGGTTCCGCCTTTCGGTTTGAAATCAAAGCCGCGCCAGCTCCTCCAGCAAGCGGGGGATGCCCGGTTGCCCTGCTTGGACCTGGCGGATCTCTCCCTTCTTGTCGATCAGAAAGGTAACCCTCCCCGGCGCGTACAGCTTCTGCACCGCTCCCCCCTGATCCGAAATGAGCGGGAAAGAGAGCCCATGCTCCTTGGCGAACTGCGCGTGCGTGTCGAGGTCGTCGCTGCTTACGCCCAGGACCTGGGCGCCCAACTCTTCAAAACGGTGGATCCCGTCCTGAAAAGCCTGTACTTCGGTGGTTCAGCCGGGGGTGAAGTCGGCGAAGTAGAAGGCGAGCACCACGTGTTTCTTACCCAAGTAGTCGGTGAGCCTGATCTCCCCCGCGGTGGAAGGCGCCTCGAAAGGGGGTGCCGGGTCACCGACTGCCGGGGCTTTGGCGCCTATGCTTCCCAGGGCCACCATGGCGGACGTGGCGAGAGTTCCCAAAATCGATTTTCTCATGATGACCTCGTTGACGCTTGTCAAGGGGGACAGGCACCTTGCGGAGCCAGTCCCCCGGACATCTCAAGGGGGACAGGCACCTTGCGGAGCCAGTCCCCCGATTTGCCTCCGAACGCCGGTCAGGCTAGCACAGAACGGGGAGTGGATAAAGGAATCCTTGCTCCCCTCACTTGACCCGGTTGCAGGAGGCCAAAAGAGCGTCCTTGTGCTTGGCATATGAGGCGTTGTTGCCGGGGCTGCCGGGAGGCATGGTGAATTGGATCGCTTTCGGGAGGATGACGCCGCAATATCCGGGGGTGTCGGTGGACAGCGTCGGGAACCTGCGGCCGGGAGGCTTATTGTGGCAACTGAGACAGGAGTCTTCGCCGGGGTTCAGCACGATGCCGTTGAGCGCGCTGGTCGGCCCCTGGTTTTGCGGCCAGGCGGGATGGACCAGCGGATCGGACCAGGTTTTCGGCAACAGGTTGGCGATATCCATGGGCTGGCCTGGATACACTATGAACGGGTTCTCCCCGGCATGACAGTCGGTGCAGATACCTCCGGAGCCGTTGAAGAGGTCGGCGCCGCCGGCGAAGCCGGAAAGCGGCACCGGCGTGTTCTTGGGGATGCCGAACTGCATCTTGTTTTTCTGGTTGTCCCAGAAGCAGGATTTGCTGGTATCGGTCCCGAGGCAGATGATCCCCAGGAGGGTGATGGTTTCTCCCGAGGAGCGCGGCAGGGCGAAACAGACTCCTTTCGGGGCGTCGCTTTCGAAGGCATAGAGGTCGGCGTCGACGCCGGAGCTGATGAACTTGGTCCCCAGTTTGCCTAAGTACTTCCAGCTCGAACTTCCCCAGTCAGGGGGAATAGGGACGCCTGCGGCGCGGCACTGCTCGATATAGGCGGGGCCGCCCACATTCGTGGAAAGGAAGGTAAGGAGACCTTCGCGCCAGAGCAGGGCGACGAGGTCCTTCCTGACCGGACCGCCGCCGTTGGGTACCTCATCCAGTTCGCCGTCCTTGAACCGGATGTAACGCTCCAAAAGCGCGCTGTTCTTGCTTCCTATCTGCGCCGCGTCCCGCGGTTTGACCGCTTCCACAAACCACCCCAGCAGCGCTGCGTTCACCAGGATCTTCTCAGACTTGTCCTGAGGCTTGATTTTCTCGATGCTGCGCTGTTTTTGCTGGAACAGTGCCTTTTGTTCACTGCTTCCCTCTTGGTAAAGCCGTTTCAGGTAATACCTTTGCGCGTGCAGGACGAAATAGGGTGAAACCTCGACCTCCTTCCCCTTCCCATCGAACACCCCGCCATGCCCGACGGAAACGACCGGATCAGTGGCGGCGACTTTCCACTTCTCGATCTTGCTGTAGCGCTCGGTAGCACATCCTGTCAGCGCTACGGCGATGAACAGCAGTGAAGCGATCATCGTTCTCATGATAACCTCCGTTACGCAAACGCCCCGTCCTGCCGATGGATGCTGGAGGAGACACTGCATGAAAGATGGGGGGATTAAAAGTTTATTAGAATGTAGCGACCTTTGTGGTTCAGTCAAGGCAGGAAGAAGCGTGGCGCTTTGCGCTCGGCGGCGCCGGAGGCGACGTGGAGGGGATGGCGGCAACGGCAAGTTGGGCAGGAAGGTTAAAAAATTAGGAGGTGCATCACGCCGCGCAGCAGTATGCCGAAGAGGGCGCCGATGACGGCCGGACGCACCACGGAACTGCAGCGGGTACCGGCGGAGGCGAGGACGGCAACGCCGACTATGTCGCAGGGGTTGGTGAGGAAGCCTGCCATCCGGTTCAACTCGGTGACGGTGATGGCGCCTTCCTTCACCAGGTTGAGCGTCACACCCATCATGGCGGTCCCTCCGGCCAGATATTTGGTGGCCAAGGGGAGCACCGCCACCGCGGGGAAACCGATCAGTGCGAAAAGGGGGCGCAGCGCCGTTTCCAAAAGCGCGATGGCGCCTATCTCCTTAAGCACGTTCACCAGGAAGATGGCCAGTATCAGCATGGGGATGGCGCCGAGGATTACCTGGACCGCCTCCTGGCCGCCTACGATCATCAGGTTGAGGGCGGTGCTTTTCTTTGCGGCGGTGGCGGGGACGCCGTGGTCTTCATGCTCTCCTCCCTCGTGCCCCAGCGAACGGGTGAGTAGGTAATAGGTGAGCGCCGCCGCCGCGAGTCCCCCCGCGAGCGAGGTCATCATGATGGTGGCAAGGTCGAGCCCCGCTGACACCATGGGGAAGACCACGTTGGCCTGCGACATGGTGAGGACCATCGCCAGCGTAGCGGCGATGGCCCGCTTTGCGGTCCCGTCCTTCTCCATCACGGAGAAGGTGGCGACCGGAGCGGCGAAACTGACCAGAAGCAGCTGCAGCATGGCGAACGCCCCGGCGCCGGGGACGCCGAAGATCCTGAGCACGGGGCGAAGCCACTTGGCGACCAGGGCGAGGATGCCCCGCGCCTCCACCAGCTTCATCATCGCCATCATCACCACCAGCACCGGCAACAGGGTGTAAAGCGCCAGGTCTAGCGCCGACTTTCCAGAGAGCAGTATGATCCGTATCGCTACTTCCATGCAGTCGCTCCGATGAAGGGGGGCTGGGGCACCCGGGAAAAGCTCATCATTAAAATAAAAGTTTTGGGAATATACGGGAAATTTTTCAGCATTGCCAGCAAGAACGAAGGGGACTGGCTCCGCCAGGTGCCTGTCCCCCTTTGCTTTGCCAGCAAGGAATGCTTTATCCGCATGCTCGACATCGGCTAGTCCCGTCATCTCGTTCCCAAGGTCCACCTTGGGAACGCAAGGCCTGCCGAAGCTCCAGCTTCTTTCTGGATGCAAAGCTGGAGCTTTGCGCCGCATTGGGTTCCCAAGCTGGAGCTTGGAAACCAGGAGGAAACTAATGGCGGCCGCTCTTTAGACTTGCCTATTCGCTAACGAAACAATACATTTGTGCCGATTAGAAAGAATCCGCCCCACCGATGGGGATTGCACTCTGCCGCCTTCAAGCTGTTTCCAGCTCTCCCCCTCCCTTGACGGGAGGGGGCAGGGGGGTGGGTGAACTTGCCGGCTTAGCGAATGCACGCCGATTAGCTCTATTTATGCCGTTGCAACCAACCCGGCGGGGAAGCCCCCGCGAAAGGACTGTTTAATGCCGACAGTACTGGTGATAGAGGACGAGAAGGACCTGGCGGATCTGGTGGCTTTCCACCTGGAGCAGGAGGGATATTGCTGCCTCGTGGCCCACGACGGCGCCACCGGGCTCGCGGAGGCGCGCCGCTGCAAGCCTGACCTGATACTGCTCGACCTGATGCTCCCGGGGATGATGGGGACGGAGGTCTGCCGCACCTTGAAGGGGGCGGAACTTACCGCGGGCATTCCTGTCATCATGCTCACCGCTCGCGGGGAGGAGATCGACCGCGTGGTGGGGTTCGAGATGGGGGCCGACGACTACGTGGTGAAGCCTTTTTCCACCCGGGAGCTGATGCTTAGGGTGCGGGCCGTCTTGAGGAGAAAGCTTCCCGCTTCCGAAGTGGCCACCATCTCGCTGGGGGCGCTACTAATCGACGTGGAGCGCCACCTGGTCCGGGTAGCCGGGGAGGAGGTACAGCTCACCTCTACGGAATTCAAGCTCCTGATGAACCTGGCGGAGCGGATCGGACGCGTGCAGAGCAGGGAACTTCTCTTGCAAAACGTCTGGGGATACAGCTACCTGGGCGACACGCGCACCGTGGACACGCACATGACCCGCCTGCGCACGAAGCTTGGAGCGGCGGGGGAGTTGATCAAGACTGTGCGCGGCTTCGGCTACAAACTGGAGGAGTCATGAAAGGGGGCTTTCGCTGGAAACTGATGGCCTCGTACCTGCTGCTCGTGCTCCTCTTGGGGGCGGGACTCTATTTCTACCTCGCCGCAAGCCAGGAAACCTCCATGACCCAGGGGACGCGGCAGCATCTCGAGGACGAGGCCCGCATCGCTTCGCTCATGGCGCAAAAGGAGATCCGGGACCTGAAACAGGATGCGCCGGCTTTGACCGCGGCGCTGTCGAAGGCGATACGCTCGCGCGTCACCGTCATAGCGGGGGACGGTGTTGTGGTCGCTGACTCCGGCCTGGCCCCGGACGAGTGGGGCAAGCTGGAAAACCACGCCAACCGCCCCGAGGTGCGGCAGGCGCTCAAGGAGGGAATCGGCAGCGCCATCCGCTACTCGGCTACCCTCCACACCGACATGCTTTACGTCGCCGCTCCTTTCGGGGACCATGGCGTGGTACGGCTCGCGCTTCCGCTCTCGGAGCTGGAGCAGGCCAAAGAGCGCCTGAGAAGAAGCCTGGGCGCCGCCCTCGCCGTCGCGGTCCTCGCTTCGCTTCTTTTGTCCTACTTCCTCTCCAATCTCAACTCCAGAAACCTCAGAAGGCTCGCGACCGGCGCCCAACGCATCGGGCGGGGCGAGTTCGGCGCCAGGATTGCCGTCCAGAGCCAGGACGAGATGGGCGAACTGGCCCACGTGATGAACGAGATGTCGGGGCGGATCGAGCGGCAGCTGGAGCTGATCTCCTCGGAAAAAAACCAGCTGGATGCGATCTTGAACGGCATGGGGGAGGGGGTGATGGTCACCGACCGGGACGCCGTGGTGACCCTGGTGAACCCCGCTTTTTGCACCATGTTCGCCACCGGCGCCGAGCTGCAGGGGCGGCCGCTTCTGCAGATCACCCGCCACCCGGACCTTTACGCCGCCTGCAGGGAGGTGCTCTCAGCGCGGCAGGAGCAGCACCAGGAAATAGCCCTTGCCGGAGGGAAGACCGTGCTGGTGCACTGGGTCCCCCTGCGCGACGGGGACGGGCTGCAGGGGGCGGTGGCGGTGTTCCACGACATCAGCGCCTTCAAGAGGGTGGAAAAGATCCGCCGCGACTTCGTGGCAAACGTCTCTCACGAATTGAGAACGCCGGTCACGGTGATCAAGGGGTACGCCGAGACGCTTCTCTCGGGAGCGCTCGCGGCCGACCCTGAGCGCGCCGAGCGTTTCCTGCTGATCATCCAGAACCACGCCGACCGCCTTTCCGGCCTGGTCCGCGACCTCTTGACCCTCTCCGAACTGGAGTCGGGGGAGATGGGGATGCAGTTGAAGCCGGTGGCGCTCGACGAGGCGATCCGGCAGGCGCTCCTCCTGGTGGGGCAGCGGGGCGAGGAAAAGGGGGTTCAACTGGAGCAGCCGGCGGGGGAGGCGGGGTTGACCGTCCAGGCGGACCGCGGCCGGCTGGAGCAGGTGCTGATTAATCTTTTGGACAACGCAATCAAGTACAGCGAAACGGGGAAATCCGTGGGAGTGGAGACGGCGCGGGAAGGGGACCTGGTGCGGGTTTCGGTGCGGGACTCAGGGATCGGGATACCGGAAAAGGACCTGCCGCGCCTCTTCGAGCGTTTCTACCGGGTGGACGAGGCGCGCAGCCGCGACAACGGAGGGACCGGTCTCGGGCTCTCCATAGTGAAGCACATCGTGCAGGCGCACGGCGGCACGCTGGAAGTGAAAAGCGAGCAGGGTAAAGGGTCCGTCTTCAGCTTCACGCTGCCGATAGCCAGATAAAGTTGGAACGGCTCCCAAACCTCACTAACGTCAAAGGCATTTAACAGGGATAAAGGCGGATGAAAGGGATAAAAGCGAACAGCTTCTGGTTTAACTCATAAAGCTTTTGCAGTTATCCCCTGTATCCCCTTCATCCCTGTTTAAAGCCTTGGGTTCTTAAGCTGAAGCTTGGGAACCAGAGAACCCGCCTTCGCCCTTTGGGCTACGGTGGGCAGGCGCCCATTGTCAATTGTCAATTGTCAATTGTCAATTGCTGTTTATTGCTTCCCCAAGCACCCTGCCGATGTCGCCGGCGGTGTAAGGCTTGACCAGTGTGGCGCAGAAGCCGAAGCTGCGGTGCTCGGACATGACGGGGTCGTTGGAGTAGCCGCTGGAAACGATCAACCGCGCCTCAGGGTCGAGCTCCAGGATCCGACGCGCCGCATCTTTGCCGCCCATCCCCCCGGGGACGGTGAGGTCCATGATCACGGCCGAGTAGCGTTCCCCGCGGGCGCAGGCGGCGCGATAGAGTTCGACCACCTCGGCGCCGTCGGAACATACATCCACACGGTAGCCGAGCTCGACCAGCATGGACTGGGTGAGGTCTCTGATCATCTCCTCGTCGTCCATGACCGCCACCATCCGTCCCCCCCCATGCAAACGCTCGGCCTTGTCCTGCCCCGCCTCTTCCGCCACCGAGTGCCCGGTGGAGGGGAGGTAGATGGTGAAGGTGCTTCCCTTTTCCGGAGCCGAGTCCACGAGGATCATGCCGCCGTGCCTGGTGACGATGGAGTGGGTCGATGCAAGGCCAAGGCCGGTGCCGCTGGTCTTGGTGGTGAAGTACGGATCGAAGATTTTTTCCAGGTCGGCCTTGGGGATGCCGCATCCCTGGTCGCTGAAACTCAGCCGTACATAGGGGCCCTGCGTGAGGCCGAAGCGGTTTCCTGCTTCCATCACGGCATCCTCGCCCGTTACGGTGAGGGTTCCCCCCCCCGGCATGGCGTGCACGGCATTGATGATGATGTTGTTGAAAGCCTGGTTTATTTGTCCCTCGTCCGCCTCGATGACGCAAAGGTCGTCGGCGATGTCGATGACCCCCTTGACGTTGGTGCCGCGCAGAACCAGCGAGAGCGATTCCCCGACCAGCGGCTTGACGGAGAACGCCTTCTTGATAGGCTGCCCACCCCGGGCGAAGGTCAAAAGCTGGGAGGCTAGTTCCGCCGCTCTCTGGCAGGCCTTCTCGGCCTTCAACAGCGGTGCCCCCGCCTTGTGTGCCGCGGGGAGCGCCAGTTGGGCGAAGCTGATGTTACCCACTATCCCGGTGAGGATGTTGTTGAAGTCGTGGGCGATGCCCCCCGCCAGCACCCCGAGGCTTTCCAGTTTCTGCATGTTGAGCATCTGCGCCTCGATCCGCTTGTTCTCCCGCTCCAGCCGCATCTCCTGGGTGATATCCTGCCCCAAGACCAGAAGGTGGGGCTTCCCCTCCACCTCAAAGCGCGAGAGGTGGCAGCGCAGGGTGACCTCGTTCCCCCCGGCGGTGTGCAGCTGAGCCTCTAAGGGGCGCGCGCCGCCGTCGGCGAGAACCTCTTCCGCGATCGCGGTCAATCCGCCGTCGCGCCAGGAGGCCGAGTTTCTGAAGTTGCGCCCGAGCAGGGACTCCTTCCCCCAGCAGGAGATATCGGCCGCCGCCTGGTTCAAAAGGATGCAGGAGCCGGTTTCCCCGTCGAAGACGATGATCCCCATGGGGGAGTGGGCCAGCAGGGTCTCCAGCAGCATGAGCGCCTTCCCGCGTGCCTCCTCCGCCTTGATGCGGTCCGTTATGTCGGAGATGATCCCTATCAGCGCCTGCAGCTTGCCGTCGGGAGTCTCCAGTCTTCTGCCGGAGAGGTAGCCCCAGAAATCCCCGTGCTCCCCGCACAGGTAGCGGCGTTCCGTGCAGGCCTGCTCCATTTCTCCGCGGATCAGTTTCTCCATAAGTTTGCTCCCCACCTCGCACTGTTCCGGGTGGAGATGGCTTTTGTAGTCGGAGCCGATCAGCTTGTCGTGAGGGCAGCCGAACATCTCGGCCATCCTCTTGTTGGCGAAGCGGATGACCCCCTGGGGGTCGACCATGATGATGCCGGCCTGTGAGGTCTCGAAGATGACGCGCAGCCGCTCCTCGCTTTCCCTGAGCGCCTCCTCCGCCGCCTTGCGTTCGGCCACCTGTGCCTTGAGAGTTCGATTCAACTGCCTGAACTTCATCACGATGACGACCAGGACCGCTATGACGGAACCGCAGACCAGCAGTATTTGGAGTATCACGCGATAGTACTTGCCGGGGGCGGGGTCGAAGCTCACGCCGGTGCTGTCGAAGCCTTCCGGGACCATGCCGAGCTTCGCGAACGACTCGCCGATCTGGCGCCAGCGCTCAGGGTTCTGGTACCCCAACTCAACCAGGGTGGGCTGGATCAGGGCCTCCATCTGGTTCGCCTCGAAGATGAGCCAGTCGCGGCTTTTTTCCCGGGAGTACTTGGCGAGGATCAGGTCGACTATTTCGGACTTGTTGGCCATGGCATAGCGCCACCCCTCCAGCGTCGCCTTGCGGAAGGCGCGGACCAGTTCCGGCCTACTCTCGATGTTGGCCCGCGTGGTGAAGAAGTTGTCGCCGTAAAAATCTATGCCGTAGGTAAGCGGGGAGAAGAGGAGGTAGGGTACCCCTTCCTGCTCCAGTATGAAGGGCTCGTTGAAGCTGTACCCCATCATGACGTCCGCCTTGCCGCTGATGAGGCCGCGGGGGTCGCCGTTATGGGGGACCTGCACCAGCTCTTTTTCGCTGACGCCGTTTTGCCTCAAAAGGGTCAGCATGTCGCCGTGCTGGTTGGAGTACATGAACCTGCGGCGCGCCATGTCGGCGATGGAGCGGATTCCGGTGCTGCGGGGGGTGATCAGGACGGCGGCCGAATGCTGGAAGATCTGCCCCAGCACCACCAGGTCTTCGCCGCGGGCGCGGCGCAAAAGGATTGCCGAGGTCCCGACGCCGAACTCCGCCCTGCCGGAGAGTACCTCGTCCTCCACCTCGGTTCTCGGCCCACCCTCCTTGATGGTCACGTCGAGGCCGGCCCGGCGGTAGAACCCTTTCTCCAGCGCCGCGTAGTACCCCGCGAACTGGAAATGATGCAGCCATTTCAGCTGGACGGTCGCCTTTTCCAGCGCCAGTGCCCCCTTCGGGACAAGGACGAGGGCGATGACGGCGAGGGAGACTGCAATGAGCGGGAGGCGGCGCCCCCGGCGATAGTGGTTCATACACATTCCTCAAGGACCGGCAGCGCCGGTGCCGGCGGGTCAGCGCGGCCCGCAGTATTCGGCGAGGTAGGCCCGGATCCGTTCCAGGTACTCGTCCCCGTTTTGCGGGGTGTCGCTCATCAGCTTCATCAAAAAGAGCAGGCGGCGCTCGGCGTCTTCCTTGCTCTCCAGAAATTTCACCCCTAGCAGTTCGTCGCAGCCGTGGACCACCTCGCAGGCTATCTGCAGGGGAGGGAGCGGCTTCTCATCCACCTGGAACTGTAAAACGCAATTGTCCCCAGCAGCGAAGGAAACTGCGGCGTCCAGGCGCAAAAGCGCGCCGTTCAGGGATATGTTCTCCAGACAGCCGGTGTGACGGCTCTCACCTGCCAGCAGTTCGACACTGTGGGACGAGGGGGCTCGGTAGAATTGGCGCGAATAGTTCATGTTTGCCACTCCAGTTGATGTCGGACTTTGTCTCAGTGCCTGCATCGTCAACAGTATCGGCTTGCAGGCCATGATGCTTGAGAGGTTTTACTTGAAAATATCACAGCTTCCTGACCATTTGACAGTGGTATCTACGGAAATTAATATCTCTTGAAACTGAACCCTCACTCTTGTATAAGATAAAAACATTCACAGAGAAGCTTTGCCAATATGTTGCTGGATCTATAATAGAGACAACCCTGGTAATGCCACACTTCACCCCCGCATATTGCTTCTGCAGCTGTAGTTTCGGCACTAGCCGCCATGTACTGTCGTCTCTTTTTCCGTCCCCATTTAACATCTTGGTTAGCGACGATCTTTCGCCGAGCCTCCGTCAAGAGTCCCACTTTCAACGGGTGAAGAGTGCTGCGGAGCGTTCCAGATGCTGATCGCGCCTGCCCCCGCTAGAGCGGATATCCCCTGTTTCCCTATTTTGTTCCTTTTCCTTTTGGCCGCCCTTACTGCGGCGGGAACCGTCCCTTTGCCGATCCTCTTCGTCTATCTTGTTTCCGGCGCCGCAGCCGCTGCGGCTTACGCTGCCGATAAGTGGGCGGCGGAACACGGCCGCCGCAGGGTGGCGGAGAGAACCCTGCACCTGCTGGGGCTTGTCGGGGGATGGCCGGGCGCGGCCCTGGCCGGGTGGGCGTTCAGGCACAAGACCCGCAAGCGCCGATTCGTCCTTGTTTTCAGGATCACCGCGGTGATTAATTGCGCAGCGCTGGCGGCTTTGGTGGCCTATTGTTATGACATGCGATAGCTGAAATGCTTTTGGGAGGGACCATTGCACTATTTTCAGCAGACAGGTACGAACGACTCTCTGGACCACGCGCAGCAGGAACTGAAGGCTGCCAGGCTTGAGCTGCAGGCGAAAAGCGCGGAGCTTGAACGCGCTCGAAACGACCTGGAGAATTTTCTGAGCTGCGCCTGGACCGCCACCGCCTTCTTCGACCGCGAACTCAGGCCGACTAGACTGACGCCGACCCTGGCGCAGCTTTTGGATCTTTCCCCCGACGACACCGGAGAGCTTTTGCCGAAGCTTTGCCGCAGGCTCGACTGGCCCAACGCGGATGCGGAACTCCGGAGCGTGGTCGGCGGCGCCGTCGTCTCGGAGCGGGAGGTGTCGGACCTGCTGACGGGGCACCAGTTCCTGCTGAGGTTCTTCCCCTATCTGAACGCCGAGGGAGAGACCGAGGGGGCCGTGCTGAAGCTGATAGACATAAGCGATTACAAGCTTGCCGATCAGCGGCTCCTCGAATACCGCGCGGTGTTCGAGTGCACCGGCGACATGATCTACGTGTTCGACCGCAACTATCTTTTCCTCCTGGCGAACAAGGCGTACCTCGAGTGCCACCGGGTGCGGCACGAGGAGCTTGTCGGCCGCACGGTGCAGGATCTTTTGGGACCAATGATGTTCGCGGAGGTCAAGGGGCACATCGATGCCTGCTTCGCCGGCGAAGAGGTGATCTTCGAGAGCCGGTACGACTACCCCGCCAAGGGGGTTCGGGACATCCTGATCACCTACACGCCGCTTAAAAAGGGGGACCGGGTCGACAGGGTCGCCTGCCTGATCAAGGACATGACGGAGCGGACCCAACTGGAGGAGCAGCTGCGGCATGCGCAAAAGATGGAAGCGATCGGCACCCTCGCCGGTGGGATAGCGCACGACTTCAACAACCTTTTGACCGTCATCGCCGGCTATGCATCCCTGATCCAGTTCAATTCGCAGGGAAGCGAGGTCGCCTCCATGGCCGCCGAAATCCAGGGGTCGGTGGAGCGGGCGGCGGAAATGACCCGCGGTCTCCTTGCTTTTTCCAGGAAGCAGGCGGTGAACCTGATGCCTGTCGAACTGAACCAGCTCGTCGAGGGGCTGCACAAGAGCCTGAGGCGGCTCATCACGGAAGATATCGAACTGGCGGTCGAGGTCTCCAGCGTCCCGCTTATCGTCTCCTCGGACAAGGGGCAGCTGGAGCAGGTGCTCTTTAACCTGGTGGTGAACGCGCGCGACGCCATGCCGTCGGGGGGGAAGCTCTTGATCCGGACCGAACGGCTGCAGCTAAACCACGCCCTGATCACGGTTGCCGATACCGGGGTAGGGATGAGCCGCGAGGTGCAGGACCGTGTCTTCGAGCCTTTTTTCACCACCAAGGAACTGGGAGTCGGGACCGGGCTCGGGCTTTCCACCTGCTACGGCATCATCAAAAAGCACAACGGCATAATAGAGCTGCAGAGCGAGCCGGGTGCCGGGACCGTTTTCAGCATCTACCTGCCGCTCTCCGAAGAGCTGCCGGAAGCCGATAGCGCCGGCGGCCGGGCTCAGTGGGCGACCGGCAACGAGACGGTGCTCTTGGTCGAGGACGACGAGACGGTGCGGACGATGACTCGTCTTTTGTTGCAGCATAACGGCTATCGCGTGCTCTGCGCCAGGGAGGGGGAGGAGGCGCTGAATATCTTCGCCGAGCAAGGCGACGGGGTGGACCTGCTGCTCACCGACCTCGTCATGCCGCGCCTGAACGGGACTGAGCTCGGTCTGCGGATCCACGCCCAGAGGCCAGATTTTCCCACCATCTTCATGAGCGGGTACCCGGCGGACATCGTGTCGCAGAAGGGGATCGCCGCAACCGTTGACTACCTCGCTAAGCCGATAAAGCCGGAGCTCTTGTTGCGCCGGATCCGCGAGGCGCTCGATGCGCCCGGTGTCGCGTCTGGCTAGCTGCTTAGACACTGAAAAGGGAAAGCACAAAGAAGCCCCCGCGCCAATTGCAGGCACGGGGGCTTTTTCGTCTGCGGCAGACAGCACCGAGCCCTCCCCCTCCCTTGACGGGAGGGGGAATTTGCGGGGCAGCCAGGTAAAACTCCCACTGTCATAGCGCGTGTGGGAGTATGTTGAAGCATTGTTATAAAACAATAATCTTATACCGGAGTGTCAGCAACATATAGTATCAGCATCTGCGCTTGAATACAGGAGTTTTTCTGGTAAACATTTTGGCTGTCAGTATGTCCTGCAATTTCACTTCTTTTGACTTTGGTCAAATCCTTTCATACTAGTTTGTAGCATCTAATACAGCGCTTTAATTTTGCAGAACCACTACACATGACGACAGGAGGGAAAACATGCTGAAGAGGAACCTGGCTTTGACAGCGGCAGCGGCGGTTGCGGCGGGATTTTTGTCGCTCCCCGCGCTGACCACTGCGGCAAAGTCCAACCCGGCGGCTAAAGTCGCCAGCGACGGCAGGGCGAAGTGCTACGAGTGCCATGACGAGGTGAAGGCCCTGAAGGAAGGTTCCAAGCACGCGAAGCTCTCCTGCAAGGTCTGTCACGAGAAGCTCGACGCCCACATGAACGATCCGGAAAAGAACAAGCCGGTGACGCTGATCGACCAGGCCCTCTGCGGCAAGTGCCACAAGGAGCAGTACAACAGCTTCTACGAGGACAACTACGAGGCGGCGGCCAGGAAGGAGAAGGGAACCCCCACCGGCCGCTCTCCGCTTCAGGACAAGCTTTTGGCCGGCCACGGTTTCACCTTCGAGCATGACGAGCCGCGCGGCCACGCCTTCATGGTGATCGACCAGTTCGCGGTGGACCGCTTCCAGGGGGGGCGCTTCCAGCTCAAGGAGGGGTGGAAGGGGATAACCTCCACCGGAAAGACCTGGGACGTGCTGACCGATACCGGGAAGAAGCTGCCGGAGACGGCCATGGCGGGGAACGCGACCTGCATCCAGTGCAAGACCTCCGACCATCTGCTCAAGTGGAAGTTCCTGGGGGATAAGGACCCCAGGGCCAAGTGGGACCGCACCTCCAACGTGGTTGACGTCGCCAAGGACACCCACAACCCGGTAGGTTGCGTACACTGTCACGACCCGCACGGGACCCAGCCCCGCGTGGTGCGCGACGCCCTGATCCAGGCGATCCAGAAGGACCCCAAAGGTAACATCTTCGCCAAAAACGGCGCCACCGACCTGAAGGTGATCGACTTCCGCGACTTCAGGAAGATCGGCGTGATGCAAAAGACCGACTCCCGCATGATGTGCGCGCAGTGCCACGTCGAGTACAACTGCAACGCCGGGACCCAGTGGAGCGACGGCAAGAAGGTCGGGTACGATGACCTGAGGACCAACCATTTCCCGCTCAAGAACTCGCTGCAGCTTCTGAAGCATTACCAGGAGCTCAACTTCTTCGACTTCAAGCATGCGGTAACCGGGGCGCGCCTGATCAAGTTCCAGCACCCGGAGGCCGAGACCTATGCCGGAAGCGTCCACGACAAGGCAGGGGTCCAGTGCCACCAGTGCCACATGCCGAAGAAGAAGGGAAAAGACGGCAAGATGTTCTCCACCCACGGTGTGATCCGTCCCAAAAACCACATCAAGGAGGCCTGCCTCGGCTGCCATCCCAAGGAAGGCAAAGACAAGAAGCTCTACCAGTTGGACGCGGTGCAGAACTATGTGAAGGGCAAGATGCGCAAGTCCGAGTACTGGCTGGGGCAGTTGATCGACACCTACGCCGCGGCGCAGCGGGCCGGCGTGTCGCCCACCGTGCTGGACGAGGCGCGTCTCAAGCACGAGGAGGCGCATGCCCTGTGGGAATACTGGACCGCTGAGAACTCCGACGGCTTCCACAACCCCGAGCTTGCCCGCGAGTCGCTGACCGGCTCCATCGCAGCCTCCAAGGCGGGGGTGAAGATCCTCAACGACGCCATGTCGGTGGCTAAAAAGGACGAAGCTAAGAAGTAGCAGGATCAATACGCCAGCCCAGGCCGGCGGCAAGCATCAAGGAGCCCCGTTTCCCTCAGGAAACGGGGCTTTTTGCGTCTGCGACTGTCATGACAACTTCAGTGTTGTGGTTAATTGACAACGCAAATTCACGCAGCTCATTGAACTAAAATAATTTACGTTTGCGGAATTGCCCATTAAGAAACCGGGAAATAGTTCCGATAGGAGTAATCGTTGCGTCTTTAACGATAACTCCCGAGTGTCGTACTCCTGACCTGAAGGAAATGTTTACTCATAGTTGAACGAAAGGGGAGAGCATCGATGCTTTACGTCAACGCCCATGGTAGGGGCGGGTAGTGATCTTCTTACGGTAGCTGTGACTGTTATCAAACACTTTACACAAGGAGATAATCATGAAGTGGTTTTATGACTTAAAGCTTGGCACCAAGCTGATCAGCGGCTTCATATCAGTCGCCGCCATCGCGGCGATCATCGGGTACTTCGGCATAAAGGAAATGCACGCCGTCGAGGAATCTGGTACGGCCTTGTACGAAAAAATCACCGTGCCGATAACGGAGCTGCAGGATATCTCGACCGCCTTTCAGCGGGTGAGGGTGAACCTGAGAGACCTCTTGCTGGCCACGACCCCGCAGGACGCCCAGGACAAGGTGAAGCGTATCGTGGAGCTCAGGGAGGAGATCAGAAAGGCGTCCGGGCAGTTCGAGAAGACCATCCTGACCGACGAAGGGCGAAAGCTGTTCGAGGAATTCAAGCAGTCACGCAGCGTCTACGGTCCGCTCATTGATCGCATGGTCCAGCTTGCACAGGCCGGGCAGGGCAAGGAAGCCCTGGCTCTGATGCGAGGGGACGGGGCCGTTGCCTCCAGAAATGAGCAAAACGCCATCGAGAAACTGGTAGATGCCAAGTTGAAGCAGGCGAAACTTTCCAGCGACGCGAACATCGCTCTTGCCGACAAGGCCACCAAGATAATGCTGGTCCTCATCGCCGTCGGCGTGCTTCTGGCCGTGGGACTCGGGCTCTTCATCACCCGCATGGTGCAGGGGCAACTTGGCGCCGATCCCAAGGAGGTGGCTGAGGTCGCCAACCTGGTCGCGGCGGGCGACATGACGGTCACCATCGATCTGGCCGGAAAGCGCGACGACAGCGTCATGGCGGCCATGCAGAAGATGGTCGACTCCATCAAGGCGCTGGTGTCTGACGCTTCCATGCTCGCCGACGCGGCCATAGCCGGAAAGCTCGCCAGCCGCGCCGATGCGAGCAAGCACAAAGGGGATTTCCAGAAGGTCATCACGGGGGTCAACGACACCCTCGACGCGGTTATAGGCCCCCTGAACATGGCGGCGGAGTACGTGGACCGTATCTCCAAGGGGGACATCCCGCCCAGGATCACCGACAACTACAACGGCGACTTCAACGAGATCAAGCTGAACCTCAACAACTGCATCGACATAATGAGCAACCTGATCGTCGAGATTAACAAGGTAACCCTGGCGGCGGCGGAGGGAAGGCTGGACGAGCGCGCCGACGCGGGGCACTTCATCGGCGAGTGGAAGGAAGTGGTGACCGGCGTGAACAACATCGTCACCAACATCGTGAATCCGCTGATGATGATGGCCGACTATGTGGACCGCATCGCCAAGGGTGACATGCCCCCGGCGATAACGGCCGAGTCCAAGGGTCAGTACAACCTGATCAAAAACAACCTGAACGTGCTGATCGAGGCCATCAACAAAATCACCGACGCGGCCAAGGAGGTCTCCAACGGGAACCTGATGGTGACCCTGAAGGAGCGCTCCGGGCAGGACGAGCTGATCCAGGCGCTCTCGGCCATGGTCGGGAAGGTCACCGAGGTGGTAACCGAGGTGAAGATGGCGGCGGACAACGTAGCGAGCGGCAGCGTGCAGCTCTCCGCCAACGCCCAGTCCATGTCGGAAGGTGCCTCGCAGCAGGCGGCGGCGGCCGAGGAGGCCTCCTCCTCCATGGAGGAGATGTCGGCCAACATCAGGCAGAACGCGGACAACGCCATGCAGACCGAGAAGATAGCGGTGAAGTCGGCTGCCGACGCGCATGAAGGGGGCAAGGCGGTGGCCGAGACGGTGCAGGCGATGAAGGACATCGCCGGGAAGATCTCCATCATCGAGGAGATCGCGCGGCAGACCAACATGCTGGCCCTGAACGCGGCCATCGAGGCGGCGCGCGCGGGCGAGCACGGCAAAGGGTTCGCGGTGGTGGCAAGCGAAGTGAGAAAGCTCGCCGAGAGAAGCCAGGTGGCGGCAGGCGAGATCTCTGAACTCTCCGTTTCCAGCGTCGAGGTGGCCGAGAAGGCCGGGGAGATGCTCTCCGGCATCCTCCCCGACATCCAGAAGACGGCCGAACTGGTGCAGGAGATCAACGCCTCCAGCAAGGAACAGGACACCGGCGCGCAGCAGATCAACAAGGCGATCCAGCAGCTGGACCAGGTGATCCAGCAAAACGCATCGGCCAGCGAGGAGATGGCCTCCACCGCGGAGGAACTCTCCTCCCAATCGGCGCAGCTGCAGTCGACCATCTCCTTCTTCAGGGTGGACGGTTCCAATGCGCAGCACGCCCCGGCATCGAGGCCGCTTACCAAGTCGGCGGCGAAGAGCGAGGCGAAGGTGGCCAAGCAACCGGCCAAGGTGCAGACAAGGAAAGCGGTGGGGCACGACCTCGTCCTGAACGAGGTCGACAGCGACTCCGACTTCGAGCGGTTTTAAGCGGAAACAGTTGGAGCCAGGGGGACAGGCACCTGCGGAGCCAGTCCCCCCCTCTGCTAGGCTTAAGCTTTGCGCCGCATTGGGTTCCCAAGCTGGAGCTTGGGAACCAGGAGAACACCGGCTAAAAAAGGGAGCCCCGTTTCCAACAGAGACGGGGCTCTCTTTCGCCTGGGCCTGGTATAAGACGGATCGGGCAGCAAGAGCTCCCCGTTCTGAATTAGCCCGAAAGATTACTGGCATAGCGATTTATCCCTCTTACGTTTTTCTCCCACCCATTGTCTAAAACTCCCATTGAGTGACCGTACGGCCATCCCGACAAGATACCAATCAGGTGAAACTGCCAAGGACCGAGATAATGCAGTGACTGACCATCTACACTCGATGTGTATTCAATGCAGCTAACCGGTAAGGGAGGTAGTCATGAAGTGGTTTTATGATTTAAAGCTCGGCACCAAGCTGATCAGCGGATTCATATCGGTCGCAGCCATTGCGGCGATCATCGGTTACTTCGGCATCAGGGAAATGCACGCCGTCGAGGAATCTGGTACGGCCTTGTACGAAAAGATCACCGTGCCGATAACGGAGCTTCAGGACATCTCGACCAGCTTTCAGCGGATAAGGGTGAACCTCAGGGACATGATTCTGGCCACGACCCCGGAGGAGGCCCAGGACAAGGTGAAGCGGATCACGGAGCTAAGGACTGAGCTCGACAAGTCAACCGGGCAGTTCGAGAAGACGGTCCTGACCGACGAGGGGCGCAAGCTGTTCGCTGAGTTCAAGCAGGCAAAAGATGCCTACGCCCCTGTGATCGACAACATGATACGGCTTGCCAAAGCCGGGAAGCACGATGAAGCGCTGGCCCATATGCGCGGCGACGGGGCCGTCGCCTCCAGAAACGAGCAGAACGCCATCGAGAAACTGGTGGATGCCAAGCTGAAGCAGGCGAAACTCTCAAGCGCGTCGAACACGGCGCTCGCCGCAAGCGCCACCAAGATCATGCTGACCCTGATCGCAATCGGCGTGCTTCTGGCCGTGGGGCTCGGCCTTTTTATCACACGCATTGTGCAGGCGCAGCTAGGGGCCGATCCCAAGGAGGTGGGCGATGTGGCCAACCGGGTCGCGGCCGGCGACATGACGGTCACCATCGATCTGGCCGGCAAGCGCAACGACAGCGTCATGGCCGCCATGCAGATGATGGTCGATTCCATCAAGGCGTTGGTGTCTGACGCCTCCATGCTCGCCGACGCCGCCATAGACGGGAAGCTCGCCAGCCGCGCCGATGCGAGCAAGCACAAAGGGGATTTCCAGAAGGTCATCACGGGGGTCAACGACACCCTCGACGCGGTTATAGGCCCCCTGAACATGGCGGCGGAGTACGTGGACCGTATCTCCAAGGGGGACATCCCGCCCAGGATCACCGACAACTACAACGGCGACTTCAACGAGATCAAGCTGAACCTCAACAACTGCATCGACATAATGAGCAACCTGATCGTCGAGATTAACAAGGTGACCCTGGCGGCGGCGGAGGGGAGGCTGGACGAGCGCGCCGACGCGGAGCACTTTGTGGGCGAATGGAAGGAAGTGGTCACCGGCGTGAACAACATAGTCACCAACATCGTCAACCCGCTGATGATGATGGCCGACTACGTGGATCGTATCGCCAAGGGTGACATGCCCCCGGCGATAACGGCCGAGTCCAAGGGGCAGTACAACCTGATCAAGAACAATCTGAACGTGCTGATCGAGGCGATCAACAAGATAACCGACGCGGCCAAGGAGGTCTCCAACGGGAACCTGATGGTGACCCTGAAGGAGCGCTCCGGGGAGGACGAGCTGATCCAGGCGCTGTCGGCCATGGTCGGGAAGATCACCGAGGTGGTAACCGAGGTGAAGATGGCGGCGGACAACGTCGCCAGCGGCAGCGTTCAGCTCTCCGCCAGCGCCCAGTCCATGTCGGAAGGTGCCTCGCAGCAGGCGGCGGCGGCCGAGGAGGCCTCCTCCTCCATGGAAGAGATGTCGGCCAACATCAGGCAGAACGCGGACAACGCCATGCAGACCGAGAAAATCGCGGTGAAGTCCGCCGACGACGCGCATGAAGGGGGCAAAGCGGTGGCCGAGACGGTGCAGGCGATGAAGGACATCGCCGGGAAGATCTCGATCATCGAGGAGATCGCGCGCCAGACCAACATGCTGGCCTTGAACGCGGCCATCGAGGCTGCGCGCGCAGGCGAGCACGGCAAGGGGTTCGCGGTGGTGGCAAGCGAGGTGAGAAAGCTCGCGGAGAGGAGCCAGATCGCCGCGGGCGAGATTTCGGAACTCTCCGTTTCCAGCGTGGAGGTGGCCGAGAAGGCCGGGGAGATGCTCTCCAGCATCCTCCCCGACATCCAGAAGACGGCCGAACTGGTGCAGGAGATCAATGCCTCCAGCAAGGAACAGGACACCGGCGCGCAGCAGATCAACAAGGCGATCCAGCAGCTGGACCAGGTGATTCAGCAAAACGCCTCGGCCAGCGAGGAGATGGCCTCCACCGCGGAGGAACTCTCCTCCCAATCGACGCAGCTGCAGTCGACCATCTCCTTCTTCAGGGTCGACGGCTCCCAGGCGCAGCATGCGACGGCGCCGAAGCCGCTTACCAAGTCGGCGGCGAAGAGCGAGGCGAAGGTGGTCAAACAGTCGCCGAAGGTGCAGACCAAGAAGGCGGTGGGACACGACATCGACCTGAGAGACACCAGCAGCGACAGCGACTTCGAGCGGTTCTAAGGGTAAAACCGGCACCTTCCCCCACCCCCTACCCCCTCCCGCAAGGGGAGGGGGGACTTTACCCGCTGAAAGGAAAGCCCCGTTTCCATGGAGACGGGGCTTTTGCGTGAGCTTAATTTAATTCGCAACCCGCATTAAAGAGTTTCAGCAAATCTAAACGGCACCGATGCGATTATTATCAACCACACCAGGAGATCACATGGCCTTCACTTTTTTCATGCGGGACCAACCGACGCTCGAACACGCCGCCGACCACATGATCGCCTACGCCTCCGGGCGGAGCAGGATCAAGATCTGGGACGCCGGCTCCGCGCTCGGACAGGAAACCTACACCATCGCGATGATCTTCGCGGAAAAGATGAACTCCTTCGGGTTCAAGAACCTCCGCATCGACGCCACCGACTACGACAGCGCCAACAACTTCGGCGACGTGGTCAAGGCCGCCACCTACCCCTACGAGGAACTGCAGCGCACCCCGGTGCCGCTCTTCTCCAAGTACTTCGAACCGGCGGAGAAGCCCGGCCAGCACCGGGTGGTGCAGCTTTTGCGCGACAGGGTGTTCTTCCAGTACCACGACCTCCTCTCCCTCCAACCGGTCGGAAACGACTATTGCCTGGTGGTATGCAAGAACGTCATGCTCCATTTCCAGTACAAGGAGCGAGTCGAGGTCTTCAGGATGTTCCACAAGGCCCTCGCTCAGGGCGGGTACCTGGCGACCGAAAATACGCAAAAGTTGCCGCCGGAGGTGGCCCACCTCTTCGAGCAGGTGGTGCCGGACGCCCAACTTTACAAGAAGGTCGGCGGCTGACGGTGAAGATCGTCCCGCTACATAAGCACTTCGACCAGCGCTGCAGAACTTGAGTCGAAAGAGGATCGACCGGATCTATTCGGGGCACGACGAGCCGCTTCTTTCCGGGGGAGGCGCCATGATAGCGCAGACCATTCGCCACGTGCTGGCGAGCGCGGTTACTGAATGAGTCGCTCCCCGCACTGGATCGGGAGGGCCTGTTTTTGCGTATAGAAAAAAACGTAGCACTATATACCATTTCTCCTACAGTCAGGAAGATTTCTGCCGATAGATCAGCTATGTCAGCCCAAAGGGGTTGGAGCGGCGCGTATCTATTTCGAAGCAGTACTAACTGGCACTAGGGGGGATTTATGACGTGGTTTCACAATTTGAAGCTGGGCGCAAAACTGATGACGGGGTTTATCTCCGTCGCCCTCATAGCAGCGGTGATCGGCTATGTCGGCATCTGGAAGCTGAAGGCAATCGACGAGGCTGACAGAAAGCTGTACGAAAAGATCACTATCCCTATTTCCCAGCTCCAGGACATCTCCACCTCCTTCCAAAGAATCCGCATCAATATCCGAGACATGGTCGCGGCGACCGCTGCCGCCGACCGCAAAGGCTTCGGTGACCGCATCATCCAGCTGCGCGAAGACATCAACAAGACCTCCGGCGAGTTCGAGAAGACCATCATGACTGAAGAGGGACACAAGCTCTTCGCCGAGTTCAAGCGGGCCCGCGGCGTGTACGGCCCGCTGCTGGACCAGATGATTCAACTGACCCAGTCGAATCGGACCCAGGAGGCGCACGCGCTCGTGCTGGGGGAGGGCGCCAAGGCGGCCAAGGAGGAGCAGGCAGCTATCGACTCCCTGGTGGAAGCGAAGCTCGCCCAGGCGAAGCTGACTGCCGACGGCAACAACGCCCTTGCCAAGAGCGCCACCACCATCATGCTGGCCCTGCTCGCGGCCGGGGTGCTCCTCGCGGTCGCCCTGGGGTACTTCATCACCAGGCTGGTGCAGGGACAACTCGGAGCGGACCCCAAAGAGGTGAGCGAGGTGGCGAGCCGGGTCGCGAAGGGTGACATGTCGGTCGCCATAGATCTCGCCGGGAAGAAGGGGGACAGCGTGATGGCCGCCATGCACACCATGGTGGAGTCCATCAAGGCGCTCATCGCCGACGCGGCCATGCTCTCCGAGGCGGCCGTCGCCGGAAAGCTAGCCACCCGCGCCGACGCCGGGAAGCACGAAGGGGACTTCAGGAAGATCGTCAGCGGGGTGAACGATACCCTCGACGCGGTGATCGGGCCGCTGAACGTGGCCGCCGAGTACGTGGACCGGATCTCGAAAGGGGACATCCCCCCCAGGATCACCGACAGCTACAACGGCGACTTCAACGAGATCAAGAACAACGTGAACCAGTGCGTGGAGACGTTGAATGCGCTGATCTCGGACATGAACAACATGTCGGCCCAGCACGACCTGGGGGACATCGACGTGCAGATAGAGGCCGAGAGCTACCAGGGGGTCTACCGGGAGATGGCAACCGGGGTGAACAACATGGTGAGCGGCCACATCGCGGTGAAGAAGAAGGCGATGGCCTGCATCGGCGAGTTCGGGCGCGGCAACTTCGAGGCGCCGCTGGAGCAGTTCCCGGGGAAGAAGGCCTTTATCAACGACACCATCGAGCAGGTGCGGGTGAACCTGAAGGCGCTGATAGCCGACGCCAACATGCTCTCGGAGGCGGCCGTCGCCGGAAAGCTAGCCACCCGCGCCGACGCCGGGAAGCACCAGGGGGACTTCCGCAAAATCGTGCAGGGGGTGAACGAGACGCTGGACGCGGTGATCGGCCCGCTGAACGTGGCGGCGGAGTACGTGGACCGCATCTCCAAAGGGGACATTCCACCCAGGATCACCGACAGCTACAACGGCGACTTCAACGAGATCAAGCTGAACCTCAACAACTGCATCGACATCATGAACAACCTCCTTTTGGAAGCGGACAAAGTGGTGCGTGCCGCGGCGGAGGGAAGGCTGGATGAGCGCGCCAACCCGGAACTGTTTGTCGGCGGCTGGAAGGAACTTGTCGTAGGGGTGAACAACATCGTCGCGAACATCGTAAATCCGCTAATGGTAACGGCCGATTATGTCGATAAGGTAGCAAAAGGCGTGATACCGCCGGTGATCGTGACGGAGTACAAGGGGCAGTACAACATCATCAAGGAGAACCTGAACGCGGTGGTGAAGATGATGAACGAGCTCCTGGAGCAGACGGACATCATCATCAAGGCCGCGGCGGATGGAGAGCTGGACCGGCGGGCCGACGCCTCCCTCTTCGTGGGTGGGTGGAACAAGCTGGTGGCAGGGGTGAACGACACGGTCACCAACATCGTCAACCCGCTCATGGTGACGGCCGACCACGTGGACCGCATCGCCAAGGGTGACATGCCCCCGATGATAACTGCCGAATACAAAGGGCAGTACAACCTGATCAAGAACAACCTGAACGTGCTGATCGAGGCGATCAACAAGATAACCGACGCGGCCAAGGAGGTCTCCCACGGGAACCTGATGGTGAGCCTGCAGGAGCGCTCCGGGAACGACGAGCTGATCCAGGCGCTGTCGGCCATGGTCGGGAAGATCACCGAGGTGGTGACCGAGGTGAAGCAGGCGGCGGACAACGTCGCCAGCGGCAGCGTGCAACTCTCGGCGAACGCCCAGTCGATGTCGGAAGGGGCCTCGCAGCAGGCTGCGGCGGCCGAGGAGGCCTCCTCCTCGATGGAGGAGATGTCGGCCAACATCAGGCAGAACGCGGACAACGCCCAGCAGACCGAGAAGATAGCGGTGAAATCCTCCGAGGACGCGAAGGAAGGGGGGAAAGCGGTGGCCGAGACGGTGCAGGCGATGAAGGACATCGCAGGGAAGATCTCGATCATCGAGGAGATCGCGCGGCAGACCAACATGCTCGCCCTGAACGCGGCCATCGAGGCGGCGCGCGCCGGCGAACACGGCAAAGGGTTCGCCGTGGTGGCAAGCGAGGTGAGAAAGCTCGCCGAGAGAAGCCAGGTGGCGGCGGGAGAGATCTCGGAGCTCTCCGTTTCCAGCGTCGAGGTGGCCGAGACGGCAGGGGAGATGCTCTCCGGTATCCTCCCCGACATCCAGAAGACGGCGGAGCTGGTGCAGGAGATCAACGCCTCCAGCAAGGAGCAGGACACCGGCGCGCAGCAGATCAACAAGGCGATCCAGCAGCTGGACCAGGTGATCCAGCAAAACGCCTCGGCCAGCGAGGAGATGGCCTCCACCGCGGAGGAGCTCTCTTCCCAGTCGGCGCAGCTGCAGTCGACCATAGCCTTCTTCAGGGTCGACAATTCCGCCGCCGGAGCGCATCAGGCGGTGAAGCATCTTACCAAGTCCGTCTCGAAGGGTGCCGTTAAGGTCAAGCAGACGCCCTTGACCAAGCGCGCTATGGGGCACGACCTGTCCATGTCAGATCCGGAGCAGGACACGGAGTTCGAAAGGTTTTAAAACCGACCGGCCGGGGGAGCGCAGCCGCTCCCCCGGCCAGCGCATCGCCAGCACAGATTTCCACTGACGCCGGACTTTCTTCGCGATCTCGACATGCGACAGCGGGTGCCGGTTATCCAGCTTTAGCACCGGATCCAGACGGCAGGCAGGGAACGCCGGGGCGCCTGAAGCGAGAGGCAAGGCTATAGGAGGGGGAGAAGTATGGCTACCCAGTTGCTGAAGATCACCAAGAAGAAAGATGTGACCCTGGTGGCGATCAACGGGGCTATGACCATCGGTCAGGCGTCGGAGCTTAAGGCGGGTCTCTTGAAGGCTTTCGAGACGGGAAAGCCGGTGGAGATACAGCTTGCCGGGGTGACGGAGGTGGACGTGACCGGGCTGCAGCTTATCTGCAGCGCGCACAGAAGCTCGGTGGAACGAGGGTGTGCGCTGACGGTTTCCGGGGCCGAGGCCGAGGATTTATCCCGCGTGGCCCGACAAGCCGGCATGCTGCGCCACGTCGGGTGCACCCACGACGTGACCAATACCTGCGTTTGGAAAACGGACGACTGAGATGAACATCAAGCTGCGGCAAAAGGGGGGGACCATGCAGGATAATTTTATCCAGGCCTTCAAGGACGAGGCGAGGGAACTGCTGGCGGACCTGGAGGATGCGCTCCTGGAGATGGAGGAGAATCCGGGAGATCTTGGCATCGTCGGTCGCGTCTTCCGCACCATGCACACCATCAAGGGGTCCGGGGCCATGTTCGGCTTCGACGACATCGCGGCCTTCACCCACAACGTGGAGACCGTGTACGACCTGGTGCGCAACGGCGAGTTGGCCGTCAGCAAGGAGCTGGTCACCCTGAGCCTGGAGGCGCGGGACCGCATCCTCGCCATGCTGGAGGCGGCCGAGTGCGGACTTGCGGTGGACCAGGGGCTGAACGACCGTGTCATCGAGCGTTTCCGGGCGCTGGTCCCCGGCGGCTCGACCGGAGCAGGCTCCTCCCACGCTTCCGCCGCAGCAACGGCACCGGAACCGGAGGAGCAGGCGGCTGTCACCTACCGGATCCGGTTCCGTCCATCCCCGGAAATCTTCAACGCCGGCATCAATCCTCTCGCCCTGATCGCCGAGATGCAGGAACTCGGCCCCTGCACCGTAGTGGCGCATGCCTCCTCGATAGAGCCCCTGGAGAGCTTCGAGCCCGAGCAGTGCCACCTTTTCTGGGACATCATCCTCACTACCTCCGCGGGGGAAGACGCCATCAAAGATGTCTTCATTTTCGTCATCGACGACTGCGAAATCTCTATTACCGCGATCGACGACGGCTCCAGGCAGGACGAGTACAAGAAGCTGGGGCAGATCCTCATCGAGCGCGGCGACATGACGGCGCAGCAGATGGAGGCGATCCTGGGGCGCCAGAAGAGGTTCGGCGAGCTTGCCGTGGAGGCGGGGGTGGTCGATGCCGAAACGGTGACCTCGGCCCTTTTGGAACAGCGCCATGTCAAGGAGGTGCGCCAAGAGCGCCAGTCGCAGGGGCCTGAGGGCGCATCGAGCATCAGGGTGGCAGCCGAGAAGCTGGACGTGCTGGTCAACCTGGTGGGTGAGCTGGTCACCGTTCAGGCCAGGCTCAGCATGGTGGCCCAGGAGCTCAAGAAGCACACCGAACTGGTTTCGGTGGCCGAGGAGGTGGAGCGGCTCACCAACGACCTGAGGGACAACGCGCTCGACATCAGGATGCTCCCGATCGGCGCCACCTTCTCCAAATTCAAGCGGCTGGTGCGGGATCTCTCCTCGGAACTGGGCAAGGAGATCGAGCTTACCACCGCGGGGGCGGAGACGGAGCTCGACAAGACCGTCATCGAAAAGCTGAACGACCCGCTGGTGCACGTGATACGCAACAGCATCGACCACGGCATAGAGACCCCGGAGGAGCGGACGGCCAAGGGGAAACCAAGGGCCGGCACCATCAGGCTCTCCGCGGTCCACTCCGGCGATAGCGTGCTCATCACCATAAAAGACGACGGCGCGGGGCTTAACGTCGACGCCATAAGGGCCAAGGCGGTGGAGCACAAGATCATTCAGCCTAACGCCGAACTCACCGAGAAGGAGATCTGGAACCTCATCTTCGCCCCCGGTTTCTCAACGGCCGCCAAGGTCACCAGCGTCTCCGGGCGCGGCGTCGGCATGGACGTGGTGAAGCAGGCGATCGAGGGGCTGCGCGGCACCATCGACGTGAACAGCTCGGCTGAGGGGACCAGCATCATGCTGAAGATCCCCCTCACCCTGGCCATCATCGAAAGTCTCCTGGTGCAGATCGGCAAGGACAGGTTCGTCTTGCCGCTCTCCATGGTGGACGAGTGCATCCTGCACTCCAAAGGGGATATCGACAAGAGCCACGGGCGCGAGATCCTGATGGTGCGCGAGAAACTGGTCCCCTACGTCCCGCTCAGGAGGATGTTCCGTATCCCGGGGGACGCACCCGACATCCAGCAGGTGGTGATCTGCCAGCTGGAGGGAAAGCGGGTGGGCCTTTTGGTCGACTGGGTCATAGGCGAGCACCAGACGGTGATCAAGTCGCTGGGGCGGATGTACCAGCAGGTGGAGGGGATGTCCGGCGCCACTATCCTAGGCGACGGCTCGGTCGCGCTCATCCTGGACGTACCGACCATCATGCAGGCGGCGGAGCATGCGCCATGAGTGGTCCGATGCGTGCCTGCGCTGAGCCCGCAGCAGGCAACCGGGGAAGCTAAAGGCAAACAATCCGCGGCGGAATCTGCGCCGGCGCGGCACACGGAATCCGGAGTCCACTGGTGAGGCGTCTCACTCTTTTACTCGCTGCGTTTTGCTTTCTTTTAGCCGCCTCCGCGGCTTTGGGTGCGGACTCCAAGGCGCGCATGATCCGGGTCGCCGCGTTCAATTTCTACCCCTGCATCTTTCAGCAGGAGGGGAAGGTCCAGGGGGGCTTCGTGGACCTGATCGACGAGGTGGCCCGGCGCGAAGGATGGAAGGTCGAGTACCTCTACGGCGACTGGGCCGACGGCATCTCCCGCATCAAGAACGGGGAGGTCGACCTCCTCACCGCCGTCGCCTGGACCCCCGAGCGCTCCAAGTTCCTCGACTACTCGAAGACCCCTCTTCTGACCGTGTGGGGGGAGTTGTACGTCCGCCGCCAGTCCCAGCTGAGCAACCTGAAAGAGATCCAGGGAAAGAGCGTCGCCGTGATGAAGGCCGACTTCAACGGCGCCAGCTTCCGCAACATGATCGACAAGTTCGGCATCAGCTGCCGATTCGTCGAGTACGGCAACTTTGAGCAGATCTTCGACGCCGTCTCCTCGGGCAAGGTGGACGCCGGCGTGGTCAACAACACCTTCGGCACCGCCAAACAGCACCAGTACGGTCTCGCCTCCTCCGGGATCATCTTCAACCCCTTCGATATCTATCTCGCCGCCGGCAAGGGCGAAAACGTCCAGGTGCTCGCCGCCTTGGACCGGTACCTGGCCGCCTGGCGCGCCGCAGAGGGCTCCCCCTACCACCTTGCGCTCAAGCGCTGGTCCTACGGCAACGCGGCCGCGCTCCACGTCACCCCCCAATGGCTCTTTCCCGCCTTGATCGGCTGCGTCCTTATCTGGGGGGCGGCGACTGCGTTCATCGTACTTTTGCGCAGGCAGGTGAACCGCAAGACCCGGGAGATGGCGCGACAGGCGGAGGATCGCCTGAGGATCGAGGAGACCCTCTTCTTCATCAACGAGTGCGGTGCCCGACAGCGCGAGGACGAGCTCCTTGCCGGGATCTGCCAGTACCTCTGCGCCTGCCTGGATACCGACTACGCCTTCGTCGGAGAGCTGTTGGCGGAGAAGGGGCGCATCAGGACCCGCAGCTTCCAAGGGCGAGGCGGCGGGATCGAGGACCTGGAGTACGACCTGCTGGGCGCGCCTTGCCAGGATGTGGTGGGGAAAGCGCTTCGCATCCACCCAAGCGGGGTCAGGGAGCTGTACCCGCTGCAGCGCATGCTGCAAGATCTGGAGGCGGAGGGGTACGCCGGCTTACCGCTCAGGGACAGCCAGGGGAACGCGATCGGGATCCTCGCCATCTTGAGCCGCCGGCCGCTGGCCAACCTCCCCATCATCGGGACAGTGCTCCGGATCGCCGGCGCGCGGATGGCCCAGGAGCTGGAGGCGATGAGCCACCTGGAAGACCTGAACCTCAAGGACTTCACCATAGAGAACATCAACGACGCCGTCTATTGGGTGACGCCGCAAGGAAGCATCTGGTACGCCAACCATGCCGCCTCGGCCATGCTCGGCTACAGCAGGGAGGAGTTTCTCTGCATGGCGGTAGCGGAGCTGAACCCTGCCTACCCGATGGAAGTCTGGAACGAGTACTGGCAAGAGCTGAAACTGAAGGGGACCCTGCAGCTGGAGACGGCGCACCGGGCGAAGGACGGCCGGATGGTCCCGGTGGAGATCACCTCCAACTACTGCAGCTACAACGGGACCGAGTTCAACTGCGCCACGGTGAGGGACATTGCCGAGCGCAAGCATATGGAACTCGCGCTGGAGCACCGGCTGGCGGTTCTGACCGAGCCGATGGTGAACCTGGCCCGGATTACGGTGGAGGACCTCTTCGACCTGGAAGAGCTGCAGGCGATCCAGGACAGCTTCGCCGAGTCCCACGGGGTAGCTTCCCTCATCACCGACGCTCAAGGGCGTCCCGTCACCCGCCCCAGCAATTTCTGCGAACTCTGCGAGGTGATACGCGGCACCGAGGCCGGGCTTGCCAACTGCAGGCACTCCGATGCCGCTCTGGTGGGGATGGACCGGTCCGGCCCCTGCCTGCAGCCCTGCCTGAGCGGCGGGCTCTGGGACGGCGGCGCGGGGATACACGTAGGCGGCTACCACGTGGGCAACTGGCTGGTGGGGCAGGTGCTGGACGAGTCCTGCGACCTTGAGCGCATGGTGCAGTACGCAGACGAGATTGGGGCCGATCCGGTGCGTTACCGCGACGCGCTCTCCCGGGTTCAGAGGATGTCCAGGGAGCAGTTCGAGAAGGTATGCCGCTCCCTGTTCCAGATCGCCGGGCAGCTCTCCCGGATGGCGATCCAGAACGTGCAGCAGGCCCAGCATATCGCCGACCGCGTCCGCAGCGAGGAACTGCTGCTGGAATACCGCAAGGTGATCGAGTGCTCCCAGGACCAGATCTGCGTCATTGACCGCGACTACCGCTACCGGATAGCCAACCGCTCCTTTTTGGAGTACCGGCGGATGAGCCTGGATGAGGTGGTGGGGCGGACCGTGGCGGAGGTGCTGGGTGAAGAGCTTTTCGCGGAGGTTAAGCCGCAGGTGGATGAGTGTCTGGCAGGAAACGCGGTCAGCTTCGAGATCGAGACCGAATCGGCGGAGCAGGGGGCGCGCTCACTGGCGGTGGCCTACAACCCCATCGAGGACAAAAGCGGCAGCATCCGCGTCGCTTGCGTCATCAGCGACCAGACCGAGAAGAAACATCTGGGCGAGCAGCTGAGGCAATCGCAGAAGATGGAGGCGGTCGGCCACCTGGCTGGCGGCATCGCCCACGACTTCAATAACATCCTGACCGTTATCGTCGGCTACGGGAATCTCCTGGAGATGGACGGGAGCCTGACCCCGCACCAGAAGGAGCAGGTGGAACAGATCGTGGCGGCCTCGGAGAGGGGGGCGCAGCTTACGCGCGGACTCCTTACCTTCAGCCGCAGGCAAATCATGAACCCGTGCGTGCTCGACCTGAACGCGCTGGTGAACCAGATCCAGAAGTTCCTGTTGCGCATCATCGGCGAGGACATCCGACTCCGTTTCAATCCGCATCCCGACGCGCTCAACGTCTGGGCCGATGCCAGCCAACTGGAGCAGATCCTGATGAACCTTGCCACCAACGCCCGCGACGCCATGCCCCAGGGCGGCGGACTCTCCATCGAGACGGGGGTGCAGGAGATCGACGAGGCGTACGCGCGTTCCCAGGGGTACGGCAGCCCCGGACGCTACGCCTGCATGATGGTGTCCGACACCGGCGAGGGGATGGACCAGAAGACCCGGGAGCGGATTTTCGAGCCCTTCTTCTCCACCAAAGTGGTCGGAAAGGGGACCGGGCTCGGCATGTCCATCGTCTACGGCATCGTCAAGCAGCACAAGGGGTTCATCAACGTCTACAGCGAGCCGGGGGAAGGGACCGCCTTCAAGATCTACCTGCCGCTGATCGAAAGGGAAGCGGAGCAGGAGGCGCGCCCCTACGCGAGCGATATCCCGGAAATGGGGTCCGAGACCATCCTGCTGGCGGAGGACGATTCAGGGGTGAGGAGGCTGGTCGAATCGCTCCTGGAGCAATACGGCTATCGCGTCATCCTGGCCGCGGATGGCAGCGAGTGCGTGCAGAAATATTTCGATCACCGGGACGAGATCTCGCTGATCCTGATGGACGTGATCATGCCCGGCAAGAACGGGCGCGAGGCGTTCGAAGAGATTCGTACCATCGACCCCAAGGCGAGGGTGCTCTACTCCAGCGGTTACACCGCCGACTTTATGAAGATCCGGGGCGTGTTCGAGGAGTCCGTCGACCTGGTCATGAAGCCGGTCCAGCCGGTGGCGCTATTGAAAAAGGTGAGAGAGGTGCTGGATCGGTGAAGCGAGATAAAGATAAAGATAGAGATAAAGATAAAAAAGGGGGACAGGCTACTTTTTGATTTCAAAAAGTTGCCTGTCCCCTTTGCTGTTCCTGCCACTGGCGATATTCAGCCTTAACTTGCGGTTCTAAGTCTAAACCTCAATCTTAATCTTAGTCTTTATCTCTATCTTTATCTTTATCTTTATCTTTATCTGGGGTTTCAGACTTGATTTATCCCCGACAGCCTCCAGGGGTTGTTCCCTACCGGCCTTGCGAAGGTCCAAAGTTCTTCGAATTTGACCGGCTCGGTCTTGCTTCCGGTTATCACCTGCCCGTTTTCATCGGTGGTGTAGTCGAGGAGGTTGGCGTAGATGCGGGCGGTGACGTAATCCTGGCCCGCCTCCTGCCACACTTCAGTGATCTCCACGTTCCTAACTGCTATGTTCTCCAGCCTGTTCACCTGCCTGTCGCGCAAAAGCCGGTCGATGTCGTCGCGGAAGATCCCCTTCATCTCCTCGGTCACCAACGGGGCGAGGACAGCAAGGTCGCGGTTCATCCATCCGCCCTGGATCTTGAAGAAGTTGTCCATGACCAGGTCGTTGAAGCGCCCCTCGTCGAAGCCGGGGTCCATCTGACGCAAGTGCGAAAGGCCGGTAGCGACGTCGTTGTAGGACGGTTCAATCACCCGGTAAGGGGCTGAAATGGTGGCGCCCTGCTGCTCGTAACCGCCATAGGAGTAGCTGCCTGCGCCCTGCAGCGCCGCCTCGCTTCTGCGCTTTTTCACCATGCGGTAGATGAGGTAGCCGATGCCGGCCAGGAGCAGGATCTCGAAGATGCCGATGCCGCCACCCGCTCCGCCGACCCCGCCCGCGCCTGCCATGCCGCGAAAGAGCATGCCGCCCAGAAGGCCGCCGGCGACACCGCCGGCCATGGAGCGGAGAAAAGAACCGCCCTGCTGCTGCATCGGGCCTGCTGTCGGGGGGACCTGCTGCCGGTAGGCGCTCCCCTGTGGCTGCGCGTAGGACGGAGCCGCCTGCCCGGAATAGCTGCGCGTGCCGCGGCTCCCCATGGAGCGGCCGCCGCCGACCCGTGCCTCGGCGCCCATCTCCAGCACGGTCACGCTCAGAAAGAGGACTGCTGCGGCTAAGGTGAATGCTCTTGCTAGATGTCGTTTCATGTTGTTCTGTCTCCTTGTGTGTCTAGTTGCATTAGGGATTGGTCTGCAGGGTGTGCCTGAAGGTCTTGGCCGCGCGCTGTCCCTGGCGCTTGGCGAGCCAAAAGCCGATAGCCTCCCGCACCAGGTCAGATACGTTCTGCGAGGTGGACTCGGTGAGCCGCTCCAAGAGGTCTTTCTCCTGGTCGCTTACCCGGAGCGACACCACGTTTTTCAGAACCTGGTTCACTTTCTTGCGCGGCGATTTTCTTTTGGCGCCAGGCATTTTTCTTTCTGCTGTTTCAGCGTATTTGCTTGATTCGTCGTGCATTTCTCCTCCTTTTGCAGCGGATGCAATACCCGCATCGGGGCGCGCGTTGAGGCGCTTGGGAAAGGCCGGGGTAAAAAAAAAGACCTTTACCCACGGCGAATGTCTTCGCTTGGGTAAAGGTCTTGCTGTTAGATGAATCCGTATCCCCTGGTCCGGGTGTTGCCACCGTCTTGACGAACCAGGGGTCGGCCATTTCTCCGGCCGATAGCTACTCCCCTTTACAGGTGGCCATAATATTAACTGTCTGACGCTATGTCAACCCTTTCTTCCAAAAAAAGTATACGAACTTCGGCTTGCGCAAAATGGGCTCAACCACCTGGGCCGGGTCCGTGACTGTTCCCTCGCTTGGAAGATAGGATCGCTTCAAGGATAAGATGGTTAAATATTCTTAACAATTTGTGGCGATGCTATACAATTGTCCGCGAGATTCAGAAGAGGCCTACGCCTGTGGCTGTCGGGGAAGGCCTCGGAGGAGGCGAGGGATGAACATCAAGCCTGCGACCAGCATCATTCGCTATACCAGATTTTTCCGGCTGATACGGGCGAACCGGGTGCTCGACTACGGCACCGGGTCGCTCAGGAACGCTCTCTATCTGACAGAACAGGGATTCACCGTCTATGCTGCCGACGTCCTAGAGCAGGTGAAGGTCCTGAAGGCTCATCCAAAGGCGAAGGCCCTGGAGCGATTGCTTGACGTCTCGGAGCTTGCGCAGAGCGATCTCTGTGTAGATCTGGTGCTTTCGACCTATGTCTTCAACATAATCGAGACCCGGGCGCAACGTAAGCAATACCTTGAGAACGTGGTGGCGAACCTGCGTGAGGGGGGATACTTCCTCATCGAAGTCAACAGCAGGCCAGATGACATAAGTTGCGCATCCCCCTTGCATCATTACCTGAGCTGTGACGACAAAGCCCGCAGTTACACCCACGACGATCTTGACCGCTTCCTGGTTCCTTACAAATTCGAGCCCATCTGTCATTACTACAGCACGCATGCATTAGCTGCAGTTTATCGGTTGACAGAGAGGAAATTTTAAGACATAAAACCTGTCAACTTGGTAAATGTGTAGCAGGTAAGGTAGAAGGCGTGTCCAGGTGAACTGCGGTTTTCCGTGTGGAGGCAGGCATGGCTTTAAAAGATGTAAAGATTTTGGTCGTCGATGACGAGATATTTTTTCGGAAGGTTTTACGTGACCTTTTGGAGAAGATCGGTTTCACCGTAGTAGGCGAGGCTGCGGATGGTGGAGAAGCGGTAGAGAAGTTCAAGGCCCTGCGCCCCCACATCGTCATCATGGACATCTACATGCCTGACAAGAACGGGATAGATGCGACGAGAGACATGGTGGCCCATGACAAGAATGCGAGGGTGCTGGTTGCCAGCGCCTCCACTTTCGACAGTGATACCCAGGCCGCGCTGGATGCCGGCGCCAAGGCGATACTTATGAAACCGTTCGTTCCCAAGGAAGTATACGAGACCATAAGGAAGCTTTTGACCGGCAAGTAGTTGGTATGAGGAAGTAGCAGGAGAAAAGCGGTGCAGAAAAAAAGGCTCGAAGCATTCGGGCTTTTTTATTGTCCTGGAATTTTTTCTACATTGAGAGCAGCTTTTGTGTTGACTGTCGGAAATCGATTTGCTATAAGACAGGACTCGTTGAGCGGGAATAACTCAGTGGTAGAGTGCAACCTTGCCAAGGTTGAAGTCGCGGGTTCGAATCCCGTTTCCCGCTCCAAATAACTACAAAGAATCCCAGCGGGTTCTTCCCTTTAAGCCCCGGCTTTCGCATGAACTTTCGCATGCAGCCGGGGCTTTCGCTTATCTGCCCTTTTTGAAGTCCCTCCCGACGTAGGCGAGGGTCTTCAAGCGCTCCTGTTCCAACCCCTCCACGTACCTCCACGTACCTCCACGTACCTCCCGTACACCATCTGCTCGCGGTGTGCCCCATCAGGTTTACCAACCGGTTCTGTCCGTCCTGCTCGCCGACCCCTTTTCGAAACGGAACACCTCCACAACACCTGCACGAGTCAGAAAGATTCCAACCAAAGCAAGCTGCCTATATTGGGGGATAAATCTAAGTTTTTTGCTTCTCAAATTAGTCGTTTTAGCCTATAAAGGTGTCCTGATTTGACCCAAAACTTAGGCATACAGAACAGCAGTTTTCATTACCCGGTTAATTCGTATTTTTTGTTTAAACAGTTTAATAGAAGGGTGGACATGGATCAGAAAATCGCCATTATTATTGGAGCAGGTCCAGCAGGGCTTACAGCCGCGTACGAATTGTTGGATAAAACGGATATAGTTCCAATTGTTTTTGAAATGACTAACGAAATAGGTGGCATTTCGAAAACAGTCGAATACAAAGGTAATCGCATTGATATAGGCGGTCACAGGTTCTTTTCCAAGTCTGACCGAGTCATGAAATGGTGGCAAAATATCTTCCCTCTCCAGGGGGCGCCTGCCCGTGACGACCGTCAATTGGGACGTAGTGTGTCATTGGCGGATAAATGCCAGATACGCCATTTGAGGGAGCTATCCGAAACCGTTGTTTCAGCCCCTGATCCAGAGAATGTAGATGAAGTCATGCTGGTCCGCCGTCGCCTCTCCCGGATATTCTTTTTGAGGAAGTTCTTTAATTATCCCATCAAATTGACTGTTGATACCCTGGCAAATCTTGGCTTAATCCGGATTATCAAAATCGGGTTTAGTTACATTTGTGTCAATCTCTCTCCGATACAAAAGGAAAAATCTTTAGAGGATTTTTTTATCAATCGTTTCGGCAAAGAATTGTACCTGACCTTTTTTAAAGATTATACGGAAAAGGTCTGGGGTGTTCCCTGTAATGTTATAAAGCCAGAATGGGGCGCACAACGTATTAAGGGCCTCTCAATTACTAAATCCATCATTCATGCGGTATCTGGAATATTTCGAAAGGATAATGGTATAGACCAGAAACAAGTCGAGACCAGCCTGATTGAACAGTTTCTTTATCCAAAACTCGGACCGGGCCAAATCTGGGAGAAGTCAGCAGAAATGATTGAGGCCTCAGGTGGACAAGTAATTCGCTATGCACGGGTGACAGGTCTAGAGACAAAGGACAACAAGATAATTGCTGTCACTGTTAGGAACGAACAGACCGGAGAGGTCACTTGCCATGAAGGAGATTACTTTTTTTCCAGCATGCCCGTCCAGGAGTTGATTGCAGCTATGGGCAATGCAGTTCCGCAACCGGTCAATGAAATTGCAAATGGCCTCATGTACCGGGATTTTATAACCGTTGGCCTACTTTTGAAAAAGCTTCAAATCTCTAATGACACCTCTCACAAGACCATAAACAACATTGTCCCGGATAACTGGATATACATTCAAGAACGGGAGGTGAAACTTGGAAGGCTCCAGATTTTCAATAACTGGAGTCCCTACATGGTGCGTGACCCGAATGCAGTCTGGATGGGGTTGGAGTATTTCTGTACTGAGGGGGACAGTCTTTGGACGATGGCTGATGCTGATTTCGCAAGCTTCGCCATTAACGAATTAGCTAGCATTGACATCATTGATCCTTCTGACGTAATTGATTTTACTGTTATACGCATACCAAAAGCATACCCAGCCTATTTTGGGTCTTACGATAGCTTTGGGTCCATTCAAGCGTTCACCGATAGGTTCACCAACTTGTTCTTAGTGGGCCGCAACGGCATGCATCGATACAATAATGCCGACCATTCAATGCTAACATCAATGGTCGCCGTGGAAAACATCATCAATGGCATTGAATCAAAGGACAATATCTGGTCGGTTAATGCTGAAGAAGAATATCATGAGACAAAAGGTTAGTATCGATCATCTCATGCCAACAGCTATGGTTGCTATCGGTACATTCAGAAAGGCAGCAATAACTTAGTTTTTTTGCAGATGTTGCGAATAGCAAATATTCCTTTTTAAGAGGTCAATTTTAAAATGAATGGCAATATGATGACAAATGAGGCAATGAAGGGTAAATCTCTGAAAGGAATAAAAATGCGGCGAGTGATTTTACTCAGCCTCGCACTCTTGTGCATTACTATAGCAATATACTACCAAGCTACAGGATTTAACTTTATACTTTTAGACGATAATGACTATGTAACTAGCAATGCCCATGTGATGGAGGGACTATCGTTTGAGTCCATAAAATGGGCTTTCATGTCAAATGTTTCAGGACATTGGCACCCCCTTACATGGCTTTCGCTTATGATGGATTATCAATTTTTCGGTTTAGATCCGATGGGCTATCATCTAACTAATATAGTTATTCATGGATTTAACACTGTCCTGTTGTTTGTTACTCTTAACTACATGACGAAAGCATTATGGAGAAGTGCTTTTGTCGCTGTACTTTTTGCTCTGCACCCTCTTCACGTAGAATCTGTTGCCTGGATTTCAGAGCGCAAAGATGTCTTGAGTGGTTTCTTTTGGATGCTAACTGTTCTTTCATATATTGCTTATGTAAAGAGTTCAAAAACATACACATATTTTCTCTCGCTTACATTTTTTGTCTGTGGGTTAATGTCTAAATCAATGCTTGTAACACTTCCACTTACAATGATTTTATTGGATTTTTGGCCCCTCAACCGTTTCTCTCCCAGAGAGAAGGCACTGGAAGAATATAAATTGATGGGGAGAGTGTTTGCGTTATTTTCATTTTTAAAAGAAAAAATCCCATTTTTTGTCTGTGTGCTTATTTCTATGACTGCAACAATATATGCCATGGGTAAGGGCACTGGACAGTTGAAAACTTTTGGTGAGATTCCATTTGGGCTCCGTATTGAAAATGTCATCACAGCATACGTAAAATATGTCAAAAATACTTTCTGGCCCACCGATCTCGCCTGCTTTTATCCATTTCCTGATTCTTTCTCACTCTGGCAGGTCTTCGGCTCGCTGTTCTTTATACTGCTTGTGTCTGCATTAACTATTTGGGGCAGACGTCGCTACCCTTATTTAGCGGTGGGTTGGTTCTGGTTCCTTATCACTCTTTTGCCTGTAATTGGTTTAATTCAAGTTGGTGATCAGTCGATGGCTGACAGATATACTTATATCCCTCTGATTGGCCTTTTCATCATGGTTACCTGGGGGATCACCGATTTAACAAAGAATCTGCAACGCCAGCCAGTCATTCTTGCACTTACTGCTAGTCAGCTGATATTTGCATCAGCCATATTGACCTCAAACCAACTTTCTTTTTGGCGCGACGAACTTACTCTTTTCAGACATGCACTTGAAGTTACAAAGCGAAATTATTTTGCGCATACTCATGTAGGAGTTGCTTTACTTAATCAGGGGAACACAGATATTGCAATCCAAGAATTTCAAAAAGCAATTTCCATCAAACCGAATTACGTACTCGCTCATAACGATCTGGGAGCTGCTTACGCTAAACAAAGTAAATACGACCAGGCCATTACTGAATTTCAAACGGCTATTACGATAAATCCGCGAGCTGTTGTATTCCATAAAAATTTGGGAGATACTTTTGCACAACAAGGCAATCTTTATGCTGCGATTCGAGAATATCAGATTGCTCTTACCTTAAATCCTGGTTCAGCTGAAATACATTTCTATCTAGGCAATGCTTTTGCTCGACTAGGAAATATTGATGCAGCGGTTAAAGAATATCAAACAGCTCTTGCGATAAATGCAAATTTCTCTCAGGCGCAAACTAATCTGGAAACTGTTCTCAACAACAGACTCGGTGTTTACAGGCCCTGATAAATTACCCAATAGAACACCTCCTGAGTTTGAGCACCACTGGTTTTCCAGACAGTTGACACCGCTAAACTGCGCAGTTAAAAAAGGGCCACAGTGGAAACTGTGGCCCTTTTTTTCATCTGCGCGGCAAGTGGAGCAACGAGTGCTTATGGTCACGCATCTCTGCTGAATCCCGCTTGTTCACTCCCTCACGACTACTGCCGCACTACTTGCCGGGTTTGTTCAGAGATTGGAGAGCTGCATTTATGTCCTTCAGTTTTTGGTGGAGAGCCTTCAACTCTTCAGGTGTATAGACCTTGGTACCTTTCTTGATTTCCGCATTGAGCTTTGTAATTTTTTGCTGAATGCTGTCCACTTCGTCTTTGCAATTTTTCGAAATGGTCAGGCACTCATTCTTTTTCATGTCTTCCATTGCAAAAGTCAAAGAGGAATTTGTCATAACGAAGGCTGCCATTACTACTAAAGCTGCTTTTTTCATCGTACCCTCCTTAGATAGAAGTTTCTTTTAAAAACATAGCATTGGCGCCATCTGTGTCAAGCCGCTCTGCGGAATATGCTCAATTAGATATTATTCATTTTATAGGCGCCTTGAGAGAGTGTTGCGTTAGTTACTGTCATGCTTGAACTTATAGAAAAGACTAATGTGCTTGACGGGAGGAGTTTGTGCGCCTTTCAGTCTTTTGTCCCTGCCTCCTTTTCCCCTCTTTCTTGACGCTCGTCAATTGCGGCTGGAACCCATTTCCGTACCATGGCACCATCCTGATTTATTTATGCGCTAAGCTCTTGATTTTTTCCCGAATCGTCCGAAACGAGGGTAGGACCACCACGGTGGACCTGACCGCGCTGGCCAGGGATATCGAGGCGGCAGCATGGCGGCCGGGTTGGTTACGCAGGTGAAACAGGCAAGGTAGCGACTTTTTCCTTCACGTTTAAAACAGGCAGCAGCTAGAGGTAGCTTTTTCCATATGAACAAATTGATCCACAGATTCATCCCGCACCATCCCGGTACCTATTCCCTCATGCTCGCCCTTTGCTGGACCGCGGTGATGGCGCTTTCGCTGGCGGGAAGCCTGACGAGCCTGCGGCGCGAGATAACCACCATCGCTGGGAACATCGCCGGCGCCTACATCGACAAGGACGTCCTCTACCGTAACTGGAACGCGCTTCACGGCGGCATCTACGTCCCTATTAACCAAGGGCTCGCGCCGAACGCCTTCTATCCCCCCTCCATGCCGGACCGGGACGTCGTGACCCCGTCGGGGCGGCACTTAACCTTCGTGAACCCGTCGTACATGATGCGGCAGATCTACGATCTCTCCCGCAAAGAGGACGGTATCACCGCCCACATCACGAGCTTGAAGCCGCTCAACCCGAAGAACGCGCCGTCTCCCTGGGAAGCGGAGGGGTTGCGCGAGTTCGAGCGCGGGGGCCGGGAGGCACGCGGCGTCGTCTCTGAGGGGGGGAAGCGCTATGTGCGTCTCATGCGTCCCCTGGTGACGGAAGAAAGCTGCCTCGCCTGCCATGCGCAGCAGGGGTACAAAAAAGGGGACATCCGGGGCGGCATCAGCATCAGAATGCCGATGGGACTACTGGAGGCGGGACTCGGCAAGCAGTTGAAGCACCTGGCGCTGGCCCATGCGGCGGTCTGGCTGTTGGGTCTTCTCGGGCTCTTCGCCGGCTCCCTCGGTCTGCGGCGCCGTACCGCGGAGCGCGACTTGGCCCTGCAGGAGTTGAAGCAGGCGAATGCCCTGCTGCAGAGCCAGGCGACCACCGATCCGGTGACTGGGATCTTGAACCGCCGCAAGTGCTGTGAGCTTTTGGAGAGCGCCATAATGGAGTCGAAGCGCTACGGCTTGCCGCTGGCTCTTATCTTCTTCGACGTGGACCGCTTCAAATCGATCAACGACACCTACGGCCATGACGCAGGCGACAGCGTGCTCAGGGAACTGGCGGGGCTGGTCTCGGGAATGATCCGCAAGACTGACATCTTCTCCCGCTTCGGGGGGGAAGAATTCGTGCTGGTGGTGCACAACAACGACGGCAGGACTGCGCGCATGCTGGCCGAGAAGATCAGGAGCCGGGTGAGCCAGCACAGCTTCATCCACGTAGGGCAGGTGACCGCCAGCTTCGGCGTGGCGCGGCTCTACCCGGACGACAGCGCCGAGAGCCTGGTGAAGAGGGCCGACCAGGCGATGTACAGCGCGAAGCACGCCGGCAGAAACCGGGTCGAGAGCCTCTGCGATTGCCACAGCGCCGCCGCATAGGGATCTCCCAAGGAACTGCTGGAACCGAAAAATAAGCCTGTCCCTGAAGCCTGAGCGGAGTTGTAACCGCTCAGGCTTCGTTATTTTATGCCTCAGACACTGGGCAATGCGGCTTTATTGACCTGTGTCAATTCCCATCGCCAAGCGGGCTTTTACTATCCTGTTACCAAATGGTAACGGGGGGCAAAAATGTCTGAAGCGGAAAACGGGCCTGACGCGGCTGTCTACCAGGCGATACTGACCAGCATGGGCGAAGGGATCATCTTCGCGGACCACGAGAACAGGATCGTCTTCGTGAATGCGGCGGCGGAGCAGGTGCGCGGCATCAAGGCGGAGAAGTTTCTGGGGCGCGACCTGATCTCCATCCATACGCCGCCGGCCCGCGAGCGCATCGCCTCGATACTTGCGAGGCTTCGCGACGGAAGCGTCGCCTCCCACACGCGCCCCCTGGAGACCAAGGGGCGCAGCTTCGAAAACTGCTACTATCCCATCCGCGACCGGGGGGAGCGCTTTGTCGGCACCCTGATGATCAGCAGGGACATTACGGAACGGGAGCGGCTGAAGGAGGAGAACTCGGTGCTTAGGGAGCAACTCCTTACCGAGTACGCCTGCGGCGGGATGATCGGCCGCAGCCGGGCCATGCAGCCGGTGTTCCAGGTGATCCGCTCCACCGCGCCGCTGGAGTCGACCATTCTGGTCACCGGCGAAAGCGGCACCGGAAAGGAGCTGGTGGCGCGCGAACTGCACCAAAGGAGCCGGCGCAGCGCAGGCCCCTTGGTCAAGGTTAACTGCGCGGCGCTTCCGGAGACCCTGCTGGAATCGGAGCTTTTCGGTTTCGAGAAGGGGGCGTTCACCGGTGCGCTGCGGGAGCGCAAAGGGAAGTTCGAGCAGGCGGTGCGCGGCACGCTCTTTTTGGATGAGATCGGCGAGATGCCGCTTTCGGCCCAGGCCAAGCTTTTGCGCGTGCTCCAGGAAAAGACCGTGGAACGGATCGGCGGCAGCAGGGAGATCGAGGTGGACGTCCGCATCATCGCCGCCACCAACCGCGACCTGCGCCAGGACGTGGCGGCGGGGCTTTTCCGCGAAGACCTCTTCTACCGCCTCAACGTGATCCCGATCGACCTCCCCCCCTTGCGCGAGCGGCTTGAGGACATCCTCCCGCTGGCTGCCGTATTTCTCTCCCGGTTCTCTGAGGAGATGAGCCGCCCCCAGCTAAAGCTCTCGCGGGAGGCGAAGCAGGCCCTCTTGAAGCACCCCTATCCCGGAAACGTGAGGGAGCTTAAAAACGCCATGGAACGCGCCACCGCGCTCTGCACCGAAGACACGCTCGGCGTCGACGACCTCCCCGCCGAGTTCGCGCAGCACGCGGCACAACTCCGCCCATCGGCGGCGCCCCTGCAGCCGGCGCCGGGGCCGATGCTGTTGGCGGGCCTGGGCAACCGGGAGGCCGAGCTGATCCAGGAGGCGCTGGCGCTTTGCGGCAACCAACGCGGCGAGGCCGCGCGCCTGCTCGGCATCTCCAGAAAGACGCTCTGGAAGAAGATGAAGCGTCTGAGCGGCTAGACTCATCCAATTCCCTTCCTGTTACCTGCCGGTAACAACACGTTACCGGCAGGCCACGCCGGTTCCCGACGTCCTTTAAATCACCGCCCAAATTCCAACCACTTAGGTCATCGTTTCCCCTGGCACGCTACCTGCTCAAGGAATAGGGTGTAAAGCCCTGAAATCTACAACGAGAGGAGAATGGAATGAGGATGCTGCGAGGATGCGTTGTGCTGGCGCTGGCGGGCTTGGTGGTCGCAGGCTACGGCTGTACCCCGAAGAAGATCGAACCCGCGTCGACCCAGGTGATTCCGGACGGGACCATCGATCCTGCGAAGTGGGGCGAGGTCTACCCGGAACAGTACCGGCTCTGGCAACAGACGGCTGAACCGACCCCGGCTGGGAAGAGCAGGTACAAGAAGGGGTGGGACGTGGGCGAGGAACTTCCGGACAAGCTCGACGAGTACCCGTTCCTTGCGCTCCTCTACAACGGCTGGGCCTTCGGATCGGAATACCGGGAGCCGCGCGGCCACCGCTACATGGTGCAGGATCAGCTCGAGGTGGATCCCGGCAGGTACAAGGCGGGCGGTTCCTGCCTGACCTGCAAGACCCCGTATGCGCCGATCCTGCAGGGGCAGATGGGGAAGGATTATTTCGCCAAGCCGTACCAGGAAGTCAGGGCGAAGATACCCAAGGAGCACCAGGAGTTGGGTGTTTCCTGCATCGATTGCCACGACAACCGCGACGCGTCGTCGCTAAAGATCTCCCGCGGCTTCACCCTGGGCAAGGGTCTGAAGGCACTGGGTGTGGACCAGGCGCATCTGACGCGCCAGGACATGCGCACCTTGGTCTGCGCGCAATGCCACGTTACCTACAGCATCCCCAAGGACGCGGCGGTCAAGTCCACCGACGTCTTCTTCCCGTGGCAGGGTAGCGCCTGGGGGGATATCAGCATCGAGAACATCATAAAGCAGCTGCGCAACAACCCGCCCAGCGGCGAATGGACCCAGAGCGTCACCGGCTTCAAGCTCGCCTTCATCAGGCACCCTGAGTTCGAGCTCTTCTCCCGGAACAGCCCGCACTGGCAGGCCGGCGCCTCTTGTGCCGACTGCCATATGCCCTCGGCGGAGGTTGCCGGACGCAAGGTTTCCGACCACCGTGTCATGAGCCCCTTGAAGAACGATCTCAAGGCGTGCAAGCAGTGCCACGAGGAGACGCCCGACGCGCTGCGCGACAAGGTATTCGCCATCCAGGACCGGGTCATGTCCCAGTACATCCGCGCGGGGTATGCGACCGCGTCGGCTGCGAAGCTCTTTGAGATAGCGCACAAGGCCGGCGCTGCCGGAAGGACGCTGGAGCCGGCTCTTTACGCCCAGGCCAAAGACCACTACGAGGAGGCGTTCTACCGGGTCGTCTTCATCGGTGCGGAGAATTCCGCCGGTTTCCATAACCCGGCAGAGGCGAGCCGCATCATGACCGACGCGGCGGGCCATGCCGCGAAGGCTCAGGCACTGCTGCGCCAGCTTCTTGCTAAGGCGGGGATAGAGGCGCCGGCCCAGGTGGATCTTGAATTGGCCAAGTACCTCAACAACCGGGGCGTGAAGAAGCTGATGTTCAAGCCGCAGCACGAGATCAAGGACCCGCTGGCGGGTAAGTAGGCGTAACCTGTAGCACGATTGATCCGGGGAGCCGCGGCAAGCGGCTCCCCGGATCGCACCTGTCAGCTTTTTTTGTCATGCAGTAGGGAGGGAGCAACAGATGAAGCGACGCATCAGCATCGTCATGCGCAGGAAGGTCGCGCTCAAGAGAAGGCTTACCCGCCTCCCGCGGAAGTGCCGGGCGCCCATCCGGGGGGTGCGTCCTCCGATGTCTTTCCGTTACGCCTTCTGGAGCCTCGTGAGCGCCGTTGCAGGCATCATGGCGATCTGCCAGACCACCGCCATCTTCGGGCATCCCCTGTTGATCGGCTCTTTCGGAGCCTCGGCCGTGCTCCTTTTCGGCGCCACCGACTCGCCGCTGGCTCAGCCGCGCAACCTGGTCGGCGGGCACCTGCTATCCGCCGTGGTGGCCGTGGTCGTGGTGGCTTTGGCAGGCTCGACGCCGGTGACCATGGCCATCGCCGTGGGTGTCTCAATCTTCGTGATGAATCTCACCCACACCACCCATCCCCCGGGAGGTGCCACGGCGCTCATCGGTGTTCAGGCGGCGGCAGGACCCGGCTTCGTGCTGCTGCCGGTTCTCGCGGGAGCGCTGATACTCCTTGCCGTCGCCTGCTTTACCAACAACGTCGTCTATCATCGCTCCTATCCAAAGCATTGGTTTTAATGGGAAGGGGAGATTAGCCCGTCGGCATCAAATGACGCTTGCCTTACTGTGACGGCAATTGTTATCCTGCTTCGTCAGCAACAATCCCATTAATCAACCAGAGGTCCCCCACCTAGATGAAACAGAGCACGCCGGTCAGATCCCCACTGCAGAGCCTTTGCCAAACGAACATCATGGGGTGCACCAACTGCGGGAAATGCGTCCGCGAGTGCGCCTTCCTGCGCAAATACGGCACCCCCAAGAAGATAGCCGCAGAGTTCGACCCGGCCGATTCCATGTCCCTGCACCGCGCCTTCGAGTGCAACCTCTGCGGGCTCTGTTCCGCGGTCTGCCCGGAGAAGCTCAACGTGGACGGCATGTTCCTGGAGATGCGGCGGGAGGCGGTGGACCGCGACCTGGGCGCCTATCCGGAGCATAAACCCCTGCTCAATTACGAGAAGGTGGGGACCTCGCGGCGGTTCAGCCTCTACCGGCTCCCCGAGGGGTGCAAGACCATCTTCTTCCCCGGCTGCTCGCTGCCGGGGACGCGCCCGGACGCGGTGCACAACCTCTTGGCGCTCATGCACCAGGCTGACCCGACTGTAGGCGTGGTGTTCGACTGCTGCCTCAAGCCCTCCTATTCGCTGGGGCGCGAGCAGTACGTGAATTCGATGTTCGAGGAGATGAACGACTGGCTCCTGCAGCACGGGGTGCAGGAGGTGCTGGTTGCCTGCCCCAACTGCCAGGTGATGTTCGAGCGCTTGGGGCACGGGATGCGGGTGCGCACGGTATGGGAAGCCTTGGCCGAGTCGGGGCTGCAGCCGGAGCGGGTGGCGGGGACGGTGACGGTGCACGACCCTTGCGTGATCCGCAATTCAGAGCCGGTGCACCAGGCGGTGCGCACGCTTTTGGAGCGCCAGGGACTGGTGGTCGAAGAGATGAAGCATGCGGGGAAGAAGACGGTCTGCTGCGGCAAGGGGGGCGGGGTGAACCTTTTGAACCCGTCGCTGGCAGGGGAATGGGGGGAGCTGCGCAAGAAGGAGGCGGACGGCAGGAGGGTGATCACCTACTGCGCCGGATGCGTCCAGGCGCTGGAGCAGCACACCCCGACCAACCACCTGGTGGACCTGCTCTTCGCGCCGGCACAGACCCTGGCGGGCAAGAAGAAGGGGGCCAAAGCCCCCATCACCTACCTGAACCGGCTGCGTCTCAAGATGTCGTTCAAAAAGAAGAAGGGGAATGCGGTGCTGAGGGAGCGGAGCTTCGTCGCGCAGCAGGCACTGAAAAAACGCAGGTGGAAGATCCCTTTCACGCAGATCATTTGCGGGATAGCCGCGGCTGCAGCCGGAATGCACTGGCTCTCCCTCTGGCGCTAGACACGGTGTCACCCCCTCACCTTTGACTGCGTCTCCTGCAACTGCCGATGGAACTCCTCGGGGTCGCTGGTGGGGCGGCGGCAGCTGCGGCTCTCGCAGAGATAAGCCATGGCGAGCCCGCCGTCCGCCTTTTTCTCCCTTACCAGCGGGAGCAATTCCCCCGCCTGCTCCAATTCATCCCCCTCGCAAAAGACCACCAGGGCACGGTTGGGAAGAAAGACGCCGCGCAGCTTTTCCAGCAGCGGCCCGGCCGCCTCGCGTTTGCCCTGCGGCGCCACTATGACGATCTCGCGCGGCAGATCCTGCAGGTAATCGAGGGCCAGGAGCATCTCCGAGAGTGCCGTCGGGGCGGAGGCAAGCTGGATCGAGAAGGCATCCAGCGCCCGCTGCGCCTGGTCCAGCATCCACTGCTCGCCGGTGAGCGCGTTGAGCCTCAGGAGGTTCATGATCATCACCGAGTTGCCGGAGGGGATCACGCCGTCGTAGGCGGGCTTCTCCCTGGAGATCAGCTCCTCGTGGCGGGGCCCGGTCATGAAGAACCCCCCCGTCTCGCTGTCCTCGAACTGCTCCTGCACCTGTTGCGCAACTTCGAGTGCGCGCTTGAGCCATGGCAGTTCGCCGGTCGCCTCGAAGAGGTCGATGAGGCCTGCGATGAAGAAAGCGTAGTCGTCGAGGAATCCCTCTCCCTTCGCCTCTCCTTCCTGGTAGCTGTGGCAAAGCCTTTCCTGCGACATCATGCTTTGCAAAATGAAGTTCGCTGCCCTTCGCGCCGTGTCCAAGAGCGCCGGGTCGTTCAGCACCAGCCCCCCGCGCGCGAAAGCGGATATGGCGAGGCCGTTCCAGGAGGCGAGGATCTTTTCGTCCCGGAGGGGAAGCGGGCGCCGCTGCCGCGCCCGGTAGAGTTCTTCTCTAGCCTCGTCCAGCAACCGCTCCAGTTCCTCCTTGGGAAGCATCAGTTCTTCAGCCAGGTGCTGCATGCTCTTCTCCCGGTGCAGGATGCTCCGCCCCTCGAAATTTCCCTCACTTGTGACGCCGTAGCAGGCGGCCACGACCCGGGCGCGCTCGGTGCCTAGCACCGCGTCCAATTCCTCCGGCGTCCAGGTGAAGAAGATCCCTTCCTCCCGGTGACCGCTCTCGGTGAGGCTGTCCGCGTCGGTGGCGGAGTAGAAGGCTCCCTGCGGGCTCATCATGTCGCGCTGCAGGTAGCGCAGAATCTCCCGGGCGACCTTTGCGAACTGCGGATCGCCTGTCGCCTGATAACCCTCAAGGTAGGCTGCCGCGAGTCTTGCGTTGTCGTAGAGCATCTTCTCGAAGTGCGGGATGAGCCAAGCCGAGTCGGTAGCGTAACGGTGGAAGCCCCCGCCCGCCTGATCGTAGATCCCCCCCGCCGCCATGCGCCGCAGGGTGTACTGCGCCATGAAGAGCGAGTTTTTGTCCCCCCGGCGCAGGTGGTCGCGCAGCAGAAGGCCCAAGGGGAGCGAGCTGGGGAACTTGGGCGCGCCCACGACCCCGCCGTTTTTGGCGTCGAAGCGTTCCTGGTACGCCTCGATCACCCGCTCCAGGGATATCTCATTCTGGGGTGGCTCGCCCCCCATCGGCGCCAGCATGCCGCGGATTGCCTCGGTGAGCTGTACACCCGCGTGGGTCACCCGGTCCGGGGCCTGTCGGTAGGTTTCCCGAATCCTTTGCAACAGGCTTAAAAAGCCGATGCCGCCGGCGTAGTCGCGGGGGGGGAAATAGGTGCCGCCGTAGAAGGGCTTTCGGTCCGGGGTGGCGAAGACGTTAAGCGGCCATCCCCCCTGCATCCCCATGGCGTGGACTGCGGTCATGTAGATGGTGTCGACGTCTGGGCGCTCCTCGCGATCCACCTTGATGGCGATGAAGTTGGAGTTGAGAAAGCGCGCGACCTCCTCGTCCTCGAAGGACTCCTCTTCCATTACGTGGCACCAGTGGCAGGTAGCGTAGCCTATGCTGACCAGGACCGGCCGGTTCAGCCGCTGCGCCAGCTCGAAGGCCTCGTCCCCCCAAGGGAACCAGTTCACCGGGTTGTGGGCGTGTTGCAAGAGGTAGGGACTTGATTCCAGAAAGAGGCGGTTCATGTACTTCGCCTCCCCTCCCGATTCCAGATGCCGCGTGCGCGGACGGTACGATTCCCCCCTGCGCCGGCGCGCCTGTTCGAACAGCTCGTCGGGGGGAGGGGGAACCTCGTCGCTACCAGGGAGCTGGGTATAGAGATGTTCGTTTTTCATGGTTGACCTCCGGGTGAAGATGGAGTGTATGGCGGCATTGCGCCGCGTCGTCAAGTGGGAACATCGTAAAGGGGACAGGCACCTGCGGAGCCAGTCCCCTGGCTGCGGTGTAGATCGTAAAGGGGACAGGCACCTGCGGAGCCAGTCCCCTGGCTGTGGTGTAGATCGTAAAGGGGACAGGCACCTTGCGGAGCCAGTCCCCCTGCGGCGGCAAGGATGCCGGGGATGGATTTCATATGAGGTCTTACTTTAGCAGGTTTGACGTGGTGCGAGGAAGAAACCTTATAGCCGGGAAGGGGAGGAAAGTGGCGCCAGTGCTGCTATTCCTGGCGGGAAGAGCGGCCTGCGTCGAGCATGGAGAAGTACAGCTCCGAGTGCTTGTTAGGGGGGGAGGCGAGGATGCCTTCCCTCACGTGGACCCTGCGCGGAGGACGATTATCGCGGGGTTTGCCATAGGAAGCGTCGGCCTGCAGGTACTCGTCCGTGATCAGCTTGAATTCATTGCGTGCCACCGCGAGAGTCACCTCGAAAACGCGGCAGATTAGGGGTTCTTTGAAGGTCTTGAGGAGGGTGGTGTAAAAACCGATGCTCCAGCGCTTATTAAGGAGGGCAAGGCGCAACTGGTCGAACAGCCTGTTTCCCGACGGCCCGCTCAGGTCCCATTCGACCACCGGCTGGGGCTCTTGTTTTTGCTTGAGATCGCTGCACCAGGTCCCAGGATGCTGCCACAAAAGGGAGTCTATGTGCATGGATTCGTCGCGCGCCAGTTTTTCGAAGATCCGTTTGCCCGCCAGGTCCACTCCCTCCAAAGCCGCCTGCCGATAGATGTCGTAGCTCTTTTTCTCGATGATCACCGCAAAACGCACCGCCTCCGCAATGAAGTCTCGCATCTTACGTTCCTTTAAAGTCGTACCCCTCAAGGTCAGCCGCATGCACCTGTTTTGGTTACGACTTTTTAACATTCGCAATGGTAGCTTCACTGGTAATGGGAGTCAACTTGGTTAATATTAAAGGGGGCGTGGCTGGGCGGTCATGAGGCGCACCCTCCTGGCCGTTCATGTGCAAAGGCTGCGTCTCCTCTCAATGACAGACAAAATGCCCACTTTCGGCGTCGTGTGTGGTATGGTGGCCCGCTTGCAGCAATTCACGTAACAGAGGAACAGAGTAAATGACAATCAAATGGTATCCGGGGCACATGAGCAAGGCCCTCGAGCAGATCTCCGAGCTGGTCCGCAAGATCGACGTGATCATAGAGGTGCTCGACGCTCGCCTTCCGTTCTCGAGTTCCAACCACCTGCTGGAGCAGGTGCGCCGGAACAAGCCCTGTATCAAGGTCTTGAACAAGAACGATCTCGCCGACCCCGCCATCACCAGGGCGTGGGTGCAGCATTTCCAGAAGGCGTCCGGTGTGCGCGCCCTGCCGCTGGTGGCGAAGAACATCCCCGAGGTGAAGAACCTCGTGAAGCTCATCAAGCAGGTTTGCCCCAACCGCGGCAACCCCGGCTACCCGATCCGGACCATGGTGGTCGGCATCCCCAACGTGGGGAAGTCGACTCTGATCAACACCCTGGCGGGGAAATCCCTCGCCAAGGTGGGGGACAAGCCGGCGGTGACGCTCAAGCCGCAGCAGATCGACCTGAGAAACGGAATACTGCTCTTCGACACTCCGGGGCTTCTTTGGCCGGTGATGGACGACCAGGGGGGGGCTTATCGGCTCGCGGCAAGCGGCGCCATAGGCGCCAATGCGCTCGACTACACCAACGTCGGCGTCTTTGCCGCGGCCTACATGATGCGCCGCTATCCGGAGCTGCTCAAGGAGCGTTACAAGCTGGCGGAATTGCCGGAGTTGCCGTACGAGGTGGTGGAGGCCGTAGGACGCTGCCTCGGTTGCCTCATGACCGGCGGCGTTGTCGACGTGCATCGGGCAGCGGAGACCTTTTTGAGGGAGCTGAGGGCCGGCAAGGCCGGGCGGATCAGCTTCGAGGAGCCCGGAACCGCGGCCGACATCGAGGCCGAACTGCTGAAGATGGCAGGGATCGACGAGCGGCCACAGGAGCAGATTTTCTGATCAGCCGCCAGCCGCCATCCACCAGCTCTCCTCCCTCCGGAGGGGGGAGGTCGGGAGGGGGGAAGATCACCACTATGGGAAGACTCCGCCAATCCGTATCCCTTTTCTTTGCCTGCTATATCTTGCCGCGCTGCCGACGGAGGCAACCTCTGCTCGTCATAGCCCAACTGCTCCTTTGGGCCCTGCTCGCCGTCCCCATCTGCGGCGCAGCCGAATCGGCGGCCGGCGCCAGGACGGTCATCGTCGGCGGCGACCGCGACTACCCCCCTTACGAATTCATCGACAAATCGGGCCATCCTGCCGGCTACAACGTCGACCTCACCCGGGCCATAGCCGAAGTCATGGGAATGAAGGTCGAGTTCCGCCTCGGCGGCTGGGCCGGGATGCGCAGCGCCCTGCAAAGCGGGCAGGTGGACGTGCTGCAGGGGATGTCGTACTCGATGGAGCGCTCCTCGGAAGTCGACTTTTCCGTCCCCCATACCGTCGTCAACCATGCCGTCTTCGCCCGCAAGGAATCCCCTTACCTCGCCTCCCTCACCGATCTGAAGGGGAAGACGGTGGCGGTGCACGGCGGCGGGATCATGCACGACTACCTGGTCCGGCAAGGGGTGGGGGCTAAGCTGAACCTCACCGACACCCCGGCCGACGCCCTTAGGATGGTCGCTTCCGGCCGGGCCGAGTTCGCCGTGGTCGCCATCGTTCCCGGGATGTACATGATCCGGGAGCTGAAGCTATCCAACCTGGTCCCGGTGCTGCGCAACGTCGCCACCCATCGCTACTGCTATGCGGTCAAGAAGGGGAACGCCGAGCTTTTGTCGCGCTTCAACGAGGGGCTGGCGATACTGAAGAAGACCGGCCAGTACGACGCCATTCACAACCGGTGGCTGGGGGTCGTGGAACCGCAGTTGATAGACTGGTGGACCTTCGCGAAATATGCGGCGGTCGTGGTGGTGCCGCTGGTGCTCCTTCTGGGAGGCTTCGCCCTTTGGTCCCGCACCTTGCACCGGCAGGTTGCCCTGCGCACGGCGGACCTCACCCGGGAGATCGCCGAAAGGCGCCAGGTGGAGGAGGAACTGCGCCTGAACCAGCAGCAACTGGTGCAGGCGGACAAGATGGCGGCCTTGGGGGTGCTGGTTTCCGGCGTTGCCCATGAGATAAACAACCCGACCGGACTCATCCTTCTGGAGGTCCCGATCCTGAAGCGGTTCCATGCCGACGCCGTCAAGATCTTGGAGCGCTTCTATGAGGAAAACGGAGACTTCACCTGCGGCGGGCTTCCCTATTCACGGATGCGCCAGGAGATCCCCCGGTCCCTGGAGAAGATCCAGGACGCCGGCAAGCGCATAAAAAGGATCGTGGCGGACCTGAAAGATTTTGCCCGCCGCGACGAAACCGACTGCAACGAGATCCTGGATCTGAACGCGGCGGCTAAGGCCGCGGTACGCCTGGTCGAGCCGACCATACACAAGGCGACCACCCGCTTCAGCGCGGAATACCGCAAGTCGCTGCCGCGCATACGCGGGAACCGCCAGCGCATCGAGCAGGTGCTGGTCAACCTGATCCTGAACGCCTGCCAGGCACTTCCCGACCCGGAGCGGGCCATCGAGCTGACGACCTGGCACGACGCCTTCCGCGATGCAGTGGTTCTACGGCTGCGTGACGAGGGGGCCGGCATCGCTCCAGAGCACCTGTCGCGCCTGACTGACCCGTTTTTCACCACGAAGCAGGACCAGGGGGGGACCGGCCTTGGGCTTTCAGTCTCGGCGGGGATAGTCAAGGAGCATGGCGGGATCCTGCAATTCGAGTCCAACGGGGAGGGGACCACGGTTACCCTCACCCTGCCGGTGTACCACGAGGAGAACAACGGATGAGCGAGAACGTCTATCCCGGTTTTGGGATCCTGCTGGTAGACGACGAGCCGGACTGGCTCGGTTCGTTGGCGCTGACCCTGGAGACCTACGGCGGGATCAACAACATCAAGACCTGCAGCGACAGCCGCGAGGTGCTCTCCCTCCTGGAAGAGGGGGGGATCGGGCTGGTGCTGCTCGATATGACCATGCCGTACCTCTCCGGCGAGGAGGTGCTGAAGCAGATAGCGGAGCAGCACCCGGAGATCGCTGTCATCGTGGTGAGCGGGCTGAACCAGGTGGAGACCGCTGTGCGTTGCATGAAACTCGGAGCCTTCGACTACTGTGTGAAGACTGACGAGGCGGACCGCATCGTGGGGAGCGTGCTGCGCGCCATACGGATGGTCGAGATGAGAAGCGAGTTCCAGGAGGTTTCCAGCCGCCTCATCTCGCGTGAACTCTCCCACCCCGAGGCGTTTTCCTCCATCGTCACCGCTGACCGGTCGATGCTGGACATCTTCTCTTATGTCGAGGCGGTGGCCAAGAGTCCCCAGCCTCTTTTGATCACGGGCGAGAGCGGGGTGGGGAAGGAACTGATCGCCCAGGCTGCGCACCGGTTGAGTGGCTGCCGAGGCAAGCTCATCACGGTGAACGTGGCGGGACTGGACGATACCGTTTTCGCCGACACCCTCTTCGGGCACGTACGGGGCGCCTTCACCGGCGCGGACCAGGCCCGGCGCGGCATGGTGGAGGAGGCGGCGGACGGCACCCTGTTCCTGGACGAGATCGGCGACCTGAGCATCCCGTCCCAGGTGAAGCTTTTGCGCCTGCTCCAGGAGCGCGAGTATTTTCCTCTGGGGTGCGATCTTCCCAAGCGCCTGAGGGCGAGGGTTGTCGTCGCTACCCATCAGAACCTTTCCGCCAAGGAGAGCGCCGGCTCCTTCCGCCGGGATCTCTACTACCGGCTGCGCACCCACCGGGTGCAGATCCCTCCCCTGAGGGAGCGCCGGGGGGATATCGCGCTTTTGCTGGAACATTTCCTGGCGGAGGCCGCCGAGACGCTGGGGAAAAAGAAGCCGACGCCGCCCAAGGGGCTGGCCCAGTTCCTTAGCACCTACAGCTTTCCCGGCAATGTCCGCGAGCTCAAAGCCATGGTATTCGATGCGGTCAGCGTGCACCGGGATCGCATGCTCTCCATGGACAGCTTCGTCAAGGCAGTGGAATCGGCTCAGGCCGAGGCTGGACCCACGCAAGCCGCAGCACCCAAACAAAATCCCTTCTCCGGGTTCGACGAACTGCCGACCTTCAGCGACGCTGCCGCGTTCCTGGTCCATGAGGCGCTGGACCGCGCCAACGGCAACCAGACCCTGGCGGCGAGGCTTCTGGGGATCTCGCAACCCGCTCTCAGCAAGCGTCTGAAGATGCGGCACGGCTAGCTCCTCGTAACAGTCTCCTATTCGGCTCCCATTCGATTGCCGCCGGTTATCTCTGCTCTAGCTCCCACTTTTCCTGTCACCTGAATTACAAGAGGTTCATCGCTTGGTCCCCCCTCCCCTTGCGGGAGGGGGTTAGGGGGTTCCTCGCCGCTTTTACTAGCTAATTAACTGCCATAACCTACGGTTATAATGATAATACGCGGTTATAGGTAAGGCTAACTTGCTGGAATCACTTCCTTTCGTCTCCGGTGCGCTCTTATTCTATTACTGAAGGTTATAACTGTTCCTGGTGCCACGGAAGCGGGAATTGACTATTAACTTCATGAAACCAGTAAGTTAGCTGAATCGCTGTTTTTGGCATCATGCCTGCTCTAGGAAGGTTAGAAAATGAAGCGAGGCGCAACGGCGCTCGCTAAAGCTAACCCCGACAGAGGAGGTCGTCATGGCAGCGATGTTTTGGATCCAGTTCGTGCTAGTGCTGGGAGCGGTGTTGATAGGTATCCGCAGAGGCGGAGTGGCCCTGGGGTTAATCGGCGGGCTAGGCGTCACGGTGCTGGTGCTCGGGTTCCGCAGTGTCCCTTCCGAGCCCCCGATAGCCGTGATGCTTATCATCCTCGCGGTGGTGACGGCGTCGGCGACCCTGCAGGTGGCGGGGGGGCTGGACTACCTCGTGCAACTGACTGAGAAGCTTTTGCGCGCTCATCCCAAGTACGTCACCATCCTCGCGCCTTTGTCCACCTTCTTCCTTACCGTATGTTGCGGCACCGGCCATGCCGTGTACGCGCTGCTTCCGGTCATCTCTGACGTGGCCCTGAAGACGAAGATCCGCCCCGAGCGCCCCATGGCGATCTCGAGCGTCGCCTCGCAGATGGGTATCACCGCCAGCCCGGTGGCTGCCGCCGTCACATTCTTCCTCGGCTTCGCCGCCAAGGCGGGGCACCCCGTCACCCTCATCGACATCATCTCCGTCACCATGCCTGCCGGCATCATCGGCGTGCTGGCCGCCGCCGCGTGGAGCTTCAACCGCGGCAAGGACCTCGACAAGGACCCTGAATTTCAGGCCCGTCTCGAGGATCCGGAGTTCCGCAAGGGGCTTGACGGTGAGGTCACTACTCTCGGCATGAAGATCTCCACCACCGCCAAGGTCTCCGTGGCCCTGTTCTTTGCCGGCGTAGGCAGCATCATCCTGATCGCCAGCTGTCCCTGGATTCTCCCTTTGACCGCTGAAGGCAAACCGATCGCCATGACCACCGTGGTCCAGTTTGTCATGCTTGCCTTCGGCGCCTTCATCATGTTCAGCGGCAACGTCAAGGCCAAGGAAATAGCCCACTCCAGCGTCTTCACCGCCGGTATGATCGCGGTTGTCTCCATCTTCGGCATCGCCTGGATGAGCGATACCTTCATCACCGCCAACAAGAAGTTCCTGGTAGACAACATCGGCGTCATGGTGAAGATGGCTCCCTGGACCTTCGCCATTGCCACCTTCTGCATCTCCGCCTTCGTTAAAAGCCAGGCAGCGACCTTGGCCATCACCCTTCCCCTGGGGCTCGCCCTCGGGCTCCCGGTACCGCTGCTACTCGGCCTGATGCCGGCAAGCTACGCCTACTTCTTCTTCGCCTTCTACCCCAGCGACCTGGCCGCCATCAACATGGACCGCACCGGCACGACCAGGATCGGGAAATACCTACTGAATCACAGCTTCATGATTCCCGGGCTGATCGGAGTCAGCGTCTCAACCGTGGTCGCCTACGCCATCTCGCAGATCCTTCTCTAAACCCGCTTCGCAGGGATGAAGGGGATGGAAGGGATATAAAAAAAGCTAAAAACAGCGGAAATGGAAAAAGGGTCCTGGCGGAATATGCCGGGACCCTTTTTTTAATCCTGTCGTTGCGTAAAAAACTCCCTCTCCCCCTGGGAGAGGGTACGAGGCTGTTAGGCGAGCTCGAAGTTGTTCTGGTAGGCCATCAGGGTATTGATCATCAGCGCCGCGACGGTCATGCGCCCAACGCCGCCAGGGACCGGCGTGATCCACTCGCACTTGGGCGCGACGGCAGCAAAATCCACGTCTCCAACCAACTTGCCGTTCTCCAGCCGGTTGATGCCGACGTCTATAAGCGTTACCCCGTCCTTGACCATGTCGGGCGTGACGAAGCCGGGGATGCCGACGGCAACGATGACGATGTCGGCACGGCGGGTCTCGTCGAGCAGCAGCTCACGCGGCGTCTCGATATGGGTCAGCGTGACGGTGGCGTTGCCGATGTCGAAGTCGTTGGAGAGCATTATGGAGATAGGCTTGCCGACGATGTTGGAGCGTCCGATGACCACGCAGTGCTTACCCGCGACCGGCACCTGGTAGAACTGCAGCAGCTTGCAGATGCCGTAGGCGGTCGCCGGGCGGAAGGCCTTTTGCCCGAGCGCCATGCGCCCGAAGTTGGTGGGGTGGAAGCCGTCGATGTCCTTCTCGGGTGCTATCGCGTTGATCACCCGCTGGGCGTTGATCTGCTTGGGGAGCGGGAGCTGGACGATGACCCCGTCGGTGGAGGCGTCGGCGTTGATCTGTTGGATCAGCCAGAGCAGCTCCTTCTCGGTCACGGTCTCGGGAAGCCGGATCAGGTTGCTCTCGAAGCCGGAAAGGGTGCAGGTGGTGACCTTGGATTTCACGTACGATTCGCTGGGTGCGTGGTTGCCGACCAGGACCACCGTCATGTGCGGTTTCCTGAGGCCGAAGTCGACGTGGCGCGCGACCTGTTTCGCTATGCCTGCGATCAGGCTGTCGGCGCATTTCTTACCGTCTAAAAGATTCATGCTGGTTCCTTAGCTATGGGTTGCATCCCCTGTAGATGACTTCTTGGGCCTGCTCAAAAATTTGTATCACAAAAAAAGCAACGCCTCAACAGCTACTTAGCTGGATGCGGTATACGTCATCCGTGCCGCCGGCAGCATGGCTCCGGTAGCCGATGCGTCCAGGCGGCAACGGTTGAGCCAGCTTTTTCACCTTCACATGGCAATTCGGGCGGTGAGCCGCTCTTGGTCCCCCCTCCCCTTGCGGGAGGGGGGGAGAGCATCCTCCGCAAAGTCCGGGATGACCCTCTTGGGAGCGGGAGCTGGTTCCCTGATAGCAGGCAATTAAAAGGGGTATGGGTGGTAACGTGTTGAAGTCGCGCCTGTTTTAACCGCTAAAAATATTAGCGCTATTTAATTGATAAACAGGAGGTATACCAATACTAAACTTTTCGTTGACAAAATTTCGGGAAAACAATAGAGTGCCGAAATACAAAAGGTTTACTGATACTAAACCGGGGAGGATTTCTTGAAAATCGGTGAGAGGTTGAAGAGGCTCAGGATGGTCAACTCGCTTACCCAGGAGGAACTGGCCAGCCGCGCCGATCTTACCAAAGGTTTCATCTCGCAGCTGGAGAACGACGCCACTTCGCCGTCGATTGCGACGCTGAAGGACATCGTCGACGTCTTCGGCATCAGCATGCAGGAGTTCTTCAGCGAGGAGACCGACCAGGACATCGTTTTCGGCAAGGAAGCCCGGGTTCAGGCTACCGATGACGGCGACAGCGTGAAGGTGGAGCTCCTGGTGCCGGGCGCGCAGAATCGGGATATGGACCCGGTGCTGGTGACGCTGGACCCCGGTGGTGAGATGGACGAACAGCCGATCCACGAAGGCGAGGAGTTCGGCTACGTGATCTCCGGGAAGGTGCAGCTCAGGCTGGACGACAAGCTGTACACGGTGGACAAGGGTGAGTGTTTTTATTTCGCTTCAGACCGCAAGCACGCGGTGAAGAATGTAGGAAAAAGCGCGGCGAAGCTTCTCTGGGTTGTGACGCCGCCGACGTTTTACTATTGATAAGAGGAGAGTAAGTGAAATGAGCAAAGTACTGATTATCGGGGCAGGCGGTGTAGGCGGGGTTGTGGCGCACAAGTGCGCTCAGGCCACTGCAATCACGGCCATCACGCTGGCATCGCGCACGGAGTCGAAATGCCGCGCCATCGCGGAGCAGATCGAGTTCCCGGTCGCCACCGCGCAGGTTAACGCCGACAACGTCCCGGAATTAATAGAGCTGATCGAGCGCGAAAAGCCGACGCTGGTGATCAACGTGGCGCTTCCCTACCAGGATCTGACCATCATGGACGCCTGCCTCGCGACCGGCGTCGATTATCTCGACACCGCCAACTACGAGCCGCTGGATACCGCGAAGTTCGAGTACAGCTGGCAGTGGGCCTATCAGGAGCGCTTCAAGGAGAAGGGGCTTATGGCGCTTCTTGGCTCGGGCTTCGACCCGGGCGTCACCAACGTCTACACCGCCCTCGCCGCCAAGAACTACCTGGACGAGGTGCATGAGATCGACATCATCGACGCGAACGCCGGCAACCACGGCCAGCCCTTCGCCACCAACTTCAACCCGGAGATCAACATCCGCGAGGTCACCGCTCCCTGCCGCCACTGGGAAAACGGCCAGTGGGTGGAGACCGCGCCGCTTGCCACCAAGCAGAGCTTCGATTTCCCGGACGGCATCGGCCCGATGAACATCTACCGCATGTACCACGAGGAGATGGAGTCGCTGGTCAAGCACATCCCGACCATCAAGAAGGCGCAGTTCTGGATGACCTTCTCGGACAACTACCTGAAGCACCTCGAGGTGCTGCAGAACGTCGGCATGACCCGCATCGACGAGGTCGAGTTCAACGGCCAGAAGATCGTGCCGCTGCAGTTTTTGAAGGCGGTACTTCCTGATCCCGGCAGCCTGGGTCCGCTCACCAAAGGGCGCACCTGCATCGGCGTCATCGCACGCGGCATCAAGGACGGCAAGAGGAAACAGGTCTACATCTACAACATCTGCGACCACGAGGCGTGCTACCGCGAGGTTAAATCGCAGGCGATCAGCTACACCACCGGCGTTCCCGCCGTGGTCGGCGCCATCATGATGCTGACCGACAAGTGGCGCGGCGAAGGTGTCTTCAACATGGAGCAATTCGATCCGGAACCGTTCCTGGAAAAACTGGGCTCGATGGGGCTGCCGACCGTGGTAGTCGACGGCGGCGAGTGGGCGGAACTTACGTGACCAAACTGCATGTGGAAGAAATGACGAGGCTTGCCCCATCTCCATCCTACGTGGTGGACCTGGGGCGGCTGCGCCATAACCTGGCCATTTTGAACGAGGTACAGAAAAAAAGCGGGGCGAAGATCCTCCTCGCGCTCAAGGCGTTTTCCATGTGGAGCGTCTTCCCGATCATCGCGAATACGCTCCATGGCGTCTGCGCCAGCTCCCCCTGGGAGGCGCGGCTGGGGATGGAGGAGTTCGGCGGCGAGGTGCACAGTTTTTCCGCTGCTTTCAAGGAAAGCGACGTGGTCGAGCTCCTCACCACCTCCAATCACCTGGTCTTCAACTCCTTCAACCAGTTGGAGCGCTTCCGGCCGCTTTGGGAGCAGTACGCCGGGAAAGTCTCGGTAGGGCTCAGGGTAAACCCGGGGCACTCCGAGGGGCACACGCCGATCTACGACCCGGCCGCGCCCAAGTCGCGCCTGGGAATCCTCCGTTCCGAGTTCGACGATAAATCGCTGCAGGGGGTGGAGGGGCTTCACTTCCACACGCTCTGCGAGCAGCTCTTCGAGCCGCTGGAGCGGACCGCGCGCGTCTTCGAGGAGCAGTTCGGGGAGTTCCTGCCGCGGATGAAATGGCTGAACCTGGGAGGCGGGCACCACATCACCCGGGAAGGGTACGACGTCGACGCGCTTATCAAGCTGGTGCGCTACTTCAGGGAGAAGTACGACCTGGAGGTCTACCTGGAGCCCGGCGAGGCGATCGCCATCGGCACCGGGATACTGGTTTCCGAGGTGCTCGACGTGGTGCATAACGAGGTGGACATAGCCGTACTCGACGTCTCGGCCACCTGCCACATGCCGGATATCCTGGAGATGCCCTACCGCCCCGAGATCCTGGGCGGGTACGATGCCGGGGAAAAGGCGCACGACTACCGCCTGGGGGGACCGTCCTGCCTGGCGGGCGACGTGATCGGCGACTGGTCTTTCGATCACCCGCTAGCCGTGGGGGAGAAACTCGCCTTTCTCGACATGTCGCACTACACCATGGTGAAGACCACAACCTTTAACGGGATACAACATCCCCATATCTGTACCTTTGAGCCGCAGACCGGCGAGCTGAAAGTCGTAAGGAGCTTCGGCTACCAGGACTTCAAAAGCCGCCTGTCCTGATGACGCAACATCCCCATTTCATGAAGCACACGGTGAACTGAATTATGGCCAAATGGACTATCAACGATTCCTCGAAGATCTACAACATCGACAACTGGGGCGCGGAGCTCTTCTCCATCAACAAGAAGGGGAACGTCTGCGTGCATCCGTCCCCCAACTCCAAGTACTCCATCGATCTCAAGGTGCTGGTTGACGACTTGATCAAGAGGAAGATCAAGCCTCCGATCCTCCTGCGCTTCATGAACATCCTGGAGGGGCGCATCGCCTCCATCAGCCGGGTGTTCAAAAACGCGATCAGCGACAACAACTACCCGGCCAAGTACCAGACCTTCTACCCCATCAAGGTGAACCAGCAGCGCCAGGTGGTGGAGGCGATCGCGAACTTCGGCAAGAAGTACAACATCGGCCTCGAGGTCGGCTCCAAGCCTGAGCTGGTGGCGGCGATCTCCATGTCGACCGGGAACAACCTCCCCATCCTCTGCAACGGCTACAAGGACACCGAATTCATCGAGACGGTGCTCTTCGCGACCCGCGTCGGCTACGACATCACCATCGTCGTGGAGAAACTCTTCGAGCTGGAGAAGATCGTCGAGGTTTCCAAGCGCACCGGAATCGTGCCGAAACTCGGCATCCGGGTGAAGCTCTCCTCCAAAGGGATCGGCAAGTGGTCCACCTCCGGCGGCGACGACGCCAAGTTCGGCCTGCGCATCTCCGAACTGATCGCCGCCATCGACATGCTCAAGCAAAACGACATGCTCGACAGCGTGAAGCTCCTGCATTTCCACGTCGGGAGCCAGATCACCAAGATCGACAAGATCAAGAACGCGCTCATCGAGGGGACCAGGATCTACGCGGAGATGAGGAAGCTAGGTGTCAACCTGGAATTCCTCGATATCGGCGGCGGGCTTGGGGTCGACTACGACGGTTCCAAGTCGAGCTACTTCTCCAGCGTCAACTACTCGCTCGAAGAGTACGCCAACGACGTCATCTACCAGGTGAAGAACATCTGCGACGACGCAGGTGTCCCTTGCCCGAACATCATCTCCGAGTCCGGGCGCGCCACCGTCGCCCACTACTCGGTATTGGTCACCGACGTCTTGAACAACAACACCCAGACGCTGATGCCGGACTTCGAGTCGATCCTGACCGAGCCGGAGAAGCTCTCGCCGACCGTTAAAAAGCTGGTCGACATCTACAAGAGCATCGACAAGCATTCCTTGCGCGAGGACTACCACGACACCATCCAGCTGATCCAGGAGTCGGTGAGCCTGTTCAACCTGGGCTACCTGAACATGGCAGAGCGCGCCAACGCTGAATGGATCTGCTCCAAGATCATCAGGAAGATCAACTCGATCGTGGAAAAGATGAAGCCGATCCCGGACGAGCTGCAGAATTTCCAGCTGAGCCTGAGGCAGACCTATTTCGCCAACTTCTCGCTCTTTCAGTCCATCCCGGACTCCTGGGCCATCGACCAGCTCTTCCCGATCGTCCCGATCCAGCGGCTGGACGAGAAGCCGGACGTGCTGACCTCCATCGCCGACATCACCTGCGATTCAGACGGCGAGATCACCAGCTTCGTCGGCGAGAACGGCAGGACCAAGGCGCTGCCGCTGCACAAGATCAAGGTGGACGAGCAGTACTACATCGGGTTCTTCCTGATCGGTGCCTACCAGGAGATCCTGGGGGACATGCACAACCTCTTCGGCGACACCAACGCGGTGCATATCACCTTCAACAAGAAGACCAATTATAAGATCGACACGGTCATATCCGGCGACGCCACCTGGGAAAGCCTCAAGTACGTGCAGTACGACAGCCAGGAGATTCTCAAGAGGGTGCGCAACAATCTGGAGAAGGACGTCTCGCTGCAGAAGGTCTCCATCGAGGAGAGCAGCCACTTCCTCGAGCTGTTGGATAAGACGCTGCAGTCATACACATATCTGGGGGAGTAGATCCCCCGTTACTGACACAGACGCGAATCAAGGAGAGGCAGCTACAAGCCTCTCCTTTTTTTATGTCTGCCGGATATGGCTGTGTCGGCATTTCTTACACTTCTTATGTTGGAAAATTTTACAAGATGGAGAGTAGAGAGAATAAAATTTTTAGGTAAGATTGTCACTGACAGCACTTACCGCACTGGCACTGAATATGCTGATACTTAACGTTCGGTACTGACTATGGAGGTTACCCATGCTCATTCAAGTGGCTTACGACGACGAGAAATATGACTACGTGAAGGACTTCATGCTGGAGAAGTTGATTGACACCGGCGCCATTTCCAAGTTCAGGCGCAGTTCCGGGTGGGTGCATGTAGGCGTTGACCCCATCCGCAAGCGCACCACCCAGAGCAAGGCGGTCGAACAAGGAAGCGGGAGCGAGGCAGAGATGAGGGGCGAGGTAGAGAAAAGAAGCGAGCCCTATACCGGGATCGAGAGAAGGGCTGTGAACGCCTGACCTCCATTGATCGCAATAAGGATCACTCCTTCCCCTCGGACTCCCGCCACTGCACGCACTCCTTGGGCCTCTTCGCGAGCTGGCAGAGGTTGTCCAGAATGTTGTAGTGGCTTCTTTCTTCGTTGGCAAGGGTGAGGTAAAGCCGCACCAGCACCGGATCTTCCTCTTTCTTGGCCATTTGTTCGTAGAGCATGACGCTCTCAGCCTCCATCTTCAGCGCTAGCTGGTACGCGCCCAGCGCGTCCTGCGTCTCCCGCGGGGCCTCCGGCCTTTCGATCAGGTCGGTGAAGACGCTCCTTGCCTGCATGAGCATGGTCGAATCCGCCATTCCCCAGTTCTTACCCTCCTTTAGGCTTTTGAACAGGTCGTAATGCTTTTGTTCGTCGGCTGCCAGACCGGTGAAGATTCCTTTCAGCTCCGGAATCCGGGCCGACTCGGCCAGTGTTTCGTAATACGCCTTCCCTTGCAGCTCGATCTTCATAGCAAAGTCAAAAACGTTCATGGCGTTCCTCCATTCACTTAACCGGTGGATGTTCTGTGGCAGTCGTTCTCTACTGAGTATGGGGAGCAAAGGGTTGCTATGTGAGGATTCTCATGGTAGTGCCTCTCTTTGTCAAGAGAAGGGTGCCGGAGCCTCTTTTGACTATGCAATGGCTAAAAAGCTTGTAGACAAATAAGACCAAAATGGTATGTTTAGGGCAAGTCCTTGCTCTCAAGCAGTACGGCACTGATGTCTAAGGCGGTGAGTCAATAAAGCAGTAGGGGAGGATACTATGAACAGAAGCATCAAGCATTTTGCTGCCATCTTCGCGGCGGCTTTTCTCGTAATGGTCCCGGCGTTTGCCATTGCATCGACCTGGAACATAGATCCGGAACACTCAAGCGCGCAGTTCAAGGTACGTCACCTGATGGTTTCGCACGTTAAGGGAGGCTTCGGGAAGGTTTCCGGTGTGGTTACGGTGGACGACAAGGACGTCGCTAAATCGCACGTTACTGCCAGCATCGACACAGCCTCGCTCGATTCGGGTGTTGCCAAGAGGGACGCGCATCTAAAGAGCGCCGACTTCCTGGACGTCGAGAAGTACCCGACCATGACCTTTACCTCGACGAAGATCGATAAAAAAGGGGACGGCAAGCTCAGGATGACTGGCAACCTGACCCTGCATGGCATGACCAGGCCGGTCGTTCTGGAGGTCGACGGACCGTCTGCGGAGGTGAAGGATCCGATGGGAAATATCCGGCGCGGCGCCTCAGCTACCACCAAGATCAGCAGGAAGGAGTTTGGAGTTGTCTGGAACAAGGCACTTGAGGCTGGTGGGGTGGCGGTCGGCGATGACGTCGATATCAGCATCGAGGTGGAAATGATCTTGGCTAAGTAACTTGCAGGAAGAAGCTGAATGCAGGGCAGGGCCATCAACTCTCAACGGGTTGATGGCCTTGCTTTTTTCTGCACAGGATCCGATACTTAGGCGCATGACGCAGTTATACACCCACGCGTGCGGGGGTAGTCTTAATGAATACAGTGACTTGGAAGTTTTATCAGTGGGCGGGACGACTCTTTAACTGTCCCAGGTGTATGAAAAAAAGATACTATCGGCTGCGGCCGGAAGAGCGCTACGAATGGGTGATTGCTGTGATTTCAATGACTTGAGGATAAAATCGCTTCGCATGCAGCTCTGGCATGCTTGATGCTCTTCATGAATCAAGCAGACTAAAGAACTGATTCCAAAAAGGAGGATGTCATGAGAGCGAGAGCACCTATTACCGCGATTCTTGCAACGGCCGCTTCTGCGACCACGGCTTTTGCAGCAAACGGTGCGCAGGTCGACGAGCCTGGCATCCTTGTCTGGGCCTTCATGGGATTTGCCGCCGTCATCGTAGCGGGGCAGATGGTTCCCGCAGCGCTCCTGGTATTCGGCGCGCTGAAGGCGCTCCTCGGCAAGCCCGAGGAAGCGAAGATGAAGGCGTAAAGGGACAGGGAGGCTGCTGCAAAACGGCAAAAGCCGCTCGAATTTTCGAGCGGCTTTTGCTTTTTCCGGATTGCGTAATCTTCCGCCGTCGATTCCGGCTCATACTCCCTCCCCCCTTGCGGGGGAGGGTTGGAGTGGGGGGGAAGGCGCCAAGCTATGACTCTGTTGCAGCTTCACCCACCCCCCGACCCCCTCCCGTCGAGGGAGGGGGAGAGTAGTGGACGAAGATCAACTGTGATCAACATTCATGGAATCGATGGCACCTATGGCTGCTAGCCTTTCAATCGCTCGGCCAAAAGCTCGGCGGTATGCTTCACCTTCACCCCGCCCTCTTGCTGATCGAATCCGCCGCGGATCTGCATCACGCACCCCGGGCAGTCCATGGCCACTACCGGCGCCCCGGTTTCCTTGATGTTCTGCAGTTTCCGCTTGAGTATTGGCGCCGAGATCTCGGGAAGCTTCATGGAGTAGGAACCTCCCATGCCGCAGCACATGTCGCACTCGAACATCTCCTCCAGCTGGTAACCCGCCTTTTGCAGCAGTTCGCGCGGCTCTTCCGACACCTTGAGCGTCCGCTTGAGATGGCAGGAGTCGTGGTAGGTGATTTTCGAAAGCCCTTCCCCTTCCTCAAAGCTCAGCCTTCCTTCATCGGTCAACCGCTTCACGAGGGTGGAGAGATCCACCGTCTTAGCGGCCAGCTCCTGCGCTTTTTCCATCCACTCGGTCTGTCCCAGGCTTTCCAGGGTCTTGCCGAACTCGTGCGCCAGCGCCACCGTGCAGGTGGGGCAGGCGGAGACCACGTACTGCGCCTCCTGCTGCAAGAGCGCTTGTATGTTGTCCACGGCGTTTTGCGCCGCGACCTCGTAGGCCCCGTTGTAGAGCGCCGGGGCTCCGCAGCAGGTCTGCTCCTCGGGGAAGACCACCTCGATCCCCGCCTTATTCAGCAGCTTCACCAGCGCGACCCCCGTCTCGGGGTAGGCGAAGTCGATCAGGCAGCCGGCGTAGAAGACGGCCTTTTCCTTTGCCTGCGGCTGCACGATCTCCGGGAAGATGTCCCTGAACGGCTTCTCCGCGATGGCCGGGAGGCTGCGTCCGTCGGTTAGGTCGGCCAGAAACAGCGGCAGGTGGCGGATGAACCCTGCGGAGCTGAAGGGCTTTGCGGCGACGGAGGCGGCGCGCAGCATGCCGTGGAAAAGCCTTCTGTTGTTCACCACGCCGAATATCGCCTTCTGCAGCAGCGGCTGCCCCTTTTCCAGCACCAGCCTGCGCCGTATCTCCATGATCATCTCGGGTATGTCGAGCTTGCCCGGGCAGACCTCCTTGCAGTTGCCGCACTGGATGCAAAGCCCCTGTATATCCTCGGACTTCTTCAGCTCGTCGAACCAGGCGGTGAGGATGGTGCCGATCCCCCCGGTGTAGATGCTGCCGAAGACGTGCCCCCCCACCAGCCGGAAGATCGGGCAGACGTTCAGGCAGGAGCCGCAGCGGATGCATTGCAGAGCCTGCTTGAACTTGGGGTCCTGCGCCATCTCAGTGCGCCGGTTGTCCATCAGGATGATGTGCAGCTCCTTTTCGCTCCCGTCGTCGTTAGGTGTGGGGCCGGTGATGATGGAGACGTAGCTGGTGAGAAGCTGCGCCGTGGCGCTCCTGGGTAGCGCGTCCAGGATGGGGGCGACGCTCTCGAACTTCTCCACCAGTTTCTCGACGCCGATCAGCGCCACGTGGATCCTGGGAAGGGAAGTTACGAGCCTCGCGTTCCCCTCGTTGGTCACAAGCACGATGCTTCCGGTCTCGGCGACGGCTATGTTGCCGCCGGAGATACCCATGTCCGCGGCCAGGAACTTAGGGCGGAGTTCGTTGCGGGCCACCTTCACCAGCCTCGGGATGTCGGTGGAGAGCCGCTCGTCGACCTCTTTGCTGAAGATCTCCGCCACCTCCTCCTTGGTCATGTGGATGGCCGGCATGACCATGTGCGACGGGGTTTGGCCGGCGAGCTGGATGATCCATTCCCCCAGGTCGGTTTCGGCGACCGAGATTCCCTCGTCCAGCAGGGCACGGTTCAGGTGGATCTCCTCCGTCGCCATGGACTTCGACTTCACCACGCTCCTGACCCCTTTATCCTTGGCCAGTTGCAGGATGTAGCGCTTCACCTCCTGTGGGTCGCGGGTGCGGAACACCTTGGCGCCGAGCGCTTCGGCGTTCGCCTTGAAGACATCGGCTACCTCGTCCAGGTGGCAGGCGGCCTTCGACTTCGCCTCGGCGACGGTGGAGCGGAGCGCCTCGAAGTCCATCCCATCGTAGGCCTTGGCGCGGTTCACCTTGTAGGCTTCAGAAAACTTCCCCAGCGCGCCAGTCAGGTTGGCGTCGTTGAGGGCCCGGTTGATCGATGCCTTGAACTCTTTTTTCATCGGCTAACCCCCTCAAGCCCGTCCACGAAGATGATGACCAGACGTTGGGGGCCGTGCACCCCGATGGTGAGCACCCGCTCGATGTCGGCGGTGCGGCTGGGACCGGTGATGAATGCTATGTAGCGGCTGGTCCTGGGGGAGATCCTGCTGAAAAGGGAGACCTTGTCCGGGACGATGTTGGCGCTCGGGACGAGGGCTATGTGGATGTCGGTGAGCGAGGAGGCGAGCCGGTCGGCGGCGGCGCTTTGATCCTGCACCAGCGAACCGGTGTCGGCGACGGCGAAGCTCATTTCGCTGATCCCCACCTTTGCCTGGGCCGCACGCTCCCGGGTCACCTCGAACGAAAGCCCCGGCAGCTCCTTTAGTGCCCCCCGGTCAATCCCATTCAGGAAGGTCCCTTCCGCCCATACCGCTCGGCAGCCGGGAAGATCGACGACGTTTTCATCCTTCAGCAAGGAGACGATCAGCTCAACCGCCTCTATCTTGCCGCCGACCCGATGCACCTCCGCCCCGACGGCGGACGCCTTGGTCTTGAATAGCTCGTACATGCTCTGGTTCCCTCCATCCGGCTCTCGCGCCGGTTTCACCGCCTGCAGGATCGGTCCCGCCGAAGCTGCAGGAAAGCTGTTTTAAACGGTGACGTTCCGGCTGTTTCGACATACATGCGCCCCACTTCTCGGGTCACTCGGCGCATATGCGGGAAAATAGATATTACCAAATCGCTAAGGCATCGTAGTTTAAAAACACACGTATGTAAAGCCGTTTAGTGGTCGCAGGCAAAAAAACTTGACACCGTATTCAAAAGGTGGTTAATTGGCCTGACCAAAATGTATAACCCGGTTTGATTGGCCTGTTCTCCTGCCCGCCAGGCACCGGGTGGCTCAGGCCCAAGACGACGATTGATCCGTTTTACGGTTTAGCTGCACCTAAAAGGCACCGACGCCCCACATACTGCATCAAGAGCAAAGGAGAACTCAAGTCATGCCATGGATTCAGAGCTACACACCTGTAGCGGGTAGTCTCGCGATGTCGGCTTTGGTCGCCGCCATCCCCCTCGTCGTCATCTTCATCTGTCTGGCCGTCTTCAAGATGAAGGCGCACAAGGCGGGCCCCTTGGCGGTCGCCTCCGCCGTCGCCATCGCGATCTTCGTCTGGCAGATGCCGGCGAAACTTGCCGGGCTCGCCACCATCCACGGCGCGGCCTTCGGTCTGTTCCCTGTCTTCTACATCGTGGTGACCACCATTCTCCTTTACAACATCACCGTCAAGGGGGGGCAGTTCGAGATCATCCGCGCCTCCCTGGCGGGGCTCACCGGTGACCGCCGACTGCAGGCGCTTCTGATCGCCTTCTGCTTCGGCGCCTTCATCGAGGGGGCCGCGGGCTTCGGCACCCCGGTCGCCATCGCCGGCGCCACCCTGGTGGGCCTCGGTTTCCGTCCCTTCTACGCCGCAGGGGTCTGTCTCATCGCCAACACCGCGCCGGTCGCCTTCGGTGCCATCGGCATTCCGGTGGTCGCGCTGGCGGGCGTCATGGGTTACGACGACGGCGGCCTGATGAAGCTCTCCACCATGGTGGGGAGGCAGCTTCCCTTCGTCTCCGTGTTCATCCCGTTCTACGTCATCATGATCATGGTAGGCTGGAAGAAGACCATCGAAGTCCTCCCCGCCATCGTCGTCTGCGGCGTCACCTTCGCCTTTGCCCAGTGGGGCACCGCCAGCTATCTCGGTCCCTACCTCCCCGACGTTACCGCCTCGCTTCTGACCCTGGCCGCCCTCGTCATCCTGCTCAAGTTCTGGCAGCCCAAAACCGTCTGGACCTTCGATCACGAACCCGAGTTCTCCGGCAAGGAAAGTCACGAATACACCGGCGGTCAGGTGTTCCGCGCCTGGGCTCCCTACCTTGTCCTCACCATCATGGTGCTGGTATGGGGCATCCCGTCCGTTAAGACCTCCCTGGATAAGAGCAAGGTGGTGGTCCCGGTCACAGGCCTCGACAACGCCATCGTGAAAAAGGTCTCCAAGCCGGAGGACGGCGTCAAGAAGGTCGCCGCGGTTAAGGCCGAAGCGGCCAAACAGGCGGCGCTCCTCGCGCCGGCCGACGCCAAGCAGGCAGCACTTGCGGCTGGCCTTGCGGAACTGCAGGGGCTGGAAGACAAGCTCCTCGTCGTCGAGCAGAGCCTCCCCGCCGGAAAGGCCGTGGTCACCGCCGAGCGTCTGGCCGCCTACGACGCGGTCGACAAGAAGCAGAAGGACCTGCAGAAGATAGAAAAGGAACTGGTCGAGGCGAAGTCGGCGGACAAGGCGCAGTTCAAGGCGCTGGACAAGGCGGTCGCGGACCAGCTCCCGGCCAAGATTGCCGCCAAGTTCACCTTCAACTTCATGTCCGCTGCCGGTACCGCCATACTCATCGCCGCCATCCTCTCGGCACTTATCTGCGGCGTCGGCATCGGCGAATTCTTCCAGGTGCTGGGCAAGACCCTGTTCGACATGCGCTGGCCGGCTGTGACCGTCGCCTCCGTGGTCGGCCTTGCCTTCGTCATGAACGCCTCGGGCATGACCACCAGCATGGGGATCTCCTTCACCAAGGCAGGCGCGTTCTTCCCGTTCCTCTCTCCCTTCCTGGGGATGCTCGGGGTCTTCCTGACCGGCTCCGATACCTCCAGCAACGTCCTCTTCGGCGGGCTGCAGAAGGTGACCGCCGAGCAGCTCGGCATGAACCCGCTTCTGACCGGCGCAGCCAACACCAGCGGCGGCGTCATGGGCAAGATGATCTCGCCGCAGTCCATCGCGGTCGCCTGCGCTGCCACCGGCCTGGTAGGGGAGGAGGGGAACCTGTTCCGCTTCACCCTGAAGCACGCGCTCTTCCTGACTACGGTCATGGGCATCATCGTGGCGCTGCAGGCCTACGTCTTCCCCTGGATGATCCCCTGATGAAACCCGCGCCCCGGGAGGGTCGTCCTCCCGGGGAGACGGTCGTTTCGCCGTTTGCCACGCTCCGATCGTTTGGGGTCAACCGCTAAACACGGCCTCCTGCCGCCAGAGGGAAAAAACAGCAAGCTGGTAGCGATCATGACAAAAACCGCATTCAACATATCCTGGCAGGTACTGCTCCTGTGGCTGGTATTTCGCCTGGGGACCTTTCTGGTCGCCTTGCTGCATCTCTCCCTGCCGGGCAACGTGGCAGGGATGCTGATCATGTTCCTCCTTTTGGCGAGCGGCGCGGTGAAGCCGTCGCTCATCGAAGAGGGGGGCGGCTTCCTCCTCAAACACTTCGCCTTCTTCTTCATCCCGATCTCGGTGGGACTCATGACCTTCGGGGATCTGATGCGTCAAAGCGGCGCGGTCCTCCTCCTCGTCCTCACCGTGAGCGCCCTGGTGGGGGTGGCGGCTACCGGGGTCTCGGTGGAACTGCTGCAGGGGAGATCGTCACGATGAACCTGCTCTTCAGTGCCTCCCTTATCCTGCTGACCCTTGGGGCTTATCTCGCGACCCGCCGCATCTTCCTTGCCTACCGGCACCCGCTGCTGAACCCGGTCTTCCTGAGCACCGTCGTCATCATCTCCCTCATGAAGCTCACGGGGTACTCCTGGGACGACTACCAGCCGGCCAAGGAGGTGATGACCTTCCTGCTCGGCCCAGCCACGGTGGCGCTCGCCCTGCCGCTCTACCACAACCGGTCGCTGTTGCGCCGGCATGCTCCTACAGTTCTGGCAGGGGTTGCCGCTGGGTCGCTGACTACCATGGCCGCAGCCCTGGTAGCTGGAAGGCTTTTCTCCTTGGGCGACACCCTGCTCCTCTCCCTGGGGCCGAAATCCGTGACCGTCCCCATAGCCGTGGAGATCTCGCGCCTATGCGGAGGGGAAGCCCCGCTTACCGCTGCCTTCGTAGTGGCCACGGGAATGCTCGGCTCCATCCTCGGGCCGGGAGCGCTCTCGCTACTCAGGGTGAAGCACCCGATGGCCCGGGGGCTCGCGCTCGGCACCGTTTCCCATGGCCAGGGAACCGCGGTGGCGCTAATGGAGAGCGAGACCGCAGGCGCCATGAGCGGGGTAGCCATGGCGCTTGCCGCCGTATTTACCGCATTGGTAGCACCATATTACCTCCCGCTTTTCCTGCGCTAGCCGGGGACGGGACGTAAAGCATCGACACTTCATACAAGCCAAAAAAAGGAACAGATGCCATGGAAAACAGTTTCATAAAGGCGCTGGCCGGAATCGTCGGAGCACCGAACACCCTGACCGATCCCGAATCGCTCGCCTGCTACGGATACGATTCCACCCCCGAACTGCAGAGCAGGCCGGGCGCGGTGCTGCTCCCGGGGAGCGCTGAAGAGATTTCGCAGGTCATGGCGCTTTGCCACGAGGCGGGTGTGCGGGTCACCCCCCGCGGCTCCGGCACCAACCTTTCCGGCGGCTCCATCTCCTTCGATGCCGGGGTGGTGCTGCAGACCAGCCGTCTGAACCGGATCCTGGAGATCGATGAGGAGAACCTGACGGCTACCGTGGAGACCGGCGTGATCACCTCGGCGCTGCACCGCGAGGTGGAGGCGAAGGGGCTTTTCTACCCACCCGACCCGGGGAGCATGAACATCTCCACCATGGGTGGGAACGTGGCCGAGAACTCCGGGGGGTTGCGCGGTCTCAAGTACGGCGTGACCGACGACTACGTGATGGGGCTTAAGACGGTCCTCGCCGACGGCGACCTGTTGAAGACCGGCGGCAAGGTGGTGAAGGACGTGGCGGGCTACAACCTGAACCAGCTCCTCGTCTCCTCCGAGGGGACACTAGGCATCTTCACGGAGATCACCGTGAAGCTGATCCCGAAGCCGGTGGCCAAGAAGACCATGCTGGTGCACTTCCCGCAGTTGGAGCAGGCGGCCCTCACCGTCTCGCACATCATCGCCGCGCGCATCATCCCGGCCACCTTGGAATTCCTGGACCGGGTCACCATCAAGTGCGTCGAGGATTACGCCCACGTGGGGCTGCCGCTCGACGTCGACGCGGTGCTCCTCATCGAGGTGGACGGCCACCCCGCCCAGGTGGAGGAGGACGCCGCCGGCATCAGGGAGATCTGCGAGCGGCACCACTGCTCCTTCTTCCAGACCGCAGCCGGGCCCGAAGAGGCCTTGAAGCTCGCCACTGCGCGCCGGGTGGCGCTTTCCGCCTTGGCCCGCATGAGGCCCACCACCATCTTGGAGGACGCAACAGTCCCCAGAAGCTGCATAGCGCCCATGGTGAAGCTGATCCAAGACACCGCCAGGAAGTACGACCTCCTGATCGGCACCTTCGGCCATGCCGGCGACGGCAACCTCCACCCCACCTGCCTCACCGACGAGAGGAACCCCGACGAGATCTCCCGCGCCCACAAGGCCTTCGGCGAGATCTTCGAGGCCACCATAGCCATGGGGGGGACCATCACCGGCGAGCACGGGGTAGGGGTGGCCAAGAAGAAGTACCTACCTAAGCTGGTGGGAGAGTCCGGTCTGCGCGTTATGCGCGGCATCAAGGGCGCGCTCGATCCCAAGGGGATACTGAACCCTGGGAAAATCTTTAGTCTGACTTCGGACTAGTCCGACCCGTCTGACCTGTCCGACGCCGTTTCTTCAACAAGAGGATGCACCATGGATTACGTCAAGCTGATCAACTGCATGCGCTGCGGCATGTGCCTGCCGCACTGCCCGACCTATAAGGAGACCTTCCTGGAAACCGCCTCGCCGCGCGGACGCGTGGCGCTGGTGCGCAAGCTCCAGGAAGGGGAGCTGGTGGAAAGCGAGAAGTTCCTGGAGTACGTCTCTCTCTGCCTTGACTGCCAGGCCTGCGCCTCCGCCTGCCCCTGCGGCGTCAACGCCGGCGAACTGGTGGCCGAGTTCCGCTGCGAGAGCAAGAAGGAGAAGGGGCTCTCCATGATGGAGGACCTGGTCCTGAGAAAGCTGGTGCCGCACCCGGACCGCCTGGAGGCCGCTACGGCGCCGCTTCGGCTCTACCAGAAAACCGGCCTGCAGCAGGTGGTCCGCTCGCTGGGGCTCTTGAAACTGTTCCCTGAGGCGCTGGGACGCATGGAAGGGCTTCTGCCTAAGCTCCCCGACGCGCCGCTGCGCCAGACCATCAGCGAGGTGACGCCGGCGGCTGGAAAAGAGAAGGGGACCGCGGGCTTTTTCCTTGGCTGCGTCATGAGCCTCATCTTCAGCGAGGCGAGCCTTGCCACGGTGCAGCTGCTCTCGACTTTGGGATACCGGGTGGTGACCCCCAAGGCTCAGAAGTGCTGCGGCGCTCCCAACATGCTGGGGCACGATCTGGACGGGCTCAAGGAGGCCGCTAGCTTCAACACCGACCTCTTCGACTCCTTCGACCTCGATTTCGTGGTCACCGACTGCGGCGGCTGCGGGGCCGAGCTGAAGAAGTACGGCCAGCACCTGGACGGCGAGCGCAAAGCCGAGGAATTCAGCGCCAGCGTGCGCGACATCTCCGAAGTCCTCTTCGCCGAGTCGGAGGCTTTGGCCGCAAAACTCAAACCCCTGCCGTTAAAGGTCACCTACCACGACCCCTGCCACATCGCCCACTGCCAGGGCATCCGCAGCCAGCCGCGCGCGCTGATCAAGCTGATACCCGGAATCGACTTCCGCGAGCTCCCCGAGGCGGATGCCTGCTGCGGGTCGGCGGGTACCTACAACATCGAGAAGCCGGAGATGGCGGACCTGGTGCTGTCGCGCAAGGTGCAAAACGTGCAGAAGACGGGAGCCGAATACCTCGTGACCAGCAACCCCGGGTGCCTCTTGCAGCTCAAGAAGGCGCTCTCGGAGGCCGAGCCGCAGGTAAGGGTGATTCATCTCACCGAACTGCTTCAGATGAGCATGAATGCGTGAGGGTAGGGGAGGTTACCTCTTCATGCCGTATACGGAATTTTCCCGGCTGCCAGATTGGTCAAAAATATTTACCAGAAAACCTATTGCCTTCCTCTTACATATGTAGTATCGGTGCCTTATGAAATTTACGCCGATAAAACCGAAAAAAGTATCGACCCAGATCGCGGAGCAGATCCGCAGTTCCATACTGGCCGGCGAGTTCAACCCGGGGGAGAAGCTTCCCCCCGAGCGCGAGCTTGCCGAGCTTTTCGGCGTCTCCCGTCCTTCGGTGCGCGAGGCGCTCAACATCCTTACCTCCTCCGGACTCGTCGAGACCTATCAAGGGGGGGGCACGCTGGTCCGTTCCCTGGTGGAGAACTCCGCCGGGATGCCGCTCTCCGAGCTGATCCGCATTGACGGCGACCGTGCCCTCGACGTGATCGAAGTGCGCAAGGGGATGGAGTCCTGGACCGCCTGGTACGCCGCTACCCGGGCGCTCCCCGAGGACGTTCGGCGCCTGCAGGTTGTTGTCGACGGCATGGCCAAAAACCTGGAGCAGCTGAAGGCTTCGGAGGATTTCGACGCCCACTTCCACATGCTGGTCGCCCGCGCCACCCACAACGTGGTCTGGGGCCACATGATGCAGAGCATTTTCGAGGCGATGCAGGAGTTCCAGCGCGACGTCTGGCGCGCCGTTTATATGACGGAGGAGGACCAGCGCCTGCTCTTCAGCCACCACCTGAAGATCTATGAGATGATCAGGGACCGCGACGCCGACGGCGCGAGAGTGGCCATGCTCGAGCACCTGGACTTCGCGCAGAAGAGATGCTCCGCCTACGTCTCCATGCGCGGCACCGAATAACGCGGCACCAAACTACCGATAAAGGCCCGGCAGCGATTCCTGCCGGGCCTTTGTGTTTTACGGCCGGCGACAATCTCCCGCGGCGCCCAAATCCCCCGTTTTTGGTTGAAGCTCACTTTCTTTTTGGGTATAGTGACCCGTTATTTCTTGCAGATTAATTCCAAGGAGGAGTTCGATGATAGATTTTCTGGGTGATTGGAAGAGAAGCAGTTACTGCGGCGAGTTGAGGGGGGGCCACATAGGGCAGGAAGTCACCCTCATGGGTTGGGTCTCCAAGAGGCGCGACCACGGCGGGCTCATCTTCGTCGACCTGCGCGACAGGGACGGCATCTCCCAGATCGTCTTCGACCCGGAGCGCTGTCCCGAGGCCCACGCCAAGGCGGAGTCCGCCAGGAACGAGTACGTCCTTGCCATCAGGGGTACGGTTGCCGCCCGCCCGGAAGGGACCGTCAACCCGAAGATGAAGACCGGCGAGATCGAGGTGCTGGTGACCGAGTGCAAGCTTTTGAACCCCTCCAAGGCGCTCCCTTTCACGCTGGACGGCTTCGTGGACGTCAACGAGAACATCAGGCTCAAGTACCGCTATCTCGACCTTCGCACCGGGACGCTGCAGCAGAACCTGATGCTCCGCTCCAAGGTGGCCCAGTTGACCCGCTCCTACTTGAGCGACAACGGCTTCATCGAACTGGAGACCCCTTTCCTCACCAAGTCCACCCCGGAAGGGGCGCGCGACTTCCTGGTTCCCTCCCGCATCAACAAGGGCGAGTTCTACGCGCTGCCGCAGTCCCCGCAGCTCTTCAAGCAGATCCTCATGGTCTCCGGCTTTGACCGCTACTTCCAGATCGTGCGCTGCTTCCGCGACGAGGACCTGCGCGCCGACCGCCAGCCCGAGTTCACCCAGATCGACTGCGAGATGTCCTTCATCGACCGCGAGGACATCATCACCGTGATGGAAGGGCTCATGGCCCGCATCTTCACCGAGGCCAGAGGGGTCAAGGTTGAGCTCCCGATCGAGAGGATGACCTACCAGGAGGCGATCCGCCGCTTCGGCGTGGACAACCCGGACCTTCGTTTTGGGCTCGAACTGGTAGAGCTCTCCGACATCGTCAAGAACTCCGGTTTCAAGGTCTTCGCCGACGTGGTGAACGGCGGCGGGATCGTCAAGGGTATGAACGTCAAGGGCGCCGGCGCCATGAGCCGCAAGGAAATCGACGACCTGACCGAGTTCGCCAAGATCTACGGCGCCAAGGGTCTCGCCTACGTGAAGATGACCGCCGAAGGGTGGCAATCCCCCATCGCCAAGTTCTTCACCCCCGAAGAGATCGCCACCATGGATAAGGCCTTCGACGCCAAAGAAGGGGACCTGCTCCTCTTCGTCGCCGACAAGCCGAAGGTGGTCAACGATTCGCTGGGCAAACTCAGGAATCATCTCGCCGCCAAGATGGGGCTCACCGATCCCAACGTCTTCCGCTTCGTCTGGATCACCGACTTCCCGCTTCTCGAGTGGGACGAGGAAGCGAAACGCTGGGCGGCGGTGCACCACCCCTTCACCGCGCCCATGGACGAGGACCTGCAGTACGTCGAGAGCGATCCCGGCCGCTGCCGCGCCAAGGCCTACGACCTGGTCCTTAACGGCAACGAGATCGGCGGCGGCTCCATCAGGATCCATCAGGAGGAAGTGCAGTCCCTCATGTTCAAGATGCTGGGGCTCTCCGAGGAGAACGCCCGCTCCAAGTTCGGCTTCCTGCTCGACGCGCTCGAGTACGGCACCCCGCCGCACGGCGGCATCGCCTTCGGCCTGGACCGCCTGATGATGCTGATCACCGGTAGCGACTCGATCCGCGACGTCATCGCTTTCCCGAAGACCCAGAAGGGGGCCTGCCTCATGTCGGACGCCCCCTCCGGTGTCGATGCACTGCAGCTGCGCGAGCTCGGCATTCGTCTCGCCGCCAAGTAGGGGGGCTGTTGAAGCTCGCCGTCCGGTTCATAACTCTTTTGCTCGTCATTTCAGCGGCGGCCTGCGCAACGCAGCCGCCGCGTTTTCGCGATGAGGCGAGCGCGAGGCTCGAACAGCTGAGGCTCCAAGGGGGCGAGCGGCTGCACCCGAACGAGTACGCCGGCACGCTGCAGGCCTTTTTCAAAGGGGACTCGCTGCTTTTGGCCAACGAGCGCGAGGAGGCGGATCGCTACTTCGAGCTGACCCTCTTGAAGGCCGAGCTGCTGGAAAAGACCCTCAACGAGGAAAAGGCGCGTGAGCAGGCCGCGCGCGAGCGGGCCGAAGAGGAAAAGCGGCGCGCCGAACGTGAGAAAAAGGCGCTGGAGGAAGCGGATCGGCGGGCCCGGGCGAAAGCCGCCGCCGAAGAGAGGGCGAAGCGTGAGGCGGCTGAGGTCGAGCGCAGAAAACCCAAGCCTCAAAAGGAGCCGCAACTCGTCGCCTCCTACACGGTGAGAAGGGGCGAATCCCTCCCCCTCATTGCCTCGCGTCCCGAGGTCTACGGCGACCGCGTCCTATGGCCGCTTCTCTACCGCGCCAACCGGGACCAGATCCGGGACCCAAGGCACATCTGGCCCGGCCAGGTGCTGCGCATCCCCCGCAACCAGGGGCGCGACGACATCTCCGAGGCCAGGCGCTACGCCCAGGAACACCCGCTGCACTGACCGCTGTTGACGATATATTTAAACAGTATTTTGCCGTCGTCAAATCCGACTCCACACCCCTTTGCACCACCGCGGATCGAGTGATTTTAACCCCTTGAACTACTCCGTCCGCACCCCTTCCGACTAATTGCAGATGCACCGTATCCCGCCCCGATTTTCCCTTGACAGTGAAAAACGTTTTGTATACTGTATACAAAATTTGTAAACCAGAACAATCCTGCTAACATCCCATAATCCCTTGTATATAGTAAGTCGCATTGTAGGAAGGCCGTTCGCGGCCGAACGGCCGACGGCCGACAGGTTCCCGCAAGCGAATAAAACAGCATATCGGGCACACCGTAGCCGCATAGTTGCCCCTTGAAAACGACTTTAGTGCAATTGGCATGAAACCCAAGGAGAGACAATGACAACAGAAAAAGCAAAGATCGTTTGGACCAAGATCGACGAGGCCCCCGCACTGGCAACCTACTCCCTGCTCCCCATCGTCAACGCCTTCACCAAGGCCGCCGGCGTTGTCGTTGAAACCAGGGACATCTCCCTGGCAGGCAGGATCATTGCCAACTTCCCGGACTACCTGACCGAGAGCCAGAAGATCCCGGACGAGCTGGCGTACCTGGGCGAACTGACCCAGAAGCCGGAAGCGAACATCATCAAGCTTCCGAACGTCTCCGCCTCGATCCCGCAGCTGAAAGCAGCCATCGCCGAGCTCCAGAGCCAGGGTTACAAGCTCCCGGAATACCCGGAAGAGCCGAAGACCGACGAGGAGAAGGCGCTCAACGCACGCTACGCCAAGGTGCTCGGCTCCGCCGTCAACCCGGTCCTCAGGGAAGGCAACTCCGACCGCCGCGTCGCCAAGGCAGTCAAGGAATACGCCAAGAAGCACCCGCACAAGATGGGCGCCTGGTCCTCCGACTCCAAAAGCCACGTCTCCAACATGAGCGCCGGCGACTTCTACCACAGCGAGAAGTCGGTGACCCTGAAAGACGCCACCGTCGCCCGCATCGAGTTCGTCGACAACTTCGGCAACGTCACCGTGATGAAGGAAAAGCTCCCGCTGCAGGCAGGCGAGGTGCTGGACGGCTCCTTCATGAACGTGCGCGCCCTGAGGAAGTTCATCCAGGAGCAGATCGACGACGCTAAAGCCAAGGGCGTGCTCTTCTCCGTGCACCTCAAGGCCACCATGATGAAGATCTCCGACCCGGTCATCTTCGGCCACTTCGTCTCCGTCTATTTCAAGGACGTCTTCGAGAAGCACGCAGCTACCTTCAAGGAAATCGGCGTCAACGCCGACCTGGGCCTTGGCGACCTCTACAAGAAACTCGAGAAGGTTCCGGCAGGGAAGAAGGCCGAGATCGAGGCCGACATCAAGGCCACCTACGCGAAGCAGCCGCCGCTGGCGATGGTCGACTCCGACAAAGGGATCACCAACCTGCACGCGTCCAACGACATCATCATCGACGCCTCCATGCCGGTCGTTATCCGCGACTCCGGCAAGATGTGGGCTCCGGACGGCAAACTCGCCGACACCAAGTGCGTGATTCCGGATACCTGCTACTCCGAGTGGTACCAGGAGTGCATCCAGTTCTGCAAGGAAAACGGCCAGTTCGACCCGACCACCATGGGCGCCACCTCCAACGTCGGCCTCATGGCTCAGAAGGCTGAAGAGTACGGCTCACACGACAAGACCTTCAAGGCTCCGCTGAACGGCACCATGCGCGTAGTCGATGCTTCCGGCGAAGTGCTGATCCAGCACCAGGTCGAAGAGGGGGACATCTGGCGCGGCTGCCAGGCGAAAGATCTCCCGATCCGCGACTGGGTCAAGCTCGCCGTCAACCGTGCCCGCGCCACCGGCGCTCCGGCCGTCTTCTGGCTCGACAAGAACAGGGCTCACGACGCCCAGATGATCAAGAAGGTGGAGACCTACCTGAAGGACCACGACACCAAAGGGCTCGAGCTGCACATCATGTCCCCGGTCGAGGCGATGAAATTCACCCTCCCCAGGGCCAAGAAGGGTCTCGACACCATCACCGTGACCGGCAACGCGCTCAGGGATTACCTGACCGACCTGTTCCCGATCCTCGAGCTCGGCACCTCCGCGAAGATGCTCTCCATCGTTCCGCTTCTTGCGGGCGGCGGCCTCTTCGAAACCGGTGCGGGCGGTTCTGCTCCGAAGCACGTGCAGCAGTTCCAGCAGGAAGGCTACCTCCGTTGGGACTCCCTGGGCGAGTTCCTGGCCCTGGCAGTCTCCCTGGAGCACCTGGCAGCAACCTTCAAAAACGAGAAGGCAGCACTCCTCGCCGAGACCCTCGACGCAGCCAACACCAAGTTCCTGGATCAGAACAAGAACCCGGCGCGTAAGGTAGGCCAGATCGACAACCGCGGCAGCCACTTCTACCTCGCCATGTACTGGGCCGAGGCGGTCGCCGCCCAGACCAAGGACGCGGACCTCGCAGCCCGCTTCGCCAAGGTCGCCAAGGAGCTCCAGGCCAACGAAGAGAAGATCAACGCCGAGCTGATCGGCGCACAGGGCAAGCCGGTCGACATGGGCGGTTACTACCACGCCGACGATGCCAAGACCGAAGCGGCTATGCGCCCGAGCGCAACGCTGAACGCCATCATCAACTCGATCGTATAAAGCTTTCGCTGCACCAGGTAGATAATCTCAATTTAATTACGGAGGAAGAAAAAATGGCACGTAAGAAAATCGCACTTATCGGTGGTGGACAGATTGGCGGCGTACTTGCTCAGCTTGCAGCTCTGCGCGAACTGGGTGACGTAGTAATGTTCGACATCGTCGAAGGCCTGCCGCAGGGCAAGATGCTCGACATCGCCGAAGTCGGCTCTGTCGACGGCTTCGACTGCAACCTGAAAGGGACCAACAGCTACGAGGACATCAAAGGCGCCGACGTGGTCATCGTCACCGCAGGCCTTCCCCGCAAACCGGGCATGAGCCGCGACGACCTGATCGAGGTCAACTCCAAGATCATGACCTCCGTGGCTGAGGGGATCAAGGCCAACGCACCCAACGCGTTCGTCATCGTCATCTCCAACCCGCTCGACGCCATGGTTACCCTCTGCCAGAAGATCACCGGCTTCCCCTACAACCGCGTCATCGGCCAGGCCGGCGTGCTCGACTCCGCACGCTTCAAAACCTTCATCGCTTGGGAACTGGGCGTTTCCGTGAAAGACGTCAACGCCATGACCCTGGGCGGCCACGGCGACGACATGGTGCCGCTGGTACGTTACGCCTCTGTGAACGGGATCCCCGTCATGGAACTCCTCGAGAAGAAATACAAAGACAAAGCCAAGGCTAAAGAAGTCATGGAAGCCATGGTCAAGAGGACCCGCGGTGCAGGCGGCGAGGTTGTTGCTCTCCTCAAAACCGGTTCCGCATTCTACTCCCCGGCTTCCTCCGCCATCCAGATGGCTGAATCGATCCTCAAGGATCAAAAGCGCGTCCTCCCGACCTGCGCTCACCTGAACGGCGAGTTCGGCGTGAAAGGCTTCTACGTCGGCGTTCCCTGCGTGCTGGGCGAGAACGGCGTCGAGCAGATCCTCGAGTTCGAACTGGACGCAGAAGAGCAGGCGATGATGGACAAGTCCGTCGCAGCCGTCAAGGAACTCGTAGGTTCCATGAAGTAATCGGAGGCTGAACACGCTTTGCCAGGGGGTAAGGAGGTGTCCCCTCCTTACCCCTTTTTTTCGAGGCAGAGCCAAGGTGCCGGTCAGCGTCGCTTGCATTTTGTTTACAGCATGTGTTATAAACCCATTTTTGCACAGCCCGAAAGGGCCTTTAAGTCAAAGGAGCTACGTGGATGGAGAAAAAACTGCCGACAATCGAGATAATCGAGAAGTACTGCAAAGGGTGCCACATCTGTGTGGAATTTTGCCCTACCAAAGTCTTGGAAATGAAGGGTTTCGTGGCAAGCGTCAAGAACCTTGAGGCTTGCATCAAGTGCATGCAGTGCGAGCTTAGATGCCCTGATTTTGCAATCAAAGTAACGGCTTAATTATTCTTAGGAGGTATTGAAAGTGGCTAAAAAAGTTGCATTCCTTCAGGGGAACGAAGCTGCCGCACAGGGTGCATTGTATGCCGGGTGCACTTTCTTCGGCGGTTATCCGATTACACCCTCCACCGAAGTTGCAGAAGTTCTCTCCATAGAGCTTCCGAAAATCGGCGGCAAATTCATCCAGATGGAAGACGAGATCGGCGCGATGGCTTCCGTCATCGGCGCGTCCCTTACCGGTGCGAAAGTTCTCACCGCTACCTCGGGCCCCGGCCTCTCCCTGAAGCAGGAGCTCATCGGTTACGCCTGCATCGCCGAGACCCCGGTCGTCATCGTCAACGTCATGAGGGGCGGCCCGTCCACCGGCATGCCGACCGGCCCTTCCCAGTCCGACGTGATGTGCGCCAAGTGGGGCACCCACGGTGACCACCCCGCCATCTGCCTGGTTCCGGCTTCCGTTCAGGAGCTGTTCGAGGAGACGGTCCGCGCCTTCAACCTGGCCGAAAAATACCGCACCCCGGTAATGGTCATGCCCGACGAGATCGTTGCCCACATGCGCGAGCGCATCGTGTTCCCGGAGCCGGGCGAGATGGAAGTCATCAACCGCACCGCTCCGAGCGTCTCTCCGGCAGAGTACAAGCCGTACGACACCAAATTCGGCGACGTACCCCCGCTGGCCGCTTTCGGTTCCGATTACCGCTTCCACGTAACCGGCCTCAACAAGGCCGAGGACGGCTTCCCGACCACCAAGGCAGCACTGGTACAGGCCGAGGAAGAGCGTCAGGTCCGTAAAGTCGAAGCTAATGTCGACGACATCGTGACCTTCGAAGAGTACGAACTGGCCGACGCCGAGGTCGTGGTCGTAGCCTACGGCTCCACCTCGCGCTCCGCAAGGTTCGCAGTCAACGAGGCCAGGAAGCAGGGGATCAAGGCCGGCCTCTTCAGGATCAAGACCTTCTGGCCCTTCCCGGACAAGCAGATTGCCGCCATCGCCGGGAAGGCGAAAGCGATCATCACCCCCGAAATGAACCTCGGCATGTGCACCCAGGAAGTACAGCGTTGCGCACAGGGCAAGGCGTCGGTTTCCGGCATCTTCCGCGTCGACGGCGAGCCGATCAACCCGGGGCAGATCCTCGAAAAGATCAAGGAGGTCAAGTAACATGTCTTTTGATTACGATAAGTACATCCGTCCTGGCAAGCTGCCGCACATCTGGTGCCCCGGTTGCGGTCACGGCATCGTCATGAAGGGTCTGATCCGCGCCATCGACACCCTGGGCCTCGAGAAGAACAACACCGCTATCGTTTCCGGTATCGGCTGCGCTTCCCGTCTTCCCGGCTACCTCGACTTCTGCACCCTGCACACCGCACACGGCCGTGCAGCTGCTTTCGCCACCGGCGTCAAGATGGCGAAACCCGAGATGAACGTGATTCTCGTCGGCGGCGACGGCGACGGTACCGCCATCGGCGGTAACCACTTCATCCACGCCTGCCGCAGAAACATCGACATGACCTACATCATCATGAACAACAACATCTACGGCATGACCGGCGGCCAGTTCTCCCCGTGCACCCCGACCGGCGCCAAGGCGTCGACCACCGTGTACGGCAACCCTGACCCGGCATTCGACGTCGCCAAGCTTGCCATCGGCGCCGGCGCAACCTTCGTTGCCCGCGGCACCGCATACCACGCGACCCAGATCGACAAGCTGATCGTCGAGGCCGTGCAGCACAAAGGGTTCTCGGTAGTCGAGATCCTGGACGACTGCCCGACCACCTATGGCCGCCGCAACAAGTTCAAGTCGGTCATCGAGATGATGAACCGCCTGAAGGACGTAGCTGTTCCCGTCAAGGCTGCCGAGAAGATGACTGCCGAGCAGCTCGAAGGCAAGATCCTCACCGGCGTTCTGTACAAGGAAGAAAGGCCCAACTACACTGACGAGTACGCGAAGGTCATCGAGCGCGCCAAGAAATAACCAAAGGAGGAGAACCTCAGATGTCTCAGAGATATGAAATCAGATTTTCCGGGGCTGGCGGGCAGGGTCTCATCCTTGCCGGTGTCATCATGGCCGAAGCCGCTTCCATCTACGACGGCAAGCAGGCAGTACAGTCCCAGAGCTACGGCCCCGAGGCAAGGGGTGGTGCATCCAAGTCGGAGGTTATCATCTCCGATACCCTTATCGACTACCCGAAGGCAACCGTGGTTGACGCGCTCTTGGCGCTGACCCAGGAAGCCGCCGACAAGTACTCCCACGACCTGAAGGAAGGCGGGGTACTGCTGATCGATTCGGACCTGGTGAAGAGAGTGCCGGCGGGGAAATTCAAGACCGTCGCCTTCCCGATCATCAACACCGCGAAGAACGAAGTCGGCCGCGAGATCGTCGCGAACATCGTGGCGCTGGGCGCCATGGTGGCACTGACCGAAGTCGTTACCAAGGAAGGCGCCGAGAAGGCAGTTCTCGCCCGCGTTCCGGAGGCCTTCGTCGAGCTGAACAAGAAGGCGTTCCAGATGGGTTACGAGAAGGCGATCGCTGCACGCGCCTAGTCTTAGCTCACACAGGCAGCATCGAAGGGCCCGGCGGAAACGCCGGGCCTTTTTTTTCAACCTGAAAGGCATCGCACGCGGATGACGCGGATCAAAAACGATAATTTCGGATCAGGCAAAACCGTGCTCTAGCTTAATCTGCCGTTATCCGCGTTATCCGTTAAATCCGTGTGCGATGCCTTTTGCTTCAACAACCCTCCGATTTTCATCTTTCGTAGACGGTTTTCCGGGTTTGAAGTTTCCCCCCCGATCCGATATAACAATAAAGCCCTCATCCTCAGACAGAACCAGGAGTAACCGTGTCACTAGAACTTTGCCACATGGCGCTCAGGCAGACACTTGATCTGGTCGCACTGACAGACGAGACGCTGCAGGGATTGACGCGCCGCAAGTTCACCAGCGACGAACTCTACGGCGAAGTCCTCGGCAAGCTCCTCGGCGGCAACGGCGTGCGCGGTCCTTCGGGCATCCTCATCGCCAGCGAGAGCGCAGACACCGCCTGCTGCAACGGCCGCGTCTTTCACTTGCGCCACGAGCGGCTGGTGGAGCGTTCCGATGTCATTTGCATCGAAACCGGTTCAAGCTATGCCAGCAGTCTGGTTCTTCTGGAGGGAGGGGCCGAGGTGGTGGCCATCAACTGGAAAGAGGTCTGCTCCAGCGTAGAGGAATTTCAGGCCTTCTTTCATCCCAAGGTGCTGGCGGCGATGGCCGAGCCGATCCTGAACTTCGTGAGCTGCCGGATCAGCGGCAAGCCCGCCGGCGTCATCGAGGCCTTCAACTACCCAGGCCACGCCACCGAATACGACGCAGACGTGCTGCGGAGCGCGGCTGTGGTAATGGGGTCGCTTTTGGCGGTGTCGAACGGGATGCGCGAGACCGAGCAGGCGTTCAATTACACCATCGAGGCCTTGGCCCGTGCCTGCGAGGCCGCGGAAGAGGATACCGGCAGACACATAGTCAGAGTCAACCGTTATTCGGGCGCCCTTGCCGCCAACATGGGATTCAACATAGAGTTCATACAGGACATCTCGATATCGGCGCAGATGCACGATGTCGGGAAGATCAGGATACCGTCGGAGATCCTGCTCAAGAAGGGGCTGCTTACCGCCAAGGAGATGCAACTGATGCGGCAGCATCCTGCCTTTGGCTCCGAGATCATCGGGGATTCGCCGAGGCTCAGGCTCGCGCACGAGATCGCCTTGGCCCACCACGAGAACTGGGACGGCACGGGGTATCCGAAACGACTGAGGGGGGAGAGGATTCCTTTAGGGGGGCGCATCGTGAAGGTGGCGGATGTCTACGACGCGCTGCGCTCAAAGAGAAGTTACAAGGGGGCGATGACCCATCAGGAAGCAGTGGCCGTATTCAGGGATGGGGATGAGAGGATCAATCCTGCCGCGCATTTCGACCCCGCGGTCCTGGCAGCCTTCTTCAGGATAGAGCACATGTTCGACATGATCTACGACAGCTCAGTACCGAAGATCGGGCTGAACCATACCAAAAAGAGCAAAACCAAAACCCTCGGCCGCGGAGACACGGAGAAAATCTGAGGATACACGCTGCCCTTGCGTCCCCTCCCTCTTTGGGAAGATTCTTGGTCCCCCCTCCCCTTGCGGGAGGGGGGGCGTTATCCACGCAATTCCCCGGTGACTTTGGGAAGGGACCCACCCCTTACGTCCCCTCGCCCTTTGGGAGAGGGACAGGGTGAGGGAAGATTCCAATCATCTACTTCTTCTCAACTCCTCCACCCGTAGCTGCATGATTATCTGCTGCAGCTTCTCCGGCGGGACTTCTTTGTTATCCAGCATCTCCCGCCCGATCCCCAGCTGCGCGGCGTTCAGCGCCGCCACCCTGAGCGCCTCATCCCACCCCGGCATCTTTCCGCCGCAGTCCGCCGCAACCTGAAGCGGCAGAAATTCCGCTATCCCCCCCTTGACGGCGTCGACGGCCAGCCTGATCTTGGTCGAGTCCCTCAACTCTTCCCACTTGTTCGCAGTGTCATGCAGCTTGCTGGTCGCTTTCAGCGCGCGCTGCAGCGCCGACGGCAGGCGCAGCCTCTTGCAGAAAGCATCGGCAGCTGAGGCCCCGAGCGCATCGTGGCCGTGGTGCTTCGGGTGCTGGTCTTTGGGGGTATAAAGCTTTCCCAGATCATGGAAGAGCGCGCAGAACCGGCCGGTCACGTCATCGGTCAGGGCAGCCATCCGCTCCAGCGTCTGCATCGAGTGGGTGAACAGATCCCCCTCGGGGTGGTGCTGCGGCGGCCCGGCAATGACCTGCTGCATTTCGAAGATCTCCGGCAGATAGTTCCTCCCCGCCTCAAACTCCACCATGCGCCTGAAGAAATGAGCGGGCTCGGGCTTCGCCAAAGCCTTGAGCATCTCCTGTGAGAAGCGCTCCACGGGAATCGCTGCGAACGCGTCGGACCAGTCGAGCGATACCAAGAGCGCCTCCGCCTCGCGGTCCAGGTGCCACCCCTCGCATTCGAAGCGCAAAGCGCGGAAGATCCTCAAGGGGTCGTCGGTGATGCTGGTCTGGGTGCAGGCGCTCAGGATGCGCTGTTCCAGGTCGGCCTTCCCGTGAAGCGGGTCGATGAGCGCGCCGTCCAGGCTCATCGCCATGGCGTTCACCCGAAAATCGCGGCGGAAAAGATCGGAGGTCAGTTCCTCCACCGACTCCAGGCGGGTGACCTCGATCTTTCCGAATTCCTGACGATAACTGAAGTAGATGTTGGGGGTGCTCTTGGACTCGACCAGGCGGAAACCGAGAGAGGCGAGTTCCGCCGCGGTAACCGCGGCGGCAAGATCGACGTCCTGGCAGGCGACCCCCAGCAGGAAGTCGCGCACCATGCCGCCGGTGAGGAAGATACGGGAGTGCAGGGACGCAGGGAAGAACTTCTTCAGTCGTAGAATCAAAGCATCCATGGCAGCCCTAGAAGCGGCATTACTGCCGCTGTTGTCACTGCTTTTTTTCCAGAAGCGCCACGTCCTCGACATGCACCGTCTGCGGGAACATGTCCACCGGCTGCACCTCCACGGTGCGGTAGCCGAGCCCGGAGAGGATGTCCAGATCCCGCGCCAGCGTTTCGGGCGAGCAGGAAACGTAGATGATGCGTGGGGGATTGATGGCGGCCACGCTCCTCAACACCTTCTCGTCGCACCCTTTCCGCGGCGGGTTGAGCACGATCAGGTCCGCGCCCCCTTCCTCCCCGATCTCGTCAATCAGATGCACGGCGTCGCCGGCCTCGAAGTGACAGTTCTCCACGTGGTTCAGTGCCGCGTTGATGGTGGCGTCGGCGACCGCTGCCTCGACGAATTCGATCCCGACCACTTCGCGAGCCTGGTCGGCGAGATAGAGCGAGATGCCGCCGATGCCGCAGTAGACGTCGATGACCCGCTCGGTCCCCTTCAGGTTCGCCAGCTCCCGCACCTTCTCATAGATGATGCGCGCGGCACCGCTGTTGACCTGGAAGAAGGAGTGGGGCGAAAGGTTGAAGATCTTGTCACCCACGAACGCCTTCAGCGTCTGGGCCTTGGTAATGGAGCGGTCCTTGGTGCCGAAGATCACGTTGCCGGTCGAGGTGTTGATGTTCTGCGCCACCACCGAGACCTCCGGGACCGCCTGCTGAATGAACTTCGCCAGGTGGTGCATCTCGTTGTAACCCTGGTCCGTCGTCACCAGAACCACCATGACCTGATTGGTCTTTTCGGCCACGCGAACCACCAGGTAGCGCAAAAGCCCCATCTCGCTCTTGGGGTTGTAGATCTGCACCTTTCCTTTCTTGATCCCGGCCTTGGCAGCCTTCACCACCTTATTGATCAGCGGGTGGTGCAGCGCGCAGTCCTCGATCTGCAAGACGTCATGGGTGTTGCGACGGTAGATGCCGATGACGGGATCGTTGTTCTTCCCGGCAATGACAAGTTTTGCCGTGTTGCGATATCCAAGCTCCTTGGGCGAGCCGATGGTTTCCCTGATGGCGACCTCGAAAAGAGAGGGGTATTTCCGGAAGTGGCGGGCGACCAGCGACTTTTTCCATGCCAACTGGGCCGGGTAGCGCATCTGCATCAGTCCGCAGCCGTCGCACACCCGTCCCAGGGTGCAGGCGGGAGAGGGGTTGCGGTCCGGAGAACGCTTCAGACACTTTATGGTATGGGCGAAGGCTTCCCTGCGGCCGACGTAGGTGATCTTCGCCACCAGCACCTCGCCCGGAAGTCCCCCTGCCACCAGCACGCGGGTCCCCTCGTGGTTGGCCACGCCGAAGCCCTCGTCGTTGGTAGCGAGAATGTTCAGCTCCAGCACCTGTCCGCTGCGCAGCGTAGGCTGGCGCTCGTCGCGGGAAGATGCTCCTCCCTTTCCAGCAGGCGTCCTCTCCGGTCTGTTCCCGGCTGTCTTTGCCGCCGGTTTACGGTCCCTGCCTTTGCCCGGTGCGGGAGGCGCCGCCGAACGATCTCCCTTCGGGCGGGCGGGACGTGAGCCAAACGCTGCAGCGGGAGTTTCGCCCCTGGAGCTGCGGGTGCTTTCGGTGCGCTCAGTCTGGGCGGCTTTGGGTTTGCGCGCTGTAGTTGAGGTGTTTTTGGAGTACTTGGGGGTAGCGCTGGACTCGGCGCCTTCGGTTCTGGCTGAGTCGTCTTTCTTGTATGGCTTTTGTGACTGGGGACGGGAGTGCTCAAACTTCATCGACTTGCCGTCTGATGCAACCTGCTTCGCTCTATCTCTTTTCGGTGCTTCGCTTTTATTTTTCATGCTTCTTACATAAGGGTAAAAGAAGTTCCTGTCAACCGCCGAATTGACTAGGCTTAGCTTGTATTGCTACAACCCCTTCATCCTTGCATTTCGTACTCCTTTTAGCTACTATGGCCCGCTATGAGAAAAACGACCAGGCAGATCATGATAGGGAATATCCCGGTTGGCGGAGGTGCTCCCTGCTCCGTCCAGTCCATGTGCTCAACCGACACCCGTGATGTCGCGGCAACCCTTGGGCAGATCGGCCGGCTTGCCGCCGCCGGATGCGAGATCGTGCGCTGTGCGGTGCCGGATATGGACGCCGCCCTGGCCCTTGCCGCCATAAAGGCCGGCTCCCCCATGCCGCTCATAGCCGACATACATTTCGACTACAAGCTTGCCTTGAAGGCCCTGGAGTCCGGGGTGGACGGGCTCCGTCTCAACCCCGGCAACATAGGCGAAAAGTGGAAGGTTGCCGAGGTGGTGAAAGCCGCGGCCGAGCGCAACGTTCCCATCCGCATCGGCGTCAACGGCGGTTCGCTGGAAAAGGAACTGCTGGTGAAGTACGGGCACCCGACTCCCGAGGCCATGGTCGAATCGGCGCTGGGGCATGTGCGGATCCTCGAGGAACTGGGCTATCAGCAGATAAAGATATCGATCAAGGTCTCCGACGTATTGCGGACCCTGGAGGCGTACCGGCTTCTTTCCGACGCCGTTGACTACCCTCTGCACATAGGCGTTACCGAGGCCGGAACCATCTTCGCCGGAACCGTCAAGTCCTCCGTAGGTCTGGGAATACTTCTTAACCAGGGGATCGGCGACACCATGCGGGTCTCCCTCACCGGCGATCCGGTTGACGAGGTGCGGGTAGCGTACGACATACTCAAATCGCTCGGTTTGCGGACCCGCGGCATCAACTTCGTCTCCTGCCCCACCTGTGGGCGTTGCCAGGTGAACCTGATACCCGTAGCCGAGGAAGTAGAGCGGCGCCTGGCGCATCTGGATACAACGATCACCGTCGCCGTCATGGGGTGCTCCGTCAACGGACCCGGCGAGGCTCGCGAGGCCGACTTCGGCATAGCCGGGGGTAGGGGAGAAGGGCTTCTCTTTCGGCACGGCGAGATCCTGCGCAAGGTCCCCGAAGCCGAGCTAGCCGATGCCTTGGTGGAAGAAGTCTTAAAAAATCAGTAGCCACAGACTGAAAGGCGGAACACAGAGGTCGCAGAGGTTCACGGAGGCCACAGAGGTTTTTCAGGGAAAGGCACAGGCACTCACCACAGAGGGACACAGAGGAAGAACAAAAGGTTTAACCTAAAGTCTTTTTGGTTCTCTCAGATTCTCTCCGTGGCTAATGGTTTCTTGTAGTTTTTTAGCTCAAAGCTTTTGGTTTTCTCAGAAGTCCTCAGATTTTCTCCGTGCCAATGGTTTTGTTTTCAGGTTTTGGTTTTACCTCAGTGTTCCTCTGTGGTTAATGCTTTTATAGTTTTTTCAATTCATAGTGAGGTCGATTCATGCGTTATTCCCAGTACTTTATTCCGACTGTCAAGGAGACTCCTTCCGATGCGGAAGTCATCTCCCACAAGTTGATGCTGCGCGCCGGCATGATCAGGAAACTCGCCGCCGGTATCTACAACTACCTCCCGTTCGGCCTTCGCTCTATCCGTAAGGTCGAGGCCATCGTCCGCGAGGAGATGAACCGCGCCGGCGCCATCGAACTCCTGATGCCTGCCGTCCAGCCTGCCGAACTCTGGAAGGAGTCGGGGCGCTGGGAATTCTACGGCAAGGAACTCCTTCGCTTCAACGACAGAAAAGACGCCGAGTTCTGCATGGGCCCCACCCACGAGGAGGTCATCACCGACCTCATCCGCAAGGAAGTCCGCAGCTACCGGCAACTGCCGATCAACCTGTACCAGATCCAGGGCAAGTTCCGCGACGAGATCCGCCCGCGCTTCGGTCTGATGCGCGGGCGCGAGTTCATCATGAAGGACGCTTACTCCTTCGACGTGAACGAGGCCGGTGCCGACGTCTCCTACGAGAAAATGTACAAGGCCTACCGCCGCATCTTCGAGCGCTGCGGGCTTAAGTTCCGCGCCGTCGAAGCCGACACCGGCACCATCGGCGGGAGCTACTCCCACGAATTCATGGTGCTTGCCGACTCCGGCGAGGACGCCATCGTCTCCTGCTCCGCCTGCGAGTACGCCGCCAACATGGAAAAGGCCGAGACCCGCAAAGGCGAGGGGATCGAGCATGCCGACCCGCGTCCGATGGAGCACGTGAGCACCCCGGGGCAAAAGAGCATCGAGGATGTGGCAACGTTCCTCGGTGTGCAGAACACCCAGGTCGTGAAGACGCTGGTGCTGGTCGCCGACGGCGAGCCGGTCGTGGCTCTTATCCGCGGCGACTATGACCTGAACGAGATCAAGCTGAAAAATCACCTGGGATGCGCAGAGCTGGAGATGGCCGAGGACGACGTGGTCGTCAAGGTCACCGGCGCACCCACCGGCTACGCCGGCCCCGTGGGGCTCGCTGCCAAAGTGAAAGTCGTAGCCGACCTCTCCCTGGAGGGGATGCACAACTTCGTCACCGGCGCCAATGCAGCCGACACCCACCTGAAAAACGTGAACATCGGGCGTGATTTCAGCGTCAGCGGCTTCGTAGACATCAGGAACGTCGTCATCGGCGACGCCTGCCCGCGCTGTGACAGCGGCAAGCTGGAGATCTGGCGCGGCATCGAAGTCGGTCACGTCTTCAAACTCGGCACCAAGTACTCCAAGGCACTCAAGGCCACCTTCCTCGATGCCGACGGCAAAGAGCAGATCATCTTCATGGGGTGCTACGGCATCGGCGTCGGGCGCACCGTCGCCGCCTGCATCGAGCAGAACCACGACGAGAACGGCATCATCTTCCCGATTCCCATCGCGCCGTTCCAGTGCATCATCTCCTCCTTGAGCGCCAAAGAGGACGAGGTCAAGGCTGCCTCCGAGTCAATCTACCAGGAACTTCTGGAGGCGGGCATAGAAGTGCTTCTCGACGACCGCGACGAGCGCCCCGGCTTCAAGTTCAAGGACGCCGACCTCATCGGGATACCGCTCAGAATAGTCGTAGGCGCCAAGGCCCTGGCAGAAGGCAAAGTCGAGCTGAAAGAGAGAAGAAGCGGCGAAGTAGAGGTACTCCCCATCGCCGAAGCCATAGCCAAGGTAAAAGCCGCCGTAAAGGAAGCGCTGCAGGTATAAGAAACCAAACCATTGGCAAGGAGCACATCTGAGGACATCTGAGCATAAACAAAGGCTTGAGGTTAACCTCCAAAAGCTTTTCTCAGAAGTCCTCAGACTGTCTCCTTGCCAAAGGTTTTGACTAAAGCTTTGAGATCCACCAAAAGCTTTTCTCAGAAGTTCTCAGATTTTCTCCTTGCCAACGGTTTTGACTTAAGGATTTTGATTATGACCAGAGAAGAAGCAATCAAGAAGATAATCTTCGCCATGGATGTGAAGGAGTTCAGCGACGTACAGTACTGGGCCGAACTCCTCTCGCAGCACGTCGGCATGTTCAAGGTCGGCAAGCAGCTCTACACCGCCTGCGGTCCCGCCGCGGTCCGCATGATCCAGAAGTGCGGCGGTGAAGTGTTCCTCGACCTCAAGTACCACGACATCCCGAACACCGTCGCCATGGCGACCCTCGAAGCCGCGAACCTCGGCGTGCAGCTCTGCGACCTGCATGCCATGGGCGGCTACGAGATGATGAACAAGACCATGGAGACCCTGGACAAGAACTTCAGCGGCTGCACCGCGCGTCCCAAGGTCCTCGCCATCACCGTCCTCACCTCCTCCAACGAAGAGACCCTGCGCGGCATCGGGATCGAGCTCCCCGTCCCCGAGATGGTGGTGAAACTTGCCAAGCTGGCGAAAAGCGCGGGCGTCGACGGCGTCGTCGCCTCCCCGCAGGAAGTCGAGCTGATCAGGGAAGCGTGCGGCAAAGATTTCCTCGTCGTTACCCCCGGAGTCCGTCCGAGCTTCGCGTCCGCTGACGACCAGAAGCGCATCATGTCCCCCGCCGAAGCCGTCAAGGCCGGAGCCGACTATCTCGTCATAGGCCGCCCCATCGCCGCCGCCCAAAGCCCGGTCGAAGCCGCCCAGAAGATCGTCGACGAGATAGTAGCCGGGTAATACTTCATTTTTTTTGAGAAACACCTTTTCATGTCCCCTCCCCCAATGGTAGAGGGGCAAGTCCATCCCCTCGCCCTCTGGGAGAGCGGCAGGGGTGAGGGAGTTTTTCTTCAGAAATTCTCCCTGGCCAATGGTTTAAAAGGTTTTTGAGAGGAATATGTCAAAAGAAGAAATCATCTACGGCCTGAATCCGGTAATGGAAGCACTGCGCGGCTCGCGCGAGATCCACGAGCTTTTCGTAGCCGGCACCAGCGCAGACAAGCGCCTGGAGAAGCTCCTCAAGCTCGCCGCCGAGCGTAAGATCCCTGTGCGTCAGCGTGAGAAGGGCGACCTCAACCGTCTGTGCGGCACCGAGCACCATCAAGGCGTGGCCCTCAAGGTGGAGCCCTTTCCCTACGCCGATCTGGACGACGTACTGGAGGGACTGCAGGGTACCCGCGACGGTCTCATTCTGGTTCTCGACAGCGTGCAGGACCCGCACAACCTCGGTGCCCTCATCCGCAGCGCTGCCTGCGCGGGAGCAAACGCCGTCGTCATCCCCAAAGACCGTGCAGCAGGAGTAACGGCAGTAGCCGAGAAGTCTTCAGCCGGCGCCACCGAGACCATCTCCGTCGCGCAGGTAACCAACATCTCCCAGGCGCTGGAGAGTCTGAAGAAAGCAGGCTTCTGGATCTACGGAGCCGACGGCTCCGCGAGGCACACCCTCTACCAGCAGGACTTCACTGGACCGGTAGCACTCGTAATAGGTGGGGAAGGGGAGGGTATCCGTCCGCTGGTCCGAAAAGGATGCGATGCGGTCGTGAGCATTCCGCTGCAGGGAGGCGTGAACTCGTTAAATGCCTCCGTAGCCGGAGGAATCTTCCTGTTCGAGGTCGTGCGGCAGAGGGTTTCTGTGAAGAAGTAATTAAAATGCTTGTGGAGTGATGTTTACATTGACTCGCTCTGAGCGCTGTAGTATAAGAGTTGAGTTGACCATGACGCGGGGTGGAGCAGTCTGGTAGCTCGTCGGGCTCATAACCCGAAGGTCACAGGTTCAAATCCTGTCCCCGCAACCAAAACATAACAAAGGCACTTGGCTGATTAGCTAAGTGCCTTTTTGTTTGTCCGCAGTTCCCTCATTCTCCTCCCTCCTTTTCCGGGGACACAATACCTATTAAATGTTGACTCGGGAATCCCCATTTTCCCTATCTCAAATCCCATCACTGGCAGTCACAATCATAACTACAGTCTCAGTCGGGTACTGTGGTCAGTAGTAGGCACGCTTACGCTGGCACAGCATCGCCAGCAAACACGTTTCGCATTAGTGAATTCGCGGTTGCTCCCGCCAAAAGACAGGTTTCACTGGCAATGTCACTTGTCTCCAGTCTGCCGACTCCCTCATCCAGCTATTTTAAAAGAGTTTTTGTAAAATTGTATTCATTGTAGTAATTGGATCAAATCTTGTAATGAGAGCTTGATTAAGTCTAAGTCCTAGTATTTGAGTGCAGTCCTCGTCGGGAAAACGGGTACCTGTGGTCGTTAAGGTCGCTATGCGCTCATTGGATTGAGCTTATCAACTGCTTTGTGACAGGAGCCCGACTATGCCCCTGACAACTTCAGCGCAGCGTTAAGAGTTGTTGTACGGATGGTTCGGGAAATGTTTCAAGATGGCACCGCGTTCAGCGGAAAGTCGCCGCTGACCGTCTTTTACTAAAGACAAGGGGGGCTTTATGTTGAAGAGAGTACTATCTGTTCTCGTCTGCTTGCTGACGGCGGGGGCTCTGTATGCTTGGGCCGCTACCACATGGCAGTTGCAGACGAAGCTGAGTACCACGGGTGGAACGCTCAAGGTACGCAACAATGCCACCCAGACCACTGCCGGCAGTGTCGTGTACAACAACTTCACCACCAGCGCCAACGTGCCGGTGACGGTCTCGGCGAATGTGGGATACAAGATCTCCGCCCTGACCAAGAGCGGCACTGCGGTGCCTCTCGGCAACTACACCACCCAGTATGCGACGACCTTCAACAAGGCAAACGGCACCACGCAATCCCTGGTTGCTGGTTTCATCGCGAGGCAGTACCAGGTAACCGCCTCGGCCATAGGGCCCGGCAGCATCTCTGCCACTTCCGTACTGGTCTCCTATAACAACTCGGCTGTTCTGACGGCAACGCCAACCTATACCAACTGCTACCTCATGGAGGTGACCGGCGGCACCGTGGCCGATACCTACGGAAGTCCTGTCAGCTACCCCTACGGTGGTCCCGTCAAGATCACCGTCGCCAACGTCACCGCGCCGCGAACGGTGACAGCAACGTTCATGCAGGCCGCCGTCAATGCCGGCGTGGACCAGGTAGCGCAGACCAACCAGGTGGTCAACCTGACCGGTACCCTCACCGGAAGCGGCACCCTCGCCTGGAGCTTTGTGAGCGGTCCCGCCACCGTCGACACAAGCGCCTGGAACACCCTGACCCCCTCCTTCATCACCGTCGTTCCGGGTACCTACGTTCTGCAACTGGCGGAGATGGCGGGAGCCAAGACGCTTGCCTCCGACACGGTACAGATCACCGTCACCAACTCGGCAACCGCCTACATGCGCACCAATTGCAACGGCTGCCACGGCTCGCAGGGGGTGTACCCTTCCACGGCGTTCTCTTTGTGGTCGACCGGATCGCACAAGACGGCCGGGATACACTGCATAACCTGTCACACCAATTCGGCGATGCCGACGCCGGTCAACACCAACACGGTGAACAATTCCACGTTCACGATCGCCTACGCAAGTGCCGGGACCGTCGGATCCAATTTTTGCGCCACCTGCCACCCGACCTCGATCGTCACGGCATTTTCCGGCTCGCCCCACAATGCCAACGGCCTGACCTGCTCGACCTGCCACACGGGGGGCGGCCACCGGCCTGACGTCGCCGACAGCGTCTGCAACGGCTGCCACCGCGACTCCACTGGCAACGTCGCCAACCACCCGTTTGCCATCGGCGCCAATCCCTGCATCGCCTGCCATAACCCGCACAGTACCGCAGGAAGTGCCGCAGGGGCGACCCCCGTGCACTTCAACACCATGACCGCCGCCGGCTACCCGGCCTCCTACGTGACCTCGCGATCCAACTGCTCCAACTGCCATGCCGACAGCAGCTCAAATCTCGCGGTGCGTCAGCAGTGGGCGCGCTCGGCACACGCCGCAGTCGCTGATGCTCCCTGGAAAGGGGAGGACTTCAAGACCAAGGCGGGCTGCGTGCAGTGCCACACCACAACCGGCTTTGTGGCCTGGTCCAGCGCCAAGATTACCGCAGCCTGGGGAAGCGCGGCCGACAAGACCAAGGAGGTGCTGAGCTGTGTCGGCTGCCACAGCGACATCAGCAACGGGATCCTGCGCTCGGTCACTCCGGTGCGCCCCTACGCCGAGGACCCCGGTTACCAGAACCCGAACCTCGGCAAGTCGAACATCTGCCTTGGCTGCCACAGCGGCACCAACAACGGGCAGAGCATCGCGGTCCGGCGCGATAACTTCGCCGATTTCGGCAACCTCAACTTCATCGATCCGCACTTCATGGCGGTGGGCGGCACCAGCTACGCCAAGGGTGGGTACCACTTCCCGGGGCGCAGCTACAGCGGCGAGTCTACCCACACCAGGCTCGGCCTAAGCGACGCGAGCGGCCCCTGTGTCGCCTGCCACAAAAACGCCAGCAACGGCCACACCTTCGTCACCGGGGCGCTGCCGGTCTGCGCCGGCTGCCACGGTAGCTCCCTTAGCGAGGCGGGGCTTGCCGCTGAGCGCGCCGCCCTCCTGAACGGGCTGGAGATCCTCAAGGCGCAGCTCGCCGCCAAAGGCTTCGGTACGACCTCCCCGACTGCCGGTTTCAGCACCACCAACTGGGGCTCCGGAGAGAACGGGGCCAACACCATGGGGGCCGCCTTCAACTACGTGCTCCTGGCCAGCGAGCCAGGGGCCTACGCCCACAACCCGAGATATGCGCAGCAACTGCTGCTCGACTCCCTCGATTACCTCGACAACGCCCAGCTGGACAACTCGGTAGCAACCCTGGCGATCCCCAATCTCGTCGCCTCGGGTGCCATCAGCCAGGCCATGGCGGACAGCTTCGCCAGCTACCAGGTGAAAGACAGCTGCACCACCTGCCACGGCGGCAGCGCGGACAGCGCGAAGCCGATGGCCACCGGTGGGCACAGCGCCCACGTAACCCTCGCCTATGGCCCGGGGAACTACTTCGGTAACGGGGTGACTGTCTGCCAGAACTGCCACAGCTTCGATCCTGCCACCCACTTAAACGGCTCGGTGGATCTCATCAACGGCGCGGGTTCCGCCTGCGTCGGCTGCCATCCGGGCGGCCTCCCCTCCTGGAGCGGCAGCCGGTTGCCCTGCACCTCCTGCCACGCGGCGCAGCCGTCGGTACTGCCGAACGGGGTAGCCGCACCGTACCAGGCGAACTTCGACAGCACCGGTCATGGCCGCTACGCCGCAAGCAGCAGGTGTACCGACTGCCACGATCAAAACAGCCGGCACATCTCCGGGTCGCTCGGTTCCTACACCCGCCTGTCCATTTCCGGAAATGCCCTGTGTGCCTCCTGCCACAACGACGCGGCTCTGGTTCGCCCGGCATTCCTCAACATGAGTAGCCACTTCACCGCCAAAGGGAGCGGCCAGACCATGGGGTGCGTCGCCTGCCACGACACCCACGGCAGCGCCAACCGTTCCATGATCAGATCCATGATCAATGGCGTCGCCATCACCTTTACCAACAGCACCACGGGGCTGGTCGACCTGGGGACCAACCTCGGGCTTTGCCAGGTTTGCCACACCGTGACCGCCCACTTCCGCAATGGGGTTCCGGAGACCGGCCACCCGACCACCGGCTGCCTGAACTGCCATCGGCATAACGCTGCCGGAGGTGCCTTCAAACCCTTTGGCACCTGCGACGCCTGCCACGGCTATCCGCCACTGCCCAAGCGCGCCGGTCTTAGCTTCGGCACTATGAACAACTGGTCCGGGGCACGCTTCGAGTCCTACTCGGGCGGCGGCGGAGCGCACCTGACGCACGTGGCGAAGACGGCCAAGGCTTCGGAGGGGTGGAACAACTGCACGCCGTGCCACAGCGGCGGGGCGGCCAGCCACCTCATGGTGCTCCCCATCAAGGACCACCAGTCGAACGTGACTGTTGCCGTCGATACCCAGTACAGCTTCACTGCGGGTTCTGTGCCGCTGTACGATTCCGGGAAGAGCTGCTCGAACGTATCCTGCCACGCTGTGAAGGCCGGCAGCTTCAGCTACTACTCGGGAAGCGATGACTACGGTTTGACCACGGTGAACTACGGTGGTGCGCAGCGGACCCCGGCCTGGAACGCGACCGGTCAGCAATGTGCGGCCTGCCACGGCAATCCGCCTGCGGACGGCAGGGTATGGCACGGCGGGACCCACGGCAACCAGGGTCCGACCTCGAGCCTGAACCAGTGCCAGTTGTGCCACCCCGACGTGAGCAGCGTGAACGGCCATGGGACGACGATCACCAACCCGACGCAGCACAGAAACGGCACGCTCAACGTTCAGGGGGCCTTCAAGTCGACCTGCTTCGGGTGCCACTAGGACTAGGGGAGGGCTCGGACCGCTGATCTAGGTCCGAACCGTGCTGGGAGATTACGAGCGGGAACTATCTGAGGAGGATATCCGAATGAAACGGTTTGTGACGATCTTGATTGCGTCCGGCTTTATGGGAACTCTGTTGTTGTGGGCCACGGTGTGCGCTGCGGAACCGGTACCCGGGGGGACGACGCTGGCCACGGAAAGCGACCTCCCGTCGCTGCCGCCAAGCGGCAAGGTGGTGAGCGACACCGCTCCGCCCAAGGCGTTAGTGGGCATGATCTGGGTGGACAGCACCAGCAACATCGAGTACATCTTCGACGGCAGCAACTGGGTACCGCATACTCCCCCCGCCGAGCAGCCGCCGCAGTAGGGAGGGCAAAAACAAAGGCACTTGGCTGATTAGCTAAGTGCCTTTGTTGCGTCCTCCACTCTCCCGTCTTCTGGACCCTTGTCATTGCCAGCCATGTCGTATTCTCCGCAGATTATGCGGTGAATACGAGGCATAATCACCGCACACGCAAGAGTATTGGCATCAGTGAGTGGAGGCCGAAGACTGCAGAGGGAACCGGAATGGATTCAGTTACCGCGGCTTTCGCGGACCCGGTGCGTAATACCGTCCTACCTTTTCATCCAGTTCGTCAATCCAACCTGCTTTCGAGTCGGGAAAGGCGTCGGCGTAGGGGACGTACGGTTTGATATCCAGCACAGGCGTGCCGTCTAGGAGGTCGACGTCGCGCAGGTGCAAAGTCTTTCCCTCGACCTTCACCAGACTCACCGCCGAGAGCCCTATGGAATTGGGGCGATGCGGCGAGCGGGTTGCCAGAACCCCGCGTCTTGGCCCTCCGCGCGGAGGTTTCACAGAGCTTCGCCACCCCTCGCTCAGATGAAAGGCGAAGATGAGCCAGAGCCTGTCAAAGCCGCTCAGGTCCCGGATGGTTTCTTCGTCAAGCCATTCCTGGAGTTCCAGGGTGGCGACGGCAAGTTCGCCGGTGTGGGTCCCTTCGGTAATCGTGCTTTGGTGCGGGGCGTCGATGCGGCGGGAATAGGGAGAACGCAAAAGGCCTATGGGGCGGTACGTGAAATCTACGTCTTGGAACATGTCAGGCGATATCTCTCTTTGCAGCGATTTATCCAGCGTTATCCGGTTACTTCTTTGCACTATCTGAATCAAGCACTTCCCAGCTCTCCCCCTCCCTTGACGGGAGGGGGCAGGGGGTGGGTGAACTTGCCAGCAGCTCAGAAGGTGGCGCCTACCACGTTGCGGGCTCGCAGTGTAGCACCTTTTCTCTCTCAGTTCCAACAAGCAATTCTTTTAACTGGGGTAGCGCAAGATCAACGGCACGCACACGGATTCAACGGAAACAACGGATAACGGCAGGTAGAAATACAACTAAACATGTAAGATTTTGCAGGGTCTTAATCTGCAGTTATCGCTTTTGTTTCCGCCTTAATCCGTGTGCGATGCAGTTAATGGCTGTGGACCGAGAATCTCTTTGACAACCGGCACCGGCTGTTGCTATATACGTCGGCATGTACTATCCCTTCTCCAGCATATTACCCCCGCCCTCAGCCATTCTCGCCTAACAAGGCAGTCTGGCCGGTTACCCCCTCCAGTTCGCGTACTGCGTTCCCACTAGAGTTGCGCCTTACTGCCTTGATCTCAGATGTTCCCTTTCAACTGAGTTTCAAGGAGATTTCCCATGCAGTCCATAAACGCTGCCCGGGCCGAGTCGCGCCGCGGGCTACTTCTGATTATGCTTGCCGCAGTCCTGTGGGGCACTGTCGGCATTTCCACCAAAACCATTTATCACCTGGCCTCGACCAATCCCCTGTCGATCGGATTCTTCCGGCTCGTATTTTCCCTCCCTGTGTTGTTCTCGATCTGCTGGGCCAGGCAGGGTAAAGAGATGCTCCACGTTTCCCGCGGCGACCTGGGGCTGATGACGCTGATCGGGCTTATGACCGCGCTGTACCAGGTCTGCTACTTCGGCGCCGTTGCGCGTACCGGGGTAGCGGTCGCGACAGTGGTTACTCTTTGCACGGCGCCGGTCATGGTCGCCGTCATCACCGTCGCATTCACCAGGAAGAGACCTAGCAGGTCGACGCTGGTAGCCCTTGTAGGTGCTCTATCCGGCACGGCTGTCCTGGTTCTGTTCCAGGACAGGGGACTGGCTCCGCAAGGTGCCTGTCCCCTTAGGCTAACCGGAGCGGACACCGGTGGCATTGCGCTGGCCATGGTATCCGCCTTCAGCTATGGGCTGGTCACCCTTATCTCACAGAAACTGGCCGCGCACCGCGACCCTTTTCAGTCCCTCGCCATCAGCTTCAGCGTGGGTGCCGCCGTGCTCTTCGGTTTCGCAAAAGACATGGTAATGACCTACACCCCTCTAGCCTGGGTGTTGCTCGTCTACCTAGGCACGATACCGACAGCTCTCGCCTACGTTCTCTTCTTCAAAGGAATGCGTTCCACTTCGGCAACGGCAGCCAGCATCAGCACCCTTCTAGAGCCTATGGTGGCGACTATGCTGGCCTGGTTCCTCTTCGGTGAGCGTTTCACCCCCGTGGGGTTTCTGGGGATCGCCTTACTGGGGGGATCACTGCTGCTGTTGTATCTGGGTGCCACGGCACCCATGCGAAAGGCGGGGAGGGCGACGGTCAGAGCGGAGGTCTTGAGATAGCAAATACAGCGACTCCGGTGACATTAAGCACCGGGGTCGCTGTGGCGGGGGGGGGCGAGGATAAAGCATGCTTTAAATGTCCGGATGTCTGGCCTGCCCCCGATGCCCCCGATGCCCCCGATGCCCAATCTGCCTGGGTGGGGTGTAATGCGTGAAGACCTCTGGAAAAGGCCTCCGGAAATTTTCCGGAGGCCTTCTGCTTCTTCGGTCCGATTTATTTCGCTACGAAAGTTACCGCTACTGCATGGTTTGTTGTAATGTTGGCGACATTATACCCGCCATTACTAACCTGCGTCGTTACATCCGTTCCATTGTCAGTCACGGTTTCGATCTTGTAACCGCTGTCTGGCGTTATGTTTATAAAGTAACTATTGCCATCCATGATCTGGGTAGAGCTGACGCCTATCCTTCCGTTTGCACCCGCAGTGCCGTTAAGCGCCCAGTAGATTGCAGAGCACGTGGCACTGATTGTGGTGTTTGCAAGCATGGCATTGGCCGGTGCATAGGTATATGAGCCATCGGCATTCTTAACTGCGCTGCCAGTGACATTGATACCACCGACCTGGAGTCGGTACAGTTTGTAGTGGGCGTTTGGCACCACGTCAATCTGAGGCTTGGAGCCAGAGGCAACCGAAGTACTGGCGGTTGCCGTCGTACCGTTGATCTTGACGCTGCCATTGGTGACGGTGGTGGCCAAGGTGACGGCATTGCCGAAAGTAACATCAAGGCTGTGGTTTGTCGCCACATCTGCGAAGGTGAAAAAGCTGGGAGTCCCAACAGATGTGCCGTCAACCTTGACGTCGCGGATAGCATAGCCGGCTGCAGGGGTGAAGTAGAAGGTGGCACTTTTCCCTTTTACTATCGACTCGGTGCCTGGAGTCACGGTGCCGTTGCTAGTTGCCCCGACAGTAACGGTGTATGCCTCGTCTGCAGTGAAAGTCACCACAAAAGTGTGGGCTGCTGTTATGTTTGTGAACGGATAGCCGCCGTCTGCGCGTACGACGCCGAGTACATCCGCACCGTCAACGGTGGCAGCCGTTACTGTGTAGCCGGCTTCAGGGCGGACACTGATGAAATAGTCACTTCCTGATGCAACGTCAATTGATGTTGCTCCAAGTGTGCCGCCCTTTGTGCCGCCGACAGTGACCGATGAAGCGGAAAGGGTAAAAGTTGTGACTGCCGGCGGCGGCGCGGGGGCTGCTGGCTCAGTGAATGTCGCCGTTACCAGGATGCCGCGGTTTTCTGCGCCAGATGCCGGTGTGCCGACATTGGCCGTGCAGGAAAGGGGATCCGATTGTGACGGTGTACACCCTGACCATTTCACAAACGCCTGTCCAGGTGCCGAAGTCGCGGTAAAGGTAACATCGGAGGCGGGTGTAGCACCGATGGCGCATTCATTGCCGCCGGCGGTGGTGCAGCTGTTGGCTCCCTCGCTGACCGCCACGCTCCCTTGCCCAATAACCCGGGTGATCGCCGGGACGATGTCTGCTGTCAGCTGCTTGGCCCTGAACTCCGTATAGCCCATGGTCTTGTAGTGCGGCTTATAGATCGGCTTGCCGGCATTCGTATTGGCAACGGTGCCTGCTTCGTCCAGATAATCGTACTGGGCCGGCTCCGCGAGCTGCATTCCATGGAAGAATGGAGAGCTGTTCCCGTGGCAGTCCGTACAACCGCCGGAACCGTACGGACCAGGTTTGACGACTGGGTTAGCCGCGTCGCGCTTCGCAACGACGTTGTGATTCACTGCGAAGTCATGGCTTTCTGCAACGGTGCTCTCGAAATACTCGACTTCGCCTGCGGCGTTCAGGAAATAGACTTTGTCGGCGCGGACCAGGACGGGTCTGGTGGCGATTTTGTCGTTGGAGGTGCCGGCAGTGTCAGTGACAGTGCTCATTCTCACAAGAGCCGCCTTTATCTCCTCCTTCCTATGCAGGATAGGGGCCCCGTTGGCAACCTGCGTCCCCGCAGTCAGCGGCAGCGACGCGAGTCGGGCCACATTCTGGGCGTACTGGTCCGTCATTCCCTTGCGAACAAGCCGAAGATTAATCGGCCTGATCACCGCTGCACTACCCTCTCCGCTGATCCATTCCCCGAACCATGCGGTGTAGAGGGGCTTGACGGTGGTGATCTTGTTACCCCACCACTTGAGGCCGGGGTACCAGCGAAAGGGCTGGCCGGTCAGATCGACGAGGTTCTTTGTGGGGTCGAGGGGGTCGGTTCCGAGGTATGCGTTCAGTTTCGAGATGTTCTGGGTGCCGTTGGAAGCCATCTCGATCACCTGCTCCGGAATCGTCGGTGCAGTCGTGCTGCCGGCACTGACGAAGCGGATATGGCATACCTGACAGTTCAGGAAGTTCATGTGGGAACCTGGAACCTTGTTGAGGTGTGCCGCGGACGGGTTCGGCGCTGCGGCGTCACCACCATCGAGGTGGCAGTTTTCACAGCTTTTCACCGTATTATCCAGGTCGTTGCGGATGGTGCCGATGGTGATGTTCCCCTTGCCAACCTGGTGGGTGTTCCCCGTCGCGACACCGAGGGAGTCCTTTGTCCCCGTATTGGGGGTTGCGTGACAGCGGGTGCAGGCCAGGGCCGAGTGGACGTCGGTGGTGGCAAGGGTGGTGCGCCCCGACTTCTTGCCGTCGGGAGAGGTGTGGCAGCCGCGGCAGTTGGCGTTCCCGGCAGCGCCGATGACGCCTGTCGGAATCACATAATTATTGCCGCTGTCGGCAACAAGGGTGCCGGCGGTGGTGCCGAGGCCGTAGTTGATGGTAATTGCCGTTGCCATCGGTGGTGTGCCGTCAGCAACGGTGGTGGCGTAGGTTACCTGCCCCCATCCGGCGCCAAGAGTCGCGGCCGAATCGAAGTTGGCAACGCCCGCAACCGAGATACCGCGGGCTGTGGCGGCACGCTTGTGCCAGCTTGCGCCCATGTCGTTGTTGTTGAATACCACATAGTTTTTCGTGGCATCGACGACTGTCTTTGTGGTCGTGTCGTACTTGTTCATGTGGCACATGAGGCAGTCCGGTTCCATGATGCCGGTCTTGCTCCATGCTGCCGTTCCTGGCACTCCGGTGCTGGGGTTGATGAATCCGTAGTCGCCATCCAGCTTGGCGGCCGGATCCGTCAGTGCCGCGACGCCGCCGAGATAACCGAAGAGGTTGGTGGTTCTATTGAAGTAGAGGTTACCATTGCGGTCATATTGCGTAGCCGCGCCACCGGGGTGGCAGGCGCCGCAGTTGGCGGTAAAGAAGTAAGAGGTCTTGTCCATCTGGGTGCTGCTGGTATTGCTCTTCCGAGCCAACTGGCTCGAGTCCGAAGACGGCGGTCACCACTTTCCATACATACCGTCTGAAAGAAGCCAGGGCTTCGCGGTATTGTATGTGTCCGATACTCTAATGTCGCTGTTTGAGAACCCTTTCCCCTGCTGGAAATGGTACCCCTGGGTTATGAGGCTGGTGTCGTGGCAGGTACCACAGGTTTTTTCCGGGCTGTACGGAGTGGTGCTGCCGACCGGTATCAGATTCCCCGTCCGGTCTTTGAGGGGTACTGCCCCTGCTGAATCGGTCTTGTGGTACGTCGACGCTTTTGCCAGGTCCGCTCCTGCGGCCGCGGCAAAGGCGAAGGCACATACCGACAGAGCCGTTAGCAGCGTCTTCTGCTGTTTCTTCATCTGTCCTTCCTCCTTTTTTGGTTTCACCTGCAACCCAGAACCTCCTGGAGGGTCCGGGGCTTGTGGCTTTGCATCCCCTAATGGAGCGGGTTTTGTCATTGCCATTGATAACGTAGTATGCAATTATTGGAATATGAGGGTATGAATCTTGCTCATATCAAAATTAATACTTTTCTGATTAAGTCTGTCGTAGCTAATATTACATTTACAATGCCAAAGCTTTTTGAGGCCTCTGTGGGCGAGGTTTCAAATTCACAGTATCTACAAAGCTGCGGATCGGCTGAATGGTTAGTGCGAAATCACCCAAAGGAGAGGTTTCTGTATCAATAATTTTCATGTATCCATTACGAAGGTTCATTGGCCGTTTCGGGTGAAAGGTTGCAAATTTTGGAACCACGGCAGGAGAGAGCGAAACTATGGACATCGAGTATCTACGAACAATCATTACGGTATTGCGGGAAAAGAGCTTTTCCAAAGCTGCTACTGCTCTTAACGTGACCCAGTCGGCGGTTTCCCACCGGGTCAAGTTTCTCGAAGACCATTTCGGGGGGCGCCTGATCGATCGCTCCGGAACAGAGCTGATGCCCACGGATATGGGCCTGCGGGTTTTAAAAAAGGCTGAGCGGATTGTGCAACTCGAAGATGATCTCATTGAGGATGTTGCGAATTTGGGAGGGGATCGGACGCTGTCCATCGGCACCACTGTCGCGTTCGCTGTCAATCATATGTCGAACATCATGAATAATTCTTTTCTGTCTCATTCCGAAGGTGCAAATCTTAAGATTCTTGTTCAACACCCGAAAGCGCTGCTGGATGGTTTGAAAGGCGGCTTTTTCGATATCACTGCGATTGAGCACAACGGTAATCTTGATTTCTCCGGTCTCAAAACATTTGAACTCCCTGACGATGAGATGGTTTTTATCAGTAACAGTGCTCCGGAGCTTACTTCATACGACTCCCCGCTCTCCTGGTTGCTTGATAACCGGATAATCGCCCGTGTCGAAGGCTGCAGTTGCAGGGATATGCTTTCCGAAAACCTGAATAAATGCTCTCTGCAACTGAGCGATTTCAAGGGAGTGATAGTATGTGATGATATGAAATTCATGATAGAGTCTGTGCTTACTGGACAGGGGATCGCTTTTGTTTCTAAAGCCCTTGTTGTAGATCATCTAGACAAGAGACGGCTTGTGGCGCATAGCATCGAGGGATTCAATCATTTTAGAAGAATTACCGTCGCTATAAAGCAGGAGAAGTGCAATGACGACAAAATCAGGTCACTCCTTGGCGCGATTGTTGACATTACGAAAATCGCTGCGATTTCACCTTTTCTCTGGCTCCCGTTACTACAGAGTTAGCCCACGCAGGGTGTCAATCCGCTTTGAAAGTTGACCCACCATCCGCGTCCAACATTGACCCACCCCAGGTAGCAGTTTTCAGTTCTTGATTCTGGTCTTGATTCTCCAGCTATCGTTTCCCGTTCGATGATCTTGCAGTGCTGAGTGACCCTGTCCAGGAGTGCCGTGGTCATCTTGCCGTCGCCGAAAACCTGTGGCCGTTCTCCTGGTGATGATCAGCGACGTCCTCTACCCGACGTTGCTAGGACTGGTGAAGGACTGGGGCGAATTGCTTCAAGAAGAGGATGCTGAGGCAAGCGACAGAGTTCGAGCTGGAGTAAAGACTGGCAGGCCTGTGGGAAGTCAGAACTTTCTAGAAAGAATGGAAGCGATTACGGGACGGGACCTCAGTAAAGGTCATCCTGGTAGGCCGGCGAAACCGCAGAAATGAGTGGTGTGGCACGGAAGTCGGGGGACCAATCTTCTGTCCCTCATGTGTTGCAAAATTATAGGTATTGTGTCCCGGAAATCCATAGGTATTGTGTCCCCTGAAATCCAGGGTAGCGCAAGATCAACGGCACGCACACGGATTCAACGGAAACAACGGATAGCGGCAGGTAGAAACAACTAAAGATGTAAGATTTTGCAGGGTGTTAATCTGCAGTTATCGTTTTTGTTTTCGCCTTAAATCCGTGTGCGATGCAGTTAGGGGCTGTGGACCGAGAATCTCTTTGACAACCGGCACCGGCTGTTGCTATATACGTCGGCATGTACTATCCCTTCTCCAGCATATTACCCCCGCCCTCAGCCATTCTCGCCTAACAAGGCAGTCTGGCCGGTTACCCCCTCCAGTTCGCGTACTGCGTTCCCACTAGAGTTGCGCCTTACTGCCTTGATCTCAGATGTTCCCTTTCAACTGAGTTTCAAGGAGATTTCCCATGCAGTCCATAAACGCTGCCCGCGCCGAGTCGCGCCGCGGGCTACTTCTGATTATGCTTGCCGCAGTCCTGTGGGGCACTGTCGGCATTTCCACCAAAACCATCTATCACCTGGCTTCGACCAATCCCCTGTCGATCGGATTCTTCCGGCTCGTATTTTCCCTCCCTGTGTTGTTCTCGATCTGCTGGGCCAGGCAGGGTAAAGAGATGCTCCACGTTTCCCGCGGCGACTTGGGGCTGATGACGCTGATCGGGCTTTTGACCGGGAGCCTGGGGGTCAAGTCTTTATTCTTGAGCCTGGGGGGCAAGTCTTTATTCTTGCTCATATACGTCGAGATGAGAGTCGATCAGCTGCCCTGGTTTCGTTTATTGCCTGCCCTCTGCTCAAAACTTGTAAGTGACCCAGGTCGTAAAGTAATCGACGTCGTCGCCAGGCCCCGACTCCCGCAGGAAGGGTCCTGCAAGGAAGTGGGCGTAAATGGCTACTAGGCTGACATGCCGTTGCACGTTCCATTCACATTGTACCTGCGGCTCGCTCCCTACGTATCGGGCAGAGCTGCTTTTCCCCGAACGAACTAGAACCACGGCGTTGTTATAGGTGCCGTCACGCGTGCTCTCTCGCCAGAAGAAGTCCCAGTTGGCAGTGACGGTAAGGTTTTTTAGGAAGTGGAATACTACTGAGGGATTGACATCGATGAAGTTGGCGGGACCGATCAGCCCGTTCTCGCTGAAATAGGCGCCTTTCGGGAACAGCGGGTTGAAGGTTTGCAGGTCGGGGTTGTTGGGGTCCTTATCGCCGCTAGTTATATCCGCTTTCAACCCAAATCGAGGAGAAAAGGGGAGATCTGCAGCTGAGTATCCGGTATCAGAAGCTGCGGTCCAGGCACTGATCTCGCCGTCGCCGAAACTTCCCCACTGGTAAAGGAATTCGAAGTTGTAGTCGAGCGGCTTCTCGGCCCGCCAAAGCCTGGCCCCCACCGAGTGGCGGGTTTCCTTCGCTTGCCCCTGATCAAACCCGGCGTTGCCGTTGTAGTAACCGAGGTAATATAGATCGGCCTTAGTTTTGGTAGCCGCCGGCAAGGGAAAGACGGAGTAGACACCCCAAAGGGCCCGACGGTGATCGGTGCCGTCGTCGAATGTGTGTTCGTCGGTCTGCGCCGGGCGGGTCGCTATCCGGCAGCCTGGGGGTCCGGTCTTTATTCTTGCTCATGTACCTGTCGAGATAAGAGTCGATCAGCTGCCCTGGTATCGTTTATTGCCTGCCCGCTGCTCAAAACTTGTAAGTGACCCAGGTCGTAAAGTAATCGACGTCATCGCCAGGCCCCGACTCCCGCAGGAAGGGTCCTGCAAGGAAGTGGGCGTAAATGGCTACTAGGCTGACATGCCGTTGCACGTTCCATTCACATTGTACCTGCGGCTCGCTCCCGACGTATCGGGCAGAGCTGCTTTTCCCCGAACGAACTAGGACCACGGCGTTGTTATAGATGCCGTCACGCGTGCTCTCTCGCCAGAAGAAGTCCCAGTTGGCAGTGACGGTAAGGTTTTTTAGGAAGTGGAATACTACTGAGGGATTGACATCGATGAAGTTGGCGGGACCGATCAGCCCGTTCTCGCTGAAATAGGCGCCTTTCGGGAACAGCGGGTTGAAGGTTTGCAGGTCGGGGTTGTTGGGGTCCTTATCGCCGCTAGTTATATCAGCAGCCTGGGGGTCAGGTCTTTATTCTTGCTCATGATGAGTGTCGATCAGCTGTCCTGGTTTCGTTTATTGCCTAAGATTCGGTTGATCGTGGAATAGTGCAACCCCAGGTGGTCTGCAACGTCCTTCTGTGCATAGCCATGCACTTCTATTGCCTCTATTACTGCGTTTTTTCGCAGCCTTTTGTTGTCTTTATCAATTCCAGAAAAGAGTTCCTGAAGATCTGGGCGCTGTAAGAATCGCTGGTCGCGCGGGATTTCTGTCAATGCCTCTACTCCCTTTGCTATATCTTTAAACTGCTCAACAAAGTCCTCATCGCCCAGCAGTATCTGCGACCTGAGGTCCTCCCATATCGACCTTGCGTTTATACCGTCTTGAACGAACTCCCTATATTTTTTGTTGGCGCTGGTCGGCTTTTGGTCAAACTGTTGAAGGATCCAAGCTGTTGTAAGGCAAGCTGCTGGTTTTTCAAGACCACTTGTCGCTTTGTAGCTACTCCATCGCCACTGAGCAGGGTCTGCAGCGAGCTTTGCCCTTACTGGATTCAACACGACATATCTGCAGGCTTCTAAGAGATGGCTCTCTTTCTCGATTAGGATCGCCTTGTACCTTCCTTGGAAAACATGACCAACACTGTGATGATTCCAGTTGAATTTCTGAGTATAGACCCCGTTTAGATGCCGCATGCCCCTGCTTAAAGTGTCATCCACCGTCTCAACGATAAGGTGGTAGTGGTTCCCCATGAGGCAGTATGCATGACAGAGCCAGTTGAAGAGGTTGCAGGATCTTGCCAGAATATCAAGAAAGATCGTGCGATCCTTGTCGTCGCGGAAGACATTCTTTTGTTCGTTGCCGCGGGAGGTGAGGTGGTAGACTGCACCAGGGAATTCAATGCGTAAGGGTCGCGCCATCGCAATTGCTCCGCACATGTTGTGACATTAGCTGCTATTAAGCCTATTGAACCACAAAATGAGCAATAAACAAGACTTGACCCCCAGGCCGCGGAGGGGTCACTTCCGGCTACCGCCTAATAATCCGAGACCACAACCCAGCTTATAGTGTTCGAGTGAATAAAAGCCCGCCGAGTAGCACGGCGGGCTTTTTTGCGCGTGGAATCTTGAAGAGGCAAGCCGGGCGCTTCACGCGCCTTTTTTGCCTTGGGCTATCACCGCCTCCAGGGCGGTGGTCGGCCTGCCGATCAGGGTGCTCAGTTGACGGCTATCGTCGAAGAGTCCCCCTTTTGCGGCGCCGCTGTCGGAATCGGCCAGGAGAGCTGCGAACGGCTCAGGAAGCCCAACGGAAACGAGCAGCTTCTTGTACTCGAGCTCGGGGAGGTTGACGTAGTTGACCGGCTTGCCGTACTGGCGGGAAATCTCGGCGGCGAATTCGTTGAGTGTGTAGGCTGTGTCACCGGCCAGTTCGTAGACCCGTCCCCCCTCCGCTTCAGTGGTGAGCACGGCAACGGCGGCCTCTGCGTAGTCGGCGCGGGCGGCCGACGCGATCCGGCCGTCGCCGGCGGAGCCGTAGAAGGTCCCATGCTCGACCGCCGGAGCGATACTGGCGGCGTAGTTCTCGGTGTACCAGCCGTTACGTAGCATGACGAATGAGATACCGGAGTCGCGGATCATGGTTTCGGTGGCGACGTGCTCGGCGGCGAGTCCGAGGGGGGAGCTATCGGCCCGCAGCAGGCTGGTGTACGCGAGAAGTTTCACGCCGGCCCTTCTGGCCGCATCGATGACGGTGCGGTGCTGGCCGATGCGCTTGCCAACCTCGCTGGAAGAGATCAGTAGCACCTTCTCGGCGTCGACGAGTGCGCTTTCCCAACTCTCGGGCAGGTCGTAGTCGGCCCGGCGAACCTGGACGCCGAGGTTGGCAAGGTCTTTGGCCTTGTCGGGGTTCCGTACCGCGGCGACGATGCGGGAGGCTGGTACTTTTTTGAGAAGCGATGCGATGACGAGGCGCCCTAACTGTCCGGTGGCTCCAGTGACGACGATCATATGAGTATCTCCTTTATGTGTGCATGCGATCTGTGTTACAGGTGAAGCATAGCAACAACGATTACAAAAAGTAAGTACGCACAAAAAGGTAAGTGTCATGATTGAATCCGAAGTCGTCACTCTGTCGGACCAGTTGCGCCGCGGAGAGCTGCTCTCCACACAGTGCCCGTCCCGGGAGATCCTGAAGCATGTCACCAGCCAATGGGGAGTTCTCGTGCTGGTCGCACTGATGGAAGGGACGCACCGCTTCAGCGAGCTGCGGCGCAAAGTGGGAGGAGTGAGTGAAAAGATGCTTGCGCAGACCCTCCAATATCTGGAGAGGGATGGATTCGTCGACCGGATTTCCTATCCGGTTGTGCCGCCTCACGTTGAATACTCGCTGACCCCGCTGGGAAGGGCCATAGGAGAGAAGGTAGAGGCCCTGGCAGACTGGATCGAAAGCAACCTGCCGGCCATCATGGTGCTTAAGCGGACAGTGCACCCGGGAGCGGACAGGTAGGGGGGCAAAGAGGTTGCGGCCTGAGACCCTTAGAACCATTGTCGCGGAATGTTGACAGGTTACAAGTTAAGGTGGGCCAGGGTTAGACGCCGATGCAGGGGCAAACTTCAAGTCCGATTCACAACTATTCGCGGTCTTGGGGGTGGGGGCAAGCTCCGACTTCAGCGCCCTGATGGAGGCCTCACAATTGCACGGGGTCACGGCGCAAGGGATGCAGGTTCCCTTTTTGAAAAATTTGCACTCCTTGTTGATCTTGAAAAGGTTCTTGCCAGGGTCGTAATAGGACCGGAATGTCTCAAATGCGTCGGAATGCCAGATGTTCTGAAAGCTACTCTTCATGATGTTGTTTGACTTGATGTGGCTGTACAGCTTTCCCAGTTCCGGAGGTAACTGCTTCAGGAAGGGGCATGGCAATACATTCCCAGATGGGTCGAGATAGATCATGGTGGTGGCGGCCGTGCAATTTTCGTAGAAATTTCCGAAACCGGTTACCTTGTAGAGGTATTCACCGAACAGCGGCCTCGCATCCAAGTAGAGCGGAGGGTCCCCCTCGACCATGTTCTCCTTGATCCTGGCAAGCGAGGCAACCAGCTTGCTCCATACACCCGCCTCATCCGCCTTCCGGATATTCGGCTTGTCAGCCGATCTCCCTAAAGACACCTCGGGAGCCAACCTGTATTCCTTTATTCCATACTCGCGCGCCACCATACTCGGGAATCCTGTCCACATTCTCGGCAGTCGCCACCGTCAGCACAGCCACATCCAGTCCCCTTTCGACCAGATTTGCCAGCCCTTTCAGTGCCAGTTCCATATTGTTGCGGGAACCGGTGACTCCCTCATAGGTCTCCCTGCTCTCGCCGTAAAGACTCATCTGGATGTAGAACAGGGAATTCCTGAGCTCATAAAGAGCAGAGGCGACCTCCTCGGTGACCAGAGAGGCGTTGGTGGAGAAGGAGAGAAGGATCCCTTTCGCGGCGGCGTACCTGAGCAAAGTCAGGATATCCTGCCGCAGAAAGGGCTCCCCCCCCCCATTTATGCTCATCATCTTCTCGTCACCGTTGTAGCCATATGCGCGAAACGCCTTCACAGGGTCTTCGATCAGTGCCAACACGAACGCCGGATCCTCCTTCAGTTTCTCGCTGTAAGAGATCTCAATCGGTTTTACATCTTTTAGGATATCTTCTGTCTTTTTCTCTGCCATGACTTAACCTCCTTAAGTATCGAGCGTGATATTAGCGAAAAAAATTTATACTCGATAATTAAATATTGTCGATTTAATATTCTGAGGCAAGGCATCTAAAATTAGATCGTTCTATCCAAAGGTGCTGAAAGAAGGGGGCAGACAGGCTCTGGAGCTGCCGGGTTTGTCGGCATAACAGAACAAAAAACAGACAGCCGTTTGTAGATTTGATTGCTTAATGCCTAACTGTTTTCTTTGTTTTTAATAAGTTATTCTGCTAGCGGGGTCATGGCATGTGTTGTGTACTATCTTCATAACGAAGTGATGGCACCGCGTACCAAGGCAGGAATGAAAGTATGTATCGAGCAGAAGGCTTAGTGGCAATCTTACGAGTTGCACTGCAGTGACAGACAACGATGTAGCGAACTGACGCCCTTTATTCACTGCAACATGGAGGAATCATGCATTCTCTCAAGAAGTCGATGCTCACCCTTATCTGCTGCACCCTTTTTGTCTCGCCCGCCCTAGCCGGCGAGGTCAACCTTTTCGTGGCTGCAAGCCTCAAGGAGGTGGTTAACGAGCTTTCCGACAGCTATTCCCACAAGCACCCCAGCGTAAAGTTCGTGAAAAATTACGCGGCGTCCGGACAACTCGCCAAACAGATCGAAAACGGCGCTCCCTCAGACCTGTATGTCTCGGCCAATGTCGAATGGATGAACTATCTCAAGGCGAAGAAACTGGTCGATCCCGGCAGGATCGGAACCTTTACTTACAACACCCTTGTCTTTGCAGGCACTCCGGGCAAGGCGACCTCGCTACGGGATCTGGTCAAGTTGGATCGCATTGCTATTGGTAGCCCGAAGAGTGTCCCAGCCGGTGAGTATGCCGCCGAGGCGCTGAAAAAAGCGGGACTGGATAAGCAGATCGAGAAGAAGTTGGTCATGGCAAAGGATGTGCGCGAATGCCTCATGTACGTGGAGCGGGGCGAAGTGGACGGCGGCTTTGTGTACCGCACAGATGCTCTGCAGGCGAAAAAAGCGAGGATACTCTTTACTGTTCCTCAGGAGCTTTATCCCAGGGTGGTGTATCCCATGGCGCTCACGGCAGCCGGGGGGAGAAATAAGGAGGCAGCCGACTTCTTTGCTTTCCTAATGGGGGGCGAGGCCAAGGCGGTACTTGCCAAATACGGTTTCGCGTCCCACTGAAGTTAACATAGCAACTCTTGATCAAACGTACTATACGACTTGAAAAAAAGAAACCCGGCCATGAAAGCCGGGTTTCTCAATTCCACCGCTTGTTGGGGCGATGGTCTGTACTGTTCAGCTGTGGTTACTAGTTACGACGGCGTTTGCCGTAAATGGCGAGGCTGAGAAGACCTGCGCCAAGCAGAACCACGGTGCCCGGTTCCGGAACGGGGTTGGTATTCTCACCGTCATGTGAGAAAGGAGCGAAGATGTATCTAGTGTGGTTTCCGCTTTCGATGTGGTCGTAAGCGTCGAAGTGCAGCCCGCTTGCGTAACCGACGATGTCTACGTTGTACTTGTTGATCTGGCCGGTACCCTGGTCCGCAGTGCCGGTGGTGTAGTCGTAAATGGTGTCGGCCTTGGAGGTGAAATCACCCAAGAGGTAGGAGTACCAGCTGGTTCCGGCTCCCCACGGGTCGTGGGGCGCCAGACTGGCGCCACCACCCAAAAGAGGCACGGTTCCGTCGCCTCCGCTATGAGCAACGGCGAGGCTGGTGCTGCTGCCCGTACGGGTGATGTTGATCGTTCCGGTCTCTCCGGTCGCGTATGCTGCGGCCAGGTACACACCGGAGATGGGCTCTTTGGCACCGTTGCCGATCACCCACAATTCGAAATTGTTGCTGTCGATGACCCAGGTGTCGCTGAGGTAAGTCGCTCCCGGGATGTACAGCTGCAGAGCGGGGATAGCAAAGGCTTGGGTTGCTATCAAGGAGAGCGCTAAGACAGTTGCTAATACGAGTTTTTTCATGGCATATACCCTCATTCATTGATTAAACAGATGCTCCAGCAAATGCAGTAGGCATGCCATGTTATAATCCATCCCGTAGCCACGTCGGACTATATACCTATCGTTTATACATTTGTTTGAAATGACTGAAAAATTGGGAGACGCGCAAGATCCGTAGTGCTGCTAAAGTGTGAATATTCCAATGATTCCTGCGGGGAATGCTTACGGTGTGTAAAAGAAATCGACAGTGAGTTGTAAAGCATTTCGTCACGGCAGGGCAGGAACCTTCTTCTACTTCGCGAACATGAAGCTGTTGTGCACGGTATTCAAAACGTAGGGCATGATGAAAAAGGAAACCGCAGAAACCAGAAACGAGTTGATGCAGTAGACCGCGGCGGGAACCCCCTTGAAACGGTAGGTGATGCGCAGGTGGAGATACAGGCCGTATACGATCCAGGTGATCAGCGACCAGACTTCCACCGGGTCCCATCCCCAGTACTTCCCCCAAAGCTGATTCGCCCAGATGGAACCGGAGACGATCATTATCGAGGCAAACATCAGTGACGCGGCGATGAGTTTGTGACAGAGCCGGTCGGCTCGTTCTGGCTCGGTCAACCGCATCATGAAGCGGTGTTTCTCTGCCGCATACCGTTTGAGAAGTATGGAAATGGAGAGTGCCGTAGCAACGACGAGGCTTCCGTAGGTGAGCTTCGCAAAGCAAATGTGCAGAATCAGCCAGACGCTTTTGTAGGCAGGGGTGAGGTTGGAAGCTTGAGACGGGGACATCACGACTGCCCCAACGGTGAGAAGTATGATCGGCATGGCAAAGACCCCTATGGCATCGAGGGCTTTGCGCTTGAAGGTGACCGCGAGATACAATGCCGTGGCAACCCAGACGTTGGAAAGCAGGACCTCGTAGAGGGTGATATACGGTCCGTGGCCAAGATGGTGCCAACGCACGGCAATCGCTCCGGTAACGAGGCCAAGAAAGGGCCAGATCAGCCCTTTCCCGATGCTAAAGACAGTATCTTTGGAAAAAATCCAGCCAATGATGTGGAATACGCAACTCACGCCGCAGGTGATTATTGCGGCAAACAACAGCAACTTTTCAATCTCTGCCACTTCTCAAAGCCTCCTGGAAAAAACGTAGGTAATACATCAGCAAGCCGGCAAGAAAGAGCGCGAATCCGGCAAAGGTGATTTCTTTTCCCGAGTCCTTTACCACCGTAATACCGTTCCAAAGGGAGATGCCGGTGAGTTTCAACCGCCCTTTGCCCAGATCGAGTACGTCGCCGGCAACCATGGTTCGGCTCACCCATCCCTTCCCGGGAGTATTGACCGAGACAGCGACGGCTCGGTCGGTGATGTTCCGGTAGGCCGCGGTGGCCTCGTACCCCAGGGCGGGGATGGTAAAGGTGTTGGTTTTGGCTGTGTCGCTGATATATATGTAGCCTTCCTTCTCCCCCTGCGCTGTTTCCAGCGCGAAGTGAGGCGCGAGGCCGAAATAACGTGCGAGGTTTATCAGCAGGCCGCGGTGCCGCACGGATCCGTTTACTTCCAGAACCGCTTCCCTTTCCATGCCGCCATCCCCGATGACTACCAGGTTCGTATATTCCTTGATCTGGCCGTTTTCCCAGAAATTCAGGTGAATCTTCTTCACGCCAATCTGAACGCCGGTCCCTTTCCTGCTTCCGAACCGCTGCTTCCAGCCGTTGTAACTGGAGCGCTCGTCGCTAAAACTGTTCCCTTCGGCGACTTCCACATATCCAACCGAATAGGTGTAATAGCTGACCACGCCTCCCAGCAGGATGACGAGAAGTCCCGCATGAAAGGTGACGAATCCCATCTGGCGCAGGCTCGCTTTGGCCACTTTCCGCGCATTGAGATATATGCAACAGACGAGGTTTGCTGCCAGCAGGAATGCGCCGCAAAGTAGTATTTTTGCCGTTACCTGCTGGGTTACCCCCTCATAAACGAAGATGATGAGCACCAGCACGAGTAAAAAGACCGCAACCTTCTTGCTGCCGATGAAACCGACTACCATGACTGCTCCGAATAAAGGCCTGTTCGCGTGATGGCACCTGCCCCCACCCCCTAACCCCCTCCCGCAAGGGGAGGGGGGCCAAAGGGCGGCCTCCCCGAAATTACACGATGACCCTGGAAAAGCTACCTTGTTCCGATAACTAGTTGCCGCTGCAGTTTTGGTGGCTACCGCAGCTGTTTTCGGTCCATTTGCCGCTGAGGCCCCAGTTGGTGCTGTTCAGCGGGAGGTCGATCCCCGATCTGGAGGTCGTCCCGGTCCCGTTATAGGCCGCGTTCTCCGCCGGATAGTTGGCAGGCATGTTGTAAGGCTTGAGCAGGTGGGGTATCTGCCAGCCATGGGGAACCTTTATATGGCAGTCCATGCACGTGCCTTTGCTACCGCTGTGCTTGGAGGTGTGCAAGGAACTGCCTGACCCGCTGAACCCGCTGTTGGTGAAGGCAGGGAGGTGGCAGTTGAAGCACCATACGTTCGCGCCGCCGACCTGGGACGTGCTGTTCCACGTCGTGTAGGGGCTCCCCGCCGGCACCTTGAGCATCCTGGCGTAGGAGGAACCGTGCGGCCCGTTCGGGTTGTTCTCCGCGTTGTCGGAGCCGTGGCAGTCGGAGCAGCGCATTCTTACCGTACGCAACTGGGCATCGGTGAAGCCGTTGTAGCGCGGCATCATCTTGTAGATATAGGTCTTGTTGAAGTTGCCGTAGGTGGTGTCGGCTTTGGCCGCGCCGCGGTCCCCTTCGATCCAGTGATACGACTTGTTGCCGGTGCTGAATTCCTTCCCGAGATCGGTCCAGGCGCTGCTCCAGGAGGAGAGCCCCGTGTTGTATCCGCTGTGGCAGCGGAAACAGATCTTGTATTCGTCGTCACCGCCGGCCACGCTGACGTCGGCCCAAGCGGTCGGCGCGGTCCAGTTGCCGGTGCTGTTGGTGGGATTGGCCCCCATGGCCCCTTTGGTCGGATTGGCGGCTGTCGCGGTGTGCGGGTTGTGGCAGTCGCTGCAGTCTACGTGTTTGTTGGCGGCATTGGAGATGTACGCTCTCGATTCATCCACCGCATTCGGTTTGTGCTTCCCGCTGTAGGCCGGAAGATCGACCTGATGCTTGTTGGCCTTCTGGAAACTCTGGAATATCGCGGTGGCGCGAGAGGACATGGTGGTGACGGCGCCATACCAGTCCCTGGCATTGGCGGTTTTCTTCGTTCCGCCCACCGCGTCGGCTGCGTTGCTGTGACAGCGGTAGCAGAGTCCCGCCTCGTAGGGGTCGGTGAGGGTGCCTCCCAGAGCGCCGAGGATGGAGCTGGCAGTGCCGTCGTGGTTGCCGAAATTCCCTTTCAACGAGGTCTCGCCGTTTTGGGCGTTATGGCACTTGATGCAGTTCGCGTTGACCCTGGAGGCGTCGCTGAAGGCTCCCCCTGCGACGGCGTAGTTGTGGGCGGACCCGGCGTACTCGCTCTTGGTTACCCGCGGCGTGACGGTTGTCCCGTTACCCTTACGGTTGGTGCTGTTTTTGGTCTGCTGGTTCGTATGGCAGCTTACGCAGACGCCGCCGGAGGCAAGGGCATTGTCGAAATCGCTGTTGGTGAAGCCGACGCTGGCAGATACGGCATCGATTGCCCCCGTGCGCAGGTTCTTTGCGCGGGCGCCGCCTGCATTCATGTCGGGGCGGAATATGTTGTGATCCACGTGGCACATGAGACAGCGCCGGTTCGTGTCGGTGGCGCTGGGAGTAGCGCTGTTGGAGTAGGTCGCCGTGTCGTTCTGCATGTAGTGGTGATAGCTCGCGTTGGTCCGCATGTTGGCGAATCCCGTCGCGTGGCAGCCAAGGCAGGGGGCCCCGCCGGCCGACTCGCTCCCTGGGAAGGCGTTGCTGCTATTCGGGCCGGTATGGGTATGACAGCTCGTGCAGCGTGTGCCCGGGTTGTGGCTGTCGCCGCTTGTGGCGGTGTAGTGATTGACGGTCGAGTCGTGGCAAACCTGGCAGATGCCGTTATAGGGCGCGGCGCCGCGGGCATAATCGGTGCCGGTGGCAAAGGCGGTGAAAGAGGTTGCGGCGGTGGTCGCCGGCGCTCCGGTGGTTCGATCGGAGGTGCTGGCGACACTGTTGTGGATCATGTAGGCGTTGGTGTCGCCGTGGCCGTCGTGGCAGTCCCAGCAGAACTGTCCGCCGTTTTTGGAGTTGCTGTGTTTAGCCCCGTAGTGGTCGGAGCCGACCTTGCGCGAAGAGTTCTTCAGGTGCGATCCGACCGTCACGCCCGCCGAGCCGGCTCCATGGCAGTTCTGACAGACGGCGTTGCGTCCCCAGGCGGCAGTGGAGTAATTCCTCAGCCGGAAGGCGTTGGAGGCCTGGGCATGCCCGACGCCCGCATCGTGGCAGTATTCGCACTGCTTTGCTTCCACCCCGAAGTTCGCTGCGGCAGTTCCCGAAGGATAGGTGCCGCTGGCCCTGCCGTGACCGGTGCCATCCCACTCGCCGGCAGTTTTGATCTTCCCGGTCGTTCCGTCGCTCCAGAAGGTGCCGCCGAAGTTGTCCGCGTCGCTGCCGCCGCCGTGGCAGTCCTGGCAGTTGACCGTTCCCCCCCACGTGACGGGATTGCCTCCATGACAGTAGAGGTTCTGGCACACCGCATAGTTGGACCCGGGTGTCTTGACCGAAGGTGACAAGGGCGTTGCGAGAGTGCCGTTGTAGCTGCCGCCGGTCGGGTTGGAACTGCTGTCGAAGGCCACCTCCACCTGACCGTTTACGTGCCGCGACCGGTCCGAAATAGCCATATCGGCCGCGGCGGTCGCGGCATGACATTTCACGCATGATATCTGCGATTTGGCGCTTCCGTCTCCGTAGACGTGCGCGTAATGGCTTCCGGTATTCATGTAGTCACCGGAAACCGACCCCTTGTGACAACCGGTACAGTCCAGAGTTCCGCCCCAGGCTGCGCTCTTGTTGGGATCTGCCGAGCTGCCGGCGGGCTTGGTGCCGGGGCTGTGGCAGTAGGTGTTTCTGCACGTCCCGCTGCGCGCGGCGTTTTTGCTGGGGAGATAGTACGGGTAGGCGACGTTTCCGGTGTAGCGGCCGAAGCCGTTATTGGGAAGGGCGGCAAATCTTACGCTCAAAGTCCGGTTTCCCGCACTAGTGGCATGGCCAAAGGGTGCCGGTTCGCCGGTGTGGTCGGGATGGCATTTTGCGCAAGAGGACGTGGTAGTGCCATAGTACTGGGCGTGCTTTTGGGCGCCTACAGGGTGATTCCCGTCACTCGGCGCCGCCTGGTGGCACTTGTCGCAGTCGCTGGGCGAAGAATATGCGGCTCTGCCCCAGGCAGGAGTTGTGGTTTCGAAGTGACAGTTGACGTTGGAGCAGGTCTGCAACGTGGGCAGTGTCGTCTGGTTGAAAAACCTCGGCTTGTTATAGACCGAACGCAAAGGATGGGCGGAGCTGTTGATGTTGCTCGTCATGTTGATGAATCCATCTCGATGGGACGTCAGGAAGCTCCCGCTCCCGGCGTGACATTTCTCGCAGGATTGCTTCGAGGCAATGGACGGAGGGTTATGGGTTTCGTGGTTTCCCGTGAAGCCGCCGGTATCAGGGTTGCGGTACGGACTGTCAAGAGGGGGCATCCGGTGGCACTCGTCGCATGAGATTGGGTACTGGCTTTGCTGAGCATGCGATTCCAGAGGATTGGACAGGATCGATAGGGCGAGGATCGCGAAGGATGCCCACAAGTGCATGTATGTTCCCTTTGCCATTAAATGATAGCTCCTTGGATAAACATAATTAAAGGCGGGTTATGTTAGTACATCATTTTGACCTAAAAAGAAATGAAAAAATTGTAAATTACTAATTTATTAACCTCGCCTTCCGTATGTACCGGCCCGGCCAGCTTGATGCCACGGTCGGGTGGTTCTGGTCGTCGAACAAAAAAAATATCCCTGTAGGTTGTGGACAGTGGGGAATGATGTAGCATGTTGCATTAAGTAATTCACATTATGCGTATCGGGAGGTCCTATGCCACAAAAGACATCCAACGCCGATATGGTTCCCAAGACTGCACCGGTGTCACGTTCGTACACTGACGAGTTGCACGCTTACCTGTTGTCACTGCTGACTTCTCCTGTTGTCTACAGGGGGGCACGTGACCGCTTCCTCGAAAGCTACAATGGTTCCTTGCAAGGCGACCCCGAAAAAGTCGCCGCCTGCGAGGCGGATCGCAAGGAACTGAACCGCCAGCATCTCATGTTGCTGGGGCTTGCCAAGTTGGCGGCCACGCAAGACCCGACCGTGCCGGAGAAACTTGGGCTGGGACCGGTAGCGACGAAGACCAGCGCTGTCAAGTCGCGCTTGGCTAAACCGGAAAACTTCAAGCTGAAGTACGGTTCCAAAGACGGAGAAATGCTGGGGACAGTCTCGTCCGTCAAGGGCGCCAAGATGTTCGAGATATGGGGCTGCACGGGGGATCCGAACCTGGAGGAGAACTGGAGTCTATTGGCCGCAGCGCCGAACTGTACCGGTATTGTGGTAAAGGGGCTCACTCCCGGCACGAAGTATTGGTTCCGGATCAGGGCCATGCGCCACAATGAACTGGGCCCTTGGTCGAATTACATCACCCTCAGGTCGGTTTGATCCTGCCTCAACGGTTCCCAGGTGGAAGCATTCCATCTGGGAACCCCTCGAAAGTCCCCCCCTTAAGCTCTTCCCCCCCTCCTCAGGCTGTGCTGAACTAATGAAAAAAGTGCCGGGCACGTGCCGATTTAGAAGATTTGAGGCCTGATCTTGCGAATTGCGTGTCGGTTTCGTCGAATTGGCAGCCGGATTGATCGGATTTGAAAGAGAATCCGCTAAATCTGGAGCGGAATCGCCTGATTTGCCCAAAAATTTCATTAGATTCAGGGTTGATTCGCTGAAAAGGGGAGGGGTTGTGACGAATTGTGGGCAGGATTTGTCGAATCCGACGCGGGATTTGATAAACGATGAGTGGTAAACGGCACAAGAAAAGGCACCCGCCGAATAGGCCGGGTGCCTTCATGTTTGCATGCGTGCCGACAGGTGCTCGTCAGCTTTAGGGAAGCTCGGTGTCTCCCATCAGGAAACGGTCGCACTCGCGCGCTGCCCCGCGTCCTTCGTTGAAGGCCCAGACCACGAGGCTCTGGCCGCGGCGGCAGTCGCCGGCTGCGAACACGCCGGGGATGTTGGTGGCGTAGCGGCCGTAGTCGGCCTTGATGTTGCTGCGCCCGTCACGCTCAAGCCCGAGTGCCGCCGGCAGTTCCTGCTCGGGGCCCAGAAAGCCCATAGCCAACAGCACGAGGCTTGCCGGCCGGACCTCTTCGGTCCCCGGCACCGGGGTGGGGACGAACTGGCCCTGGGCGTTCTTCTCCCATTTCACCTGGACCGTGTGCACCGCCTTCACCTTGCCCTCCGCATCCCCTTCGAACTTGGTCGCGGTGGTGAGGAAAACGCGCGGGTCGGCGCCGAATTTCGCCGCAGCCTCCTCCTGCCCGTAATCGACCTTGTGGGTCTTGGGCCATTCCGGCCAACGGTTGTCATCGGCGCGGGTGTCGGGGGAACGGGGCATGATTTCCAGCTGGGTAACGGAGTTGCAGCCATGGCGCAGCGAGGTGGCCACGCAGTCGGTGCCGGTGTCGCCCCCGCCGATGATGATCACGTCTTTCCCTTGCGCCGAGATGAACTTGCTCCCTTTTTCCAGCACCGCCTTGGTGTTGGCGGTCAGGAAATCCATGGCGAAGCGGATACCCTGAAGCGAGCGCCCCTCGATGTTGAGGTCGCGGGGGAGGGTGGCGCCGGTAGCCATGACCACGGCGTCAAACTCGCTCTTGAGCTTCTCGACCGGGTAATCGGCCCCGCCGATGCTGGTGTTGCAGACAAAGGCGATCTGCTCCTGCTCCATGAGCCGGATGCGGCGCATGACGATGTTTTGCTTGTCCAGCTTCATGTTGGGGATGCCGTACATCAAAAGCCCCCCCGGAAGCGGCGCCCGTTCGAACACGGTCACCTGGTGCCCGGCCTTGTTGAGCTGCTCGGCCGCGGAAAGCCCTGCGGGGCCGGAGCCAACGACCGCCACCTTCTTGCCGGTGCGGACCTGCGGCAGGGTAGGGGTGACCCACCCTTCGTCCCAGGCGCGCTCGATGATGCTCACTTCTATGTTCTTGATGGTGACCGCAGGCTCGCTGGCACCCAGCGTGCACGACCCCTCGCACGGGGCGGGGCAGACCCGGCCGGTGAACTCGGGGAAGTTGTTGGTCCGCGAGAGCCTGTCGTACGCCTGCTTCCAAAGCCCGCGGTAGACCAGGTCGTTGAACTCGGGGATCAGGTTGTTGACCGGGCAGCCGCAGGCCATGCCGCTCACCAGCTTCCCGGTGTGGCAGAACGGGATGCCGCAGTCCATGCAACGGGCGCCCTGGGTGCGGAGCTTCTCCTCCGGCAGGTGCAGGTGGAACTCGTCCCAATCTTTGAGCCGCTCCAGCGGCTCGCGGTCCGACGGGAGTTCGCGAAGATATTCCATGAATCCGGTTGGTTTTCCCATAGCTCTATCCTATTCTCAAGATTTGCTCGTTAGTTTAGTGTGCGGCCGCGCCGGCATTCTCCTCGAATGCCGCTGTCAGGGCTTCGTCGCCGCTCAATCCGGCGGCTTTCGCCCGGGCGAGCGCCTGGAGTACACGCTTGTAGTCCCTCGGCATGACCTTGACGAATTTGCGTGCAAAGCTGCGCCAATCTGCGAGGATGGCGGCGGCCCGGCTGCTGCCGGTCATCTCCTTGTGCCGCTCGATCATCTCCCGGACCGTCTCCTGGTCCCGCTCGTCCAGCTGCTCAAGGTCCGCCATGTCGGTGTTGCAGTGGTCCTTGAACTGTCCCGCCTCATCCAGGACATAGGCGATGCCGCCGCTCATGCCGGCGGCGAAGTTCCTGCCGGTTTCGCCGAGCACCACCACTATGCCGCCGGTCATGTACTCGCAGCCGTGATCGCCGACACCTTCCACCACCGCGTTGACGCCGGAGTTGCGGACGCAGAAGCGCTCTCCCGCGATGCCGCTTAAGTAGGCGGTGCCGCTGGTGGCTCCGTACAAGGCGACGTTGCCGGCGATGATGTTCTCCTCTGCCTTGAAGTTGGAGCCGGCGGGAGGGTAGACCGCGATGGTGCCGCCGCTCAAACCTTTGCCCAGGTAGTCGTTGACGTCTCCGGAGAGCTCCAGTGTCATCCCTTTCGGGATGAAGGCGCCGAAGCTCTGGCCGGCCGAGCCGTGGAACTTGAGCCTGATGGTGTCGTCGGGTAGCCCCTCGGCACCATAGGCGCGGGTGACTTCGTTGCCGACGATGGTACCTACTACCCGGTCCACGTTGGTGATGGAGAGTTCGGCGCTGACCTTCTCCTTCTTCTCCAGGGCCGGCTTGCAGATATCAAGGAGCTTGGTGTAGTCGATGGATTTCTCCAGCCCGTGGTCCTGGGACTCGGTGCAGTAGCGGCTCCCCTTGATTGCCATCTGCGGCTGGTACAGGATTTTGCTGAAATCGAGTCCCTGGGCCTTCCAGTGCGCTACGGCGCGCTTGGGCTCAAGGCGGTTGGCGCGACCCACCATGTCGTTGAAGTTGCGGAAGCCGAGTTCGGCCATGATCTCCCGCACTTCCTGCGCGATGAAGCGCATGTAGTTGACGACGTACTCCGGCTTGCCGGCGAACTTGGCCCTCAAGACCGGGTCCTGGGTGGCGACGCCGGCCGGGCAGGTGTTGCTGTGGCAGACGCGCATCATGACGCAGCCAAGGGTGACCAGCGGCGCGGTTGCGAAGCCGAACTCCTCGGCACCAAGGAGCGCCGCGATGGCCACGTCGCGGCCAGTCTTCAGCTGGCCGTCGACCTCGACGATGATCCTGCTCCTGAGGTTATTGAGCACCAGGGTCTGGTGGGTTTCCGCGAGCCCGAGCTCCCAGGGGAGTCCCGCATGCTTGATGCTGGAGAGAGGCGAAGCGCCGGTGCCGCCGTCGTAACCGGAGATCAGGACGACGTCGGCGTGTGCCTTGGCAACGCCGGCCGCGATGGTGCCGACGCCGACCTCGGAGACCAGCTTGACGCTGATCCGGGCGCGGCGGTTGGCGTTCTTCAGGTCGTGGATCAGCTCCGCCAGGTCCTCGATGGAGTAGATGTCGTGGTGCGGCGGGGGCGATACGAGGCCTACCCCCGGGGTGGTGTGCCGGGTCTTTGCGACCCAGGGGTAGACCTTGCTACCCGGCAACTCGCCCCCTTCGCCCGGCTTAGCACCCTGCGCCAGCTTGATCTGCAGCTCGGAGGCGTTGGTCAGGTAGTTGCTGGTCACGCCGAAACGGCCGGAAGCGACCTGCTTGATGGCGCTGTTCTTGGAATCTCCCTGGTCGTTGGTCCAGGTGAAGCGTTCCGGGTCCTCGCCACCCTCGCCGGTGTTGGAGCGGCCGCCGATCCGGTTCATGGCGATGGCTAAGGCCTCGTGGGCCTCCTGGCTGATGGAGCCGTAGGACATGGCCCCGGTCTTGAACCGCTTCATGATCTCTTCAACGGACTCCACCTCTTCCAGGGGGACCGGGATCCTGATTTCGGTGTTGAAGTCCAAAAGCCCGCGCAGGGTGTAGATGCGCTCGTTCTGGTCGTCGATCAGCTTGGAGAAGACCTTGAACTCCTGGTAATCGCCGGTCTTGGTCGCCTTCTGCAGCGACTGGATGGTGAGCGGGTTGAAAAGGTGCTCTTCCCCCTCCTGGCGCCACTGGTACTGCCCGCCGGGGTCGAGCGACGGCTCGGCTGCGACCCGGTGAGGATACGCCTTGCGGTGGCGGTTCAAAAGTTCCTGGGCGATCCCTTCCAGGTCGATGCCGCCGATGCGGGAGGGGGTCCAGGTGAAGTACTTCTCGATGACCGAGTCGTGCAGGCCGACCGCTTCGCAAACCTGGGCGCCGCGGTAGCTCTGGATGGTGGAGATCCCCATCTTGGCCATGGTCTTGACGATTCCCTTGATCGAAGCCTTGATGAAGTTCTTGACGCCGGTCTTGTAGTCGAGCCCGGGGAGCATCCCCTGCTGGATCATGTCGTCGATGGACTCGAAGGCGAGGTAGGGGTTGATGGCGGTGACGCCGTACCCCAAGAGCACCGCGAAATGGTGCACCTCGCGCGGTTCGCCCGACTCCAGCACGATGGAGGCGTGGGTGCGGGTGGCGGTCCGGATCAGATGGTGGTGCAGACCTGCCACGGCCAACAGGGCCGGCAGGGCCGCATACTCCTCGCTGACGCCGCGGTCGGACAGGATCAGGATGGTGGTGCCGGTCTCGATCGCGTGGACGGCGGTGTTGAACAGGCTGTCAAGCGCCTTCTCCATCCCTTCGGCGCCGTCGGTAGCCTTGAACAAAAGCGACAGGGTGGTGCTCTTGAAGCCGGGGCGGTCCAGGTTCCTGAGCTTCTCGAACTCCTCGTTGCCGATGATCGGGTGCTCCAGGCGGATGACGCGGGCGCTCGAGGGGGTCGGCTTCAAAAGGTTCGACTCGGAGCCGATGCGGACCGCCGTCGCGGTGATGATCTCCTCGCGGATCGGGTCGATCGGCGGGTTGGTCACCTGGGCGAAGAGCTGCTTGAAGTAGTTGTACAGAAGCTGGGGCTTCTCCGAGAGGACCGCCAGCGGGGTGTCGGTTCCCATGGAGCCGAGCGGCTGGATGCCGTCGGTGGCCATCGGGCCGATGATGGTCTGCTGGTCCTCGAAGGTGTAGCCGAAGGATTTCTGCCGCTGCAAAAGCGGCGAATGCTCGACGAAAGGCGCCTTGGCGGCCTTCGGGATGTCCTGCAGCGAGTGGTGGTTCACCTTGACCCAGTCGGCGTAAGGCTTGGCCGAGGCCAGTTCCCCCTTTACCTCCTCGTCGGGGATGATGCGCCCCTGTACGGTGTCCACCAGGAACATCTTGCCCGGCTGCAGCCGTCCCTTCTTGATGATCTTTTCGGGCGGCACCTGCAGCACGCCGGCCTCGGACGCCATCACCACCAGGTCGTCGTCGGTCAGATAGTAGCGGCAGGGGCGCAGGCCGTTGCGGTCGAGGACTGCGCCGATGGTCCGGCCATCGGTGAAGGTGAGCGCGGCGGGGCCGTCCCAGGGCTCCATCAGGCAGGAGTGGTACTCGTAGAAGGCACGCTTCTCCTTGTTCATGGTTTCGTGGTTTTCCCACGGCTCCGGCACCATCATCATCATGGCGTGGGGGAGCGAGCGGCCGGACTGCACCAAGAGCTCAAGGCAGTTGTCGAACATGGCGGAGTCGGAACCGTTGGCGTCGATAACCGGCAGGAGCTTTTTCATGTCCTCGCCGAAGAGGTCGGAACTGAACATCGACTGCCTGGCGTGCATCCAGTTGACGTTGCCGCGCAGGGTGTTGATCTCGCCGTTGTGGGCCAGCATGTGGTACGGATGCGCACGGTCCCAGCTCGGGAAGGTGTTGGTGGAGAAACGGGAATGGACCACGGCGATGGCGGTCTGCACCGCTTCGTCGCGCAGGTCGGGGTAGTACTGGTCCAGCTGGGCCGGCATCAGCATACCCTTGTAAACTATGGTGCGGGTCGACATGCTGGAGAAGTACCACAAGGGATCGACCCCATTGTCGCGTATCTCATGCAGGGCGCGCTGCTTCACGACATAGAGCTTGCGGTTGAAGGCATCCTCGTCGGGGCAGGCGGCGTTGCGCTTGAAGAAAATCTGACGTACCAGCGGCTCGCCGGCCTTGGCGGTATCGCCAAGCAAGGAGTTGTCGGTCGGCACGACGCGCCGGCCGATCATTTCCATCCCTTCCTCCGCAACGATGCGCTGGAACAGGTGCTTCGCGGCGCTGCGTTCGGTAGCTTCGGGCGAGGTGAAGAGCATGCCCACGCCGTATTCGCCCGGCCCCGGCAGTTCGATGCCGGCCTCGGGGCATACCTTGCGGAAGAAAGCGTCGGGCATCTGAATCAGGATGCCTGCGCCGTCGCCGGTGTTGTGCTCGCTGCCGACCGCGCCGCGGTGGTCGAGGTTCGCCAGGACGGTTATCGCCTGCTGGACGATCTCGTGGGATTTCTTCCCCTTGATGTGGGTGACAAAGCCGACGCCGCAGGCGTCGTGCTCGAACTGGGGATCGTACATCCCTTGCTTCTTAGGTAAGCCGATTGTTTTCATGATTAAACCTTTGCGCGGTGGTTGTTGCTGCAATCAGATACGCATGCGTTAGCACCCACCGTGCCATTTTGGCGGGATATGAAGTTTAAAAAAAGTATACGCGCTAACTGGCTATTTTACGGTGGCGACTGTTGCGAGTGGCGTCGGAACTGCGGAGGGGCGGTCTGGTGGTGTTGATTACATGTGTCACTCAAATGAGTACTCAGCGCTGCATCGTTTCACGCAGCTTTCTGGCCAGGGATTGGATATCGAAAGGCTTCTGGATGAAGTGTCTCCCCCCTTCCACCACGCCACGTTGCGCCACCAGGTCTTTTGTGTAGCCGGACATGAATAGCACCTTGAGCCCCGGGCGAAACGACTCGATGGCATCGACCATCTCCTTGCCGTTCATGCCAGGCATCACCACGTCGGTGAGAATGACGTCGAGCTCGGCATCTTCCTTGCGGCAAAGGGCGATAGCCTCATCGGCGCCGGCCGCCTCGATGACGTGGTAGCCGATCTCCTTGAGTGTGTTGAGTGTTGTTCTGCGCACCAGCGGGTCGTCCTCGACCAATAGCACCGTTCCCGAACCGCTGAGCGAAACCTCTTCGTCTTTTGCCGCATCGACCGCGGCTCCGGAACACCTGGGGAAGTTTATCTGGAAGGTGGTTCCCTCACCCGGTTCGCTGTAGACGTTAATGAAGCCGTTGTGCTGCCTTACGATGCCGTAGACGGTGGCGAGCCCGAGCCCGGTCCCCTTGCCCACCTCTTTCGTGGTGAAAAAGGGCTCGAAAATCTGCGCCAGGGTCTCGCGGTCCATGCCGCAGCCGTTGTCGCTGACCGCAAGTTGCACGTATTCCCCAAGGGAGGCATCCAGGTGAAATTGGCTGTAGCTGCCATCCACCCGGACGTTTGCCGTTTCTATGGTGAGTACCCCCCCGTTGCCCATTGCGTCGCGTGCGTTCACCGCCAGGTTGACCAGGATCTGGTCCAGTTGCGTCGTATCCGCATCGATGGTCCAAAGGCCGGGCTCCGGATTGAAATTCATGCGGATGTCCTCGCCGATCAGGCGCCCCAGCGTCTTCTGCATCTCCGTGAAGTGCTCGTTCAGGTTCACCTCGCGCGGCGCGATGATCTCCTTTCGGGAGAAGGCGAGAAGCTGGCGGGTGATCTGGCTGGAGCGCTTCCCGGCCTGTACTATCTGTTCCAGGTCCTGCCAGACCGGGGTCCCCTCGGTAACGCAGCGCATCGCCAACTGCGCGCTCCCCAGGATGACGCTCAGCATGTTGTTGAAGTCGTGCGCCACTCCGCCGGCGAGCCTTCCGATCGACTCCATCTTCTGTGACTGGAAAAGCTGGGCTTGCAAAAGCTTCCTTTCGGTGATGTCCTCCTTGATGGCCAGGAAATGGGTGATGACGCCGTCCTTGTTCCGGATGGGGGAGATGGTTGCGTGCTCGGAGAAGAGTTCGCCATCCTTCTTCCGGTTCAGGAACTCCCCTTCCCAGACCTTGCCGGCCCGAATCGTCTCCCATAGTTTCCGCGATTTATCGATCGGCGCCTTTCCGGAGTTGAGGATGCTCGGGTTTTGGCCGAGCACTTCCCCGGGGGAGTAGCCGGTCAACTGGACGAACTTCGGATTGACGAATTCGATGCGCCCCTGGGTGTCGGTGATGACGATGGAAACCGGACTCTGCTCGACCACCTGGGACAGCTTGCGCAGAGCCTCTTCGTTGTGCTTTCGCTCGGTGATGTCCTGTATCACCCCGTCGATATAGATCAGTTCTCCCTCTTCGTTGAAGGCTGGACGGGTACTGAGATCGACCCAGATCCGGCTTCCGTCCTTGCGGCAGAATTCGACCTCGAAATTCTTCACATTTTGCCGCTGGAACATCATGGCGTAGAGTTCGTCGCGCCGCTGCGGGTCCACGTAGAGTTGCAGCCCTACGTTGACCACCCCTTCCAGCACTTCCTCGGGGGTGCTGTAGCCCAGTATGGCGGCCGTCGCCGGGTTGCAGGAAAGGAATTTCCCGTCGGGGGTGGTTTGGAAGATCCCTTCCATCGCGTTTTCGAAGATGCCCCGGTACTTCGCCTCGGCAAGGCGCTCCTGCTCAAGTGCTTTCTTCATCCCGGTGTAGAGGATCTGGTTTTCGATGGTGGAGGAGAGGAGCCCGACCAGGTTGCCGAGGCCGAAAAGGGCCTCCTCGCTGTCGCTGATCCTGCGGTAGAATTCCGCGTTTTCGGCGGAGTTTCCCACGGCAAGAAATGCTACGGGGTCGGTTCGGTTTCCCAAGGGGCAGATGAAATACTCGTGCATCAGCAGCAGGTCCCGGTGTTCGACAAGATCGGGCGACTGCGAATCTGTCGTGCAGATGCTGTAGTTGGCCCCGGCGAAAAGCGGGGTCAGGATGGCTGCCTGGCGGGAGAGGGTGAGGGAGGAAACGCCCTCTTTTTCCTGAGGGTAGTGGTAGCCGTCGCAGGCGCAGACCGCATAGGCGCCGCTGTTTTCGGTTTTCTGGAAGAAGAGCACCCGCTCGTAGTCGAGCCTGTTGATCACGTACTCGGTGGCGAGATCGAAGATCGCGGGGAGGTCGCGGCAGGTGTAGAGCCTTGAATTGAGATCGTAGAGCCCGCTGTATTCCTTAAGCTGCAGATCCAGTTTCTCCTGATAGTCGTAGAGCCTGCTTTCCGCTTTGACCAGGCGCTTGACCTGCCCGGAGAGGACCTCGTTTTCCTGCCGCAGCCTTTCCAGTTCCACCGTCAGCGTATCTCTATTCATTTTGTCCATGTACCCGACCGCCCGACCTTAGTAGACTACCGCTACGACTGAGGTGAAGTTGTGGAAGCAGTTGTACCTGCTGATCGGACCTATTTCCCCATAGGTATAAAAGCCGAGCCAGGGGAGGTCCTCGCCCAGGTCGCGCTGGAGGCATTTCACCAGGTCCATGCGTTCCTGCTCCTTGAATACGACCCGGCCCCGTCCCATGCACTCGAACTGCAGCACCAGTTTGGGCTTTTGTCCGGCAAGATCTTCTTTGATCTGCCGTGGAATGGACTTGAGGCCGTCCATCATCAGTTCCTTGTCGCGGCGGACGATCCAGAGGGGGGTTCCGTCCGTGACGTCGGACTGGATGGTGACGGAGCCTGCCTCGTCGTCCTTTGCCATTATGTACCGCACGTAGTACTCGTCGTACCGCTCCCTTAGGTGCTCCGGTGTCTTGAACCCGAGCCCGAGGTTCAGGGTCGCCTTGTTCCACTTGACCGCCCAGTCCTCGTCTACGTATTCCTTGAGCACATCCAAGGCCGGGGTCCCATCGATCTCGTAGATGATGTTTCCCTTGCTGCGCGTGATGGTGCGCTTCGCCCCGACCGGAACGCAGCCGTGGTTGATGCCCCAGGCGACGCGGCACCTGCCCGACATGACGATACAGCAGGCGCCTTGGCTCAATATCTCGCCGTCGTGGTACTGGTAGGTCCTGCGGGAAGCCCAGTTGTCCGCGGCGAGGCCTCCGAAGATCGGGAGCTTGGCGGAAGAGGGGAGAACCGACTCGAAGGCTGCCACAAAGGGATCGAAATCGAATGCCAGGCCGTCCGCCAGCAGGAAAAAGGCGCGGCTGTCGTCTGCCAGAAGCGGGGTGATCTGCGCTGCCAGCTTCTTGCCGGCCGCGCAAGGCTCTTCGCCTATCCCGGTGACGGAGGTGATGCCGAAGCTTACTTCGTCGGAGGCGATCACCATGACACCGACAGCGAAATTCGTTTCCACCACGGCATCCTGCACGATGATCCCCTCGCCGGAACAGCCGCAAAGAGGCGCCCCGGACGTCGCCTCGCGGATGGCGCCGATCAACTGCTGCTGGTGGTAGCCTACCGTGGCGAAGACGAGGACGAGGTCCGGCTTGGCGATGCCGGCCTGTTCCAGTGCCGTCCGGGCTGCCTCATTCCCGGCATCCATCGGGCTTTTCCGGGTGCTGAAGCCTATTCCAACTGACGTACCCATGGGTTTACTCCTGCTGCAGGCGCTCTCTACGAACCCCGCTGGCTCGACTGCTTGTTCCCTTGCCCGGAACTGCCTGTATTCCAGGGGCAAAAACGGATGAGCCATTCTAAGCCTCCCGCATCCTCAATGCAAGTGGGGAGGCCGTATACGAAAATAGCTGTTTGTCGAAAGACGGGAATAACGCAGATCGCCGCAGTTAAAGGTCTTGGCGACGGTTGACATGGTGAAGAGGGTTGTGGTAGGTAGATTTAAAAGGGGGGCATCCTCAACGGATGCCCCCTTTTGTGTGCGCAGGGGGGGATCTTCGGAAATGTCAAAAAACGGAAAGCTGAAAAAAGCGCAGAATGTGGAAAAACGTCGGCTGCAGATGGAGGAAGCGCTGGAATGTCTTCCCCTGAAACAAGCAGCCGGGCAGCCGATTGAGATTGTGCAGAGTGTGCAGAGTGTGCAGAGCTTGCCGACTTTGACGGTGGTCAAGAGACAACCGAAGCAATGTTCTTTCGTTCACTGCCAACGCTACCTTGACCCCTCGTGTACCGTCTGCCCCTACTGTGGTCATATAATCGCCGACTGAAACCGCCCCGCGCAGCCACCCTCCTGCCTTTTCCCACTCCTTATTTCGCGTCGCCGATCTCGACCCCGTTATTTACTTGGCCGGCTGGACCATCCCCCCCTCTGTATCCTTCTCCGCATCGGGCCTCAAGAAGGAAGAACCCGGGGTGAAGACGCCTGTCCAAGGCCTGGGGCGGACGTTTCGAAGATCGAGTTTGAAGTCTGAGGGAGTGGGATCGCCTGAGCAGTCGTAGGTTCTTCCGTCGCTGTTGGGAGGACAGCAGACCCAGAGGCAGGGGCCTGCTGCGTCGCGATAGCCAAGGAGCAGTTCCTCCTGGCCGCAATGCATCCGCACTGGCGGTTTCGTTCCCGGCCCGCACTGGTTGAGACCGATGAGCGCGAAGGCAGGGGACGCGCTAGATAAGGCGAAGGTGGCGATGCCAAAAAGCAGGGAACAAGGTCGCATGCTGGACCTCCTTTAAGCCTGATGGGGTTCGGGCTCGAACACGACAAATTATATGCGGAAGGGGCGGAGCTGCAATCGTTGTTCAGGGGCGTTCGGGGGAGGTGCCGCAGGTTTGGCGCCGGATAAAAAAGGGCGGCCTATTGGCCGCCCGCTCTTAATATCGTCAATTGTGGTTTTCAAACCTTACCATTTGCCGTGACGGCTTTTTTCGGTTTCCAGATGACTCTCCACGTTTTTTTCGGCTTTGCCGACGTTTTTCTGCACTTTACCGGCTATCTTTTCGGCCTTGCCTTCGCTTTCCAGCGAGACGTTACTGAAAATCTTACCGGCTGTTTCTTTTACTTTACCTTTGGCTTCGTGTAACGCACCCTTTGATGTATCTTTCGTGCTGGATCTCATGACTTACCTCCAGGCTTTCGCCGTTACTACTTCGGCTCATTTATTTCCCTGTCGTTACTACAAGCTCATTTTACCACGATGCCGGCTTTAAGGTATACCTCTTCTTTGGAGCTGGAACTTACGCAGGTGCGGGACGATGCAAACCATTTGAACAGGGATGAAGGGGATAAACGGGATAACCGCGAACTCAACAAACTTTCGGAACCGACGACAACTTTTGCTTTATCAATTTAATCCCGACATCCTAGTGGATAAGACTCATGTATTTCACATCGGCTGTCGAGTCTCCTCAAGAGGCCGCTCTCTTGGAGGTCGTGAATAAATTACCTTTGACATTGCCGAAGACCTGAAATAATCTCCGTGGCCGTGCTGTCGGCTTTTGATGGTTCTGCACGTTGCGGCCAATGATTCTGTAACTGTCGGCGAGGATACAATGCTCAAGAACGGGATGCTTGTGGTGTCGATGCTGTTTGTCTTTTGCTGTCCGCTTGTGTCACATGCGCAATCTGACGAAGCTGCGATGATGACTACGGCCAAGGCGCATTACCAGGACGTCACTCCTGCTGTCGCTGCAGTCGCCACGCCTGCTCCCGTACTCTCGGTTCCGGTCGCTCTGCCTGTCGATGCCGTAAAGGGGGAGGAAACAGAAACAGCCTGCCGGGATACCTCTGCAAGCGTCCCGGGGACCTATGCCATAGAAGTTGGAGAGTTTATCGGGAAGAACGCTCTCGTTAAGGGGAAAAAGGCGGTTAAAAAGGCGGGGCTTATGCCGGTTGTCGGGCCCGGCGGCCAGAAAGTGGAAGTGATGTTGCGGATCCAAGTGGGTGAATTCAGCGACGAAGGCGCGGCAAGGAAAATGCTGAACAAGCTGCGGAAGGTAAGTGCCGACCTGTTCATGCTCAAGGACAAAGGCGGGACCTTCCGTGTCTATGCAGGGTCCTATTTCGAGCACCAGGCTGCTCTCGACGAACAGAAGCGTCTTTCCGGCAAGGGGATTCGGTCGGAGCTGAAAGAGGCAACGGTTCCTGTTTCGACCTACGTCATCAACGCCGGCTGTTTCGCTACCGAGCAGGTGGCCAAGGAGAAACTGGCTGAGTTGGAGCGCCTGGGATTGAAAGGGAAGGTGCTCCCCCCTCAATAAACCGCCTCCTCTAAGCGGCGACATTTCCGGTAGCAATAACTAGAAAAGGCATCCGGCCTTATAGCCGGATGCCTTTGTCGTTTTGCGACCTTGTTCCGTCTGCGCGCTTTAGGCGCCGGCGGGGAGGACGGAGGGCTCGAAGTCGTAGGTGGCGAAGTAATCCTCCACGGTCTCGGCCCTTCTTATCAGCTCGACGCGACCGTCGGCGCGCAGCATCAGCTCCTTGGGACGCAGGCGGCCGTTGTACTGGAACCCCATGGCGTGGCCGTGGGCGCCGGAATCATGGATGACAAGGATGTCGCCGTCCTCGATCGGCTGGAGTTCGCGCTGTACCGCGAATTTGTCGTTATTCTCGCAAAGCGAACCGACCACGTCGTAGATCTCGGTTTTCGGGTCCCGGTCCTTGCCGAGGACGTCGATATGGTGGTAGGCGCCGTAAAGGGCAGGGCGCATCAGCGCGGACATACAGGCGTCGACGCCGATGTACCTGCGGTAGGTGTCCTTGCTGTTGATGGCGGTAGTGACCAGGGCGCCGTGGGGGCCGGTCATGAAGCGGCCGCTTTCCATGAACATCGCGGGTGCGTGGCCGTGGCGCTTGCGGAAGCCGTCGAAGAGCTCGGTGACCTCGGCCGACATCCTGGCCAGATCGAGCGTCTTTTGTTCCGGACGATAGGGGATGCCGAAGCCGCCGCCGATGTTGACGAACTCGAACTTGATGCCCAAAGCAGCTTCGACTTCCTCGGCTACCTCGAGTACCATGCGCGCGGTCTCGACGATGTAGGTGTAGTCCAGCTCGTTGGAGGCTACCATGGTGTGCAGGCCGAAGCGGGTGGCGCCGCGCTCCTTCGCCTGGCGGTAGGCCTCTACGACCTGTTCGTGCGAAACGCCGTACTTCGCCTCTTCGGGGTTGCCGATGATCACGTTGCCGGTGCGGCGCGGTCCCGGGTTGTAGCGGAAGCAGATCATCTCCGGGAAGTGCGGCACCTTTTCGATGAGGGAGATGTCGTCGAGGTTCATGATGCACCCGCCGTCCTGGGTAGCGAAATCGAACTCTTCCTGGCTGGTGTTGTTGGAGGTGAACATGATGTCTTCAGGCCTTGCCCCGAGTTCGCGGGCGAGGATCACCTCGGGAATGGAGCTGCAGTCGAAACCGAAGCCCATCTCTTTCATGAGCTTCAGAATTTCGCGGTTGGGAAGCGCCTTTACCGCAAAGAACTCGCGGAACCCGGGGATGCCGGAGAAGGCCTTGACCAGCTGCGCGCCGGTTTCCCTGATGCCGGATTCATCGTAGATGTGGAACGGGGTCTGGAAGTGCTGCTGGATCTGCGGGATGCGGGGGAACAGGCGGTCCTTGAAAGAAGCTGACATCGGCATTGAATAGGTCTCCTCTGGCTTTATTAATTGCTCTTCGCTGCGTCGCTTGTTAAAGGTCTCGCTCGGCATGCACCAGATCGACCCTTCTGGTTTCCTTTACGGTCTCCAGGACGATCTGGGTGCGGGTCGACTTGACCCCCTTGAGCGGCTGGATCTGGTGGCGCAAAATCCGGGCAAGGGTCGCGTTGTCGGCGGTTCTCAGCTTCACCAGGAAACCGTCCGGACCGACCACCTGGTGCACCTCCTGGACGGAAGTCATGCCGGCTAGCGCCTCGGCCGTCTCGCTGGAATTCCCTTCCGCTTCTATGAAAACGAAGGCGGCTAACCCCTGGTGAAAACAAACGGGGTTCAGCCTTACTTCGTACCCCTCTACGATGCCGCGTTCCTCCAGCTTCCGGATCCGCTCTAAGACGGCAGAAGGAGCCATACCGACTTGCCGGGCAACCTCGGCGTTCGGGATCCGAGCTTTCTCCTGAAGGATTTCCAGTATGTGAATGTCTATGTCGTCAATCATTCTCGTTTACACCGCCTAGGGCGAATTGTATTCGCTGTTATGCCAGTTGTAAAGAATTTTTTGATGCCAGACACCCCATACTGTCAAACCTTCACCCGTGGCGGTCCTTATTCTTTTAAATGTTAGAAATTACCATTAAAGCCAAGGGTTTTGTTGCCGATAAGGGAGAAAAATCGGCAGTTCGTTGACAACAGCTCCTACAGGTGCAAACATGAATATTTTCTTAGATGTTTATCTGCGACTGAAAATCAAGACACGGATACTCTTTCTCTCCGCCTGCTACAGTTTCTGCATCATTGCAGCAGTCATAGTGGGGAGATCCTTCTCCGCTTCAATCGCCATCATCTCGACCACAGTTTTCGTGATACTCGGCATCATCTTCAGCGCGCTCCTTTACTGGACGGTCAACGACGCACTAGCCCGGATCCAGGGATATTTGGCCAAGATGACCGAGGGAGATCTGACCCAGAAAATCGCCCCGAAACGCAACAACGAAATCAGCACCATCATCCGCTCCATAGGTTCGCTGCAAGACACCTTGCGGGAAATAGTCTCCCAGATATCCCATACCTCCGAAGACCTCACCAAGGCTTCCCGGCAAGTACATTCCAGCGCCACGCAGATCGCTGCCGGAACCGAAGACGTCGCCTCCCAGACCAACGCCGTTGCCGTGGCGAGCGAGGAGATGGCTGCAACCTCGGGAGACATAGCGCAAAACTGCATGAGGGCCGCTACCAACTCCAGCCAGGCGACGGACACCGCGCAGTCCGGAGCCAACGTCGTGCATCAGACCCTCGAGGGGATGGAAGTGATAGCTGCCCGGGTAAAGGATGCCGCCGGAACCGTCGAAGGATTGGGGGCACGTTCGGATCAGATCGGAGAAATCGTAGGGACCATCGAGGACATCGCGGACCAGACCAACCTGCTGGCGCTCAATGCCGCCATCGAAGCTGCAAGGGCAGGGGAGCAGGGGCGCGGATTTGCGGTGGTGGCCGACGAAGTGCGCGCCCTTGCGGAGCGCACCACGCGCGCCACGCGCGAGATCGGAGAGATGATCAAGGCGATCCAGACCGAGACCAGACACGCCGTAACGGCGATGGAAAGCAGCGTCACCGAGGTGGAGAAAGGGACGGGGTACTCGAGGAAATCCGGGGAGGCCCTCGAGGAGATCACCGGAAAGATCTCCGAGGTCACCATGCAGATCAACCAGATCGTGACGGCTGCGGAGCAGCAGACAGCCACCAGCGGGGAGATCTCTCGCAACGTCCAGCAGGTGACCGAGGTCATCCAGCGCAACGCCCATGAAACCGCCGGCGCCGTCACCGCTGCGGCAACGCTTTCCTCTCAGGCCGATCAACTGGAGCGCCTGGTGCGACAGTTCCACCTCTAAAAAATAATCAGCTGCGCCTGTACCATCGCTGCATGGTACCGGCGCAGCCGAACTCTTTTCGAGCCACCCCACCCATCGATCCTCGACTTTCTACCCCGCCTTCTCTGCTGCGCCCCCTTCAAAGACAGATGGATTCTTGAGAAACTTCCCAGGTCCCAAGATCGAAGTGCGACCGTCAGGTTGACTACTGCAAAATTATCCCTATAGTTGTCGGCGTCTTAAAATAAACTAACAGTGGAGGCGTTATGATCAAGAGGATCTTGGTACTGTCAGTGGCATGTGTGTCGTTCGCGTCGGTCGTGACGGCAGCACCGAAAAAGCAGACTGTTCAGCCGGCCAAGCAGGTGATTCTTACCCCGGACCAGTTGGAATGGAAGAGCGGCCCGGCAGAGCTTCCGACCTCGCAGATGGCGGTCCTGGACGGTGACCCGAAGAAGAGCGGGTACTTCGCTGTGCGTCTCAAACTCCCCGCCGGTACCACCATAGCCCCCCATTTCCACGAGGGGGTGGAGCGGGTAACGGTGATTTCCGGGACTGTCAAACTCGCCATGGGGAAGACGCCGGATAATCCGACGGTGCTTCCGGCCGGAAGCTATTTCGCCCTTGCGCCCAGGACGGTTCACAACGCTTGGGTGGACCAGGAAACGGTCCTGCAGATCGCTACCAATGGACCGTGGAGCCTGAAACTGGTGGATCAAGGCGGGAAAAAAGGGCAGTAGTCAGCGCCAGAGGGAGTCGGGGAGCCGTCCGCGGCCGCTGAAGAGCTCCAGGTACTCCGGCTCTTCCAGGAACGCCAGCACACCTGTACCCAATTCGATGCTGCGGTCGTCGAGACCACTGGATTTGAGGGCCTTGCCCAGGGTGGAAAAGGCCTCGTCGTAGGCTGCCTGCCTCAGCAGGTCGGCGGGGACCAGGCGGGGGTCGTCAGTGATGATGGGGGAGAAGGCCTTGCGGCAGCAATCAGCATCCAGTGAGGCTGCGCCCCGGCAGGCCAGCGGGCGCACCTCGTGGATGCAGCAACTGCCGTAGCTGTCGAGAAAGGGGCAGACGGCGCGCTTGATGATTCTTTCCTCGTCGTCCATCCAGCGCGTCCACGAACGGTGGGCAGACAGTGTGCGCTGCAGATGGCTAAGCTCCGACGGCGGGAGCGTTTTGCGCAGCCGCATAGCTATCAGTATGGCCTCCGGAAGCAGTACCGCCACGTTGAGAACGCAGCAGGAAGGACAACCGGGAGCACAGGCCATGGGGCGCCCGGCGCAGACCTTCTCGGCGGCAGCGCTGCATGCGGTCAATGCCTCATTTAACGACAGGAGACTCGGTTCCCGGCCCAGTGTCTCCTGCAGCTTTTCCCGCAATGCTGCAGCGAATCGTTCAGCCTGCCACGTCATCTCGCCCATAATGCCCACCCCGTCGTTGGATGCCGCCGGTTGGTTTTCTGTTGAAGAGTGTATAGCTTAGGTTGCGATCCCGCAATCTTTGCCAGGGCATCACGCGAAAAGGCACCTGGAATTCCAAGTGCCTTTCTGTCCGAGATCGCTGCAGCGCCGGCGGCGCTTCCGCCTCGCTAGCTTTTGAAGCGGGAGTTCTTCTTGAAATGCCGGAAGCAGGCTTCCAGGCGCTGCTGTTGTGCCGGGACCAGGGGGTTGAATTCAAGGCCGCAGGCGGCACCCTCATGGTTGGTACGGAGCCACACCACCCGCGCAGCGATCTTGAGCGGCTCCTGTTGCTCGAATTCGTCCAGGGAAGTGCCGGGAGTCATCAGTTCCACCTCGACGAGTTGCCCCTCTTTGAGGCCGGCCTGCGCGGCGATGCGCAGCTGGAGCCCGGTCATGCTGAAATCGCTGGTAATTCCCTGGATCTCCTGCTGCGAGCCTGCCTCGCGCATCACGGCCAGAAGCCCGTTGTTCGCGCGCGGGTACTGCCGCTGCTCGCGCGCGGAACGCTCGATTTCGGTTTCGGTACTGAAGGTGAAGTTGTCCAGCAGGCGGTTGAACTGCTTGGTGACGGCGTTGAGGTCCCCGCTGATGGTGGCGGTGACCCCGATCTTGGCCCCGTTGTCCTTTATGGTGTGGAAGAGCGATTCCTGGCTTTGCTGCAACTGCGTGAGCCGCTCCATCTGCGATTTGCTCGCATCGGAGATGCGCCGGCTGGCCGCGGAGGTCTCGCGGACGGAGGAGGCCATGCTCTGTATTATCTGGGCCGTCTGCAGGGTCTTTTGCTCGCCGCCGTTGACGCGTTCGACGATCCGTTCCATGGTCCCCATGGTAGCGGTTACCTGTTCCGCCAGGGACGAGATGATCCTGGTGATCTCTTGGGTCTCCCTCGAGGTACGTGTGGCGAGATTGCGGACCTCGTCGGCCACTACGGCAAAGCCGCGACCCTGTTCTCCTGCCCTTGCGGCCTCGATGGCGGCATTGAGCGCCAAAAGGTTGGTCTGGTCCGCTATGTCCGTGATGCTGGCGATGATCTTGTGGATCTCCTCCGCCACCTGGTTCAACCCCGAAGTCTCTTCCGCTGCGCGGTTTACCTCGGTGACCGTTAAACGCATCTGGTCGATGTTCTGGTTGGTGGCGTCAAGGCCTTGTTCGGCCTCCTTTTCGGTCACCAGGGATTCGTTCAGCATCATATCGGAGAGTTCGCGCACCGATGAAGAAATCGTGAGCACCTCGCCGGTTGCTTCGGAAACCTGCAGCACCTGCGCTTGCTGTGCCTTGGTGCTATCGGCTATCTCGTTGGAGATCTCGGAAATCTGAAAGGAAGACTGTTCCATCTGCAGGCTGGCGCCGTGGATGTTGCGCAGCACCTCGGTCTGGTTGCCGACCATCTTGCGCATGGCGTGGAGGAGTTTGCTGATCTCGTTGGTGCGCTTGATTACGATCTCCTGGCTGAGGTTCCCCTGTGCCAGCGTCTCCAGGTTGTTGATGGTCCGCGCGATCGCACTGGTGATGCCCCAGATGTTGATGCCGCCGAATAGCGCGCCCATGGCGATGAACAAAATCGTCAGTCCCCACTGCCAGATCTGTGAGTCGAGTGAACCTGCAACTGTTGCAGCGACGATGCACAAGCTGTAGCACAGGCATAAAATCATCAACCTGGTCTTGATGGTGAGACAGAGATAGTAGTGCCAGATAGTTTCCATGCAGCGGGAACTCCTTTCTGTTTTGATCGTCGCGCGTCTTTGCGCATTACACAAGAAAGAAGCCCGCCGCGTACTTTTCAAAAGGGAAGGCATAACGCATAAGAGAGTCTATCTTGCTACCTATTAGGTTCGGCGAGAAAGACTATGACTTTAATAAAAACTGTATACAGTCTCGATTGAGGGTCGTTCGTGCGTTTGCAGAGGGGTATAGCGAGCTTGGCGGGTGCGCCTTGGGAAAAGAAAAAGGCGCCCTGTCTGTTTCACGGGCGCCTTCGAAGTCGGCGAATGCGATTTTGGGGAAAGGCGGCAACTCCGCCCGAGGCGCCTATCAGGCTCCGGCGCCCTTGGCTGCCTCGGCGTTGCAGCGCTCCACCGAATCCCTGAGCCACTTTATTTCTTCGGGGTGGAACTGTTTGGAGAACTCGGTCCCGACGTTCAAAGCCCAGTGCAGGGGGGGCGTGGTGTTCTGGGCCAACAGGAATCCCGGCGCTTCTATGAACTTCCCTTCCTCGCCGGCCCAGGCCTTCAGCCGCTCCAGCGAGCTGAATATCATCAGGTAATCGTTTCCTTCAGCCTCGGTGATAACCGGAATGACTCCCGCCGTATCGTCCTGCTGCTGGTCGTTGTTCAGGATGGGAACGAAAAAGGCGGAGTTGAGAAAGAGATCGTAAAAGGCCGACTGCTTCTTCTGGTCCCGCATGTCCTGGCGCAGTTCGACCAGCGCCTCGTCTAGTTTTTCCATCGTGGTTCCTTTGTCTTAGGTGAACGTGTGTTGTTTTGTCTTCGGGAAACATACTAAACCGCAAAAAGCATTACAAGCATAATATCGGCCTTCGTGCGGCGGCCGGGGGAGGGGGGCATCCGGTCCGGCGCCTGGGCGGGGGCGACGCGTTCGTTGCCCAAGAGACGGGAGGATGCTTCCCTTGATAGCGGGTATGATAGAATTCCAATCTTGCGCCGGCGCTTCGCCCCTTGCTGCCGGGGAATCCGCTGTACACGTTCCGGCCGAAGGAGTCTCTCTTGACAGTGTCAAACGATACGAACCAGCTCGCGCCGAGCCCCTTCTTCATAGTCATGAACGCCGGCTCCGGAGACAAGGACGCGGTCCAAAGGGAGGATGCCATCCGCAGCGTCCTTGCCGCGGGGAAGCGTCCTTACCGCCTGTGGCGCGTAAGCGACATAAGGCGGCTGCCGGAGGCGGCGCGGGAGGCCGTGTTGCTCGCACGGCAGCAGCAGGGAACCGTCGTCGCCGCGGGGGGGGACGGGACCATCAACGCCGTGGTCCGGGAGGTGCTCCCTTCGGGGTCTCCCTTCGGCGTACTCCCCCAGGGTACCTTCAACTATTTCAGCCGCGCCCACGGGATCCCGCTCGATACCGAAGAGGCCTGTTCCTTGCTGTTGCACGGGGTGCTGCGGCCGGTGCAGGTCGGGCTGGTGAACCAGCGCCCGTTCCTGGTGAATGCAAGCCTGGGCCTTTACCCCAAGCTGCTGGAAAAACGAGAGGTTCATAAGCAGAGATTCGGGCGCAGCAGGTTCGTTGCTGCGCTGTCGGGCCTTGCGACCTTGCTGGCTCCGCCACCGCGGCTGGTGCTGGCCCTCGACGACGGCGCTGGGAGCGACGTGGTGCACATCTGCACCCTGGTAGTCGACAACAACCTGCTGCAACTGCGGCAGGTGGGGCTGCCTGAGGCGCGCGCCGTGCAGCAAGGGGAACTGGCGGCGATCGCGGTGAAGGCTCAAGGGGTGGGACAACTGATCTCAGCCCTGGCACTGGCCGTGCTGGGAAAGCTGGGGGAAGCGGATGCCGTCGAGTCCTTTTCCTTCAAGAGGCTTTCGGTGAAACCGCTGCACGGCGGCAGGCGCATCAAGGTGGCAACGGACGGCGAGGTTACCTGGATGGTTCCTCCGCTGGTGTTCCAGGCAGCACCCGACTCGCTGCTGCTCGTCGTCCCCCGTTCCAAAACGGTGGGGGGAGAGGGGGGGTGAGTGCCATCTTGCATATATCCGACACCCACTTCGGCACGGAAATTCCGGCCGTGGCCGAGGCGCTGCTGCAATTGGCCGGCGACCTGCACCCGGATCTCCTGGTGCTCTCAGGGGACGTCACCCAGCGCGCCCGCGGCTGGCAGTTCAAAGCGGCTGTCGACTTTCTGGAGCGTATGCCCGTGCCGCACCTCTTGGTGATCCCCGGGAACCATGACCTCCCTCTTTTCAACATCCTAGGGCGGGTTTTCTCACCCTACGGCAATTTTCAACGCAGCTTCGGCCGCAACCTGGAGCCGGTATTCGAGTCGCAAGAGCTCCTGGTAGTGGGGGCCAACACGACGCGCCCTTCGCGCCACAAGCACGGTGAAGTGTCGCCCCGGCAGATCGAGACGGTGAGCCGCCGTCTCCAGGCGGGCTCGCCCCGGCAACTGCGAGTCGTAGTGGCGCACCAGCCCGTGCGCGCCACCCGGCAAAGCGATGTGAAAAATCTGTTGAGAAACCACCAGTCCGCCATCCACGCCTGGGCCGAAGCCGGCGCCGACTTGATCCTCGGGGGACACGTTCATCTCCCGCATGTGCGCCTCCTGAAGGAAGTCCACGGGATTCCCCGCGCGGTCTGGTCCGTCCTTGCCGGGACCGCCGTTTCCCGCCGGGTCCGCGGCGATATTCCCAACTCGGTCAACCTGATCCGCTACCGCAAAGAAGATGAGCCGCGCAGTTGCCTGGTCGAGCGCTGGGACTACGATGCCCGCGGAGTTTTTTGTCTTGCCGGACGGGAGATCCTTCTCCTTCAATAGGTGATGCATTCGGTGCCTTAGTCCCGCCCCTTTTTTCTCGTCAAAACCGGTGCAGCTCGCTTACAATGGGTTGGCATGTTAAGTAGTTAAGGAGAGGAATGCGCATGCGTTATGTCATAGGGAGGCGAGGCGGCAGGCAGGTGAAGAACGAGGTGCTGCGCTTGATACTCATAGGCGTCGGCTGGGTTTCCATTGCTTGCGCGGTTATCGGTTTGTTCCTTCCCCTGGTACCGAGCGTGCCTTTCCTGCTGCTGGCTGTGTTCTGCTTCTCAAGGAGCTCTGAGAAATTTCATACATGGCTTGTCGAACATCGTCACCTTGGCCCGATCTTGAAGGACTATCTGGTGCACGGCGGAATTTCACGCAAGGCAAAGGCATGCGCTGTCTGTGCTATCTGGATCTCGTTCCCGGTGACGGCATGGTTCGTCGAGAGCACCTGGGCAAAGTTGCTGCTCCTTACCATCGCGGCGGTCGTCACGGTTTATCTCCTGCTGCTGCCGCCTGTTCCCACACCGGGGGGGCGACGCCGATAAACCTGAAACCTGAGACGGTAAACCACAGCAAACAAAAGAGGGCGTCCCTGACCTGGGGCGCCCTCTTTAAGTTAAACGGTCAGGGAGCCTCGCCCCTGCACCGCCAGTTTATTTTTTGTGCCGCAAGGTCGACTTGATTTTGCGGATCTCCTTGTGCATCTGCTGCATGTCGCGCTCGATGCCGAGCACGTTCAGGCGCAGCTCGGTGATCTGCATGGCGAGCTTTTCGTTGGAGGGGATCTCTTTCTGTGCCGCGATAGTGGAGGGAGCCGTGTCGGCTACTTGCGTTGCCGGCGCCTCGGCGACCTGAGTCGGGGCAGCGGCGAGCGCCCAGCCCCCGATGTATCCGTTGAGCTTGCCGTCTTGCGAGGAGACTTTGACCCATCCGCCCGAGCACTGCTCCGCCGTTACTTTGGTGTCCTTTTTGATGATCGCCACTACCTTGGCCTTTTTGCTGGGGCTCTTTCTGAGCCTCATCTCCGGTGCAGTTACGGTGCAGACCGTGCTGCTCTCAGCCACGGCGGGGACTGCAAACGCAGCGACGGCTGCTGCTGCAAGAATGATACTGCGGATGTCTTTTCTCATGACTTCTCCTTTGCTATTAGATTGCAGGCCATTCGGTCGATGCTGAATCGCGTTTGCCGATCATATGCACCTGACAGTTCGCTTTCCAAAACTGGCAGGAGATGGTGGCTCTATTGAAACAAATATTTTTTAATGGTCAAGATAATAACTACATTATGAGAATTGTTCAATAGAAAAAATCGGTCTATCTCAGGCTCGCCTGCTGCACAGCGGCAACCTGGTGCGCTTGCTTTAGCTTAATGCTATCTATTTTCCGCATGACCCTGTTGTACTGGGCGATAGTGACATGATCCTGCGTCAGCTCCCGTCTTGCCAGGGCGGCTATCTCTGCGTCATGCTCCATAGCTGCATGCAGTTTCGCGTAGTCATAGCTGGATATCTCGCATTTATCGTGCTCGGCGATGTCCCTGAAACCTGGATTGGCAGCGAGCAGTCCAATTATTGAGACGAACAGTACCAAAATAAACGGCGCTTTTTCCATTTTCATCCTTTCACGACCAGCACCTGGCGGCCTTCAAAAAACCCCATTATGCTTATTCACAGGGGTTCGCTGCAAGTTTTACTGTGTTATCGGCCTGTTCTTGGGTTACTTAAGAAAAAACTTTCAAAAAAACGGCGGCACCATATCAAATACAATAGGGTGCCGCAGTCTACGACTAATTCCTAAGAAAATGGTCTTCTAGAAACGTTCGAATTCGCCATCTTCCTGATCCAACTCCAGCGACAGTCCACCTGCTGCTATCTTGCGCTTCTCTGCGGGCGGGGTTCCTGCCTGGCTCAGCTTCTTCTTGGCCGGTTTGGCTGCGGCCTGCCGCAAAGGCATCTCCGCTTGCCTTTTCGCCGTTTCCCGCATTCCCGTCACCTTGAAATAACCGATCGCTTCCTGGAGTTGTTCCGCCTGGGTGGAAAGCTCTTCCGCGGTGGAGGACATCTCCTCCGATGCCGAGGCGTTTTGCTGAATGACTTGGTCGAGTTGCTGGATGGCCTTGTTGATCTGCTCTGCGCCGGTGTCCTGCTCGCGGCAGGCGGCGCTGATTTCCATCACCAGTTCCGCCGTCTTCTTGATGTCGGGGACCATCTGATTCAGCATCTGACCGGCCTTCTCCGCGATCTCCACGCTGCTTGCGGAGAGCCCGGAGATTTCCGCCGCAGCCCTCTGGCTTCGCTCGGCCAGTTTGCGCACTTCCGATGCCACGACCGCGAACCCCTTGCCGTGCTCGCCGGCGCGCGCCGCCTCGATGGCCGCGTTCAGGGCGAGGAGGTTGGTCTGCCGTGCGATTTCCTCGATGATGGAGATCTTCCCGGCGATCTCCTTCATGGCGTTGACGGTGTGGTCGACCGCCTTGCCCCCTTCTTCGGCATCCTTGGCGGATTTGGAGGCGATTTTTTCGGTCTGAAGGGCGTTGTCGGCGTTTTGCCTGATATTGGAGGACATCTCTTCCATCGAGGAAGATACCTCTTCCGCGGCGGCAGCCTGCTCGCTCGCACCTTGCGACATCATCTCCGAACTCGAGGAGAGTTCCTGGCTTCCCGCAGCGACGTTGTCGGCTGCTCCTTTCACATCCGTCACCACCTCGCTTAACTTCTGCACCATCGCTTTCAGGGCCATCATCAGTCTGTCCTCGGGGGAGCGCTCTTTTATCTCGACGGTGAGATCTCCTCCAGCGATCAGCTTGGCAGCCTCGGCGATATGCCTTGTCGCCTCGACCGAGCTGTTCACGGCGGCGGCGATGGTGTCGAAAGTGCGTTTGGCCTCGTTCGTGTCGGCGTCGGCAGGTTCCGTTTCAAGCGTTATCGTGACGTCCCCTTTGGCGACCTTGTCCAGGCCTTCGACCAGTTTCCTTGTTTCGTTGTTCTGGTAATCCGAGATTTTCTGCGCCTGTCGGGCCGCCTGTTTGACCGAGGTGAGGTCGGTCACCACTTCGAATACCCCGACTACCTTTCCGGCAGCGTCTTTGATCGGGACGCCGGTGTAGGAGATGTCCAGGTCGAGCCCGCCCGGGTGTGCGTCCGTTTCCCTGGTCGCCTCGTGCCCTCCGGCGATCGCCTGGGCGCAGGCGCAGTTGGCCGTTTTGCAGTCGCTGGTTTTGAAATGGTCGTAACACTTGGTGCCATGGACCTGTGCCTGCGTTTTGCCGCCGACCTTGGCACCCAAAGGATTCATGTACAGTACGTTGTAATCCGGGTCGATAATCATCGCGGGGCTGGGTATGTTGTCCAGGAAGCCCACCATGGTGGCCATGCTGTCGTTCACGCCCTGTACGATTTGCTTGTAGGCACCCTGGTGCTTGTCTGCGTCGGCGCGGGCGGTGATGCGTCCCTCCTTGGCTGCCTGCGCCAGCGTTCCTGCGTCCGAATTGAGGGTCCTGATGACGCCCGCGCAGCTGTTGACGGCGCCGGCGAGCGACTCGAAGATCTCCCTGGCTTCCTTGGTGTCCTGGTCCGCTGCCTCCGTCCTGATTTCGAACTCCATGTCCCCCTTGGCCAGCTTCTCAAGCCCGTGGACCAGTTTATTCGTTTCGTTGTCCTGGTAGTCGCTGATCTTCTTCGCCAGTCGTGCCGCGTTCTTGATCGCCGTCTGGTCTGAAACCACCTCGAAGGCGCCGACGACCCGCCCCGCATCGTCGCGAAGCGGAGTGCCAGAATAGGCGATCTCGAGGTCGACGCCCGCAGCCGGATGCGCATCGGTCTCGCTGTTGGCCACGGCCCCGCTTTGCATGGCCTTGCCGCAGGCGCAGTTGCCGGTCTTGCAGTCGGAGGTCTTGAAGTGGTCGTGGCATTTCGTCCCCACAACCTGCGCCGGTATTTTCCCTCCCACCTGCGCCGCGATCTGGTTCATGTATAAGACGGTAAAGTCGTTATCGACGATCATGGCCGGTGCCGGCATGTTGTCGAGGAGCCCCACCAGCCTGTTGATGGTTGCGTTGAAGCCGTCGATGATCTTTTTGTATTCGCCATGGTGCTGCGAGGCGTCGGCGCGCAAGGAAAGTTTTCCCTCGACTGCGGCCTTGGCCAAGAGGTCTGCGTCCTTGGCCATCGCTTTTACCGCGGCAATGGTGATGTTCAGGTTTTTGGAGAGGACGTCCTGGTCCGACTTCACCGCAAGTTCGAAGCCGACGTCGCCGTTGGCTATTCGCTCCGCAGCCTTGGCCGCTTCGGCGACGTTGCCGATCATCTTGCCGAAGGCTTCGGCGAGCATCCCGGTTTCATCCTCGCAGTCGGCCTTTATCTCGACCTTGACGTCGCCAAGGGCAAGCGCATCGGCCGCATGGATCACCTGGCCGATGTTCTTGCTGATGCGGGAGGAAATAAGGTAGCCGAGGGCGAGCGCCACGAGGGCGAAAACGAGCGTCATGGCCGCGAGCTTCCAGCGCATGACGGCTATCACCGCATTCATGTCGTCTACGTACAGGCCGCTTCCGACCACCCAACCCCATGGCTTGTAGAGTTTGACGTAGGCGATCTTCTCCGTGGAGGCCGTTTCGCCCGGCTTGGGCCACATGTAGCTGACCAGCCCGGATCCTTGGGCCTTGGCGACGTTGGCCATTTCGACGAAAATGGCCTTGCCTTGGGGATCCTTGACCCCGCTTTGATCCTTCCCTTCCAGTTCGGGCTTGAGGGGGTGCAAGAGCATTCCGGCATCCACCGTGGTGATCCAGAAGTACTCTTTCTGGTCGTAACGCATGACCCTGATGCGATCCTTGGCGCGTTTTTGCGCTTCCTCAAGGGTGAACTCCCCTTTTTCGAATCTTTGTTGGTATTCGGCGATCAACTCGTAGGGGAGATCCACCACCGACCTGATGGTAGCCTCTCTTTCTTCCAATATCTCTTTTTGCAGTACCGGCATCAGATAGAGGAAGTTTATGGCAGTGATCATGACGATCATCGCTACGGAGATGCTCATTACCTTAGTTCCGATCTTCCAGTCTTTAAACTTTTTCATCTTCATTTAGGGTCTCCGGTGCTGAGATTTGATGGTAGACGAGGGCGTTGCGCTTGTTAGTCAAATTATCGGTGCCGGAGGGGTAAACTTTATGGGAAAAAGAAAAATTACTTTACAAAAAGGTGTGGTAATAGGGCGAGGTGCTGCTATGTCAGCATGGTGCAGATCTGAAAGATTGTCGGTGAGGAAAAGGTTGTTCAGTTGAGGGAAGTACAAAGCAAAACCTGCGGTGACGGCTCGCGCCACCGCAGGTACGGAGATTTATTTGCCTGGGATGCCGGGGATGGTGATGCAGAGGCATTGCGCCTCGGCATAGGTCGTGTCGCCGCAGAAGATGCGGCCGTGCACCATGATCTTGCGCCCTTCGACGGAGACGACCCTGCTTTCCACGGTGATCACCCTCCCCAAGGGGAGCATGTTACGGAAGCTGACGTTCAGGTTTCCCACTACGATGGAGTACCCCTCGGCCCATCCCGCCAACCCGAGCGCCTCGTCCATGATCGCTGCGACTGCGCCGCCGTGTGCATGCCCCGGGGGGCCTTCGGCTTCGGGGCCAAGCCAGAACCTGGCGTGGAGATGATTGTCGGCGTCGCGGTAGTAGCGGGCCCGGAAGCGGTCTCCGCTTCTGTCGCCGGAGACAAAGCGGAGCGAATCCCCCACCAGTGCGGGTGCGTCGAAAGGGGTCCAACCGGCCTCGCCGCTTAAATCTATTTCCGGTTGCATCTCGTCACAAGCTTTCAGTACAGTCGAAGTAGGCACTGCGATTTCTCCTTAGGATGTTTTTGTATACATTAACGTGGCGGTACCTTATCAGATTTCGCCCGGGAAATAAAGGGGGGACGCGGCCCGGGCCGGATGGCCCCTGGTTCCCGGTCAACCGGTTGACATTGCTGGCTTCCAGGCGCCGGACGCCGTGATTCTAGTTGACACTTTCAGCTGCAAGGCGTAAACAAAAACTCACTCATCGTGCCACGAAAGCTGGAGCAAAGTGATGCAAGACGACCTGACGCCGGAGCGGCGGGAGAAATTACCGAAGGCTCCACTCGACATCTCCCTGCCGGACCCAAAGGGGGCCTTGTTACTGCAGGATCTGCAGCGCAGGCTGGCGCGGGTCGAGGCCGAGAATGCGCAGTTGCGCCGCGTCATCGAATCCCAGCGTTCCGACGAGGAGGGGTATCGCTCCCTCTACAACGACACTCCGGTCATGCTGCACTCCATCGACCGCAACGGGCTGCTCCTGGGAGTCAGCAACTACTGGGTCGAGGTGCTGGGCTACCAGCGGGAGGAGGTGATCGGGCGCAAGTCGACCGATTTTCTCACCGAGGAATCGCGCCGCTATGCCGAAGAGGTCGTCCTGCCCGAGTTCTTCCGCACCGGTTTTTGCCGCAACGTCCATTATCAGATGGTGAAAAAGAGCGGGGAGCTCCTGGACGTGCTCCTTGTCGCCTCGGGGGAGCGGGGACCCCAGGGGGAACTGCTGCGCTCCTTTGCCGTCATGACCGACGTGACCGAATGGAAGGCTGCGGAAAAGGCTCTGAAGGAGAGCGAAGAGCGCTACCGCATGATAGTGGAGACCTCCCAGGAGGGGATACTAGCCGTCGATGCCGAAGGGCGCGTAAGCTACGCCAACCGTCAGTTCGCCGAGATGCTGGGCCTGGAGGTCGGCGACGTCGTCGGGCGTCTTTTCCTTGAGTTCGTCGACGGCTGCCTGCACGACGAGATAGCCGCTAAAATGAAGAGCCGGGAAAAGGGGCTGTCCGAGCATTACGAGACGATCTTGCTGCGCAACGGCGGCTCCAGGATGTGGGCCAGCGTTTCCGCCATCCCGGTAAAAGGCCCAAGCGGCGACTTCACCGGGGCGTTCGCCATGGTCTCCGACATCACCAAGCGCAAACAGGCTGCCGAGGAGATCGAGGTGCTGCACACGCATCTTTCGGCGCGCGCCTGCGAGATGGAGCTTGCCAACGAGGAACTGGAGGCGTTCAGCTACACCGTTTCCCACGACCTCAGAAGGCCTCTCACCGCCATCAACGGCTTCAGCCAGGTGCTGCTCGAGCTTTACGGTCCCGGCATGGACCCGCAGTGCAGGGAATACGTACGGGAGATCCTCAACGGCAGCATCAGGATGAACCACCTGATAGACACGCTGATCAACTTCTCGCGCCGAAGCGTAGGTGAATCGGTCCGGGAAGAGGTGGAGATAACCGGTCTGGTGGAGGAACTTTACGCCGAACTCAAACGCGCCGAGCCTCAGCGCAACGTCTCCCTCCTTGTCCAGCCGGGCGTGCGCGGTGTCGCCGATGCACATCTTTTGCGCGTGGTCCTGGACAACCTTTTGGGGAATGCCTGGAAGTACTCCGCCAAAAAGGAGTTAAGCGAGATCGCTTTCGGCACCATCGACCACCAGGGGAAGACCGCCTACTTCGTCCGGGACAACGGGGCAGGTTTCGACATGGCCCTGGGGGATCTGCTGTTCAAGCCGTTCCAGCGCCTCCACGACGCGCGCGATTTCGAAGGGACCGGCATCGGCCTCGCCAGCGTGCAGCGCATCATTCAGCGGCACGGCGGCCAGATCTGGGCCGAGAGCGAACCCGGCAAAGGGGCGACCTTCTACTTCACCCTCGGCTAGGGCAGGGGGATTCGTTCGGCAAATGCAACAGCTAACCGGACGGTGCTGCCCTAATATGGTTCCGGCGCAAGGCGCGTCAGCATCTTTTGCCGGTATTCCACGATTTCCTTCCGAAGCGAAGCCAGCTGCGCCATTTTCCCATCAACCTTATCGGTATGCTGGTCCAGAATCTCGATCAGACGCGGGATCATTCTCTCCGTGCTCTTCGCCTCGCCATAGGCGAGATAAAGGTCCTGCATCTCGCGGATGCTTAGTCCCAGCTCCTTCAGCCGCAGAATGAATTTGATCCTTCTGAAGTAATAGGGGGTGAATTCACGAGTGGCGCCGTCCTGCCGCTGCAGCGATTCTATGATTCCCACTTCTTCCCAGTAACGCAGAGTCCTGGTGGTCAGCCCGTACTCTTTCGCCAGGTCTCCTATCCCCACCGCCGTCTCGCCTTGCCTCAATTGGTTCATGGTTTACCTTTACGTAAAGTTCTGAGGCCCACTTTTAGACCATCCCTTCAGTTTTGTCAACAGAGTATGCAGAACGGTTCCCTAAAACGGGGAGTTACTCCCCGATTCCTTCGAATTTGACCACATATTATAAAGTTGTTTTATTTGTGCTTGACATGAACGTAAAGGATAGATATTTTATTTCCACATCCGATCCTGTCCCGACTTCCCGCACCTCCTTTCCTCATGATTTATCAGCTGAATGGCGCCCAGGCCCCCCTGCCGCGAAGACAGGGCGTTTTTCCTTAGCCGCCGCCACTGTTGCCCGATTGGAGTTGCCCCTTGGAACATGAACGGCCCGGGGCATGACTTATGGCAGGGATATCAAAACGGAGGTTTAAATGAGCGAGCTGCAGCAGAGGATCAGGAAGAAGAGTCTGCACCAAAGGATCATGAGCGCCGAGGATACCATCCCGTTCTTCAAAAACGGCATGGACCTTGGGTGGTCAGGGTTCACGCCGGTCGGCTATCCCAAGGTGGTGCCCGAGGCGCTGGCGGACTACGTAGAGAAAAACAACCTGCAGGGGAAGATGCGGTTCAACCTCTTCATCGGCGCCTCCATCGGCGCCGAGATCGAGGACCGCTGGGCATCGCTCTCCATGACCGACAAACGCTGGCCCTACCAGACCGGGAATGTGGTGCAAAAGCAGGTGAATAACGGCGGCGTGCGCATGGGAGACAAGCACCTCTCGCTCTACGCCCAGGATCTCGCCTACGGCTTCTACACCAAGGAAAGGGGAGGGGGGTTCGATCTCGGGCTCATCGAGGCAAGCGGCATCACTGAAGACGGCTCCATCATCCTCGGCGGCTCCATCGGCTGCGCTACCGAGGTGATCCAGCACTCGGACCGGCTCATCATCGAGATCAACACGGCGATCCCCTCCTTCGAAGGGCTCCACGACATCGTTATGACCGAGCGCCCTCCCTACAAGAAACCGTACCTGATCAGCCGCGTAGACGACCGGATCGGCTCACCTTACGTCCCGTGCGATCCGGACAAGATCATCGCCATCGTGGAATCCAAAAAGCCCGACCGGGGGCGCGCCCTGAGCGCTCCCGACGCCGTGTCGGAGCAGATCGCGGCGCATATCATCGACTTCTTCCAGTTCGAGGTGAAGGCGGGGCGCCTGCCGAAAAACCTGCTCCCGCTGCAGTCGGGGGTCGGCAACATAGCCAACGCGGTGGTGGGGGGGCTGGTGCAGGGACCGTTCAGCAACGTCCAGGTCTGGACCGAGGTGATCCAGGACACCATGCTGGACTTCTTCGACTCCGGCAAGCTCGACTTCGCCTCCTCAACCTCGCTCTCGCTCTCCGAGGGGGGCTTCCAGCGCCTCTACGACAACTGGGATTTCTACACCGGAAAAGTGGTGCTGCGCCCCATGCAGATCAGCAACAACCCCGAGCCGATCCGCCGCCTGGGGGTCATCGCCATGAACACCCCGGTGGAATTCGACATCTACGGCCACGCCAACTCGACACTGGTCGGGGGCACCAGGATGATCAACGGTATCGGCGGCTCCGGGGACTTCCTGAGAAACGCCTACCTCTCCATCATGCACACCCCCTCCACCCGGCCGTCGAAGACCGACGCAAACGGCATTACCTGCGTGGTCCCCATGGTCCCCCACGTCGACCATACCGAGCACGACCTCGACGTGCTGGTGACCGAGCAGGGACTCGCCGACCTGCGCGGACTCTGCCCGAGAGAGCGGGCTCAGCAGATCATCTCCAAATGCGTACACCCCGAGTACAAGCCGATCATGCAGGAATACTACGAGCGGGCGCAGCGGGAGTGCTTCGAGCAAAACGTCGGGCACGAGCCCCACATGCTCTTCAAGGTCTTCAAGATGCAGCAGAGCCTGGCGGAAAAGGGGACCATGAAGATCCCCAACTGGGACTAGGTACTAGCGGGGGGAAACCATGAAAAAAAAGCGGGCCAAAGAGGGAAACCCGCCGCAGCGGATGGAAAAGGCCGTGGAGCTTCTGGAGGCGCTCGCCATCGAGGGAAAAGAGTGCTCCCTCTCCGCGCTCGCGCGGAGAGTCGGTATCAGCAGGTATCGGACCAGGCGCCTTTTGGAAAGCCTGGAGCAGCAGGAGGCGGGGAAGAGGCTCTTGCCGAAGGCGGGCAAAGGGCACTCCCGGGGAAAGGTGGAGGCGCTTTACGGCAGCATCGTGCGGGAAGTGCGCCCGGTCATGGAAAGCCTGGCGCGAAGGCACAAAGAGGCGGTGTACATGGCCATCCTGAAAGGAGAGGAGGTGCTTTTCGTCGACGTGGCCTGCGTCGAGGCCGGGGGGAAGGGCGAGCCGCTGGTGGGGAGGAGGTTCCCCTTCTTCAACAACGCCGCCGGCAAGGTGATGCGCGCCATAGATTCCTGGGACCTATTGGAAAAGATCGGCAAGAGCTGGCGCCGCGGCCGGTCGGCCTTTCCGGACCTGGCCGATTTGCGGCGCGAACTGGAGTCGATTAGGGAAAAGGGAGTCGCCGTCGACTGCGGTGGCATGGGTGAGGGGGTCATTACCGTGGCCGTCGCGGTAAGGGACTATGCCGGCAAGGTGGTCGGCGCGCTCACCCTTTTGGGGCCGTCGGTGCGGTTTTTGGGCTCCCGGCTGGAAGAAGAGATCATACCCTCGCTGCTTTTAAGCGGCGAGCTGCTTTCAATGAAATTCGGCTATGCAAGGCCGTGATGTAGGGGAATGTGTCAAACCTTAACCAAGGAGGAGAGCCATGGCGGAAACGAGTTACGACTGGGAAAAGATAGCGAACAACAGCAAGTTTCTGGAACTGAAGAACAAGAAGAGGAGTTTCCTCTTCAGCTGGTGGATCATCTCGACCATTTACTACCTGCTCCTCCCGGTCATCTCAGGATATTTTCCGGAAGCGTTCCGGATCAAGGTGATCGGACCCATCAATTTCGGCTACCTCTTCATCCTCTCCCAGTTCGTGGTTGCCATCGGCGTCGCGGCCTACTACGCCCACGTCGCCAACAAGGATTTCGACCGGCTGACCAAGCAGCTGCTTGACGTGCTTAATTAAAGGAGGGGACAGCATGAAAAAAAGAATCGCCGCCATAACGCTCGCTCTTACGTTCTCCGTTTGCGCCGCCGCTCCCCTCGCAGTCGCAGCCTCGGTCGGCACCGCCGCACCGCAGTCACCGGCAATAGCAGCGCCTGCGGCAACAGTTGCACCTGCAGCCGCCACCGCGGCAGCGCCCACCGCAGCCAAGGCCGCTCCGGCCAAGGGCGCGGACACCCAGCCCGCCAAGGTGACCCCCAACCGCGGCATCACCATCGGCATGTTCGCGCTCATCATCGCCATCACCATGGGGGTGGTGGTCTGGGCCGCGAAGAAGACGCAGACCGCCGCCGACTTCTACACCGCAGGCGGAGGGATCACCGGCCTCCAAAACGGCTGGGCCATAGCCGGCGACTACATGTCGGCCGCCTCTTTCCTCGGCATGTCGGGGCTCATCTCGCTCTACGGCATCGACGGCTTCATGTACGCGGTGGGGCCGATGTTCTCGTTCATCGCCATCCTGCTGGTCATCGCCGAGCCCTGCCGCAACGCCGGCAAGTACACGCTGGGCGACATCCTCTCCTTCAGGTCGTCGCCCAAGGTGGTGCGCGGCGTAGCGGCGCTCTCCACCGTCACCGTCTCGATCTTCTACCTGATCGCGCAGATGGTCGGCGCGGGGAAGCTGATGCAGATGCTGATCGGGATCCCTTACCGCGTCTCGGTCATCGGGGTCGGGGCCCTCATGGTCGCCTACGTCGTCTTCGGCGGCATGAAAGCCACTACCTGGGTCCAGATCATCAAGGCCTCGCTCTTGATGGGCGCCACCACGCTTTTGTGCATCCTGGTCGCGGCGAAGGCGGGCTTCAACCCGGTCTCCTTCTTCACCGACATCGTGAACAACCCGGCCATCCAGGATCACGTCAGGCTGAACGTACTGAAGGACGCCATTCCCAAGGCGGGGGTGGATTACGGCCAGCGCTTCCTGGAGCCCGGGCTCTTCCTGAAAAGCCCGCTGGATCAGATCTCGCTCGGTATCGCCTGGGCGCTTGGCGCAGCCGGCCTGCCGCACATCCTGATGCGCTTTTTCACGGTTCCCAGCGCCAAGGAAGCGCGCAAGTCGATCATCATCGCCCTTTTCCTTAACTCCACCTTCTTCTTCATGATCAGCATCATCGGCTTCGGCGCAGCGCTCTACCTGACCCCCCAGGGCATCCTGGCGGTGGACAAAGGTGGGAACATGGCGACGCTCTTATTGGCACAGCACATGGGTGGGGGCGCCGGGAGCCTCGGCGGAGACGTCTTCCTGGCCTTCATCTGCGCCGTAGCCTTCGCCACTATCCTCGCCGTCGTCTCCGGTCTCGTGCTCGCAGCCTCCGCGGCCATCGCCCACGACGTCTATGTCAACATCATCAAGGACGGCAAGGCCGACCAGCACCTGCAGGTGAAGGTGGCGCGCATCACCTCCCTTTTCGTCGGCACCTCCGCCATCCTGATGGGGCTTGCCGCCGAGAAGGAGAACGTGGTCGCCCTGGTGGCGCTCGCCTTCGCGGTCGCCGCCTCGGGGAACTTCCCGGTGGTCATGCTCTCGCTCTTCTGGAAGAAGTTCAACACCGCGGGGATCGTTTCCGGCCTCGTGGTCGGGACCGTCACCGCCCTCGCGCTGGTGATGGTGTCGCCGGTGATGACCTATCCCAAGAAGGTCGCGGCCGACGCGAAGAAGATCGTCGAGACCCTGGAAAAGAAGCAGGCAACGGGCGTGGCGCTGGCGGACAAGGAGCTGAAGACCCTGGAGAAGTCCCGGGTGGAATATGAGAAGAACAAGGATGGCAGCTCCATGGTCGGGCTCGATAAGCCGATATTCCCGCTGAAGAACCCGGGTATCGTCTCGGTGCCCCTCGGGTTCCTGGCCGCCGTATTTGGTTGCCTCTTGTTCCGCGACCGCCGCGCCGAAGACATGTTCGCCGAGATCGACGTGCGGCAGAACACCGGCCTCGGGATAGCCAAGGCGACAGATCACTAGCAACTTCCCGCCCCCGGAGGGGGAGGGCCAGGGAGGGGGTATCATGCGCTCAAGGGGGACAGGCACCTGGCGGAGCCAGTCCCCTCTTCCCCCCTCCCGGCCTCCCCCCTCCGGGGGAAGGAGAAAAAACACCAGGAGGTGATCATGACGACGCAAACCGCTTTGCAGAAAACGGAACCGGAAAACGCTGCCGGCGACGAGGGGATCCAGCTCCTTTACTCGCTCAGCAAGGAGGAACTGGTCCGGATAATCACCGACGACGCCAAGAACTGGCTGGCCCACGACGGAGTCTGGTTCCAGTCGCTGGAAAAGAAATTCGGCATGGACGTGGCGGTCGATATCGACACCGACGCCTGGAGGCTCTTCACCGTCATCGAGGCCAAGCGGATCATGGAGCGGCTGGGGCTGAAACCGGGCGGGGGGATTCCCGCACTGGTGGAGTGCCTGAAGCACCGTTTTTACGCCCGGCTCAACCTGCAGCAATGCCTGGAGGTGACGGAGACCCGGGCCGTCTTCCGCATGATCGACTGCCGGGTCCAGTCCGCCAGAAAGCGCAAGGGGCTCCCGGACCATCCCTGCAAATCCGTCGGTATCGTCGAATACTCCGGCTTCGCCAGCACCATCGACCCGCGGATCCAGACGAATTGCATCGCCTGCCCGCCGGACGAGCATCCTGAGGAGTTCTGGTGCGCCTGGGAGTTCACCCTGAAGCCCTGAGCCGCTCGGAAAGATTCAAACGAAAAGGAGAGACACCATGCACACCGCAGCCGCGGCACCCTACAAATCCAAGAACAAGATCCGTTTCGTCACGGCCACGAGCCTCTTCGACGGCCATGACGCTTCCACCAACATCATCCGACGGATGCTCCAGGCCTCGGGGGCCGAGGTGATCCACCTGGGGCACAACCGCTCCGTGGAGGCGATCGTGAGCGCCGCCATCCAGGAGGACGCCCAGGGGATCGCGGTCAGCTGCTACCAGGGGGGACACGTCCCCTTCTTCAAGTACATTCGCGATCTACTGAAGGAGCGGGGCGCGGAGCAGGTGAAGGTCTTCGGCGGAGGGGGCGGGGTGATCGTCCCGGAAGAGATAAAGGAGATCGAGAGCTACGGGGTCAGCAAGATCTTCTCCCCCGAGGACGGCCGCCGCATGGGGCTGCAGGGGATGATCAACCACATGCTGGAGCTTTGCGACTTCCACGTTGAGCGCGACCTGCAAGCGGAGATCGAGCGGCTCAAAGAACGGGATGTGCGCGCCGTGAACGCCCTGATCACGCTTGCCGAGCAGGCGGTCCACGATCATAACGAGGGGTATGGGCTGGTGCGCGAGACCATCCGCGGCATGGGGCGGGAGGTGCCGACCCTGGGCATCACGGGGACCGGCGGCGCCGGCAAGAGCTCGCTCACCGACGAACTGGTGCGCCGCTTCATCAGGGACTTCCCGGAGAAAAGCGTGGCCATCCTCGCCGTCGACCCTTCGCGCCAGCGGACCGGCGGGGCGCTTCTGGGCGACCGCATCAGGATGAACTCCATCAACACGGACCGGGTCTACATGCGCTCGCTTGCCACGCGCGACTCCCGCTCGGAGCTCTCCGCGGCCATCAGCGACGCCATCGACGTGGTGCGCGCGGCAGGGTTCGACCTGATTATCGTGGAGACCTCCGGGATCGGCCAGGGGGATGCGGGGGTGGTCGAGATCTGCGACGTCTCGCTCTACGTCATGACCTGCGAGTTCGGAGCGCCGACGCAGCTGGAGAAGATCGACATGCTCGACTTCGCCGACGTGGTCGCGCTCAACAAGTTCGAAAGGAAAGGGGCCGAGGACGCGCTTAGAAACGTCCGCAAGCAGTACCGCCGCAACCGAAACCTCTTCGAGGTGACTGACGAGGAGCTCCCGATCTTCGGCACCATCGCCTCGCAGTTCAACGATCCCGGCACCAACGTCCTCTATCTCGCCGTCCTGAACCGCTTCAACGAGAAGAAGGAGCTCAAGTGGCGCTCGCAATTGAGCGCACCCGAAGGGGACAGCCTGAAGCAGTACATCATCCCGCCGGACCGGATCCATTACCTGGGGGAGATCGTACAGACGGCGCGCAGCTACCGAAAGAACGTGGAGAGCCAGTCCAAGATCGCGCGGAGCCTGTTCCAGCTCAAGGGGGCAAGGGCGCAGGTACAGGGAGATGCGGCGCAAGCGGAGCTGGACCAGCTGATTCAGAGCACCGATGCGGAGCTGCAGGAGGAGCCCAGGCGCATTGTCGAGGGGTGGCCTGAGCTGAAGGCGAGCTATAAGCTGGACGCACTGGTGACACGAGTGCGCGACAAGGAAATAAGGACCGAGCTTTTCACCACCTCCCTCTCCGGCTCCCGCATCCCCAGGGTCTGCGTTCCGGATTACGAGGAATGGGGGGAGATCGTCAAATGGAGCCTGAAGGAGAACCTCCCCGGGTACTTCCCCTACACCGCGGGGGTCTTCCCCTTCAAAAGGGCGGAGGAGGATCCGAAGCGCCAGTTCGCAGGCGAGGGGACACCGGAGCGGACCAACCGCCGCTTCCATTACCTTTGCCAGGACGACGGCGCCAAGAGGCTCTCGACCGCTTTCGACAGCGTGACCCTGTACGGCGAGGACCCGGATTACCCGCCCGACGTCTACGGCAAGGTGGGGGAGAGCGGGGTCTCGGTCTGCACCGTCGAGGACGTAGCGAAGCTCTACGCCGGATTCGACCTCTGCGCCCCTTCCACCAGTGTTTCCATCACCATCAACGGCCCCGCGCCGATGATGCTTGCCATGTTCTTCAACGCCGCCATCGAGCAGCAGGTGGAGAAGTTCAGGACGGAAAAGGGGCGCGAGCCGTCGGCGACGGAGTACCAGGAGATAAAGTCCTGCACGCTGCAGACGGTGCGCGGCACGGTGCAGGCGGACATCCTCAAGGAGGACCAGGGGCAGAATACCTGCATCTTCTCCACCGAATTTGCCCTGAAGATGATGGGGGACATCCAGCAGTACTTCATCGAGCAGCAGGTGCGGAACTACTACTCCGTTTCCATCAGCGGCTACCACATCGCCGAAGCGGGGGCGAACCCCATCTCGCAGCTCGCCTTCACCCTCTCCAACGGTTTCACCTACGTGGAGTACTACCTCTCGCGCGGGATGCATATCGACGACTTCGCGCCTAACCTCTCCTACTTCTTCTCCAACGGACTCGATCCGGAATACACGGTGATCGGGCGGGTGGCGCGGAGGATCTGGGCGGTGGTGATGCGGGAGAAGTATGGCGCCAACGAGCGGAGCCAGAAGCTCAAGTACCACATCCAGACCAGCGGCCGGTCGCTGCATGCGCAGGAGATGGACTTCAACGACATCCGCACCACGCTGCAGGCGCTCATGGCCATCTACGACAACTGCAACTCGCTGCACACAAACGCCTACGACGAGGCGGTGACGACCCCGACCGAGGAGTCGGTGCGGCGGGCCATGGCGGTGCAGATGATCATCACCAAGGAACTGGGGCTCGCCAGAAACGAGAACCCGCTCCAGGGCGCGTTCATCATCGACGAGCTGACCGACCTGGTGGAGGAGGCGGTGCTCGCCGAGTTCGAGAAGATCGACCAGCGCGGAGGGGTGCTGGGGGCCATGGAGACCCAGTACCAGCGGAGCAAGATCCAGGACGAATCGATGCTTTACGAGCACAAAAAGCACTCCGGCGAGCTCCCCATCGTCGGGGTCAACACCTTCCTCAATCCCCGCGCCGGGGAGGAGGGGTACCAGGTCCCGGGAGAACTTGCGCGCGCAACCGCGGAAGAGAAGGAACAGCAGATCAAGAATCTGCGCGCCTTCCAGGACCGGAACAAGGAAAAGGCGCCGCTGGCCCTGAAGCGCCTCCAGGAGGTAGCTGTCTCCGGCGGCAACATCTTCGGGGAGCTGATGGAGACGGTAAAGGTCGCATCCTTGGGGCAGATCACCCGCGCGCTCTACCAGGTGGGGGGGGAGTACCGGCGGAACATGTAGGTCAACGGCATCGCACGCGGATTTTACGGATGACGCGGATAACAGCAGTGTTGTGCGGTTAGGTATTGGCATTTATCTAGATCAAGCAGTTTTCAGCTCTCCCCCTCCCTTTACGGGAGGGGGGAGTTTGTGCTGGGCGGATCAACCATGGAGAAGCCGACGCCAAAGCGATGGACAGGAACCGGATAAGGAGAACGCATGGACGTATTCGAGGCAATCAACGGCAGAAGGAGCATCCGGAAGTACAAGGACACTCCGGTCGAATGGGAGAAGGTGGGGCAGGTGCTGGATGCAGCCAGGCTTGCCCCTTCCTGGAAGAACATGCAGTGCTGGCGCTTTCTGGTTCTGAACTCTACAGAGAGGAAAAAGGCGCTCCTCGACGGCTTTTCGGACGATAATCCTGGGAAGAAGGCGCTGGCCCAGGCGCCGGTGGTCATTGTCGTCTGCGCCGACCCGACTCAATCGGGCTTAGAGAACGGCATCGAGTACTACGTAGCCGACGCAGCCATCGCCTTCGAACATATCTGTCTCGCGGCGCACGGCCTAGGTCTTGGCACCTGCTGGATGGGATGGTATGATGAGCCCGCCATCAAGGCGGGGCTGGCCATTCCGGCCGGTATCAGGGTCATCGGCGTGACCCCGCTCGGGTATCCCGACCAGGATCCCAAACAGCGCCCGCGCAAGGATTTGAATGAAATTGCCTACTACAACGATTGGGGGGTGACGGATGCTGAACAAGCAGGAATCGCAACAGAGAATCACCAGGCTGCAACAGGAACTTAAGGCAAAGGGTATCGACGGAGCGCTCTTCATCTACCCCATCGACGTCTACTATTTCACCGGCACCCGCCAGAATTCGACGCTCTGGGTCCCGGCCGAGGGGAAACCGCGGCTGATGGTGCGGAAAAGCGTCTCCAGGGCGATCAAGGAAAGCTGCATCGAGGAGACTGTCCCCTTTCCGTCCAGTAAGGAGTTTCCGGCGCTGTTTCCGCCCGAACTGCAGAAGATCGGCTTCACCTTCGACGTGGCGCCGGTGCAGCAGTACAACTACTACGCGAAGCTTTTGCCGGGGCGCGAGTTCGTCGACGTCTCTGCCATCAACCGCGAGATCCGCTCGGTGAAGTCTGAGTGGGAACTGGGGCAGATGCGGAAAAGCGGCGACATGATCTGCCAGGTCTTCAGGGAGGTGCCGGGATTCCTGAAGGAGGGGATGCGCGAAGTTGACCTGGCGGCGGAGTTCGAATGCCGGCTCAGAAAGGCGGGGAGCGAAGGTTACGTGCGCATGCGCGCCTTCAATCAGGAACTGTTCCAGGGGCTTGCCGTTTCATCCGCGGCCTGCGACCCCGGCTTCTTCGACGGCGCAGTGACCGGGCAGGGGATGTCCAGCGCCTCCCCGCATGGTGCTTCCGCCGCAGTAATCAAAGCCAATACCCCGATCCTCGTCGACTATACCGGCATCTTCAACGGTTACATCGTGGACATAACGCGCTTTTTCGTCATCGGCAAGCTGGCGCCCGAGTTGGAGCACGGCTTCGCCACGGCGCTCGCCATCCAGAAATACCTGGTCGACAATCTGAAGCCGGGGGTGATCTGCGAGGAGCTGTTCCTGAAGGCGGCCGAAATGGCGGAGGAAGCTGGCCTCGGCCGGAACTTCATGGGGGCCCCCGGGGAGAACGCCAAGTTCGTTGGTCACGGCGTCGGTCTCGAACTGGACGAGTTCCCGGTGCTGGCGCAAGGGTTCAAGGTGCCGCTGCGGGATGGGCAGACCATTGCCATCGAACCGAAGTTCGTCTTCCCGGGTCAGGGTGTGGCCGGAATAGAGAACACCTTTGCGGTCGGCAAAAACGGCGGCGTGAAGCTGACCGACATGCCGGACGAGGTCGTGTACCTGTAGCAGGATCCCTTCGCACTGTGTCCATCACAGAGAATCAGCAGTTGCAGTTAAAGTGGGGGGAGGCTCAGCGGAGCTTCCCCCCTTTTGAGTATTGCCTTTAGAGTCCCCGCCCCCGGAGGGGGAGGGTCAGGGAGGGGGGTAGCTCAAAGGGGACAGGCACCTGGCGGAGCCAGTCCCCTTCCCCCCCTCCCTAACCCTCCTTTTCCGCAAAAAATTTCCCCATCCCCTTGTTCGACAAACGGTTTTATGCAACCTTTACGGGTACTTTAGCTTGCACCTTTGCCAACTCGTGCTAAATTCCTAAAAACCTGTTCTAGAAATGCTTGACATGCACGTAAACGACATATATATTCGCATCACAAATAACTGCTGTTGGAGGTGACATGAAAGACATCTTTGTCGTTGAGTCGCAGAGAACCCCGTTCGGATCTTTCGGCGGCGTTCTCTCGGATGTTGAGGCTACGGTCCTTGGGGGGGGCGCCATCAAGGCTCTCCTGGAGCGGACCGGCCTGGACCCGGCCGAGGTCGACGAGGTCATCGCCGGGCAGGTTCTTTCCGGCGGCTGCGGGCAGGCTCCTGCGCGCCAGGCGATGCGCGGCGCCGGGATCCCGGACAGCGCCCATGCCATGACCATCAACAAGGTCTGCGGCAGCGGCTTAAAAGCGATCATGCTGGGGGCAGGCTCCATCCAGCTGGAAGATTCCGAAATCGTTGTGGCCGGCGGCATGGAAAACATGTCCCTCGCGCCCTTTCTGCTCAAGAAGGCGCGCTACGGCTACCGCATGGGGCACGGCTCGCTCATCGACCTGATGATTTACGACGGCCTGCAGGACCCATACTCCGGGCGGCACATGGGAGAGATCGCCGAGGCTTCGGTGAAAAAGCATGGGCTCACCCGCGAGGCGCAGGACGAATTCACGCTGCGCTCCTACAAGCTGGCCCAGGACGCGGTGCGCGGCGGGGTCTTCAAGGACGAGATCGCGCCGGTGGTGAAAAAAGGGCGCAAGGGGGACGAGGTGATCTCGGACGACGAGGAGCCGTTCAAGGTGGACTTCGACAAGCTGACGCAGTTGAGGCCGGTGTTCAGCAAGGACGGGACCATCACCGCCGCCAACGCCTCCAGCATCAACGACGGCGCAGCCTTCACGCTCCTGGCTGGGGAGTCGGCGCTGAAGCGCTGCAACCTTACCCCGAAGGCGCGCGTGGTTGCCTACGCCACCGGTAGCCTGCACCCGGAGCTCTACACCGAAGCCCCCGTGACGGCGATCCAGGCGGCCTGCGCCAGGGCCGGACTGAAAGTGGGGGACATCGACCTCTTCGAGATCAACGAAGCTTTCGCCGCGGTGACCATGATTGCCATGAAAGAACTTGATTTGAACCCCGCCAAAGTCAACGTCAACGGCGGAGCCTGCGCCCTGGGGCACCCCATCGGCGCGAGCGGCGCACGGCTTGCCGGGACGCTGATCCGGGAGCTGCACAAGCGGCAGGCGCGCTATGGGCTCGCCACGCTCTGCATCGGGGGCGGCGAGGCGGTCGCGGTCATTTTCGAAAGGGTCTAGACACTTTTCTCGCAGGGGGGAGGCTTACATGTTCAAGACAGTCGGTGTTTTAGGGGCGGGGCAGATGGGAAGCGGGATCGCCCACGTTTTCGCGCAGCACGCTTACCAGGTCCTGGTCTTCGATATCTCCGAGGCACAGCTTTCGAAAGCGCTCAAATCGATCGAGCAGAACCTGGAGCGGCAGGCTAAGAAGGGGGTCATCTTCGACACCAGCATCCAGGGGATCATGGCCCGCATCACGGCCACCAAGGAGCTCAAGGACTTCGCCGGCTGCGACCTCGTCATCGAGGCCGCCACCGAAAACGAGGCGCTCAAGTTCGATCTCTTCAGAAAGCTTGACGAGGTGGTGAAAAAGGAAGCGATCCTCGCCTCCAATACCTCCTCCATCTCCATTACCCGCATCGCGGCAGTGACCAAAAGGCCGGATCAGGTGATCGGGATGCACTTCATGAACCCGGTGCCGGTGATGCAGCTGGTCGAGGTAATCCGCGGCATCGCCACCAGCGACGAAACCTTCGAGGCCATAGGGCACCTGGTAGGCCTCCTGAACAAGCAGATGGCCGTCTCCCAGGACTACCCCGGCTTCATCGTGAACCGGGTGCTGATCCCGATGATCAACGAGGCGGTCTTCGCCCTCTACGAAGGGATAGCTACCGCCGAGGACATCGACAAGGGGATGAAGCTCGGCACCAACCAGCCGATGGGCCCCCTGCAGTTGGCCGATTTCATCGGGCTCGACACGGTGCTCGCCATCTGCAACGTGCTGCACGACGGCTTCAAGGACCCGAAGTACCGCCCCTGCCCGCTCCTGGTGAAGATGGTGGACGCAGGCTACCTCGGCAAGAAATCCGGGAAGGGCTTTTACAACTACTAGCATCTCTTTGGGGGAGATCTCATGGACGCGAAGAATATCCTGTGTGAAATAAATGAAGGGGTGGCAGTGGTGACGGTGAACCGGCCGGAAAGCCTCAACGCCCTGAACAGCGCGGTACTGGCGGAACTGGAATGCGTCCTGTACGGGATCGAGCAGGACCAAACGGTCAAGGCGGTGATCCTCACCGGCGCCGGCGAGAAGGCGTTCGTGGCCGGCGCCGACATCAAGGAGATGGCCCCCATGACCTCCTTCGAGGGACACCGGTTCGCCCAGCAGGGGCAGCGGCTGGTCCTCTTCATCGAGAAGATGACTAAGCCGGTCATCGCCGCGGTGAACGGCTATGCCTTAGGGGGAGGACTGGAGCTGGCGCTGGCCTGCGACGTCATCTACGCCTCCGAAAACGCCAAGTTCGGTTTTCCCGAGGTGACTCTGGGGATCATCCCGGGCTTCGGCGGGACGCAGAACCTGGCCCGGCTCATCGGCCCGAACCGGGCCAAGGAGCTGGTATTCAGCGGCAGGATCATTACGGCAGCCAAAGGGCTTGAGTGGGGCATCGTGAACGAACTTACGCCGCTTCCCGAGCTGAAGGAGAAGGCCCTCGGCCTGGCCCGGGAGATGGCGAAAAACGGCTCCGTTGCCGTCGGCTACGCCAAGAACGCCATCGTCAACGGGCTCAACATGACCAAGGAGGACGGCTTCCGCTACGAAAGCTCCCTCTTCGGCGTCCTCTTCGCCACCGAGGACCAGAAGGAAGGAATGGGGGCGTTCGTGGAGAAGCGAAAGGCGAAGTTCCAGGGGAAATAACCGGAGCGGCGCCGGGAACCGACAACGATTTTCTTACCAAGGGGGGATGATATGAACTTTGAACTGAGCCAGGACCACAAGGTGTTGAAGGATAGCGTTCGGGATTTCGTGGTGAACGAGATCAAGCCGCTCGCCATGCAGATCGACGAGGAGCATATGATCCCCGACGACCTGGTGCGCAAGATGGGGGAGATGGGTTTCCTCGGCTCCTACCTGCCGGAAGAGTACGGCGGCGCGGGGCTCGACATGCTCTCCTACGCCATCGTGGTCGAGGAGGTCTCCAAGGCCTGCGGTTCCAGCGGCGTCCTCATCTCGGCCCACACCTCCCTTGCCTGCGGCCCGATCTACACCTTCGGCACCGAGGAGCAGAAGAAAAAATGGCTCCCGGACCTGAACACCGGCAAGGTGATCGGCTGCTTCCTCCTGACCGAACCGGACGCCGGCAGCGACGCCGGGGCCATCGCCACCACCTACAAGCGCGACGGCGATCATTTCGTGATCAACGGTTCGAAGATCTTCATCACCAACGGCGGCTACAAGGGAACCGGCGTGCTCTTCGCCACCTCCGACAAAAACCTCAAGCACAAAGGGGTCTCCGCCTTCATCATCGACCTGCAGTCCCCGGGGGTCGAGATCCTCAAGAACGAGAAGAAGCTCGGCATCCGCGGCAGCTACACCACCGCCTTCGCCCTCGACAGCGTCCGCATTCCGGTGGAGAACCTCCTAGGGCAGGAAGGGCAGGGGTTCAAGATCGCCATGGACACCCTGAACGGCGGCCGCATCGGCATCGCCTCCCAGGCTCTCGGCATCGCCGAAGGCGCCTTCGACCTGGCGCTTGCCTACTCCAAGGAGAGAAAGCAGTTCGGCCATCCCATCTGCGAGCTGCAGGCGATCCAGTTCAAGCTGGCCGACATGTACGCGAAGATCGAGACCAGCAAGCTCATGACCTACAAGGCTGCCTGCCTGAAGGACAGCAAGAAGAACTACACCATGGAGTCCGCCATGTGTAAGATGCTCGCCTCGGAGGCGGCAACCTTCGTCACCAAGGAGGCGATCCAGATCCACGGCGGGTACGGCTTCATCGTCGACTACGAGGTGGAGCGGATGTACCGCGACGCGAAGATCACCGAGATCTACGAGGGGACCAACGAGGTTCAGCGCGTTGTGGTCTCGAAGCTGCTCTTGTCTTAATTCAGAAATGATGGCACCTACCCCCCACCCCCTAACCCCCTCCCGCTAGGGGAGGGGGGACTTTGGGACAACGCTGGGCGTCGTCGGGTTGCTGCCCGGGAAGGCGGCTCCCTCAGGAGAGATCAATAAACGCGCAGGAGTCGACCATGGAAGCTACCAGGGAAATCTATTGGAACGTCGGACACGGGGTCGTGCTCCCCATGTACCTGCTGACGCTGGTCGCCGTCGCCGCCTGCTGTTACGGCATCTACCAGCGGGTCGAGGTGTACCGCCAGGGGAAGGAACTGAACCGGCTCGACGCCCTGGGGGAACGTATCCCCTTCCTGCTCAAGAACCTGTTCGGCCAGGCGAAGGTGCTGCGCGTCAGCGGTCCCGGCTTTCCCCACGGCCTCTTCTTCTGGGGCTTTGTCACCCTCTTCATCGGGACGCTGCTGGTGATGCTCCAGGCCGACCTGACCCAGCCGCTCTTCAATGTGGTGATCCTCAAGGGCTCCTTCTATAAGTTCTATTCCCTGGCGCTCGACCTGGCAGGCGCTGCCGCCTTCCTCATGCTTTTGGGCCTGATGCTGCGCCGCTTTGTCTACCGGCCGGAGGGGCTCAAGATCACCCGCGACGATTACCTGATGCATGGCCTCCTGACCGCGATCATCTTCACCGGATTCCTGGCGGAAGGTGTGCGCATCGCCGCGACCGAACTGCGGATGAATCCTGAGCTGGCGCGCTGGTCCCCCATCGGGATGTTCGTGGCCAACCAGTTCTCCGCCCAGGACGAGGTTTCCCTGCGGCAGCTGCACACGCTCTGGTGGTGGGGTCATTTCCTGCTGGTCCTCGGGTTCATCGTCTCTATTCCCTGGAGCAAATTCCGTCACTTGATCACCACGCCGGCCAACTACCTCTTCACCGACCTCCGCCCCAAGGGGTCCATCGCCACCATAAACCTGGAAGAGGAGGGGGTGGAGCAGTTCGGCGTGGAGAAGGTTTCGGAATTCTCCTGGAAGGACATCTTCGACGCCGACGCCTGCACCTCCTGCAAGAGATGCCAGGACCGCTGCCCGGCCCACAACACCGAGAAGCCGCTCTCCCCGATGAAGGTGGTGCAGCAGGTAGGCGAGTTGGCCTTCGGCGACCCCGACAAGAGCCTGATCGAGACGGTCGGCAACGACGCGCTCTGGTCCTGCACCACCTGCCGCGCCTGCCAGGAGATCTGCCCGGCGGATGTGGAGCATGTGAACAAGATCATCGAGATGCGCCGCAACCTGGTCCTGATGCAGGGGGAGTTCCCCGGCGAGGAGGTCATGGTCGCCGTCAACAACGTCGAGGTGAACGGCAACCCCTTCGGCCTCGCCTACGCCGGCCGCGGGGATTGGACCGAGGGGCTGGATGTGCAGATCCTGTCGGAGGGTGGGGCTGACGTGGACGTGCTGTACTTCGTCGGCTGCTACGCCTCCTTCGACAAGCGAAACCAGGAGGTCGCCAAAAGCTTCGTTAAGATCTGCAACGCTGCGGGGATCAAGGTTGGCATCCTCGGCAAGGAGGAGAAGTGCTGCGGGGAGCCGGTCAGGAAGCTCGGCAACGAGTACCTGTACCAGATGGCGGCCCAGGAGAACATCGAACTGATCAACGGGTACGGCATCAAGCGGATCGTCACCACCTGCCCGCACTGCATGAACACGCTCGGGCGCGACTACCGGGACCTGGGGCTGGATGCGCAGGTGGAGCACTACACGGTCTTCATCGACCGCCTGCTCAAGGAGGGGACCCTTGTCCTCGACGAGCGGCAGTTCGACTACACCTACCACGATTCCTGCTATCTCGGGCGCTACCAGGACATCATCCAGCAGCCGCGCGACATACTGCACGCCGCGGGCGGGCGCATCAACGAGATGGAGAAATCGGAAAAGGAAAGCTTTTGCTGCGGCGCAGGGGGGGGCAGGATCCTCGCCGAGGAGAAACTGGGGAACAGGATCAACGTGAAGAGGGTCCACATGGCGGAAGCGACCGGGGCACCCGTCCTGGTATCCAACTGCCCCTTCTGCCTCACCATGTTCGAAGACGGCATCAAGACCGGCGAGTGCGAAGGGAAGCTGAAGGCTCGGGACCTGGCCGAGATCGTCGTGGAGAGGCTGCAGCCGGCAGCCGACCTCTCCGCGGTGCTCGACACCTTCTTGCCCACAGGGATTCCGCAGGTTACGGAAGCTTCGGCGGCAGGGGCGGAACCGGTTTCGGCAGAGACAGAAAAAGCGGGAGAAACCACAGAGATTTCGGGTGTAAACGGCAAGGACGCTGCCTGAACCGCATCGACAAGCGGCGGCAAAGCCGCAGCTACAAAAGAGTCAACAAGGAGGAGGCCATGAAGATACTGGTATGCATCAAGCAGGTTCCTGACATGGAATCGCGGTTCAAGCTCAACAGCGAAGGTACCTGGTACGACGAGGCGGACCTCGCTTTCCGGATGAACGAGTACGACGAATATGCGGTGGAGCAGGCCGTTCAGTTGAAAGAACAGTTGGGGGGCGAGCCTGAGATAACGGTCCTCTCCATGGGGCCGGACCGCGTGGTCGAGGCGCTGAAGAAGGCGCTGGCGATGGGGGCCGACCGGGCGGTTCACGTGAAGGATGACAAGTACTACCAGAAGGACCCCTGGCAGGTCGCCTCGGTCATAGCGGGGCACGCTGCGGGGCAGGGGTACGACGTGGTCTTCACCGGGATGCAGTCCCAGGACCGCGGCTCCGCGCAGGTCGGGGTCACCGTCGCCGAGTTGCTGGGCTTTGGCTGCGCCACCACCCTGGTCGGCTTTGCTTTCGACGCGGGTGTGATCACGGCGAAACGCGAACTGGAAGGCGGCAGCAAAGGGGTTGTTAAGCTGAAGCTCCCCGCTGTAGTCACCTGCCAGCTGGGGCTCAACACCCCCCGGTACCCGACGCTTCCCAACATCATGAAGGCGAAGAAAAAGGAAATCCTCGTCCAAGCTGTCTCGGAGCTCCTGAAGGAAGCCGAGGTCACCGGGACCGGCGGCATGTATCCTCCCGCTAAGAGGGGAGGCGGCATCGTCATCGAGGGCGAGGTGAACGACCAGCTCGACAAACTGATGGGGATTCTCAAGGAAAAGACCACCGTGTTGCGTGCGGCCTGAAAGGAGAACAGCTATGAAAGCGTTGCTTATCGCGGAATACAGGCAGGGGAAACTGCTGGAGACCACCTATGAACTGCAGGCCTTTGCCGGCCTGTTAGGCGCCGAGAGCGCCATGGTGCTGGTGGGAAGCCCAGCCGATCTCCCGAAGTTCGCCGGCAAGCTATACCTGGCTGACGTAGCCAAGTACGGCGAGTACAACCCCGACCTGCACAAGAAGCTGGTGCTGGAGGCGGTCGCCAAGGAGAACCCCGACTACATCGTATTCGTGCACTCGTCCTACGGCTGGGACCTGGCGCCTCGCGTGGCCGCCGCTCTCCGCATCGGCCAGGTGTCCGAGGTGGTGGGGCTTCCCGACGGAAAATTTGAAGTGACCTGCTGCAACGCCAAGCTGCGCCGGACCGTCGCCCCCAAGAGCGCGCGGACCGTGGTCACCATCCAGGCCGGTGCCTTCTCCCCCCAGGGTGAGCCGCAGGGTGCGCCCCAGGTTGAGGGGATTGACGTGGCGGACCCAGCCGGAAAGACCGAATTCGTAGGGTATGAGGCTGCTGAGCAAAAGGACGTCGATCTCACCAGGGCCGAGGTGATCGTCAGTGCCGGGCGCGGCGTGGGGAAGAAAGAGAACGTCCAGGTGATCGCGCAGCTTGCCAAGGCGCTCGGTGGGGAACTGGGCGCGAGCCGTCCCGTCGTCGACGCAGGATGGGCGCCCCACAGCCACCAAGTCGGGACCACCGGCCAGACCGTCAGCCCGAAGCTCTACGTCGCCTGCGGCATCAGCGGCGCGATTCAGCACCTGGCGGGGATGAAAATGGCGGACTTCATAGTCGCCATCAACAAGGACAAGGATGCGCCCATAGGCGAGATAGCCGACGTCCTGATCGTGGCAGACGTGTTGCAGTTCGTGCCGGCGATGACGGCAAGGTGCGCCAGATGAGCCTGACGGAAGGGAAGGTACAGGTCTACACCGGCAACGGCAAGGGAAAGACCACCGCCGCCTTGGGGCTGGCGCTCCGGGCGGTCGGGCGGGGGCTCAAGGTCTGCATGGTCCAGTTCATCAAAGGGGGAGGGGAGTACGGCGAGCATATAGCCGCCGAGCGGCTGGCGCCGCTGCTCACCATCCATCAGACCGGGCGGGACTGCTGGATCTATAAGGACCGGCTGGACCCGCAGGACGTAGCCATAGCCCGGGGAACGCTGAACCTCGCTCGCGAGACCCTGACCGGCGGCGAATACGACCTGGTCATCCTTGACGAAATCAACGGTGCGGCCTGGTTCGGCCTCATCACCGTCGAGGACATTCTTGACCTCATCAAGCTAAGGCCCGAGCAGGTGGAGCTGGTGCTGACGGGAAGAAGCGCCGACCCCCGGGTCATCGAGGCAGCTGACCTGGTCACCGAGATGGTCGAGGTGAAGCATTACTACCAGGCAGGCGTGCCGGCCCGGACCGGGATCGAGAAGTGATAGGGGGGCGGGGAGGGGGACAAAGAGCGGCTTTCCACGCAATTTTCACGATGAACCAGTGATAAAGGGGAGAAGGATGAAAATGCTCGCGGGGATAAAGGTGGTGAACCTGGCGGTGAACCTGCCGGGGCCGGCGGCGGCTAGGCGGCTCACGGCGATGGGAGCGAGCGTGACCAAGGTCGAGCCCCCAACTGGCGACCCGATGCAGAGCTACCAGGCAGCGTGGTACCAGGACATGGCGGACGGGCAGAGCGTCGTGCGGCTCGACCTGAAGGCGCCCGCGGACCTGGCACGCCTTGACGCTCTTCTCTCCGAGGCGGATCTCCTCATTACCGCCACCCGTCCGGCAGCCCTGGAGCGGCGGGGGCTTGGCTGGAAGAGCTTGCACGAGAAGCACCCCGTCCTTTGTCAGGTGGCCATCGTTGGCTACCCCGCCCCTCGGGAGAACGAGGCGGGGCACGACCTGACCTACCAGGCGTCCCTGGGCCTTTTGACCCCGCCCCACATGCCGCGCACCCTTTTGGCGGACATGGCCGGCGCCGAGCAGACCTTGAGCGGCGCGCTGGCGCTATTGCTGGGACGCGAGCGCGGGCTGGGGAGCGGGTACCTGGAGGTGGCCCTTTCCTCCGCAGCGGAGGCCATGGCCGAGCCGCTTCGCTACGGCTGCACCGTCCCCGGCGCCACTCTTGGCGGGGGATTGCCTGAGTACAACCTCTACGCAGCGAGCGACGGCTGGGTTGCCGTTGCGGCGCTTGAGCCGCACTTCAAGAAAAGGATCGAGGAGACGCTTGGAATCGGCGGCGACGAAGGGTACCGCGCCGCTTTCGCCGAAAAAAGCGCGGCAAATTGGCAACAGTGGGGGCAGGAAAACGATGTGCCGATAGTCGCTTTGGCGTGATGACCTGGGGTTGCACCTGAAGGGAGGAATCGATGTTTCTGGAACTAAACGAAGAGCAGAAGCTGATTCAGGAGACTGCGCGCGAATTCGCCAAGGCGCAGTTGGAGCCGCTGGCGGCGAGGCTTGACCGGGAGGATGACCGCCCCGCTTTCCTCGCCAACTTGAAGAAGCTGGCGGAATTAGGCTTCATGGGGCTGAACGTCTCCGCCGAGTACGGAGGATCGGAAGCGGGAGTGGTCGCCTTCAGCGTCGCCATGACCGAGATCGCCCGGGCCTGCGCCTCCACGGCGGTCACCGTGTCCGTCAACAACATGGTCTGCGAGGTGATCCAGGCGATCGGCTCGGCCGAGCAAAAAAAGAAGTACATCCCGCGCATCTGTTCGGGAGAGTACGCCGCCGGTGCCTTCGCCCTGACCGAGACCGGTGCTGGTTCCGATCCGGCCGGCATGACTACCTCCGCGGTAGCGGAGGGGGACCAGTGGGTGCTGAACGGCTCCAAGATCTTCATCACCAGCGCCCCGTACGCCGGTGTCTTCGTGGTCTGGGCCGTCACCGATAAGGACGCTCCCAAAGGGAAAGGAATCAGCTGTTTCCTGGTGGAGCAGGGCGCGCCCGGGCTGGTGATAGGGAAGCAGGAAGAGAAGACCGGCCAGCACGCCTCCGCCACCTGCGAGGTGCTCTTTGACAACTGCAGGATTCCCAAGGACGCCCTGATGGGGAAGCTGAACGACGGTTTCCGCATAGCGGTCGGCGAGTTGGCCGGCGGGAGGATCGGCATCGGTTCCCTTGGGCTGGGAGTGGGACTTGCGGCGATGGACTTCGCCACCAGGTACGCCAGCGAGAGGGTGCAGTTCGGGCAGAAGATCACCAATTTCCAGGCCATCCAGTGGATGGTAGCCGAGGCCTACACGGAGCTTGAGGCCGCGCGCCTGTTGCTGATGCAGGCCGCCTACCGCAAGGATGCCGGCAAGTCCTTTGCCAAGGAAGCCTCCATGGCCAAGATGTACGCCACCGAGGCGGCGAACCGGGCCTGCTACAGCGCGGTCCAGATGCTGGGGGGGTACGGCTACACCCGCGACTTCCCCGTCGAACGCTATGCCCGCGACGCCCGCATCACCGCTATTTACGAGGGTACCAACGAGATTCAGCGGGTGATCATAGCCAGGGAGATATTGCGCAACTTCAATTGAAGCGTCCGACAGGTCAGACAGGTCAGACAGGTCCGACTGATTGAGAAAACAGGAGGGTGTCTATGACTGGCAAGCGCATCACCTTACAGCAGGCTGCGGAGATCATCAAGGACGGCTCCAGCCTCACCTTTTCCGGCTTCACCATCTGGCGCCGCCCCTTCGCGCTGGTGTTCGAACTGATCCGCCAGGGGCGCAAGGGGCTGCACCTGATCGAGGTCAACGGCGGCCCGCAGACCGAGTTCCTCGTCGGTGCCGGCTGCGTCGACATCTGGGAGTCGTGCTGGGTGGGCCATGAGCTTTACGGCAAGTACGGCGCCAACCTCTCCAGGAAGGTCGGCAACAAGGAGATCATCGTCGAGGACTACAGCCACGCGGAGATGTTGTTCCGCTTCGCCGCCGCGGCTTCCGGCGCCCCCTACGCGGCGACCCAGACCTCGCTCGGGACCGACCTGCACAACCCCGAGTACGACATGCTGGGACGAGCGGGCCTCAGGGACGGCAAAAGGATTCCCAAACACAAGTACATCTTCACCGAGGACCCCTTCTACGGCGCCGGAGAGCAGGTGCTGGTCCCCGCGGCGAAGGTCGACGTGGCGGTCATGTGCGTGCAACAGGTGGGGGAGGAGGGGACGGTGCGGGTGAACGGCCAGTTCTACTCCGACCCGGAAGCGGCCCGGGCCGCCGACATCACCATTGTCATGGCGGAGGAGATTGTCCCCGAGGAGTACCTGCGCCGGGAGAGCGACCGCAACACCATAGCGAGCTTCGAGGTCGATTACATCGTCGAATGCCCCTTCGGCGCACACCCCACGGGGATGTTCGGGCGCTACGACGTGGACGGAGCCTTCCTCAAGGACTTCTACGGCAGGACCAGGACCCAGGAAGGGTTCGACGACTTTGCCAAGGAGTGGATCCACGGTCAGGACCACCATAGCTACCTGGAGAAACTGGGCTGGCCGCGCATGCTGAACCTCAAGGCCAATACCGCGCTCAACTACAGCACCGGCGTGAAAAGGGGGCAATGACATGGAAAGCAATTACGCAACTCCCGAAGAATACGGCCTCCCCGATCTTCTCTGCTGCGCCGCCTCGCGCGAGGTAAAGGACAACGAAATCGTCTTCGCCGGCACCGGCCTTCCCATGGTGGCGATCATGCTGGCCCAGAAAACCCACGCCCCCAACCTGAAGTTGATCTTCGAGGCCGGGACGCTGGACGGGCGCCCACCGCAGATTCCGACCTCGGTAGGCGACGCGCGCTGCGAGATGGGAGCCTCCCGCTCCTCTGGGCTTTACGACGCCTTCAGCGTGGCCCAAAGAGGGTACGTCGACTTAGGTTTCCTCGGCGGTGCGGAGGTCGATGAGTACGGCAACGTGAACACCACCTGCATCGGGAACTACCTCGACCCCGAACTCCGCCTCACCGGTTCCGGCGGCAACCCCGACATCAACTCCTTCGCCCGACGCACCGTCTTTATCATGGTGCACGAGAAGCGCCGCTTCACCGAACAGGTGAGCTACATCACCAGCCCTGGATGGCGGGTGAAGAAATGGCCTGAAGGGAGCTTCGTCCACCGCAAGGAACTCTACGGCTCCGCCTACCGCGGAGGCCCCTCCGCCGTCATCAGCACGGCCGGCGTCTTCCGCTTCGACGACGAGACCGGGCGCATCTACCTAGACACCTGCCACCGGGGTAACTCCCCCGAGCAAATCCGCGAGATGTGTCAATTTGATCTTGACATCTCGCGGGTTAGCGGCGAAACTCTGCCCCCGACCAGGGAGGAGCTGCACTTCATCCACAGTGTGCTCGACCCTGAGCAGATTTTCATTCCCAAGGTGAAGCACAAAGGGTAGCAATGGCTGAATTGAACCCGATGGAGGATTTCCAGAGGGACATCTCCTATCGTCTGTTGAAGCAGGATGACGGCACCGCGAAGCTGACGGCGCTTTTGAAGGACAAGTTCCATGACGTTGTGGCCGAAGTCGTTGTCGACGTGGCCACGTTGAAGATAGTTTCGGCGAAAGCCGATTTCCACCGCTCCCCCACCCCCGATTGCGGCAACGTATCGGCCCGCATGCAAGGGCTTGTGGGCTTCACCATCGGCAAGGGGCTGCAGCGCAAGCTCGCCGAGGTGCTGGGGGGAGGAGGAGGGTGCGGCAACATGCGCAACCTCTTGCTCGGACTGCTCCCGCTTGCCCTCAACCTGAACGCCGCTGCGGGAATAGCCACCGAGCAGGAGATGATGGACGCCATCCACGACAAGTTGATCGGCACCTGCGCCGGTTACCGTTCCCCCCGCAACAAAAGCTGAGCAATCTCGGACATAGTCGCGCACGAAGCGTTGCACGAGACATCGCGGTCCCGCCTTGGACAGCGGGGCTTCCCTTTGTAAAAGCTCATCAGAATTGCCGGGAACTTTGGGTCCCCTCCCCCTCTGGGGGAGGGACAGGGTGAGGGAGACGCCACGAAGGCAAGACCTTGGCTGGGGCACCACCCTCACCCCCGCCCCTCTCCCAAAGGGCGAGGGGAGACCGCCGCCACAAACCTGCATGGGCAAACATAATCTCGGTCCCCGGAATATGCCGGACGAACCTTTGCAAAGGGGGACTCAGAAGAGGCAACAATATGACCTGGCATCGTTTGACCCTGACCCCGGAGGAAGTTGCAGCCGGGAAGATCGCCCCGATAAAGGACGGCTTCACCTCCTCATTCCGCGCCGCAGGCGGACCGCGCGCCATGGCCCTTTTCCAAAAGGGAAACGAGGACGGAGGCGCCGACCTCTTCTTCACCCCTGATTGCGGCAGCTTCGCATCGGACTTCCTGGCTGAAATCGGCGCGGTTCCCTGCCCGGGTCCGGCGCTTATCGGCTTGGATCTCCTGGTGGGGCACAACGAAATCACCTATTACCTCACCACCTGATCCCTCCTCGCCTGGTTCGCCAACCGGACGTCGACTCACCTGCCGTTCCTGCTCTCCTTTGTTTCAATTTCTGCGCCGCAACGTCTTTTTCCATCCCTGCGCTATACTAGGACGGTGTTTTTTTCCCCTGGAGCGAGGAGAAAGCTATGGGTCGCGTCGGAATACGCAGACTTTTCAGCTGGATAGGGGGGCTCTCCCCCGCCGCCATCAGCTCCATCTTCGCCTTCAGCAGCCTCTCTTGGCTTCTTCTTGCCCACCTTCTCTTCCGTAGCATATTTGTAGACCGCGAACTCACCTACCTCGCCCTTAGCATCCTCGAGCTTTTCGGGGTCGCCACCATGACCGTCATCGTCTATCTGCTCAGCGACAAGAGCGAAGCAAGGCATCGGGCCATCGAGTCGAGCATCCGCGAGCAGGCCATACGCGACGGGCTCACCGGGCTCTACAACCGGCAGGCTTTCGACGATTTCCTGGCGCAGTCCATCGAATACGTCAAACGCCGCAGGGAGTCTGTCGCCCTGTTGTTTCTCGACCTGGACCGGTTCAAATTCGTCAACGACAGGCGTGGGCATTTCGTGGGAGACGCGGTCCTAATCGAGACAGCGCGACGGCTCACCGACTGCGCCAAACGCGGAGAAGACCTGGTGGCCCGGGTGGGGGGGGACGAGTTCGCCATGCTGCTGCGCCACCCCGATATGCCGGACGGGCCGGGGGTTGTCGCCAGGCGTGTGCTGGAGTCGTTGTCGGCGCCGGTGCAGGTGGATGGCGAGACGCTGAAGACCAGCGTCAGCATCGGCATCGCCATGTTTCCTTCCGACGCTGACGATCCCATGCAGCTCTTCAAGATGGCCGATTTCGCCCTGAACCAGGCGAAGCAGCAGGGACGCGCGACCTTCTGCTTCTATGGCGGCGAATGGCGGGAAGAGCGCGACCATACCCTGCAGTTGGAACAGGGGCTCTTGCGTGCCATCAACTACGACGAGTTGTTCCTGGTTTACCAGCCCAAGCTGGATACCTCCAACATGCGCGTCATCGGAGTTGAGGCACTGGTGCGCTGGAAGCACCCGCACTTGGGAGTGCTCGGGCCGGCGAGCTTCGTCCCCGTGGCCGAGAAGGCTGGCCTCATCTGGCCGCTGACCGAGTGGGTGCTGAAGAATGCCTGTTCCCAGGCGGCGCGCTGGTACCGCAACGAGGGGCTGGACCTGAACGTCGCCGTCAACCTCTCCCCTTCCGTTTTCTCGCATCAGGACCTGGAAGAGGTGATCGAGAAGGCGCTGAACGACAGCAAACTCCCCCCGGACCGGCTCACGCTCGAGATCACGGAGCAGTCGCTGATGATCTACGAGACGGAGGCGCTCGGGGTGCTGGAGCGCCTGCAGCGGATGGGAACCAACATCCAGATAGACGACTTCGGCACCGGCTACTCGTCCCTCTCTTCTCTCAAGCACTACCACTTCCAGGCGCTCAAGATAGACAAGTCCTTCGTCAGCGACGTCGTCACCTCTTCGGACGACGCCGCCATCGCCACCACCATCATGTTCATGTCCAAATGCCTTGACATGGAGGCCATCGCAGAAGGGGTGGAATCCGAGGCGCAAAAGGAATTCCTCTCCTCCATCGACTGCCGCTACATGCAGGGTTTCTATTTCTCCCGCCCCCTCGTCGCCTCTGAAATGGCCGATTTCATCAGGCATCTCGCCGACGACAAGAAAGCTTGAAATGCACATCTCCACCTATATAATAGTGAGCGTTCTCTAATTCCATTAATCACTAGAAAGGAGTCTGCTCATGGGTGACAGACAAAAGACGGTGGGGGTGCTGACTGGCGGGGGCGATGTGCCTGGGCTGAACCCTGCCCTGAAAACCTTGGTGACCCGCGCCGTAGAGAACGGCTACCGGGTCCTCGGCATCCGGCGCGGCTGGGGCGGACTCCTAGCCTACAACCGCGACGACCCGCACTCCGGCGAGAGCACCCTGATGCCTTTGGACCGGCACTCGGTTCGCACCGTAGACCGCTCCGGCGGCACCTTCCTGCACACAAGCCGCACCAACCCGGGCAAAGTGGCGACCGCCGACGTGCCTGAGTTCCTGCGCGGCGCAGACTTCGATCCGCTTAACCCCGGGCATCACGATTTCACCCAACATGTTCTCGCCAACCTGGAGCACCTGGGGGTCGACTCCTTGATCGCCATCGGCGGCGACGATACCTTAAGCTACGCCGAACGCCTCTTCCGCGAGGGGGTCCCGGTGGTCGCCATTCCCAAGACCATGGACAACGACGTTTTCGGCACCGACTACTGCATCGGCTTTTCCACGGCCGTGACCCGCAGCGTCAACTTCATCCACAACCTGAGGACCAGCGCCGGCTCCCATGAGAGGATTGCGGTGGTCGAGCTCTTCGGGCGCAACTCGGGCGAAACCTCCCTCATCTCCGCGTACCTTGCCGGGGTCGATCGCGCCCTCATCTCCGAGGTTCCCTTCGATGTCGAAAGGCTCGCCCTCCTCTTGCAGGAAGACAAAAGATCAAATCGCAGCAATTACGCCATGGTGACCGTATCCGAAGGGGCATCGATGATCGGCGGGCAGACCGTCGAGTACGGCCAGGAGGATGCCTACGGCCACAAGAAGCTGGGGGGCATCGGCGTGGTAGTGAGCGAGGCGGTGAAGGGGCTCACCGGTTCGCACATCATCTACCAGCAGCTCTCTTACCTCATGCGCAGCGGCGCCCCTGACTCCCTCGACCTCATGGTCGCCTACAACTACGCCAATATGACCATGGATCTGATCAGCGAGGGGATGTCGGGAAGGATGGTATCCCTGCAGGGAGGGACCTACCGGCACATCCCGATCAGCACCATCATGCAAGGCGAGAAGCGGGTAGACGTGGCCGAACTCTACGACCTCGCGGAGTACCGCCCCAAGGTGCGCCACGTACTCGGCAAACCGATGTTCCTGTACTAATCCCAGACAAACATATGATAGAGATCGACGGCAGCGTCGGTGAGGGGGGAGGGCAAGTGCTGCGCAGCGCGCTCAGCCTCTCCTGCCTCACCGGCCAAGGCTTCAGGATCCACAACATCCGCAAGAACAGGTCCAAGCCCGGCCTGATGCGCCAGCACCTGATGGCGGTGCAGGCCGCGGCCCGCATCTCTTCCGCGGAGCTGGCCGGAGACCGGGTCGGCTCCGCAGAGATCAGCTTCGTCCCCCGGGCAGTCCGGGGGGGCGACTACAGTTTCGACATCGGCACCGCGGGCTCTGTTTCCCTGGTGCTGCAGACCGTCATCCCCGCGCTCTTGTCCGCAGACAGGAAAAGCAGCGTCACCGTCACCGGCGGCACCCACGTCCCGTTCAGTCCCTGCTGGAACTACCTATCCGAAATCTTCTGGCCTGCCGTCTCCCGCCTGGGAGTCAGAGGCAACCTCGACCTGGAGGCGTACGGCTTCTACCCGAAGGGGGGTGGGAGGATACGCTGCCGCCTTCAGCCGCAGGGAACCCCGTCCTCCCTCACCCTCACCGAGCGCGGGCGCCTTTTGCGGATCACCGGCTTTTCTGCAGTCGGAAACCTCCCCCTCTCCATAGCGCAAAGGGAGCGCAGCTCGGCGCTCCACCTTTTGCGGCAAGAACTGGGAGAGGAGGTCCCCATCGACCTGGAAGTGCGGGAGGTGCGGGTCTACGGGCAGGGGACCTTCATCTTCATCAAGGCCCACTACGAGCGCGCGGAGGCGGGGTTCACCTCCTTGGGCGCGCGCGGCAAACCAGCGGAGCTGGTGGGGGAGGAGGTGGCGCGCGAGCTCCTGGAGCACCATGCTACCGGGATGCCGGTGGACCCGCATCTTGCCGACCAACTGGTGCTCTACCTTGCCCGGGCGCAGGAGGGGTCGCGGTTCGCGACCTCGCGCATCACCTCGCATCTCGAAACCAACCTCCTGGTGGCGGGGTATTTCCTGGAATTGAAAACGGAACTTGGAGGCGCGGAGGGCGCGCCGGGAGAGGTGCGGATCGTGCCGGCAGGAAACCGCGCCCGATAGGGAGGCATGAGGTGAAGCGCTGGATGGAAGTAAAGAAGGCGGCCCGTGTGGGGGCCGCCTTCGTCGTTTCGGTTGCTGCGGCGGGTCTGGTCCTAAGAATTGATGAGCAGGCAGAGTTCCTCTATTAGCGGCAGCTGTCCTTTGAGTATCTTCACCCTGGCGGCCCCGGACTCGAACCAGCCTGCCCGGTCCACCTCGGGGAACTCGGCAAATCGCCCGGAGCGAGGCGGCCATTCCAGGGAGAAGGTGTTGCTGGTGATGGCGGAGGGGTCGCAGTCCCCGGCAAAGGCCCAGGCCTTCACTTTTTTGCCGCCGGGCTGCCGGATCTCGGAAAGTTCCAGGAACTCCCCCTCAGCAACAAGCCCGGTCTCCTCCAGAAACTCGCGCCGGGCCACTTCGAAAGGGTCCTCGCCGGGGAGGTACTCCCCCTTGGGGATGGACCAGGCTCCCTCGTCTTTCCCGGCCCAGAAAGGCCCCCCGGGGTGCACCAGGAAAAGTTCCAGTTGCTCATCTTTGAAGCGGTACATGACGAGCCCGGCGCTTTTCTTCATGTCAATGGGCCTGGCCGCGCGGCAGCTGCCATCCTTTGACCAGGGCGGCGCACCTTATGGCTATCACGGTGGCGGCGGAGACGGTGAGGTTCACCGCGTTGGGGACCTCGGTGAAATGGAGGAAGTAGAAGAGGGCGCCGCCGACGACGCATGCCGAGGCGTAGATCTCGCGCTGCAGGATGAGCGGGATCTGGTTGCTCAAAAGGTCGCGCACCAATCCGCCGCAGGTGGCGGTCATCACCCCCATGATGATCGCCCCCATGAGCCCCAGGTTGAACTGGAGCGCCTTGGAGGTGCCGATGACCAGGAAGGTCCCAAGGCCCAAGGCGTCCAGGAGCAGCATGGCCCGGTTCATCCTCTCGAAGCTCCTGGGGGTGAGAAAGACCACCACGGATGCCGCCACGGCGAGGTAGAGGTACAGCTCATTCTTAAAGCAAAAGGGAGGGGTGTCGTTCAGGAGGACGTCGCGCATGACGCCGCCGCCGGTCGCGGTCACGATCCCCAGGACGATGACGCCCAGGAGGTCCATGCCGCGGCGGACTCCCGCCAGCGCTCCCGAGGCGGCAAAGGCGACCGTGCCGAGCAGGTCGAACGCGTAGATGATGGCTTGGTTGTTCATTTCGTTAAGGTTCCTGTCCTTGGGGATCGGTCTCGGGAGGGATGCCGTTGAAGGCCTCCTGCTGCAAGAGCAGGGGGATCGCGCCAGGAAGCAGGAAGGGATGCGGCGCCTTTTTCTAAGCTGGCTACTCCTCGAACTCGTCGTGGTTTTGTCCGGGCGCGCGGTAATCCTCGACGTCGTGCCAGAAACGGTGCTGCAGCTCCTTCAGGAGCGGCTCCAGGGTTTTGCGGTCGGCGGCGCTGATGGTGACGGCCCCGTACCTGCGGGTTAGCTGGCGTACTTTCATGAACGCGAGCGGGTCCCCCTTCTTCAGTTCGGGAAGGAGGTCCGCCTTGTTGAAGACCAGAAGCTTGGGTTTTTGCGAGAGCTCCAGTTCGCCCAGGATGGCATCCACCTGGATGATCTGCTCCTCGAAGCGGGGGTTGCTGCAGTCGACCAGGTGGATCAAGAGATCGGCGTCTTTCAGCTCCTCCAGCGTCGCCTTGAACGCACCCAGAAGCGACTTGGGGAGGCTGCGGATGAAGCCCACGGTGTCGGTTATGATCACCTCTCGGTCCATGGGAAAGCGCAGCCGGCGCGACGAGGTGTCGAGAGTGGCAAAGAGGAGGTCCTCGGTGAAAACTTCGCTGCGGGTGAGTGTGTTCAAGAGCGTCGATTTACCGGCGTTGGTGTAGCCGACGATGGAGATGATGGGGATTCCCGCCTTCACCCTTTTCTGGCGGCGCTGATAGCGGCCGTTGGAAAGCTCCTTCAGCTCCCGTTCCAGGTGGGCGATGCGGTCCCTGATGCGCCTGCGGTCGACTTCGAGCTTGGTCTCGCCGGGCCCGCGCCCGCCGATCCCCCCCATGAGCCGCGACATCTGCACCCCGCGGCCGATCAGCCTGGGGAGGAGGTACTTCAACTGGGCGAGCTCCACCTGCACCTTGCCGTCCTGCGAGGTGGCGCGCCGGGCGAAGATGTCCAGGATCAGCTGGCTGCGGTCGATGACCTTCAGTTCGGTCAGCTCCGAGATGGAGCGGACCTGGGCGGGGGAGAGCTCCTGGTCGAAAACCAACATGGTAGCACCGAACTGCAGCGCCTTGATGAGCACCTCGCGGATCTTCCCTTCCCCCAAAAGGTAGCGGGGGTTGAACTCCTTCGGGCGCTGGATCACGGTGTCCAGTACGCCGACCCCGGCGGTTCTCGCCAGCTCCTTCAGTTCTTCCATGGAGTCGACCGCCTCTTCCATCGGGCGCTGGGTCACCGAGATGAGGATGCCGCGCTCCTGGCCGGTTGCGACCAGGGTCCCCTCCTTGAGGCCGCGCTCAAGGGTCTGCTCCAGGGTCTCGACGAAGGAGCGGAAGTCGAGGTCGAACTTGGCGAAGGGGACGGAGGGCTCCACCTGGTAGGGGAGGTTGTGCCCCTCCGGTGGGACGAGCTCTGCGGTCTGGATCGAGAAGCGGTCAGGGTTCTGGGTGAGTTGCAGGGCCGCGACCATGTCGAGGCGCAAAAGCGAGAGGTCGGTCAAGTCGTCGTCGGAGAGCGGCTCCCCCTTCAGGTGGGTGTGCACCAGGCGGATGCCGCGCAAAAGCCTGCGTCCCAGGGGGTAATCCTCCAGGGCCGGGATCATCAGGGCGCGCTCGTCGCCTACGACCACGTAAGCGATCTCGCCGATGCGGCTTACCAGGATGCCGAGCTGGCGCCTGATCTCCAGGGAGATGTCGGCCATTTCCCGGGCCAGTTCCAGCGAGATCACCTCGCCCGGTTTCACACGGCGGCGGTACAGCCTTTCGAGCCGCTTTACCTGGCTCGACTTCAACCCTGTCAGATTACCGTGCAGTCCTTTGATGGCGCGCCTCCCGTTTACAGGCCGATGATGTTGTAGCCGCTGTCGACGAAGTGGATCTCCCCGCTCACCCCGCCGGCGAGCGGGCTGGCGAGGTAGAGCGCCGAGTTGGCGACGTCCTCCTGGGTGATGTTGCGCCTAAGCGGCGCCTTGCCGGCGACGTGGCCTGCAATCTGGCCGAAGCCGCCGATGCCCGCCGAGGCGAGGGTGCGCAGGGGGCCTGCGGAGATGGCGTTGACGCGGGTCCCTTCGGGGCCCATGGCCTCGGCGAGGTAACGCACGCTTGCCTCAAGCGCGGCCTTGGCAACCCCCATCACGTTGTAGTTGGGGAAAACCTTCTGCGCGCCGTAATAGGTCATGGCGATGATGCTTCCCTCGCGCCCCTGCATGAGCGGCGCGGCCTCCTTGGCCAGCGCGATGAGGGAATAGGCGCTGATGTCGAGTGCTGTGGCGAACCCTTCACGCGTGGTGTTCAAAAACGACCCCTTGAGTTCGTCCTTGTTGGCGAACGCTACCGAGTGCACCAGGAGGTCCAGCCCACCCCACTGTTTCGCGACGTCGGAGAAGAGCCGGGCGATGTCCTCGTCGCTTCTCACGTCGCAGGGAAGGATCATGCTCGCCCCGATGCTCTCGCCCAAGGGGATTACCCTTTTGGCCACGCTTTCTCCGGCGTAGGCCAGGGCGATCTCGGCCCCCTCGCGCCTGAATGCCTCGGCTACGGCCCAGGCGATGCTTTTGTCGTTGGCGACACCGAAAATCAGTGCCTTTTTACCTTCAAGTAAACCCATGCGTCTTATCTCCCTGCCTGTGTCGTCGCATTAGGATGCGTTACTCGGTGAGACGACACACAGCGGCACATAATAATGAATAAAAAATGAGTTGGCAAGGACTATGGCGGGTATTGCGCCCCCTTAAGTTTCGGGGGCGACTGGTTGCTGCGGGTGGTTTTGCGGGTCTGCCGGCGCGGCGCTGCGGGGAATTTCCAGGGTGCGCTCGATGACAGCGATCCTCTTCTCCATCTCCTCCAGAACGACCAGGGTACGGTCCACCTTCCCCTTGATGCTGAGGATCAGGAAGGGGACCAGGAACCAGATCACCACCAGGAAAAATCCCAGAATGGACATCATCATCATGAAGCCGCCGAAGATTTCCATAACTCCCCTTTCTAAGATGCGAGGGCGTCGGACTGCGCCTTTTCCAGCGCTTGGGCCAACTGGTCCGGACAGGAGGTGTCACCCTGGCAGGCGATACCTTTGAGCCTCCTGACCGCCTCGCTTACCTCCATGCCGCGCACCAGTGCGGCTACCGCCTTGGTGTTGCCGGCGCAGCCGTCGACGAACGTCGTGTCTACGATAAGGCCGTTGTCGATCTCGATCTCGATGCGGGAGGCGCAGCTCCCGGAAGTCTTGTAGCTGATTTTCATCTGCGGGTCGATCTCCTTTTGATTGTGAATGCGCTGGCGCGCCGTATTGGTAGTGGCACCTACCCCCACCCCCTAACCCCCTCCCGCCAGTGGAGGGGGGACTCTTTCGGCAGCCGTCCATCCTCCCTCTCCCTTTGGGAGAGGGTCGGGGTGAGGGGGCGCTGCTGAAGTGGGCGGTATATCGCGAAGCGGGAAAAAAGTCAATCGGCGAGGGCGAGTGCCTGGGCCATGGTGAGCCGCTCCGGACCCGGAAACTCCTGCAGGTAGAGTGCGTTGATGGCGGTCAGCATGGTGTTGAGGCGCTCGAGGTCGATGACGGCGCTGCCGGGGATGCTCGGAAGCCCCTTGAAGTTCTCGGGACAAAAGTCGATGCTTTTTTCGCCGTCGCACTCAAGCATCAGCGGCAGTCCGTGGGTGCGGCAGATGACCGGGCGCGCCTCGTAGAGCAGGCAGAGCCCGTCGTGGAGCAAAGGGCAGCGCACCGGCTCTGCGCTTGCGGCGAGGCCGCGGATGAGGTCGGCTTCGTCCGCGGAGCGGCTTTTCAGCGCCTCCCTCACGGCGGCTGCCTCTACGGCGAAGATGGAGAGGTGCCGGCAGCAGGCGTCGCATCCGGCGCGGCAGGCGATATTTTCGGGGAATTGGTCTACGGTCCGGGCGCAGAGATCGTCGATACGCTCCACAAGTGCGTGATAATTTTCCAGTCCCGCCATGCTAACCGTTCTCGCGCAGGCTTTTGCTGAAATCTTCCATCAGCTGCTTGTTGAGGTAAAAGTAGGGTTTTTCGATGGTGCCGGCAAAGCCGAAGGTCTTGAAATTTACCATGACCGGATCGTCGGTGCGGCCGCTAGAGACGTACCCCTTGGCGCCCGGGTCGATTTCCAGCAGGCGCTTCATCGCCTCCTGCCCCCCCATCCCCCCGGGGATGTTCAGATCCAGTATCACCGCGGCGAAGGTCAGCCCCGCCTGGTGCCGCTCCCGGTACAGTTCGACAGCCTCGGAACCGTCAATAGCGAACTCGACCTCAAAGCCGTACCTCTTCAAGGTCTCGCCCGCGACGAAACGGACCATTTCGTCGTCGTCCATGACAAGTACCTTCGCAACTACCCGATCGTTGTCGTTTTGCATTGGAAGCTTCCCTAGTTACACGGTTGTTAAGCTGCGCGTGGCGTGATATTAATCTATAGCCGGTATGTTTGCAGCTGGCAAGTCACTTTTTCATGTGAGACTCGATTCATCTTAAGGAGAGCTGGAAATGGCCAAGTTTAAGTCCCCCGTGACAGCTGCGGTACGCGTGCTGCGGCAGGCAGGGGTATCCTACGGCGAACATCCCTACCAGTACGAGGAAAAGGGGGGGACCGCAGTCTCGGCGCGGGAGCTCGGCGTAGACGAGAGCTGCGTCATCAAGACCCTGATCATGGAGGACGAGGCGAAAAGCCCCCTCGTGGTCCTCATGCACGGAGACCTCCAGGTCTCCACCAAGGAACTGGCGCGCGTAATCGGCGTCAAGTCCGTCGCCCCCTGCACCCCGGATACGGCAAACCGCCACTCCGGCTACATGGTGGGGGGGACCTCACCCTTCGGCACCAGGAAACAGATGCCGGTCTACCTGGAAGAGAGCATCCTGGAACTGCCGCTCATCTACATTAACGGCGGCAGCCGCGGTTTCCTGGTTTCCATGCCCCCCTCCGAGCTGGTGCGGGTGCTGCAGCCGGTACTGGTGAAAGTCGGTATCTAGGAGGAGCGATGGATCTCTCCAGGAGTTTCGAACAGGCGGCGGAACTGGTGGCGCAGGCCAAGGCGCTGGTCGTGACCGCCGGAGCTGGCATGGGGGTGGATTCGGGGCTGCCGGATTTCCGCGGCGACCAGGGGTTCTGGACCGCGTATCCCTTGTACCAGAGGCTCGGCATCAGCTTCGTCGATGCGGCGAACCCGGAGCATTTCGAGCGCGATCCCCGCTTCGGCTGGGGGTTCTACGGCCACCGCACCAACCTGTACCGGGAAACTGTCCCGCACCCGGGCTTCCAACTGCTGCTCGATTGGGCCAAGCGCTGCCGGCTCGACTGCTTCGTCGCCACCTCCAACGTCGACGGCCAGTTCCAAAAGGCCGGCTTCGCCGCAGACGCCGTGCTGGAATTCCACGGCTCCATCCATCACCTCCAGTGCACCAGGCCCTGCAGCAGCGCCATCTGGGAGAACAGGGAAGAGTTCCGGATCGACACCGAGACAATGCGGGCCGACCATGTCCCGCTTTGCCCCCGTTGCGGTTCATCCGCACGCCCCAACATCCTCATGTTTGGCGATTACTGCTGGATCGACGACCGCACCATGCGCCAGCAGGAGCGCTTCCGGCAGTTCCTCTCCCGGCAGGGGGCGGGGAGGATCGTGGTGGTCGAGATGGGAGCCGGGACCGCCATCCCCACCGTGCGCGCCGCCAGCGAGCGGATCGGCGCCCTGGCCCATGGGCGCGTCATCAGGATCAACCCGCGCGAGCCGCAGATTTCCAAACCTCACCTCTCCCTTCCCTGCGGAGCCCTGGAGGGGCTTAACGGAATAGAGGAGATGCTCCGCCTTCGCTCAAGGCCCTGAAATGAGGGTCCCTTCCTTCGTTGAACCCCGCCGATAAAAAAACCTTGCCATACCAATTCCTTACTGCTAGTATTGCTCATTTTTTAGGCAGATAAGGAACGATCGCTTTATGCAAAAAACGGTGGCCCTCGGCCCACTTGTGTTGAAGAATCAACTATTTCTGGCCCCGATGGCGGGGATTACCAATCTGCCGATGCGGATCATCTCCCGCGAGGGAGGGGCCTCGTTCGCCTTCACCGAGATGGTAAGCGTGAACGGCCTGACCCGGGAAGGGCAAAAAAGTTTCGATCTTTTAAAGAGTAGCCCGGAGGACCGCCCCATCGGGATGCAGCTTTTCGGCGACGATCCGGAGATGCTGGCCGAGGCGGCCCGCCTGGTGGAAGAGTACGGCGAGCTGATCGACATCAACATGGGATGTCCGGTGCGCAAGGTGGTGGGAACCGGCGCCGGGAGCGCGCTGATGAAGGACCCGCAAAAGGTGGGGCGCATCGTCAGGAGCGTGAGGGCCGCAACGAAGCTTCCGCTCACCATCAAGATACGCACCGGCTGGGTCTGCGGCGACGACACCTTCCTGGAAGTGGGGAGAATCGCCCAGGAGGAGGGGTGCGACGCGGTAACGCTGCATCCCAGAAGCCGCGCCCAGATGTTCGAGGGGAAGGCCGACTGGTCCCGGATCGGCGAGCTGAAGAGCGCGCTCAGCATCCCGGTGATCGGCAGCGGCGATCTCTTCAGCGCGGCCGACGCGGTGGGGATGCTGGCCGAAACCGGGTGCGACTCCGTCATGGTTGCCCGCGGCGCCATGGGGAACCCCTGGATCTTCCGCGAGGCGCTTTCCCTTTTGGCCGGTGAGGAGCCGGCTCCCCCGACGGTGCAAGAGCGGCTGGCGGTCTCCCGCAGGCACCTGGAGCTTTTCGCCGAGTTCGCGGGGGGGCGGGTGGCGCTCATGGAGATGCGCAAGCACCTCTCCTGGTATTCCAAGGGGCTGCCTGGGGCGGCGCAGTTTCGCGCGGCGGTGAACCGGATCGAAAGCGCTCCGGAGCTGATCCGGGCGATGGAGGAGTTCTTCGATGCCTGAGAAACTGGAGAGTTACTACGCCAACGTGATCGACAGCGTGGGTGACGGCGTGATCGTCCTCGACAACGCCGGGGCCGTGACGCTGGTCAATCCCGCCGCCGAGGAGCTGGCCGGCGTTTCGCGCCGCCAGGCCATGGGCGTTCTCTTCAGCGAGATCTTCAAAGGGGAAGGTCCTCTGAACGAGATGGTCGCCAAGACCGTGGAGACCGGGATGTCGGTCTCCGACCATGAGAACATCGTGGTCAAGCGGGCGGGGAAGCTGATCCCAGTCGGCGCCAGCACTTCGCCGCTTTTGAGCGCAGGCGGGGAGCGCATCGGCACCATTTTACTTTTGCGGGACCTGACCAACGTTCGCGAGTTGGAGTCGGCCGTGCGCCAGGCGGACCGCCTTTCGGCCCTGGGGGGGCTAGCAGCGGGGCTCGCGCACGAGATCAAGAACCCTCTCGGCGGGATCAAGGGGGCGGCGCAGCTACTGGAACTGGAATTTCCCGACAACGAGGACCTGCGCGAGTACATCAGGGTGATGCTGAAGGAAGTACAGCGGGTCAACGTCATCGTGGAGGAACTCCTGGCGCTCGCTTCGCCTGGGCGCCTGAAGCTCTCCAAGGTGAACCTGCACCGGGTCCTTTCCGATATCGTCTTATTGCAGAAAAACGCTAGCGAAGGGAAAGAGGTCTACCTCCAGCAGTACTTCGACCCGAGCATCCCTCCCATCCTGGGGGACGAAGCGCTTTTAACCCAGCTCTTCCTGAACCTGATCAAGAACGCGCTGGAGGCGGTGGAGGCCGGCGGTGTGGTAAAGGTCACCAGCCGGGTGCTGTCGGACTATGCCATGACCCAGAAGGGGGAGCGGCGGGCGCGCATGGTGGCCATCGACATCGCCGACAACGGCCCGGGTATCGAGGCCGAGGTGCTGGAGAACATGTTCACCCCGTTTTTCACCACCAAGTCACAGGGTACCGGGTTGGGCCTGGCCATCTGCCAGAAGATCGTCTCAGAGCATCGGGGCATGATCAAGGTCGATTCCGACGCCAAGCGCGGCACCGTCTTCACCGTGATGCTGCCGCTGGTGCAATAAACAAGAAACCGTTCAACGTTCCAGGTTCAACGTTCGAGTGGCCTTGCCCGTTGACGGCGCAATTACCCTGACTTTGACCTGCAGCGATAAAGACCGTTCAACGTTCCAGGTTCAACGTTCGACTCGCTTAGCACTTGGTGCCGTCGTCAGTGCTCACTTTGACGCGAAACGGACGGTCAAGTCACAATGCAGATGCCCAATGGCGATGCCCGTAGCGAACGTTGAACATTGAACGTTGAACCGCTTTTTAGGAGATTTTATGTCCATCAACAACATATTGGTTGCCGACGACGAAGAGAGCATGCGCTGGGTCCTTTCCAAGGCGCTCAGGAAAAAAGGCTTCAACGTGGAGCTCGCCCGCGACGGCAACGAGGCTCTCAGGCTGATTAAGGAGAACGTCTACGACCTGGCGCTTTTGGACATCAAGATGCCGGGGATGACGGGGCTCGAACTGCTAGACCGGGTGAAGGAGGAGCGCAGCGACCTCTTCGTCGTGATCATGACTGCCGAGGCGAGCATGAAAAACGCGGTCGAGGCGATGAAGCGCGGCGCCTACGATTACCTCACCAAGCCCTTCGACCTCGGGGTGATCGACGCGGTGGTCGAGAAGGTGAGCCGGGCGCGCGAGATGACCAGCCAGGTCTCGCTCCTCAAGGAAGAGCTCAAGGACCGCTACCAGCTGGAGAAGACCATCATCGGCAACTCCCCGGCCATGAGGGAGGTCTACAAGACCATCGGCAAGGTGGCTCCCAGCGACGTGACGGTGCTGGTGCAGGGCGAATCGGGGACGGGAAAGGAGCTCATCGCCCGCGCCATCCACTACAACTCAAAGCGTCTGGGCAAGCCCTTCATACCGCTCAACTGCGCCGCCATCCCCAAGGAGCTTCTGGAGAGCGAGCTCTTCGGTTTCGAGAAAGGGGCCTTCACCGGCGCCACCGAGAGGAAACTCGGCAAGTTCGAGCAGGCCAACGGCGGCACCATCTTCCTGGACGAGATCGGAGACATGCCGCTCGACTTGCAGGCCAAGATCCTGAGGGTGCTGCAGGAGCGCGAGATCACCAGGACCGGCGGAAACCAGAGCATCCCGGTCGACGTCAGGGTGGTCGCTGCGACCAACCAGGACCTCGAAGAGAGCGTGCACAACAAGCAGTTCCGCGAGGACCTCTACTACCGGTTGAACGTGATACCGATCCATCTGGTGCCGCTCAGGGACAGGAAGGAGGACGTGCCGCTTCTGGTGCAGTACTTCCTCACCAAGATCTGCGCCGAGCTCGAAGTGCCGCAAAAGCGCTGCTCCGCCGACGCCATCAAGCTCCTGACCAACTACAGCTGGCCCGGCAACATCCGCGAGCTGGAAAACACCATCAAGAGGGGCGTCATCCTCTCGCCGGACCCACTCCTGGTCGCCTCCGATTTCCCGGGGCTGCGCAACCGCCAGAGCGAGGGCAAAGGGGAGGAGCTTTCCCTGGAGGGGATCGTCGACCTGAAGCTGCGCGGCTGCTTCAGCAACATGGAGAAGATGGAGAGCGGCGACGTGCACGCCATGGTGCTGGAACAGGTGGAGCGGCCGCTGATCCGCTTCGTCCTGGAGAAGACCCGCGGCAACCAGGTCCGCGCCGCCGACATCCTCGGCATCAACCGCAACACCCTGAGAAAGAAGATCACCGAGCTCGGCATCGAGCTGCGCAAGGAATAGGCTACCCCCACCCCATGACAAAGGAGTTACCCATGTCCCTGTTGGAGAGATTTTTTCTGGAGAGAGAGAACGCCCAGCTCGTGGTGGTCGACGTGCAGGAGAAGCTTTGCCGGGCGATGGACGAGAAGGTGCTGGCCAAGCTGACCGGTAACATCTCCATACTTCTGGATGCGGCGGCGGAGCTCGGCATCCCGGCTCTCGCGACCGAGCAGTACGTGAAGGGGCTCGGCGAGACGCTACCAGTCCTGAAGGAGAAACTTCAGGCGGCGAGCCTGGAGAAGATGACCTTCAGTTGCTGCGGAGGCGAGGGTTTCATGGAGGCGCTGGAGAAAAACGGAAGGCGGCAGGTGATCCTGGTCGGCATGGAGACCCACGTTTGCGTGCTGCAGACCGCGCTGGAGCTTCTGTCTCGCGGTTACGTGGTGCATCTGGTGTGCGATGCGGCAATGAGCCGTCGCAAGCAGAACTGGGAGATCGCCATTAAGACCATGACGGCGGCAGGGGTGGTCATGACCTCGACCGAGTCGGTGCTCTTCCAACTGCTGCGCGTGGCCGGCACCGAAGAGTTTAAGAAGCTTTCTAAACTCGTGCGCTAGTCTGCTCCAGGCTGTCCACGAAGCGGCCGATCTGCTCCCTTTCCCCTTCGGCGATGGAGAGAAACTCAATGCCGAACCCCGGGGGGAGCGCCGGCTTCTTTCTGGTCTTGGAGCTGTTCAGCCAGGCTACGCGCGCCCTGGTCTGGATGATGGCGCCGAAGGGGTCGGGGAGAGCGAAGATGATCTCTACGGTCGCATCTTCCTCCAGCTCCACGTCGGCGGCCACGTACATGCCGTTTTGGCTCAGGTTGGAGGCGAACCCCGAAAGGGTGAGGCCGAAGGCTCGGAACTTTACGTTCAAGCGGCTGTTCACCCTGCGGTCGCGCCGGTCGATGGCGGGGAGTAGCTTGCGGGCCGCCTCTAAAAACGCGTGGCGGTCCAGGGGCTTGGTGAGGAAGCCGTCGCACCCGGCCTGCAGGCAGAGTTGCCGGTCCTCCTCTTTCCCTTCGGTGGTAATCAGTATCACGGCGGTCGACAGCCGGTTATCGCGCTTGATCTCTCGGCAGCAGTCGGCTCCGTTCATGATCGGCATGTGCAGGTCCATGAAAACCAGGTCCGGCCGCTGCAATCTGCAGATCCTGAAGGCCTCCTCGCCGTCGCGCGCGGTCAAGACGGTCACAGCGGAGAGCTGCAGGTAGTCCCTCTCGAGTTCGATAAACATGCTTACGTCGTCAACGAGCAGAACCTTGCTTGCCACTTACGCTCCCCCTGTCACTTCATTGCATAACTTCATTTGCGACATCTTCAGCCGAGCCTCCGCAAAACTCCCCTTTGGCCAGCTCTCCCCCTCCCTTGACGGGAGGGGGACTCAATTCACTACATCTTTACCAGCGTCTTGGCGATCACGTCGTGGTTCAGCCAGAATACCGGGGCCTTCGGCTCCCAGGAGCTGTCGAACATCAGTTTTCCTACCCCCTGGAACACGCCCTTGGAGAGGACGGCGCAGACGATCTCCTTGGGGTCCGCGTTCAGGCTGATCAGCTCCGCCGATACGTTCAGCATGTACTCCTGCTGTTGCGGCTTGTTGTGCTGCGGCCAGCTGTCGAAGTCCCGGGTGCTGGTGACGAGTTCCGAGGTGAGGTAGGTGTTGGCGATGCCGAGCAGCGTGTCGACGGTGGCCCCTTCCTTCAAGAGCGCCGCGCACTCCTTGACGATCTTCTGCTCCCCTTCGGCCCTGAGCGCGTCCATCAGCGGATAGAGGGAATTCTCGACCCCGAGGAAGAGGGCGCTGGAGTTGGTGAGGATCTCCGGGCAGTTGTAGACGGTTGCCTTGATCCCTTTTTCCCATGCCTCGATGGCGATGTCTTCCAGGCGGATCTTCGCCCACCCCTGCAGGTAGGGGGTGTAAGACTGCCAGGTGACGACGCCGTCGATGAGTACGCCGGTGCCGTGGTAGCCGTAGGCCGCGTAGGTTACTTCGAGCTTCTCCCTGAGGCCCGCGGTGGCGTCGATCAGGTAGCGGAAGGTGTCGGCGGTCACTTCGTTGAAGCTCGCGTCGCAAAGGCGCCCCATGTCGGAGTTCCAGAAGGCTTCGGAGGAGAGGAAGCGGTCTCCCTGCCCCTTGAAGAGCTTGTTGAGAATCGGCATGAAGACGCGCGCCCTGGGGATGCCGCCCGCCATGGTGTGCACCACGAGGAGGCGCCCCTTGGCCGGGAGCATCTTCTCAACTTCTGCCACCACAGCCGCGAGGTTCTTGCAGAAACGCTCGGTGCCGCGCTTTTTGGAAAATTCGACTTCGGCCTGGTCCAGTTTCACCGAGGCCCACTCGTCAGGTTTAACGCCTTTGAACCTGTCCACCGGTGCGATTCCGTCGCTACCCGGCTCCATGTCGAAGCCGGCTTCCAGCGGGATGTTGATGATCTTGCCGCCCAGGTTCTCTTCTGCCGCTGCCAGTTCCTCGGCGTTGAGCGGGCGCAGGGTCCCGTCGTTGTCGCGGCGGCCTACGGTGGCCCCGATGATGGTCATCCCCTTGGCCCTTGCCTCGTCGACGATGCCGTTGGCATAGCCGCGGCCGAAGAGCTCGCCGCAGAGAAAAAATACGTCCCCTTCCTTGAATCCGGCAGTAGCGGGAATTTCCCGCATTGCATTGTACCTGCTCATTTAGTTTCCTTTCTTGGTTGAAAATACGCGGGAGGCTTAGTCGCCCTCCGCACTTGCATGGCGCTTCCACCCCACTTCCACTGGAAGGCGGGGGGAGCGGCCATGAAACTATTGCGCGATCTGCCGTCGCCCACATCAAGGCTTTCACAGTTCTCCCCCTCCCTTGACGCGCCTGCGCGCCGGTGGAGGGGGGACTTTTGGGAGGCTGCGTTGTCTTAGTAATCGTCCCGGCCGCTCAGGTTTTCGAAGCGGGTGAACTCGCCGCGGAAGGCCAGATGAACCGTTCCGGTCGGGCCGCTCCTGTGCTTGCCGATGATGACCTCAGCCTTACCCTTGAGGTCCTCTTTGTCCTTCTCGTACACCTCTTCGCGGTAGACGAACATGATGATGTCGGCGTCCTGCTCGATAGCTCCGGATTCCCTCAAGTCGCTCATCATCGGGCGCTTGTCGGAGCGCTGCTCCAATCCGCGGTTGAGCTGCGACAGGGCGATGACCGGAATGCTCAACTCCTTGGCCAGACCCTTGAGCGAACGGGAGATTTCCGAGATCTCCTGCTGGCGGCTTTCGGGGTTGGCGCCGCCGCGCATGAGCTGCAGGTAGTCGATGACGATGAGGCCGATGTTGTGCTCGGCCTTCAGGCGCCTCGCCTTGGAGCGGAGCTCCATGATGGTGATCGACGGGGTGTCGTCGATGAAGATCTTCGCGTCGTGCAGTTTGCCGCCGGCCTTGATCAGCTTGGGCCAGTCGTTCTCCACCAGGTGACCGCTTCGCAGTCGGCTCAGGTCGACCTTCGCCACGGAGCAAAGGAGCCTCTCCACCAGCTGCTCCTTGGGCATCTCCAGGGAAAAGACGGCGGCGGGGTAGGCTTTGTCGGCGTCGATGGCCGCGTACTGGGCCACGTTCAGGGCGAAGGTGGTCTTTCCCATTGCCGGGCGTCCAGCGATGATGACCAGGTCGCCGGCGTGAAAACCGGCCGTCAGCTTGTCCAGGTCCGTGTAGCCCGTGGGGACGCCGGTCACCAGCTCCTTTTTCTCGTAGAGGAGCTCGATGTTCTTGATGGTGTCCTTGAGGATGTCGCTCACCTGGTAGTAGGCGGGGCGGATCTTGTTCTCCGAGATCTCGAAGATCACCTTCTGGGCTGCGTCGAGGAGTTCCTCGGTATCGATCTTGTCCTCGAACCCCTTGCTCACGATGTCGGTTGCCGCCGAGATGAGCTTCCTGGTGAGCCACTTCTCCTTCACGATCTTGCAGTAGTAGGAGATGTTCGCGGCCATGGGGACGAAGTCGACCAGTGTCGCCAGGTAGGCCCCGCCGCCGACCTCTTCCAGCTCACCTTTTTTCTTGAGGATGGTGGTCATGGTGATCAGGTCGCAAGGCTCCCCGCGCTCGTTCAAATCGATCATGGCGCGCAGGATCTTCCTGTGGCTTTCCCGGTACATATCGTCCGGCACCAGGATTTCGAGGACGCGGTTGATCGCCTCGTTATCCACCAGGATCCCGCCCAGGATGGACATCTCCGCCTCAATGCTCTGCGGTGGCAGCTTTCTCATGTCCGTTGCGTTCATGCAGACCTCTAAGTGACAGTAACCCTAACCTGTACCGCAAGCCCCGACGGCAGTCGGGAGTTACGGTACAGCCGTCGGATAGTACCTTCATCCGTCGCGCCGGTCAACAAATTTGGAGGGGTTCGGCTACCCGCCGACCTCCTTGAGGAAGGCGAGGGACCTGAGTTCCCGGTCCAGGTGCAGGTCGATGGCGGGGTTCAAAAGGAGGTCCGCTTCCCGAAGCTCCGGCTCGGGGAAGGATATGGCGCCGAAGCGCCCGGTCTGCATGGCGAGCGCAAGTAGGCGGGCGGTCTGTTCGGAGATTCCCCTCACCTGCAGGTCGGGCTGGTAGCCCAGGATCTTGAGGAGATTGACGGCGAAGAAGCGGCGGTCCGAAGGGGAGGGGGGGGCCTCGTTCAGCCTTTCCAGGTAGCAGTACAAGAGGCGGAACAGGCGGGGGGCGGGCTCCTCGTCGGGGGTGAGCCGCTCCACCAGTTCGCAGGCATAGGCGGCGCATCCGATCTTGACGAGGTCCCCGCGGATTCCGGGGAAGATGCTGACGATGTCGGCTGAGGAGAGGGTGGCGAGGCTGTTTCCCTGCTGCAGCTGGAGCTTCAGGTGCGCGAACTGCTCCAAGGCTCCGGCGAAGCGCTTCTTGCTGCGCTTGGCCCCGCGCGCCACCCCTTGCAGCTTCCCCTGTTCCAGGGTGAAGAAGGTGACGATCCGGTCGGCCTCACCGAAGTCGGTGAAGCGGAGCACTATGGCCTCTGCCTCGGTTTTTCGCATCGGTCGAAGGTACATCGGCCGCCGGATCAAGTCAAGCGGTGAGGAGGGTGGGGGAGAGAGCCCCTACTTGAGGTTCATCCGGTGCAGCAATAGGCCCAGGTACCGGTTCAGCGGGTGGCTCCTCGGCAGGCTTTTGATGGGCTGCAGCTTTCTGGTGCCGCAGCGCGCGAGCTCGGCAACAAACTCCGGGCCGCCTCCCGCCTGCACACCCCTGCGCAGCGTGTCGAGACCTTTGCTCTTCTCGCCGGAGAGGATGAGTACCCTCCCTGCATTGAGGAGTATGCGGAGATTTTTCGGCTGTTGCAGCAGCGCCCTTTCCGCCATGTCCCGTGCCTGGCGCCCTGTAGCGCCGCTTTTGATCAGACTGTAGGCGAGATCTGACGCGGTTTCCGGGTTTTCCTCCAGTGCCTGCGCCTGTTCGAAACAGCGCCGGGCCAGGAAGTAGAGCTGGCGGTTCAGCGCCTCCCGTCCCTTGCGGCGCAACTGTTCGGCGTCCGCCCCCGTCTCGACCCGCTCCACCTTCTCCAGCACCACGAAGCTCGAAGGCGGGGTGGTGTCGGGGAATTCCTCCCGGTGCAGCTCCACGAACCCCTCGGGAAGTTCGGGCAAGAAGGCATCCCCCCGGTAGTTGCCGTGGACGACGGTGAGATAGAGCCGCTGGCAAAGCGGCAGCGCCTCCTGAAAGACTTCGCCGCCGCCGCAGATGAAGACCTCCTCCTCGCCTTCAGCTGCTGCGATTGCAGCCGGGACGTTGCGGGCGATCTCGCACCCCTCTATCTGCGACCCCTTCCTGGTGAGCACGATGTTGCGGCGCCCCAAAAGCGGATGCCCTATCGACTCGTAGGTCTTTCTCCCCATGATGACGGTATGCCCCATGGTGATGGACCGAAAGCGAGTGAGGTCCGAGGGGATATCCCAAGGGAGCCCTCCGTCTGCGCCTATCACCCTGTTGTCAGACAAGGCCGCTATCGTGGAGATGATCATCATGACCTCCGAGGTCGTTAGTGCATAAAGGTCTTACCGTCCATCGTCAGCGCAGGGTCACCACCGTCACCCCATCGCCCCCTTCGTAGCGCTCGCCGGTGCGGAAGGAGGCAACCAGCGGGTGGTCGGCCAAGTAGCTCCGCACCCCCTTCATCAGGGCGCCGGTTCCCTTGCCGTGCACGATGTGCACTTCCGGGATCCGGTCCAGCGCGGCGTGGTTCAGGAACGGTTCTAAAACGCCGACCGCCTCCTCCACGCGCATCCCGAGAAGGTTGATGGTGGAGGCCGGCTCGGCGCGCTCCTGCTCTTGGGCCTGCTGCTTTTCGCGCCGCTTCTGTACCTTCTTCGGCTCTTTGCCCTTGGGCTTTAGCAACGAATTGACCTGCACCTCCATTTCCATGCTCCCGGCACGGACCCGCGCCTTGCCGGAGCGCGTATCGATGGCGAGGATGGTGGCGTCGCAGTTGAGCGGCTTGACGAAAAGTACGTCCCCCACCGACACCTTCTCCGGGTCCACGTTCTCCTCGGGGTGCAACTCTTCCAGCGCCTGCTCCAACTCGTTCGCTGCCTGGTCGAGCTTTTCCTTCGCCTCCCGCGTCTTGGTCTTCTCGCGCTTGGCCTCGTCCAGAAGGGTCGCCACCTCGCGCTTTGCCTTCCAGATAATCTGCTGCGCTTCCAATAACCCCTTTTCCTTGGCGTCCTTTACCAACTGGGCCGCCTCATCCCTGCGGTCCACCAGGTTCCGCTCGGCGAAGGCCACCTTTTCCTCTCTTTCTGCCATATCCGCCAGGGCGCGCTCCAGTTGAGCCCGCTTTCCCTTGAGGTCGCGCAAAAGGGAATGGAAGTCGGCCTCCATGGTCCCGAGCATCCCCCGGGCGAAGCGCACCACGCGATCGGGCAGGCCGTAGCGGCTGGCTATTTCGAGAGCGTGCGATTCTCCCGGTTCGCCGACCACGAGCCGGTAGAGCGGCGCCAGCTTATCGCGGTCGAAGGCCATGGCGGCGTTCACCATCCCCTCCTCGCGCTGCACGAAGCCGATGATCTCGGTGAGGTGCGTGGTGGCGACCACCAGCGCCCCCTTGTTCTGCAGCTCCTTGAGGACCGCGCAGGCGATGGCCGCGCCCTGGCCCGGCTCGGTGCCGGTCCCCAGTTCGTCCAGAAGCACCAGCGCGCCTTGTCCTGCCTCCTCGATGATGCTGGAGATCTTGAAGATGTGGGCGGAGAAGGTGGAGAGGCTTTCCTCTATGGACTGTTCGTCCCCGATGTCGACCAGGATGCTTTCCACCAAGGGGAGCACAGTGCCGGGAAGCGCCGGGACCGGCATGCCGCAAAGGGCCATGACGCAGAGGAGACCCGCGCTCTTGATGGCGATGGTCTTGCCGCCGGTGTTGGGGCCGGTGACCACCATGACCCGGTTGTCGGCGGCGAGCTCCAGGTCGAGGGGGACCACCTCCTTACCCATCAGGGTGAGGATAGGGTGGCGTGCCGACTTGAGCAGTATGGCGGGGGTAGGCGAGATGACCGGCGTCTCGCTCCTGAGCTTGTCGCTCAGGGTGGCGATGCAGTTGAGGATGTCCAGGCGCACCAGAGCCTCGAACTGCTCCAGGATCTGTTCCGCGTCCTCCCTGATCCAGTTGCAGATCTGCCTGACGATCCTGATCTCCTCGGCCCTCTCGTCGGCGACCAGGTTCTCCAGCTCGTTGGCGAGCCCGATGATCTCCAAGGGCTCCATGAAGGCTGTCTCGCCCGAGTTGGAGACGTCGTGCACGACGCCCGGGACCATCCCCTTCGAGTCCATGCGCACCGGGATGACCCAGCGCCCGGACCTCTGGGTGATGAAGTCGTCCTGCAGGAAGATGGCGGTATGCCGCTCCCGGACGATCTCCTCCAGCCTTTTCTTGATGCGGGCGGTGAACCCCTTCTTGCGGCCGCGGATGTCGGCCAGGAGCCTGGAAGCGGTGTCGAGGATCTCACCTTCCTCGTTCACCGTGTGTTCCAGTGGATTCAAGAGGTCCGGGAATCCGGTGATGGAGCCCGCTTGCGAGGTGAGGAGCGGCACGTCGGTGCGGAAACCGAGCTGTGCGGAGATGGCGCTCATTACGCGCAGCGTCGGGATGAAGCGCTGCAACTCAAGCGGCGAGATCACCGCGCCGGTCGGGCGGACCGCTCTGACCTGGGGGGTGATGTCCTCGAACTCCGAGAGCTTGAGGCTGATGCCGAACCGGGTGAGCTTGCGCACCTCATCGACGAGCCCCAGGCGGAGTTCGATCTCGTCACGTGCCGAAAGGGGTGTTATGGACAGCGCCCCAAAGTGAGAGGCGTCGCAGTGTGCATAAGAAGCGACCGTGTCGAGGATCTTGTCGAACTCCAGCCGCTTGAGTGTATCGGTGCTGATCATTAAATTAACTCCGGAGGGTAGTAGAAGGTTTTACAAAAACCAGGCGACGGGGCTGAAGAGCCGCTCCAGGAAACGGATCGACCATCCCCGCCTCTCGTGCTCGTGCAGGACGATGCGGCGGGCGCCAGCCAGGTCGAATTCCAGCATCTGCTCCACCTGCGCGCCGAAGATCTGGCTATCCACGACCACGTTCAACTCGTAGTTGCGGTGGAAACTCCTGAGGTCCATGTTGGCGGAGCCGACCATGGTCCAGTTGCCGTCGATGAGCAGCACCTTCGCGTGCAGGACCGCGCTGTTCATCTCGCAAATCTCGATCCCGTTTCGCAACAGTTGCGCGTAATAGGTTCTGCTGACCAGGCGCACCAGGGGGACGTCGCTTTTGTGCGGCAAAAGGAGCCGCACCCTCACGCCGCGCCCCGCCGCCCGCAAAAGCGAGCGGATCACACGGGGGCCGGGGACGAAGTAGGGACTGGCTATGGTGACGCTCTCCGAGGCGCCGGCTATGGCGAGTCGGAAGGCGCTCCTGATGAAGCTCCGTTCGTGGTGGGGGCCGCCGTTGATGACCATGACGTTCGCGTCCCCGACGATATCCGGCGGGGGGCCGGGATCGCAGCCGATGGGGGGAGTGCCGCATTCGCCGGTCCAGGTCTCCTGGAACAGCCTCAAAAGTTCCAGCCCGACTTCGCCCTCGATCTTGAGGCCGACGTCGCGCCACTTGGTCCGCTTCTTCCCGAGACCGGAGTAGACGTTGGCGATGTTCATGCCGCCGGTGAAGACGCGCCAGCCGTCCATGACCGCGAGCTTTCTGTGGTCCCTCTTGTCGAACCAGGCGATTCCTTTGCGAAACGGAGGAGGATTGAAGGCACGGCAGCACACCCCCCCTTTGGAGAGCCTCTTGAAGAAGGCGGCGGGTGTGTCGAAACATCCGATGTAGTCGTACAGGAGGTAAACCCGGACCCCGCGGGCGGCAGCGGCCATGAGTGCGTCCGCCATCAGGCGCCCGGTCTCGTCGTCTGCGACCGTGTAGAACTCAAGGCAGATGCTGGTGGTGGCTTTTGGGATCGCATCGAAAAGGGCGGGAAAAAAGTCGGAGCCGTAACGAAACAGCGTGGCGCGGTTGCCCGCAAAGGAAACAGCCTCCGTGTTCCTCCTGAAGAAGTCGAAGAACTTCTTGGTCTGGAACAGCAACTGCTTTCTTTTACGCCGCATCCTGATCATCTTTAGCGAGCCTGCCTTTCTTTAAGCGAAGAAGCGCGGAAATAACGTCATGGCATTACTTCCGCGCTTCAGGTACTGCGGACTGAAGGAGTCGGTCGGCTATACCGCGACGACTTCCTTGATACCGGGGACCTTCTCCTTGATGGTTCTTTCGATCCCCATCTTGAGAGTCATGGTGGACATGGGGCAGTGGCCGCAAGCGCCGACGAGGCGTACTTTGACAATGCCGTCGTCCGTTACTTCAACAAGTTCCACGTCGCCGCCGTCTGCCTGCAGTGCGGGACGGATTTGTTCCAATATCGCTTTTACTTCTTCAGTCATTTACTCCTCCAATTGGTCTGGGTTAGCAACAGGGACGAGTCTATAAGATTTTTACGATAAATGCAAAGAATGGTGTGAAAGTTTCGGAGAGCGTCTTAATCAAACCCCCTCCCCCCTTGCGGGGGAGGGTTGGGGTGGGGGGGGAAGGCGCCATATGCGACTACGTTGGCAGCTTCACCCACCCCCCGACCCCCTCCCGCCTTCGCGAGCCGTAGCGCTCCGGCGCGCAGGCCCGTCAAGGGAGGGGGGGACTAAGGTCAACCCTTGCCATGCACGCCCGGAGTAGTGAGCGGGAAGGGGGCCAGCACCTGGTCCAGTTCCGCCTCGGTCAGTATGCCGCTTTCCAGTATCACCTGCCTAATGCTCTTCCCGGTCCGGGCCGACTCCTTGGCGACCTCTGCCGCCGCGGCGTAGCCGATGCTCGGCGCGAGCACGGTGGCAAGCCCGACCGACTGGTCCAGGTAGTTGCGGCAGTGCTCCTCGTTGGCGCTGATGCCGGCGACGCACAAGGTGGTGAACTGATGCACCACGTTCTTCAGTATCTCCAGGGAGAAGAGCGTGTTGAAGGCGATGACCGGCATCATGACGTTCAGCTCCAACTGCCCGGCCTGCGCCGCCATGGCGACGGTAAGATCCGCGCCGACCACCTGGAAGCAGACCATGGTGGTCACCTCCGGCATGACCGGATTCACCTTCCCCGGCATGATGGAGGAGCCGGGCTGCATCGCGGGGAGGTTGATCTCGCCCAAACCGGTCCTGGGCCCCGAGGAGAGAAGCCTCAAGTCGTTGGCGATCCGGATCAGGTTGAGAGCTGTCCCCTTGAGGGTGGAACTGAGCGCCACGAAGGGATCCATGTTCTGCATCCGCTCGACCAGGTTTCCCCCACGATTGACTTCCTGTCCGGTTTCGCGGGCGAGCCCCTGCACTATCAGGTCGATGAAGGCCTCTTCCGCATTGAGCCCCGTGCCGACGGCAGTCCCGCCGATGCCCAGCTCCCTCAGGGCGGGAAGCGCCCGCTCGATGCCGGCGCGATTGTTCCCGATGGCCTTGCCGTAGG